>DASXCQ010000099.1:0-111354 GCA_036491115.1 Pseudonocardiaceae bacterium
CTTCCGTACCTTCCGTAAAACGGTCGCGACGCTGCTGGATGACGCCGGACTGACGGCCCGGCAGATCGCTGACATCCTCGGCCACGCCCATCCGTCGATGACCCAGGACGTGTACATGGGGCGGGGTAGCGTGACCCGGAAGGGAGCGGTCGCGCTGGACGCCACCTTTGCCGGACGGGATGGGTAAGTCGGGCCAATTCCGGGCAGGTGATCATGGCGGGACCTGCACATAGGCCGTTGACCTGCGGGAAGGGTGGGCCGCCCGGGGCTCGAACCCGGAACCTACTGATTAAAAGTCAGCAGCTCTACCGATTGAGCTAACGGCCCCGGTCGTCATGCTAGCCGATCGACCTCGGCGGGATCCCCGGTGACGTACCGGCCGTGGGGACCGGGTATCGGGGACATCGCCGTGGTTACTGGCCGGGTTGGGTGCGCTGGTGGGCTCGGGGTGAGACTACTCGCGGCGTGTTGGGGTCGGGTTGCCGTGGTAGGTGCGGGTGGAGCTGGTGATTCCGGTGCCGCCGGAGACTGTGGCCTGTTGTGCGACGGACTGGCGGCATGATCCGGAGTGGACGCAGGGGATTATGCGGGCCGAGTTGAGCGCTGAGGCTGACGGGGGGTGGGTTCGGCTCCGGGGCCGAGGTGACGAGGACCGCGTACTTCCTGGGGCGGCGGATCGACTACGTGTTGCGGGTACTCGAGCACGAACCTTCGACGCCCCACCCCGACGGCACGCTGGACAGCGTCGACGTGCACGGGGACTACCGGATGACGGCACCGGTGAGCTGACTGTTCGTGCGGTCCGGCCTGCGGGACCTGGTGCGGAACCTCTCCTGGACCAGCGCCGCGACATATGCCAGCGTCGCCACGGCGAGGATGGCGAAGCTCGGCGGCAGCGTCGGCACCGCGTAGCTCACGCCCAGCCCGACCCAGATGTCGAGCAGCGCCACCACCACCGACAGAATCAGCGCACGGTACGGCCGGGCCGTCAACCTCTGGGCGGTACCGGCGGGCGCGGCGAGCAGGCCCAGCAGCAACAGGGCACCGACCGCCTGGGTGGCCTCGGCGGCGCACGCGCCCACCGCTGCCAGGAACAGCACACCGAGCAGCCGCACCGGGACGCCTCGGGCGGCGGCGACCGCCGGGTCCAGGGTGGCGAACAGCAGCGGGCGGGCCAGCACGATCAGGGTCAGGCTGATGCCGACGCCGACCGCCGCGGCGATCACGGCCTGGCGCGCGCTGATCCCGAAGATCGATCCGAACAGCACGCTGACGCCGGCGGAACCGTTGCCGGTGCTGCGATTCGTCGTATAGAGAGTCAGGAAGAACGCGCCGAGACCGAGCATCCAGGCGAACAGATTGCCGATCACCACGTCGTCGGCGGCCCCTCGCCGACCCAGCACGGCCATCAGCACCGCTACCAGCACCGTGGTCACGTACAGCCCGATCCGCAGGTCGACACCGATGGCCAGCGCCGCCATCGACCCGGTGAACGCCACGTGGGACAGGGCGTCGCCGGTGAACACCTGGGCGCGCAGCACCAGGAAATATCCGGTGAGGCCGGATGCCAGGGCGATCGCCGTGCCGGCGACCAGCGCGTGAACGAGAAACGGTGGCAGGTTCACGCGAGTCGCACCCTGGCCCGGCTGCCGAACAGTGCGACCACGTACACCACGAAGCCGATGCTGGTCACGTAGAAACCGATGGGATACACCGAATAGAACGCCGCACTCAGCCCGAGCCAGGTGATCGCCAGCGCGACCACCACCGACAGCACCAGGCTGGTGCGCGGCCGGACGGACAGGGCCTGGGCGGTCGCCGCCGGCATCACCAGCAGCGCGAACACCAGCAGGGACCCGGTGATCTGGCTGACCTCGGCCACGGTGGCGCCGAGCAGCACCAGGAACGCCGTCGACAGCCATCGCACCGGCAGGCCACGGGCGGTGGCCACCAGCGGGTCGACGCTGGCGAACAGCAACGGCCGCCCACACCACGCCAGCACACCGAGCACGACCACCGTGACCACCAGCAGGACCACCACCTGGGCGCTGGTGATACCGAGGAACGACCCGAACAGCAACGCACTGGTCCCGTTCAGAAAACCCTTGTACAGCGCCACGAACAGGAACCCGCATGCCAACGCGAACGCCTGCACCACTCCGGTGGCCGCCGACTCGCTGCCGTGGCTGCCGCCGGCCGCCCTGGGGATGGCCGAGATGACCACTGCCGCCACCAGGCAGGCCGCGAAGTAGCCGTATGCGGCGCCGACCCCGACCAGCGTGGCGCCCGCCGCGCCCGGGAAGCCGACGAGGGAGAGCGTGTGACCGGCGAAGGTCTGCCGGCGCAGCACCATGAACCAGCCCAGCACGCCTGCCGCGACCGCGACCACGGTTCCGGCGCGGAACGCGTTGACCATGAACGGGTACGACCACATCAGGGTGAGGTCGGCGATGATGTTCCAGCTCGGCCCGTCAGCCGGCATCGGCGGATCCGTGGCCAGTGCCGTGCCCGTGCCCCAGCGGCCCGTCCGCGCCGACCACGACCAGTCGACCGGTCTGGGTGCGCAGCACCTCGATGGGTGTGCCGTACAGGCGGGTCAGGGTGTCGCCGGTGATGACGTCCTCCGGCGAGCCGGCCGCCGCACCGCCTTCGGCCAGGTAGATCACCTGGTCCAGGTAGCGCAGGATCGGATTCACGTCGTGCGCCACCATCAGCACGCTGACGCCCTCGGTGACGCAGATCCGGCTGATCAGCGCGGCGATCGCGCCCTGGTTGGACAGGTCGAGGCTGTCCAGCGGCTCGTCCAGCAGCAGCAGCTCCGGTTTGCGGACCAGTGCCTGGGCGATCAGCAGGCGTTGCTGCTCGCCGCCGGACAGGGTGCCGATCGGCCGATCCGCGTATGCCGTGGCACCGACCAGGTCGATCACCTCGGCGACCCGTTCGGTGACCGCCCGGCCGCGACGACCGGGCAGGGGCAGGCCCCAGCGGTGGCCGTCCATGCCCAGCCGGACGATGTCCACGCCCCGCACGTGCACGGAACTGTCGAAGCCGCGCCGCTGCGGCACGTAGCCGATGCGCTGGTTGGCCTCGCCCGGCCGGGCGCCCAGCACGGTGACCTCGCCACTGGCCGGGTGCAGGCCGAGGATGATCCGCACCAGGGTGGACTTGCCTGCCCCGTTCG
The DNA here is from genome assembly GCA_036491115.1 of Pseudonocardiaceae bacterium. Classification (GTDB taxonomy): domain Bacteria; phylum Actinomycetota; class Actinomycetes; order Mycobacteriales; family Pseudonocardiaceae; genus DATEPR01. Next base: position 3,182 of record DASXCQ010000099.1, read on the forward strand.
GGCCGAGCACGCACACGAACTCGCCCGGCCCGATCGTGGCGTCGACGCCATGCCAGAGCTGCCGTCCGGCCACCCGGGCGCCGGTGCCGCGCAGGGTCAGCACCGGCCGTGGCAGTTGCGCCACGCCCGCCCGGTCGGACCCGACGGCCATGCCATTACTCATTTGCCGGTTGCCTGGTGGAGCGCCTGTTGGATGCCCTTCAACTGCCTGACCTGCCAGTCCTGGAAGCTGCTCGTCTGCGGTGAGAGCGTCTCGGTGACGGTGGCCACCGGGATGCCGGCCGCCTTGGCCGCGGCCACCTGGGCCTGCACGTCCGGTGTGGCGTTCTGGCTGTTGTACACGTAGATCTTGATCTGCTTCGAGCTGATCTGCTGGTCGATGGTCTTCTTGTCGGCCGCCGTGGGATCGCTGCCCTCGCTGATCGCGTTCAGGAAGGACGACGGCGTCAGCATGGTAAGCCCGAGTCCCTGCGCGAGCGGGGCGACGATCGACTCGGAGGCCCCGATCGGGGTACCGGCGTACTTCGACCTGATGTTGCCGATCAGCGAGTTGTACTGGGCCAGCATCGTGTCGTCGAAGGTCTTCAGGTGCGCCGCGAAGTAGGCCGAGTCCGGCGGGTCGAGCTGCTGGAACTCCTTCACCATGGCGTTGACCACGGTGTGCACGTCGGCGGGCGAGTACCAGACGTGCGGGTTGCCGCCGTCGGGTACGTGCAGCACCTGGCCGATGTTCAGTTCGGTCCGCTGGGGTGCCTGGTTGGCGGCGAGCAGCTTGTCCGCCCACGGGTCGTAGCCGATGCCGTTCACGATGGCGAGCCCGGCGCCGGCCATCAGGCGGCCGTCGAACGCCGTGGGCTCGTAGTCGTGCGGGTCGGTGGCCGGGTTGCTGATGATGCTGCTGACCCGGACGTGGGCACCACCGAGTGAGGCTGCGATGTCGCCCCAGAAGTTCTCCGCGGCGACGACCTGGATGGTGCGCGACGTGAAGCTGTTCGGGGCCTGGACGACCGGTGGGGAGCTGCAACCGGCGACGAGGGCGCCGGCCGCGGCCAGCACGAGGAGCGTGGTGGGGCGAGCCGTCATGCCGCCGACGCTAAATGAAACTGATTTTCAGTTCAAGGTGGCGGACCGGCGGAGGTGAAAACCGTTCCCGTTCCGTGACCGGCACGGGGACGTGGCTCACACCACGTCCCCGTGCCGGCCGCCGGGTACCTAGTGCGGCAGGGACAGCAGATGTGCCTTGAAGGCGGCGCCGAACGGGGTCGGCGTGCCTGTGTAGTCACTGATCAGCGACGGACCGCTGGAGCAGTCCCAGGCGTTCCAGGTCCAGCCCAGGTAGCTGGCGCCGATGCCGTCGAGGAACGACATGAGCGACGTGATGTAGCCACCCGCACAGTCGTTCTCGCCGATCTCACCGGCGACCAGCGGCACCGAGGCCGCCACCGGCGCGATCTGGCTGGTCCAGCACGCCTGCGTGGAGCAGGTGTTGAAGTTGTACGAGTGCCACGACGCGACCAGGTTGTTGTCCGGGTCGGTCGGCTTGAACTGCAGCCACTGGGTCAGGTCGTTGGAGAACTCCATCCCGCCCAGCATGATCACGTTGCTGGCGCCGGTCGCCCGGACCGCGTTGACCAGGGACTGCATGCCGGCCACCTGGTAACCGATACCGGTGCAGGTGCCGCCGTTGAGCCAGCACTGCCAGCCGGTTGTCTCGCTCCCGGTGGCCCGGGACGGGAACGGCTCGTTGAACAGGTCGAAGATCACCGCGTTGTTGCCCTTGAACGTGGTGGCCACCGACGACCAGAACGGGACCGCCTGGGCCGCGTCCGGCATCGGCTTCTGGCAGGTCGCCTCGGCCGACGCACAGCCGGACGAGTTGCCGGTGTACAGGCCATCCGTCCAGTGCAGGTCCAGGATCACGTCCATACCGTTGCTGTTCAACAGGTTGACGTAGGACTTGATCGCCTGCTGATACGTGGCGCCGGCGAACTGTGGCTCCACATAGGACTCGGCGTTCCAGCATGCCTCGTTCACCGGCACCCGGACGGCGGTGACGCCCCAGCTCTTGATCGCGGTGATCGACGCCTGGTCCACCGGGCCGTCGAAGATGCCGTTGCCCTGCACGCAGGCGAATTCGGCGCCGGACCGGTTCACGCCGTGCAGCGTGACGACCGAGCCGGTGGCGTCCTCCAGCTTGTTGCCGGCCACGTGCAGTTGCGGCGCGCCGGTCGGGGTGGTGCCACCGGCCGTCGCGACCGTGATCGGCACGGCCGTCGACGTGGCCGTGCCACCGGTGGCGTCGAACGCCTCGGCGGTCAGCGAGTAGCTGCCGGCTGGCACGCTCGCCCAGGTGAACGTGTAGGGCGCGGTGGTCGCGGTGCCCAGCAGGGTCGTGCCGTTGAAGAACTCGACCTTGCTGATCGTGCCGCCGGTCTCACTGGCCGCCGCGGCCAGCATGATGCTCGAACCGGGGGTGAACGACTGGTTGGCGGTCGGACTGGTCAGGCTGACCGTCGGCGTCGGCGCCGGCGGTGGGGTGCCACCGGGGCCACCGCAGCTCTGGCCGTTCAGCGTGAACGCCGTCGGGTTGACGTTCGCGCTGGTCACGTTCGCGGTGAAACCGATGTCGACCGTGCCGCCGGTGGCCACCGTGCCGTTCCAGGCGGCGTTGTCGACGTTCACGAAGGCCCCGGTCTGGGTCCAGGTGCCGTTCCAGCCGTTGGTGATCATCTGGTTGCCGGAGTACGTGTACTTCAGCTGCCAGGACGAGATCGCCGGACCGTTGTTGGTGATGACGACGTCGCCCTGGAAGCCGCCGGGCCATGCGGTGACCACCGTGTAGTTCACCTGACAGGCCGGTGTTGTCGCCGCGGCCGCCGGTCCCGGCACGGCCACGACGCCGATGGCGAGCGCGACCGCGCCGAGCACGGCAGCCGAGATCTTGGACAGGGCCATCTGCTGGCCACCTCCACAGTGGGGTGTTGGGGTTGGGAGTGTGATATCAGCCGGTACAGGCGGAACCGTTGACCGTGAACGCCGTCGGGTTGACGTCGGTCGTCGGGTCGTTGGCGGTGAACCCGACGGTGACCGAGGTGCCCGGCGCGATCGTGGCGTCGAAGGCCGCCGCCGCGACGCTGACGTGCTTGCCGGTCTGGGTGACGGTGCCGTTCCACAGGTTGCTGATCTGCTGGGCGCCAGGGAAGTCCCAGGCCAGCGTCCAGTTCGTGACCGCCGCTGTACCCGTGTCGGTGATCGTCACGCCGGCCTGGAAGCCGCCCAGCCACGCATTGCTCACCGAGTAGGCGACCGAGCACGAAGCGGGCGGTGGCGCGGTCGTGGTGCCACCGCCGCCGGCCGGTGGTGGCGGCGGTGCGGCGAACGGCTGCTGCATGGTCGCCAGCAGGCTCTGCTTGGTGGCGTTCGCCGGAGTGGCGTCATACCCGTTGTCCAGCAAGGCGAATGAGTCCTCGCCGTTGAGCGCCCAGTACGTCCAGCCCATGCCGGGGTTGCCGCCGATGTAGGACACCAGGCTGGTGAACCACTGGCCCTGCGAACCCGCTCCGGTGCTGGTGACGTCGGGTGCCGTGTTGCCGGTGCCGAACTCGCCGACCCAGATCGGCGCGGTGCCGTTCTGGTACAGGTAGCCCCAGAACTGGTTCCACACCGACTCCAGGCTGGCGGTCGTCGTGCTGGCGTTGAACCACGTCTGCTGGAACAGGGACGGGCCGTAGTCGTGCGCCGAGTAGACGACGTGGCCGGGTGAGGACAGCACGACGGGGAACTGGCCGGCCAGTTCCAGGTCGCCGCCCCACCAGGTGGAGTCGAAGCCGCCGGACGCGTTCGGGGTCTCACCGATGCCCTCGGCGAAGATCAGCGCGCTCGGGTCGACGGCGAGGATGGCGTTGCCGGCGTTCTGGTAGGCCAGCCGGATGTCGGTGTTCGGGTCACCGGTGCCCCAGGTGGCGCCGTTCGCGTAGGCCACGCCGGCCGGGGTGTGCGGCTCGTTGCGCAGGTCGAACCCGATCACCGTCGGGTTTCCCGCGTACCGCTTGGCCATCGTGGCCCAGTCGTTGAGCCAGTTCTGGTTGGTGTACGTGCTCGTGTACCAGAGACCGTTCTGCTCCGCGGATTCCCCGGCCTCCGACCGGTGGTCGTCCAGGATGACCTTCAGGCCGTCCGTGCCGGCGTAGCTGATGATCTTGTCCAGGATCTGCAGGGAGTTCAGCCCGGTCAGGTCGGTGTTGATCGGCCCGGTGCTGTTGAACATGCTGATGCCCTGCGGCACGATCGGCGTCTCCACCACCTGGTTGGAGAACGGGATCCGGATGGTGTTGTAGCCCAGGTTCTTGATGTCGTCGACGATGGCGTGGTAGTCCTGCGCCCACAGGCCGTGCGCCACCTCGTCCGGCGTCTCGAAGCCGTACCAGTTGACGCCCGCGATGCGCACGACGTCCCCCGCCGAGTCGAGGATCTTGTTGCCGCTGGTGTGCCAGAAGCCGTCACCCACCGCGGCGGGCGCGACGGTGGCCGCCGCGCTCGGCAGCGCGACGGCGAACAGCGTCCCGCCCAGGACGAGCGCCGCCGTGCCGGCGGCGAGAATCGGTGTCCGATAGGGGTGCATGCCGCACAAGTTCCAGCGGGCCGGCGAGCAGTGTCAAAGCACCGTCGCCGGCCACGCCGTCACCAACCTTGTGTCCTGCGCCAAGGTTGTTCTGCTGTCATGAAACTTCCAGCACCTCGGCACGCGGCGCGGGCGCGGATTCGACGGGCTGTGCCCGGTCCGGCCGCAGGAAGGCCACGGCCAACACGGCCGCCAGGGCACCGACCCCGCCGCACACCCACAGGGTGGTGTCCATGGCACCGACGAACGCCGAGCGAACCGTGTCGAACAGGCCGGGGATGCGCAACTGTCGCGCCACCTGCACGCCGGTCGCGACACTGCCGCGCAGCGCGTCGGTCACCGGCGCCGGCAGCGCGGGCAGGGTGAGCCTGCCCCGGTAACCGGAGTTGGCGAACGAGCCGAGCAGCGCGATGCCGATCGCGCCGCCGACCTGCCGCATGGCCTGGATCAGCGCGGACCCGACGCCCGCCCGGTCGGTGGACAGGGCGTTCAGCGCGGCCGTCATGGTGCGGGTCATCGCCAGGCCCAGTCCCACGCCCATGATCACCAGCCAGACCGCGGTGAATCCGTAGCCGGAGTCCAGGCTGGTGGTGGCACCGAGGAACAGGCCGCCCGCGGTGAGCAGGAAACCGGCCGCCGGGATCGACGTGTAGCCGACGTCGGCCTTGATCCGCCCGGCGATACTCGCGCCGACCAGCAGGCCGCCGATCATCGGCAGCAGCTTCAGGCCGGTGCCCAGGGTGCTGGAGCCCTGCACGGACTGGTAGTACAGCGGCAGGAAGAACATCAGCCCGAACATCGCGAAGCTGACCATCGTGGTGAACACGGTGCCCCAGGTGAAACCGCGCGACGCGAACAGGCTCAGGTCCACCAACGGGTCCCGCGTCCGGCGCTCCCACGGCACCAGCCACGCCAGTACGAACACGCCCGCCGCCATCGGCAGCCACGCGGCGGTGGCGCCCCAGCCCGCCTGGCCCGCCTCGATCACGCCGTAGGTGATGCCGACCAGGCCGGCGCTGGACAGCACGATGCCGAACAGGTCGATGCCGGGCGCGCGTTCGCCCCGCGACTCCGGCACCAGCATGGTCACGGCGACCAGCGCCACCACCACGAGCGGCACGTTGATCAGGAACACCGAGCCCCACCAGAAGTGCTCCAGCAGGGCGCCGCCGACCACCGGGCCGAGCGGCAGGCCGAGCATCATCGCGCTGCCCAGCACCGACATCGCCTTGGTGCGGTCTGCCGGATCCGGGAACAGCACGAGGAACACGGCCGAGCCCAGCGGCGTGAGGAACGCGGCGGCCAGGCCGAGGCAGACGCGCGCCGCGATGAGCATGCCGGCGCTGCCGGCGAAGGCACACCACAGCGACGCTCCGCCGAACAGTACGAGCGCGGCGAGCAGCAAACGCTTGCGGCCGATCCGGTCGCCCAGCAGGCCGGCCGGCAGCAGCATGGCCGCCATCACGAGGGTGTAGCCGTCGGCGAACCACTGGAGTTGGCTGGTCGACGCGTGCAGCTGGAGGACCTGCTGGTCAGGGATGTCGGCTGAATCGGGGACAATGGTGCGGTGACTGCCCCGGCGAACCCGCTGCGGATCGGACCGTTCCAGGTCGATCCGCCCGTGGTGCTGGCGCCGATGGCGGGGATCACCAACGTGGCGTTCCGCAAGGTGTGTCGGGAGTACGGCGCCGGGCTGTACGTCTGCGAGATGATCACCAGCCGGGCGCTGATCGAGCGCGACGCGACCACGATGCACATGATCACCTTCGACGAGACCGAGCGACCCCGGTCGATGCAGCTCTACGGCGTCGACCCGGAGACGATGCGCCGGGCCGTGCGGATGATCGTGGACGAGGACCTGGCCGATCACATCGACATGAACTTCGGCTGCCCCATGCCGAAGGTGACCCGGCGCGGTGGCGGCGCGGCGCTGCCGTTCAAGCGGCGGCTGTTCGCCGACATCGTGGCGGCGGCGGTGCGGGCGGCCGAGCCCGCGGGCATCCCGGTGACGGTGAAGTTCCGGATCGGCATCGACGAGGACCACCACACCTTCCTCGACGCCGGCCGGATCGCCGAGGCCGAGGGCGCCGTGGCCGTCGCGCTGCACGCCAGGACCGCCGCCCAGCGCTACTCGGGCCATGCGGACTGGTCGATGATCAGCCGGCTGGTCGAGGCCGTCACCACCATCCCGGTACTGGGCAACGGCGACATCTTCGCCGCCGAGGACGCGGTGAAGATGGTGGAGCAGACCGGCTGCGCCGGTGTGGTCGTCGGCCGGGGCTGTCTGGGCCGGCCGTGGCTGTTCCGCGACCTGCAGGCGGCGTTCGCCGGTGAGCCGGTCCCGGCCGGGCCGCGACTGGGCGAGGTGGCGGCCGTGCTGAGCCGGCACGCCCACCTGCTGGCCGACCACTACGGCGAGCTGAAGGGCCTGCGCGACCTGCGCAAACACATGGCCTGGTACCTGCGCGGCTTCCCGGTCGGCGCCACGCCGCGCCAGCGGTTCGCCATGGTGGGCGGCCTGGCCGAGCTGGACGACCTGCTCGCCGAGCTGGACGGCCCGGACGGTCCCGGCTTCGACTCGCCCTACCCGGCGGAGGCGGACGGACCGCGCGGGCGGCAGGGTTCGCCGGCCAAGGTGGTCCTTCCGGACAACTGGCTTGCCGACCCGGACGACGCCCGAGTGCCCGCCGGAGCGGAGTTGATGCACTCCGGAGGGTAACCGGGCCCTTCACCAGCGGAAATGCCCAGCGTAGCGGCCTGATCACGGAGTGACGGGGCACCTGCGCGGCAGGGTTCGGTGTCACCCGATCGAGACGCACGTCACGCCCGACCACCGCATTGGAGCAACGTTCCTTCAGCCAGACGAGCGAAATCCGGCACTGGCTCGTCCCGTCATCTCAAGCCACCGCTCCTGTATGTCGACACCTTGGGACGTAGGGAGGTGGAGCGGGGTGACCGTGTTGCGACCCGACATCGTGGAACCGGAACCGATCGAGGACGGCACCGGCTGGCCGACGTTCGACGCGCCGACCCGTCCCGCCGGCCCTCATCCGATGTCCCGCACCGGCGCTCCCGGCTTCGGCTGTGACACGCCGCGCCCCGAACCGCGCGCCGCCGGGCAGGAGCCCGAACCGGTCCCGCCCGCCGAACTCGACCGCGGTGTGGACACCGGCGGCCTGGCCGACGCCTCGAAGCTGATCCGGCTGCACGAGTCGATCGGCGCGCTGCTGGCGTCGCGGGGCGAGTGGCAACAGGCCTACCAACACCTGCGGTCCGCGCTGGACCTGGTCTACTCCGACCGGATCGAGCGGCCCCCGGTGCCCGAGCAGCTGCGCCGCGAGGTGGACCGGCTGCGCAAGGAGCACGCCGAGGCCCGCGAGCAGAGCATCCGGGACAGCCTCACCGCCAGCTACAACCGGCGCTACCTGGACCAGCGGCTCACCTCGCTGCTGGCCGACACCGCACGGGCCGGCGACCGCACCGGGCTGGCCGTCGCGCTGGCCGACCTGGACTGGTTCAAGCAGGTCAACGACACGTTCGGGCACCTGGTCGGCGACCGCGTGCTGCGGCGGGTGGTGGACCTGCTGTCCGAGGGCCTGCCCGAGGGCGCGTTCTGCGCGCGGTACGGCGGCGAGGAGTTCGTGCTGGTGGTGCCCGGCATCGACGCGGTGACCGCGGTCGCGGTGGCCGAGGCGGCCAGGGCGCGGATCGAGCAGCACCCGTGGTCGCAGCTGGTGCCGGGCCTGCGGGTCACGGTCAGCATCGGCCTGGCGCACGAGCCATCCGGCGGACTGGCGGCCGGCCGGCCGCCGACGAGCGCGGAGCAGCAGTTGCTGCGCGCGGACGGCTTGCTCTACGCGGCGAAGCAGTCCGGTCGCAATGCGGTGGCATACCGCCGAGCCGGACGGGTCATACTGGCGGGCGCCGCACAGGGGCGACGGATCGCCGAATCTCGGGCGGTGGTTTCACCCAGGCGGTGAGCCTTAGCCCGTTCAGCCTAGCCGGGTAGCCACAATCGCCTACTTATAGTGAAAGTATTTCCGCGCGCTGTCGTCATCAGCAGCAGCCGACCGTACTATCGCCTGCGCAGGGTGACGCGGGACGCCGGGCGGGGCCGGTGTCCAGGGCAGCGCAGCCCGCCGGCGCGCCCACCGTGACGTGTACGACCTGACGACCTGCACGACCTGATTGCTGGGAAGGAGAACGAGTGCCTGACGAGCCCCGCCGCGGCGACTCCGGCCGGCACGGCACATCCTCCTCGACACCCGGCCAGGACGCCTACGGTCGATCCGGTCGTCGCCGCCGACGTTCGATGGAAGATTCCGGCGGGGTCAGCGTGTCGGACCTGGTCGCCAAACACGGCGGCTCCCGCTCGGACATGACGCCCGTTCCACCCCCCTCGCACGTGGCGCCCACCGAATCGGCCGGTGGTCGCCGGCACGCCCAGCCCGCCCCGGCCGTGCCTGCCCGTGAGGGCCGCCGCCGTGCGCAGCCGGACCAGACTCGGTCCGCCGGCGGTTCCCAGCCGCCGCGTGCCCTCCCTCCTCAATACCGTAGGCAAGCCCAGGGCACCGGACGGACGCGGCAAGATAACGACATCGCAGCGTCTCAGCAGCCGGACGCCGGTAACGCGACCGGTTTCGGCGCTGCTGAGGCATTCGACGGCGGTCAGGCCGATCCGCGCCGCTCGCAGCGGATGCCGAGGCCGGCACCGACCGCCCGTGGCCTGGCCCGGCGGATCGCCGGCAGCCAGGGCACCGGTTCGCAGCGGATCCCGGCGCCGCCGAGGCAGCAGCCGCAGCCGCCGGTGAGCCAGCCACCGATGACCCAGCTCCCCACGCCGCAGGGCAGGCGCGCGCCCGGCCGGGCGCCGGCGGCCCGACTGCCGCAGCAGCCGTCCGGACCGTGGCAGGACCACCAGGACTCACAGCACACCGCAGGCCCCGGGCAGCGCACCGGCCGGATGCCGCGCCCGGACGTGCCGGTGGCCAACCGGCTGAACCCGGCGTCGGAGACCGACGTCGCGCCGGTCGGACCGCCCAGCCGTACCGGGATGAACCCGGTCGGACCACCCAGCAGGCCGGGGATGCCCCCGGCGGGACCGGGCAGTCGCACCAACATGACCCCGGTCGAACCGGGCAGTCGCACCAACATGACCCCGGTCGGACCGGGCAGTCGCACCAACATGGCGCCGGTCGGACCCGGTAGCCGCACGGACATCGCTCCCGTCGGTCCGCCCAGCAGGCCCGTAATGACCCCGGTCGGATCGGGCAGCCGGCCCGGTGTCCCGCCGGTCGGGCCGCCCAGCAGGCCCGCGATGACCCCGGTGGGCCGGCTGGCCGCGACCGCGCTGGCGGCGCCGGCCAAGCCGCTGCCGCAGGCCCCCGCCCAGCCGTCGGCCGAACCCGAGGTCGTGCCCGCGGCGCGGACCAAGGTCGGTCCGGAACGGCGCGAGGACATCGACCCGCTGTCGCTGACCACCGAGATGGAGCCGATCAGCGAGGCGGTGGAGCAGAAGCGCACCATCGACGCCACGCTGGCCAGGTTCTCCGCGGTGCACGACGAGATGGCCGCCGAAGTGGCACAGCGGCGCAGCCGCCGGATGCGGATCATGCCGTGGCTGGGCAAGGACAACGACCTCGAGGAGGCGTTGACCAGCAACGGCCCGGTGAGCCCGGCGACGGCGACGCAGGCGCACGAGCCGGTGGCGCAGCCGCAACCCAGGCGGCGGCTGCCGGTCAGCAGGCCGCCGACGAAGCAGGGCGGCCGCGGTCGCGGCATGCTCAGCGCGAAGATGGCCGCCGTCGGCGTCGCGGTGCTGGTGCTGGCCGGTTCGTACTTCGGCTGGCAGGCGCTGCACCACGGTTCGGGCGGCAGCCCGATCCAGGAAGTGGCGGCGCTGGACGAGAACTCGCCGGCCATCCTGGAGAGCTCGAAGCAGTACGGCGACTCGAACTTCCTGCTGGTCGGCACCAGCAACCGGCCGGGTGCCAGTGCCAGTGACGCCCAGCCCACCGACACGATCATGGTGGTGCACATCCCGGTGGACGGCAGTCGCGCCGCCGTGGTGTCGTTCCCGCCGAACCTGCAGGTGGACCGGCCGGTCTGCCAGCAGTGGGACAACAAGACCAACCAGACCACCGGCCAGGTGCCCGCCCAGACCGGCGTGAAGCTGTCCTCCGTCTACTCGGTCGGCGGGCCGCGCTGTGTCACCGACACCGTGCAGCAGCTGTCCGGCCTGCGGATCAACCACTTCGTCGGCGTGGACACCGGTGGCTTCGGCAGCCTGGTGGGCACCGTCCAGGGTGGCGTGCAGCTCTGCGTCTCGGCCCCGGTCAAGGACGCCAAGCTGGGCACGATCGTCGGCAAGTCCGGGACCGTCACCCTGTCCGGCACGAAGGCGCTGGACTACGTGACGGCCGACCAGGTCAGCGGCGACAAGCACCTGGCCGACCTGAGCCGGATCGACCGCCAGCAGCGGTTCCTGGCCGCGGTGCTGCGCAAGACCATCGGCCAGCAGAACCTGCTGATGAACACCGGCCTGCTGAACAACTTCCTGGGCACGTTCACCAAGTCGACGTTCGGCGACAACATGGGCGTCGACCAGTTGGCCAAGCTGGCCACCTCGCTGCAGGGCCTGGCGCTGGGCAAGATCACGTTCGTCACGGTGCCCACGTCGGACACGGTGAACTCGGCCGGCGAGGAAACGCTGCAGGCGAGCACCAGCAAGCAGCTGTTCAACGCGATCATCGACAACTCGTCGCTGCCCGGCGAGACCGGCGGCAGCCAGGCGGCCACGTCGAACGCGCCGACCACGCAGGTGGCCGCGAAGGACATCAAGGTCCAGGTGATCAACGGCATCGGCGACAGCGCGCCCGGTGCCGCGAAGCGGACCGCGGACGATCTCAGGAACTACGACTACGTGATCAACCAGATCGGCGGTCCCGCGCCGCCGAACGTGACGCGCACCGTCATCCGGTACGCGTCCGGGCAGCAGGCGCAGGCGCAGCTGCTGGCCTCGTCGGTGCCCTCGGCGACGCTGCAGGTCGACCCGAGCATGGACGGCGCGATCCAGCTCGTCCTCGGGCCGGGCTTCAACAATGTCGTCAAGGCACCCAAGGCAGGTGCGGTGAAGGCCACCGGCGGCACGTCCGAGGCCCCCACCGGTCTGTCCTATGTGAACGCGGCGAACACGTCCTGCGCCTGATCAGTGCCATGATCGTGCACAGGGATCACCCGTGGTTCACCCTGGGTTCACCTGGGCATGCCGTGTTCGAGGCCACGTACCTCTAGGCTGGCTGCATGCGTGAGGCGTACCACGATCGACTCGGTGAGCTCGCCACCAGCCTGGCCGACATGTGTGCGATGGTCGTCACGGCCATGGACCGGGCGACCACGGCACTGCTGAAAGCCGATCTGGCTCTGGCCGAGCAGGTGATCAGTGACGACGCCAGCGTCGACGTGGCCCGCACCGCCTACGAGGAAGAGGCGTACGCGCTGCTGGCGCTGCAGGCGCCGGTGGCCACCGACCTGCGCACCGTGCTGGCCGTGATCCACGCGGCGGAGAGCCTGGAGCGGATGGGCGACCTGGCGCTGCACGTGGCGAAGGCCACGCGGCGCCGGCACCCGGCATCGGTGCTGCCGGACGAGGTGCGCCCGTACTTCGAGCAGATGGGCACCGTGGCCGTCGCGCTGGCCCGCAAGACGGAACAGGTGATCCGCACCCAGGACGTGGACCTGGCGCGCGAGGTCGAGACCGACGACGACGAGATGGACAACCTGCACCGCGAGTTGTTCACCGTGCTGATGGACAAGCACTGGCCGCACGGGGTGGCCGCGGCCGTCGACGTGACGCTGCTGGGCCGGTTCTACGAGCGGTTCGCCGACCACGCGGTGTCCGTGTCCAAGCGGACCGTGTTCGTGGTCACCGGGCGGATGCCGGGGTCCGATCAGTTCGACATCTGACGGCCCGAAGGGTCGGCACACGGCCCACGAAACCGGTCCGAGATCCCGACCCACCAGTCCGGCCGGACCGGTGGGTGAGGCCGGTCGCTCAGCCGAAGCGGCCGGAGATGTAGTCCTCGGTCGCCTTCTCGTGCGGGTTGGAGAAGATCTTCTCGGTGTCGTCGATCTCGATCAGGTGGCCGGGCTGGCCCTGCGCGCGCAGGTTGAAGAACGCCGTCTGGTCGCTGACCCGGGCCGCCTGCTGCATGTTGTGCGTGACGATGACGATCGTGTAGTCCTGCTTCAGCTCACCGATCAGGTCCTCGATGGCCAGCGTGGAAATCGGGTCCAGGGCCGAGCACGGCTCGTCCATCAGCAGCACGTCCGGCCGCACCGCGATCGCCCTGGCGATGCACAGGCGCTGCTGCTGCCCGCCGGACAGGCTGCCGCCCGGCTTGCCCAGCCGGTCCTTGACCTCGCCCCACAGGTTCGCGCTGTGCAGCGCCCGCTCGGCCACCTCGTTGAGCGTCTTGCGGTCCTGGCCGCCGCCCAGCTTCAGGCCGGCCACCACGTTGTCCCGGATGGACATGGTGGGGAACGGGTTGGGCCGCTGGAACACCATGCCGATGGTCTTGCGGACCATCACCGGATCCACCGACGAGGCGTAGATGTCCTCGCCGTCCAACGAGACCTTGCCCTCGACCCGGGCGCCCGGCGTGACCTCGTGCATCCGGTTCAGCGATCGCAGCACCGTCGACTTGCCACAACCGGACGGTCCGATGAACGCGGTGACGCTGCGCGGAGGCACCGACAGGTTGACGTCCGCCACGGCATGGAACTTGCCGTAGAACAGGTTCAGGTCCTTGATATCCAGTCGCTTGGCCATCAGGCCCACCTTCCTGGCGAGTGACTAACCACGCACTCGCGCGAAGCGCGCGATCGCACGGGCGAGCAGGTTGAGCAGAAGCACGATGATGATGAGTGTGAGCGCGCCCGTCCAGGCCCGGTTGATGGCGGTGTCGTAGGACTGGAGGACCTCGTTGTACACGAACAACGGTAGCGAAGCCTGTGGACCGTCGAACGGGTTGTTGTTGATGACGTTGTTGCCGAACACGGTGAGCAGCACCGGCGCCGTCTCGCCCATCACCCTCGAGATGGCCAGCATGACACCGGTGATGATGCCGGGCAGCGCGGTGGGCAGCACGATCCGCACGATGGTGATCCACTTGGCGACGCCCAGCGCGTAGGACGCCTCGCGCAGGCTCACCGGGACCAGCTTGAGCATCTCCTCGCAGGAGCGGACCACGGTGGGCAGCATCAGGATCATCAGCGCGAGCGAACCGGCGAAACCGGAGTTGCCCATGCGCAGGGCCAGCACCCACAGCGCGAGGATGAACAGGCCGGCCACGATCGAGGGCAGACCGGTCATCACGTCCACGAAGAAGCTGACCACCCGGCCCAGCCGGCCCCGGCTGTACTCGACCAGGTAGATGGCCACCATGATGCCGAAGGGCACCGCGATCACGGTGGCGATGCCGACCTGTTCCAGCGTGCCGATGATGGCGTGGTAGGCGCCGCCGTTGGGATCGGACTCGGCGACCGCGCGCATCGAGTGCGTGAAGAACACGCCGTCGAACCGGGCCAGCCCCTTGGCGATGGTGTAGCCCAGCACGCCCAGCAGCGGCAGCACCGCCAGGATCATTGCGAGGATGAGCAGGCTGGTCATCAGCCGGTTCTTGGCGTGCCGCCAGCCCTCCACCGACACCGACAGCGCGGTCTGCGCGATCAGATACAGCGCGCCGGTGACCAGCACGAAGATGATCCGGCCGTAGACCGGGGTCAGCTCGAACAGCACCCACGTGACCAGCACCGCGGCCGCGGCGGTGATCAGGAACGCCCACCAGGGCAGCTTGCGCCGGGACAGGTTCGGCGGGCTCAGTGGCACCTCGTCGTACACGGCGGCGGTCATGCGCTCGCCTTCCTGCCACGGCGGACGATGGCCCGCGCGCCGAAGTTGACGATCAGGGTGATGGCGAACAGCACCAGACCGGACGCGATGAGGGAGCCCTGCGCGATCGGCGAGCTGGCGTCACCCCAGCGGTTGGCGATGTTCGCCGCGATGGTGTTGCCACCGGGGTCGAGGATCCGCCAGCTGATCTTGTACGTGGACGAGAGCACCATGGCGACGGCGATGGTCTCGCCGACCGCGCGGCCGAAGCCGAGGACCACGGCACTGACCACACCGGACCGGCCGTAGGGCAGCACGGCCACCCGCATGGTCTCCCATTTGGTGGCGCCCAGCGCCAGCGCGCCCTCGACGTGTTCGGTCGGGGTCTGCACGAACACCTCGCGGGAGATGGCCGCCACGATCGGCAGCATCATCACCGCGAGTACGACGGCGGCGACCAGAATGGACTTGCCGTAGGTCTCGTTGGTCGACTTGAACAGCCAGATCCAGCCGAAGTACTTGGACAGGAAGGTCGACAGCGGGATCAGGTTGGGCGACAGGTACACCGCGCCCCACAGGCCGAACACGACACTGGGCACGGCGGCCAGCAGGTCGACGACGTAGGCCAGGGGCCGGGCGATCGCCCTGGGCGCGTAGTGGCTGACGTAGAGCGCCACGCCCACCGCCACCGGGACGCCGATGACCAGCGCGATGAGCGACGAGAGCAGGGTGCCGAACGCCAGGGCGGCGATGCCGAACTTGCCGGTGCCGTCCGGGTCCCAGACCTGGGTGGTGAAGAAGTTGGTCTTGTCGGACGTGATGGCCGGCACGGCCTTGATCACCAGGAAGGCGGCCACGGCCGCCATGAGCAGCAGGATGAGCCAGCCGGAGCCCTTGGACAGCCAGCGGAAGGCTACGTCCCCGCCCTTGGGGGTGCGCCCCTTCCGCAGTGAGGTGGCGCCTCGTGGCTGGTCCTCCGGTGTCGGCTCCACCGAGGTCGGGGACCGTCCTGTGGTAGCGATGTCGGGCTCCATTCCTAGGGGCCGATCAGCTACCGCGCCCGCCCGGCGACCATCCGGCCACCGGGCGGGCGTGGAGCGTGCTCAGCCGACTTCCGCGGAAGCTACTTCAGCGAGTCGATCGCGCTGACGACCTTCGTGCGGATGTTGTCCGGCAGGGCGACGTAACCCGAACCGAGGATCGCCTTCTGGCCGTCGGTGCTGGCCGCATAGTCGAGGAAGGACTTCAGCGCCGGCAGCTTCGCGGCGTCGTTGCCGGACTGGCAGACGATCTCGTAGGTGACCAGCACGTTCGGGTAGTCGTTGGCGCCGGTGTCCGTGTAGTCGAAGCTCAGCGTCAGGTTGTTGCCCGAGCCCACGACCTTCGCCTTGCCGATGAAGTTCGACGCGTTGTCCTGCGTCAGCTCGACGAACTGGCCGGCGGCGTTGCTGACCTTGGCGAACGGGATCTGCTGCTGCTGGGCGTAGGACAGCTCGAAGTAGCCGATGGCACCCGGCGTCTTCTTGACGTCCTGGGAGACCAGGGCGCTGCCCTTGTCACCCTGGCCGCCGGGGCCGGGCCACTGCTTGTTGGTGCCGTACGTCCAGTCGGCCTTGGCCTCGTTGGCCAGGTAGTTGGAGAAGTTGAAGCTGGTGCCCGAGGTGTCCGACCGGTGGAAGGTCTGGATGCCCATGGCCGGCAGGGTGACGCCCGGGTTGTCCTTCGCGATGGCCGGGTCGTTCCACTTGGTGATCTTGTCGGAGAAGATCTTGGCCAGGTTGCCGGCGGACAGGTTCAGGCCGGTCACGCCGGGCAGGTTGAAGCCGACCGCGATCGGGCCGGGCACCAGCGGGATGTTGATCGCCGGACCGGTCTTGCAGCGGGCGTTGGCCTTGGGCATGTCGGTCGTGGCCAGCGGGTAGTCCGAGCCGGCGAAGTCGACCGAGCCCGCCTCGAACTGGGACACGCCCTGGCCGGAGCCGCCGAGGCCGTTGTTGACGTTCGCGCCGCTGCACGCGTTCTCGAAGTTCTTGGCCCACACGCTGATGGCGTTCGCCTGCGCGGTGGAACCGGACAGGGTGAGGTTGGCCGAGCCGGACGGGCACGTGATGCTCGAGCCGGCCGCCGCGGACGAGGCGCCACTGCCACCCGCGCTGGACGGCGAAGAACCGGTCCCCGTGTTGTTGTCGGTGCCACACGCCGCCAGCATCAGGGCGCCGGCAGCGGCGAGGCCGAGCACCGCAGCGCCGTGCCGATTGATCTTCACCTGTGATCCTCCAACCAGAAGCCTCATCGATAGAGGGCGCGACTGGGCCGTCGCTGACACGGACGGTAGGCAGCGCCGATGGACAGGTGGCCGTATTGCGGTGAACAGGGGGTGAACTTGGCACGCCAGGTGACTACGTACACAACCATTGGTGTGATCCCATACCCAGGTTGTGACCTGCTTGTTTGCCGTACGTAATGGAGTGTTCGACAGGTGCTCCACCAACCCGGGGGACCGTTTCAATTGGACCCCCGGACGGCCCAACGTATGCACAGCGCCTTCGCCCGGTGCGGTTACGCCTCGTGGTCGGAACGCACCGTCAGTGCGCGTACTGGACGCTCACGTCCCAGTCGCGGAAGCCCAGCCCGCGGTAGACCGCGAGAGCCGACTCGTTGTCGGACTCGACGTACAGCATGACCCTGTCCATCGCCCGCCGCTCGCGCAGATAGGCCAGCCCGGCGAGGGTCAGTGCCCGGCCCAGTCCGCCGCCCTGCACGCCGGGTCGCACCCCGACGACGTACACCTCACCCATCGGGCCGCCGTCGACGTGCTGGTGCACCTTCGTCCAGTGGAAGCCCAGCAGCCGGTCGTCGCCGTCGACGGCGAGCAGGAAGCCTGCCGGGTCGAACCACGACTCCGCCTCCGCCTGGCGCAGGTCGGCGTCGGTCAGCGCGCCCTGCTCCGGATGCCAGGCGAACGCCTGCCCGTTGACCTCAAGAAACGCGGCCTCGTCCCGGCCGGGCACGAAGGCCCGCAGCGTCACCCCGTCGGGCAGCCGGGCCGCCGGCAGCTGGTCGGTCAGCGGCATCCGCAGCCGCAGCAGGCGACGCACCAGGCGGAAGCCGAGTCGCTGCGCCAGCGCGGCCGCGGCGGGCTGGTCGCCGTCCGCCCACACCCGCAGCGTCTCACCGGGCTTGTCGGTCGCCGTCACTCCGACCCTGGCCAGCAGCCGGGTGGCCAGTTCGGTGCCGATGCCCTGGCCGCGGTCGGCCGGCCGCACCAGCAGGTAGGCGACCAGCCGGCCGAAGGCGTCCCCACCGGTGTCCAGGTGCGCGTAGCCGACGACGTCGCCGTCCCGTTCCGCGAGCAGGTGCTCGCCGCCGGCGAAATCGGGCGGCAGGCCCGGCCCGCCCAGCTCCGGATGACCATCCACAGCAGACACGGCAACCAGCATCGCGCGCAGCGCGACCGGATCGGGCTCGGCCCAGGAGAACGTCGTCACACCGACGACCGTAGGTCAGATCCGTCCGGTCAGGACAGTACGTCCAGCGAGTCCAGCCGGATCGGGCGGACCGGTCCGCGGCCGGTGGGTGCCGGGCGGCCGGGCCGGACGAACTTGTATCCGACGTTGCGCACGGTGCCGATCAACTGCTCGTGCTCGGTGCCCAGCTTGGCGCGCAGCCGCCGGACGTGGACGTCCACCGTGCGGGTGCCGCCGAAGAAGTCGTAGCCCCAGACCTCCTGCAGCAACTGCGCCCTGGTGAACACCCGGCCCGCGTGCTGGGCGAGGTACTTGAGCAGCTCGAACTCCTTGTAGGTGAGATCGAGCGGTCGGCCGCGCAGCCGGGCGGTGTAGGTGGACTCGTCGATCACCAGCTCGCCGAGCTGGAGCGCACCGTCGCCGGACTGGGCGGAGTCGGTGCCCCGGGAACGGACCAACCGCAGCCGGGCATCCACCTCGGCCGGACCGGCACCGGGCAGCAGAATCTCGTCCACGCCCCACTCGGCGTTCACCGCGACCAGGCCGCCCTCGGTCACCACGGCCACCACCGGCACCTCGACACCGCTGCCGGCCAGCAGGCGGCACAGGCTGCGGGCGCCTGCCAGGTCGATCCGGGCGTCCACCAGCACGGCGTCGTACGGGCCCGCGGCCAGCAGCGCGGCCACGTCCGGTTCGTGGGAGCGGACCCGGTGGGAGAGCAGCCCCAGAGCGGGCAGCACCGCGGTCGGGTCCGGGTCGTTGGTCAGCAGGAGCAGGTCGACGCCCATGGCACGCACCTCTTCCGATTCCGATTCGGTGCGCAGGCCCGCGACGGGGTACCTCACACCGAGAGTCGGTGGCTCGGCCCCATTGCCGGCGGATGTCGGGAAGAATACCCAGTGTGCCCCCCGACCGCCCAGATTGTGACAGGAGCGTCACACCATCGGCCCATGCAGTACGGGCTCGGCCACCGGCCGGACCCGCCCGCCGGGCCATCGGCGGCGGTGCGACGATCGACCCTCGGACCCCCGCAGCCCCAGCCCGGACGTCCGTCCGGCGAAAAGGATGACCGCTCGCGTGAAAAAGCCTGTGAAGATCACCGCCATCACGGTCCTCGTGCTGGTCGGCGTGCTGGTCGCCGCCGACTACGGCCTGGCGGCCGCCGCCGAGTACCAGGTGTCCAAGAAGATGCGCACCGAGCTGAACCTGGCCAGCGACCCCTCGGTGGACATCCACGGCTTCCCGTTCCTCACACAGGCCGTCGCCGGGGACTACCACGACGTCGCGATCGACGCGGTCGGCGTGCCGGTGAACAGCCAGTTGCGGGACCTGGAGATCGCCGCCGACCTGCGCGACGTGCGGGTGAAGCTGTCCGACCTGCTGGGCGGCAACGTGCAGCAGATCAAGGTGGCCGAGGTGGACGGCCAGGTGAAGGTCAAGTCGACCGACATCGGCCGGCTGCTGCACATCCCCGACCTGTCGATCAACCCGATCTCCCTGGACACCGTCCTGGGCGCCGGTGCGCAGGACGCCGAGGACCAGAAGGACCACCTCCAGGACCCCGGCGGCTCCGATTCCGACTCCGGGTCGGACTCCGACTCGCTGGCCACCAAGGCGGGCGTGGAGATGAGCGGCACCATCGACCTGGCCGGCGAGCAGACGAAGGTCAGCGCCTTCGGGGTGATGTCGCTGTCCGGCGGTGCGGTGGTCATCACGCCGAAGAAGCTGCAGCTGACCAACGGCCTGGTGTCCGGTGACATCCCGGACAGCCTCCTGCAGGGCTTCAGCCACCTGTTCCAGGTGCGGCTGAGCTCGTCGAACCTGCCGCTGCCGTTCACCATCCGGGCCACCGGCGTGGACGTGCAGAACGGGGCGATCGTGGTGGGGGGAACGGCGGACAACATCGTGCTGTCCGCCGACTCGGTGAACCCGTGAGTCGTTCGGGGTAATACTGGACGGCATGACCGGCTGGTACGCCCTCGGTGGCGCTCTGGTGCTGGCGGCCGCCCTGGCGTGGTGGCTGCGCCGGCAGGAGGGACGCGTGCGCGGGGCCCGGAACGTGCCGCCGGGCGCCGGACTGCCCGAACCGGTGCGCGGCGCGCTGGCCGCTGCCCCGGTGATCACCCTGATCCAGCTGTCCACCACGTTCTGTGCGCCGTGCCGGCAGGCCAGGGCGGTGCTGCGCCAGCTGGCCGGTGGTACCGAAGGGTTGGCGCACGTCGAGCTGGACGTGACCGATCGTCCCGAGGTGGCGGCGTCACTCGGCGTGTTGCGCACGCCGACCACGGTCGCGTTCACCCATGACGGCACCGAGCTGCTCCGCGTGGGCGGCGTGCCGAAGGGCGCCACCCTGGTCGACGCGCTGCGCCCGCATCTGCCCTGACCCGCCGCCGAACCCGTTCCAGCTGGTGGACAGCGCTGCCGGGAGCTGGGCGAACGAGGTACGCTCGCCGCCGTGCACACGATGCTGACCAGGCGCCGCGCGGTGGACTACCGCCGCGTCGAGAGCAGCCTGTGTCGACCGGCCGGCTGACCGAACCCAACCGCATGCCAGGCGCGCCAGCGCCGCAGCTCCGTCGCGACATCACCGTCAGCAGCCCGTCAGCACCAGCCATGACCGTCACGGACAGTGCACGAGACTGTCCCGGTCAGGAGGCAGCAGTGGCCACACCAACCATCTCCCCAGGGACCAGGACCGACCGTCCCCAGGTGGACATCCGCGGTCCCCGCTTCGGCGCGTGGGTGACCACCGTCGTGCTCGCCGCCGTCCTGGTCACCGGATGGTGGCCGCTGCTGGCCGCACAGGCCGTCGTGTTCTGGGTCGGCGCGCTGGCCGGACTGCGGTGGGCGCCCTACGGGCTGGTCTTCCGGCACCTGGTGGCGCCCCGGCTGGGTCCGGTCACCGAGCGGGAGGACGCCGCGCCGCCCCGCTTCGCGCAGGCCGTCGGCGGCGTGTTCGCCGTGGTCGGCGTGGTGGGGTTCGTCACCGGGGTGACACCGCTCGGTCTGGTCGCCACCGGGCTGGCACTGGTCGCGGCACTGCTCAACGCGGCCGTGGGCCTCTGCCTCGGCTGCGAGATGTACCTGCTCCTGCGGCGGGTCCGATTGTCGAACAACTAGCAAACCAAAATGGTGGGAGTCACTCGATGAGCCGTGAGAACGTGCTGGTGTCCGCCCAGTGGGCGGAGGACAACCTGGACGCACCGGGGGTGGTGTTCGTCGAGGTGGACGAGGACACCAGCGCCTACGACGGCGGCCACATCCCCGGGGCCGTCCGGATCGACTGGAAGACCGAGCTGCAGGACCAGGTCCGCCGAGACTTCGTCGACCAGGCCGGGTTCGGTGCCCTGCTGTCGGCGAAGGGGATCAGCAACGACGACCAGGTGATCCTGTACGGCGGCAACAACAACTGGTTCGCGGCGTACGCGTACTGGTACTTCAGGCTGTACGGCCACGACAACGTGAAGCTGCTCGACGGCGGCCGCAAGAAGTGGGAGTTGGACGGCCGGGCGCTGAGCGCCGACGAGGTCAAGCGCGAGGCCACCAACTACACCGCCAAGACGCCGGACACGTCGATCCGGGCGTTCCGGGACGAGGTCGTCGCCGCGATCGGCACCAAGAACCTGATCGACGTGCGCTCGCCGGACGAGTTCTCCGGCAAGCTGCTCGCCCCCGCCCACCTGCCGCAGGAGTCGGCGCAGCGGCCCGGTCACGTGCCCAGCGCGCTGAACGTGCCGTGGGCCAAGGCGGCCAACGAGGACGGGACGTTCAAGTCCGACGACGACCTGCGCGCCCTGTACGCCGAGGCCGGCCTGGACGAGGGCAAGGCCACCATCGCCTACTGCCGGATCGGTGAGCGCTCGTCGCACACCTGGTTCGCGCTGCACGAACTGCTCGGCCTTACGGACGTGAAGAACTACGACGGCTCGTGGACCGAGTACGGCTCCCTGGTGGGCGTGCCGGTCAAGCTGGGATCGGAGTCCTGACATGACAGACGGTTGTGGCGCCCCCGCGCAGTCCGCGACGGTGCCGGCGGGCGTCGACCTGGGCACCCAGGTCGTGCTGGCCGGCAAGGTCACCTCGGGCGAGAGCCCGGTCGGTGGCGCGTTCGTCCGGCTGCTGGACGGCAACGGCGACTTCTGCGGTGAGGTGGTCGCGTCCGCCGACGGTGACTTCACCTTCTACGCCGCGCCCGGCGACTGGACGGTGCGGGCACTGCACCGGACCGGCAACGGCCAGGCGTCGGTGCACGCCGACGGTCCCGGCCTGCACGAGGTCGGGATCGGCGTCAGCTGAGTGACCCGACACGACGCGGGGGCGGTGCGCCGCTCCCGCGTCGTCGTGTCGCTACCCTGCCCGGATGGAGCGGTTCTACGCGGTGCTTCTCGTGCTGGCGGTGCTCGCGGTCGTCGGGTGTAGCGGCCGGGTGGCGTACCGGTTGTTCGTCGATCATCGGTGACCGGCAGACTGGGTGGCGATGAACACGGACGACGGCCCGGAGCGGGCCAGTGGTGACGCCGCGGTGCGCGCGGCCGCGGAACGTGCCCGGCACACCCGGCACCTGAACCTGCCCCAGTTCGACGACCTGCCGATCCCGGCGGACACGGCGAACCTGCGCGAGGGGCCCGACCTGCACGAGCAGTGCCTGCCGCTGCTGCCGTTGGTGGGCGTGTGGCGGGGCGGCGGCGAGATCGTCTACCCCACCATCGACGGACCGTTCCGGTTCGGCCAGCAGGTGGTGGTCGCGCACGACGGCCGGCCGTTCCTGACCTACGAGTCGCGGTCCTGGCTGCTCAACGACGACGGCACGGTGCGGCGGCCGGCGGCTCGGGAGAGCGGCTGGTGGCGGCCGCAGCCGGACGGCACGATCGAGGTGCTGCTGGCGCACTCCAGCGGGATCGTGGAGATCTACTACGGCGCCACCCGCACCATGACCTCGTGGGAACTGGCCACCGACGCCGTCGTGCGCACCGCGTCGGCCAAGGAGGTCAACGCGGCGAAACGCCTGTACGGCATCGTGAACAACGGCGACCTGGCCTACGTCGAGGAACGCGCGATGGTCGGCCAGCCGCTCCAGCCGCACGTGTCGTCCTACTTGGCCAGAGTCGTCGGCTGAGTCCTGGTCAGCACCGCGAACACGGCCAGGGCCAGCACGGTCAGCGCGGCGATCACCGCCACCATGGGCAGCGCGGTGCCGGTGCCACCGATGCCGATCAGCGGCGCCACCAGTCCGCCCACCGCGAACTGGTACACGCCCAGCAGGGCGGACGACGTGCCCGCCAGGTCCGGATAGTCCACAGTGGCCAGTGCTCGGGTGTTGGGCAGGACGATGCCGATGGCCGACACCACGGCGAACAGGCCGGGCAGCAGGGCCGGCAGGCCCCAGCCGGCCAGCACCGACACCAGCACCAGCACACCGCCCACGCAGGCGGCGACCAGGCCGACGGCGAGCAGGCCGCGCGGCGAGAACCGGTTCACCAGCCACCGGTTGAGCTGGCCGACCGCCACGATGCCCAGCGCGTTGGTGCCGAACACCAGGCCGAACTGCTGCGGTGACAGGCCGAAGATGTCCTGCAGCGCGAACGACGAGCCGGAGATGTAGGCGAACATGGCGGCGAACGCGAGGCCGCCGGCCAGCGCGTACCCGACGAAGGTGCGGTCGCGGGTCAGCACGCCGAACGAGCGCAGCGTGTCACCCAGGCTGCCCGGCCGGCGGCGCTCGGGCGGCAGTGACTCGTCGAACCACAGCAGGCACGCCACCAGCAGCACCAGGCCGACCCCGGTGAGCACCACGAACACGCCCCGCCACGACGTGAAGCGCAGCAGCTGGCTGCCCACCAGGGGTGCCACGATCGGCGCCAACCCGTTGACCAGCATCAGCGTGGACAGGTACCGGGCCATCGCGACACCGGCGTACCGGTCGCGCACGGCGGCGGTGGCGATCACCAGCCCGGCGGACCCGCCGAATCCCTGCAACAGCCGCAGTCCGGCCAGCGCCCACACCGACGGCGCGACCAGGCAGGCCGCGGACAGCACGGTGTAGCAGGCCAGGCCGACCAGCAGCGGCCTGCGCCTGCCCAGCGTGTCGGACAGCGGGCCGACCACGAGCTGGCCGCCGGCCAGCCCGACCAGGCACGCGGTCAGGGTGAGCTGCACCGCCGACGGGCCGGCGTGCAGGTCGGCGGCCAGCGACGGGAACGCCGGCAGGTACATGTCGATGGACAGCGGGGCGAACGCGGACAGCGAACCGAGGATGATCACCAGCCGGACCGGGTGCCCGACCGGCGACGCGGTCGTGGCGGGCGCGGCCCCGGTGGCCATCAGAATCGCGGGTGGTCGCCGTGCAGCAGGACGCGCTGCTCCGGGCCGGTGAGCCGGTCGGCGATGTCCTTGGTGCGGGCCACCTCGCCCAGTACCCAGGCCGGGACGTGCCGGGCGGTGAGCATGGCCAGCGCCCGGTCGGAGTCCTCGGCGGACAGCACGGCCACCATGCCGACGCCCATGTTGAACGTCAGCTCCATGTCCGCGCGGTCGATCCGGCCGCGCTGCGCCAGCACCGCGAACACCGGCGCGGGTGTCCACGTGCGACGGTCCAGGACAGCGGTGAGGTCGTCGGGCAGCACGCGGGCCAGGTTCGCGGCCAGGCCGCCGCCGGTGACGTGGGCGAAGGTCCGCACGTCGGTCTCGGCGACCAGCGCCAGGCAGTCCTTGGCGTAGATCCGGGTCGGCTCCAGCAGTTCCTCGCCCAGCGCCCGGCCGAACTCCTCGACGTGGCCGGACAGCGGCAGCTTGGCCAGGTCCAGCAGCACGTGCCTGGCCAGGGAGAAACCGTTGGAGTGCAGGCCGGTCGAGCCCATCGCGATCACCACGTCGCCGGGCCGGACCCGGTTCGGGCCGAGCAGTTTCGCGGCCTCGACCACACCGACACCGGTGCCGGACAGGTCGTAGTCGCCTGCCGCCATCAGGCCGGGGTGCTCCGCGGTCTCACCGCCCAGCAGCGCGCAGCCGGCCTGTACACAGCCCTCGGCGACGCCCTTGACCAGTTCCGCCACCTGCTCCGGCACGACCTTGCCGACCGCGATGTAGTCCTGCAGGAACAGTGGCTCGGCACCGCACACCACGAGGTCGTCGACGACCATGGCGACCAGGTCGATGCCGACCGTGTCGTGCTTGTCCATCGCCCGCGCGACCGCGATCTTGGTGCCGACACCGTCGGTGGAGGACGCCAGGACCGGTTCGGTCCAGCGGTCCAGCTTCAACTCGAACAGCCCGGCGAAGCCGCCGATCCCGCCGAGCACCTCGGGCCGGTGCGCCTTCGCTGCGTACGGCTTGAACAGTTCGACGGCTTCCTCGCCCGCCGCGATGTCCACGCCGGCGGCCGCGTAGTCGGTCTTCTGGTGCTCCGAGTCCGTGCTCACTGCGGCGGTTCTCCGATGTGTCGGCCCGTCAGGGGCGGCGAACGGCGTCGTGGGCACCGTACCCACCGGCCACCGACGCGGAGGCGGCGCCGACCGTGCCCGGATCGAAACCGCGACCGGCGGCGTCCATGTCCTCCAGCAGGTGCTTGCCGATCAGCGCCTCGTCGGGCAGCGGGATCGGGTACTCGCCGACGTAGCAGGCCATGCACAGCCGGGAGCGCGGCTGCTCGGTGGCGTCGACCAGCCCGTCCAGCGACACGTAACCGAGACTGTCCGCGCCGATCGAGCGGCGCACCCCGTCGGTGTCCAGCCCGTTGGCGATCAGCTCGGCGCGGGAGGCGAAGTCGATGCCGTAGAAGCAGGGCCAGCGCACCGGCGGCGACGCGATCCGCACGTGCACCTCGACGGCACCGGCCTCGCGCAGCATCCGGACCAGGGCACGCTGGGTGTTGCCGCGCACGATCGAGTCGTCCACCACGACCAGCCGCTTGCCTCGGATCACGTCGCGCAGCGGGTTGAGCTTGAGCCGGATGCCCAGCTGGCGGATGGTCTGCGACGGCTGGATGAAGGTGCGGCCGACGTAGGCGTTCTTCACCAGCCCGGCGCCGTACGGGATGCCGGACGCCTGGGCGTAGCCGACGGCGGCGGGCGTGCCGGACTCGGGCACCGGGATCACCAGGTCGGCCTCGACCGGATGCTCCTTGGCCAGCCGCCTGCCGATCTGCACCCGGGTCGCGTGCACCGAGCGGCCGGCGATCGTGGTGTCCGGGCGGGCCAGGTAGACGTACTCGAAGATGCAGCCCTTCGGCTCGGGCACGGCGAACCGGGACGACCGCAGTCCTTCCGCGTCGATGGCCAGCAGCTCGCCCGGCTCGACCTCGCGGACGAACGACGCGCCCACGATGTCCAGTGCCGCGGTCTCGCTGGCCACCACCCAGCCGCGCTCCAACCGGCCCAGTACCAAGGGGTGCACGCCCTGCGGATCGCGGGCGGCGTACAGGGTGGACTCGTCGGTGAACACCAGACAGAACGCGCCGCGCAGGGTGGGCAGCAGTTCCAGCGCGGCCTGTTCGACGCCGGTGTCGGCGGCGGCCGCGGCGAGCAGGCCGCAGATCAGGTCCGAGTCGGACGTGGCCTGGGCCAGGTTGCCGGTCGAGCGGGCCGCCATGCCGGTGTCCGCGCCCAGTGACCGCGCGCGGGTCAGCAGTTCGGCGGTGTTGACCAGGTTTCCGTTGTGGCCCAGGGCGATGCCGCTGCCAGTGGCGGTGTTGCGGAAGGTCGGCTGGGCGTTCTCCCAGGTGCCGGAGCCGGTGGTGGAGTAGCGGCAGTGGCCGACCGCGAGGTGGCCGCGCAGGGACACCAGCACCTGCTCGTCGAACACCTGGCTGACCAGGCCGAGATCCTTGAACACCACGATCTGCTGGCCGTCCGACACGGAGATGCCGGCCGCCTCCTGGCCCCTGTGCTGCAACGCATACAGGCCGTAGAACGTGAGCTTGGCCACTTCCTCGCCGGGGGCCCACACACCGAATACTCCACATTCCTCGTGCGGCTCGTCGGTTGGCTGTCCAATGGCTGGCAGGTCAGTGACCACCGAGGACTCCCTTGTACGCGACCCGGGCGAGTCCCAGTGTAGGTCGCCACCCTCGGCTCACAGGCGTACGACGGGCAGCAGATGGGCGATGTCCGCCCGACTGCCCGACGCCGCCACCCGGCCGGCGGACACGGCGTCGTCCCAGGACACACGGCCCGTGGCCAGTTCCAGCCACGTCCGGGGGTCCATCTCGATCACGTTCGGCGGCGTACCCCTGGTGTGCCGGGGGCCGGCGACACACTGCACGGCGGCGAACGGCGGCACCCGCACCTCGACGCTGCGACCCGGCGCGACCGCCGGCAGCACCCGCAGGCTCAGCCGCACCGCCCTGGCCAGGACGGCCCGTTCCGGTTGGTCGGCAGTGCCGGACAGCCACGGCGACACGTCGGCGACGGCCTGGCGCACCTGCGCCGGATCGGTGTCGGCCGCCATCAGATCCACCCGTTCCGGGCCGCGTGCAGCGCCAGCTGGAACCGGTTGGCCGAGCCGGTGCGGGCCATCATGCCCTCCAGGTAGCGGAACAGGGTGCGTCTGCTCACACCCAGCGCGCGGGCGGCCTGGTCGTCGCCCATGCCGGCGGCCAGCAGGGACAGCAGCCTGCGCTCGTGCGGCTGCAACCGCTGTTCGGTGCCCCGGTCGCGGACGTCGAAGGGCAGCGCGGCGCGCCAGCACATCTCGAACAGGCCGTGCAGCGCGGACAGCAGGCTGCACGGGCGGATCAGCAGCGCCGAGCCGTCGGCCGAGCCGCCCGGCCGGGACTGGGACACCACGGCGCAGTCGTCGTCGAACAACATCAGCTTCACCGGCACGTCCGGCAGGGTCCGCGCCTCCTCGCCGGCATGCACGCCGGGCAGCACGGAGGCCAGGTAGTCGGCCCGTTCCAGCGCCGCGGTCGCATACACCACGCGGTAGCGGACGCCCCTGGCCAGGTTGGCCAGCTCGATCTGGTTGACGTCGGCGTAGTAGGGCGGGGTGTCGAAACCCCGGACCTCCTGGTGCACGCCGCGCTCCAACTGGGCGATCCGCCCGGCCACCGTGGTCCCGCCGATCACCTCGATCAGGTGGCCGACCGGTTCGCCGCCGGCCGCCCGCAGGAACGACTCGTAGGCGTCCACGGCGGTGATCCGGGCCCGGCGTAACTCGGCCTCCCTGCGGCGCACCAACATGTCCAGCCCGGCCGCGGGCCGAACGGGTGACGCGATGGCGCCGGAGTCGACCAGGGTGACCAGCCCGGCCTCGTTCAGCGCGACGAAGGCCACGCGCACGGCGGGCACCGGGACGTCGGCCAGCGCGCCGACGGTCTCGGCGGAGCAGGAACCCTCGGCCAGCAGGGCGAGGTACGTGCGTGCCGCTGCCTCGTCCAGCCCGAGCAGGACCAGGTCGGCGATCCGGGCCGGACCCATCGGTGGCACCCACCCCTTCCGGCAGACGAGGAACTTTACCGACACTTTTGTGCCACTGGCACGGCAGAGACACCACGAACCTCACACGCGCTGTACACACATGACACCAACGGGTGACTTGCCCGTTGGGCACGGTTCCACCAGTACCTGCCCTGGAGGAAACATTGCGCAGTGTCATGCGAGGGCTGCTGACGCTCGCCGCGCTGACCGCGCTGACGTGTTCGTTCGCGTCAGCGACCGCGGTCGCCGCACCAGCACCGAGTGCAGCAACGACATCCACGACCACATCGACGGTCACCCCTGCGACCATCCATTCCTGTGCCCAGAACGTCACACCCGGCATGGCGGCCTGCTTCGCGCTGCGCCGGACCGACGCGGGCGTGCACCACTCCCTGATCAGCCCGGACGTCACACCGAGTGGTTACGGTCCGGCCAATCTGCAGAGCGCCTACAAGCTGCCCACGGGCGCGGGCGCCGGCCAGACCGTCGCCATCGTGGACGCCCAGGACGACCCGAACGCCGAGTCGGACCTGGCCACCTATCGGTCGACCTTCGGCCTGCCGGCCTGCACCACGGCCAACGGCTGCTTCAAGAAGGTCAACCAGAACGGCGCGGCCAGTCCCCTGCCGACGGCCGACGCCGGCTGGGCCGGTGAGATCAGCCTGGACGTCGACATGGTGTCGGCGATCTGCGCGAACTGCCACATCCTGCTGGTCGAGGCCACCAGTGCCACCATCGCCAACCTCGGCAAGGCGGTGAACGAGGCCGTAGCGCTGGGCGCGAAGTACGTGTCCAACAGCTACGGCGGCCCGGAGGACGGTACCGAGGCGACCGACGACGCCAGCTTCTACCACCACGCGGGTGTCGCGGTGACCGCGTCGACCGGTGACGACGGGTTTGGCATCGGCTATCCGGCGTCCAGCCCGTTCGTCGCGGCCGTCGGCGGCACGTCGCTGGTCACCTCGACCAACGCCCGCGGCTGGTCGGAGACCGCGTGGAGCGGCGCGGGCAGTGGCTGCTCGTCCGACGAGGCCAAGCCCTCGTTCCAGGCGAACCTGACCACCGGCTGCACGCGGCGGGCCAACGCCGACGTGTCCGCCGTCGCCGACCCGAACACGGGCGTCGCGGTGTTCCAGACGTTCGGCGCCACCGGTTGGCAGGTCTACGGCGGCACCAGCGTGTCGTCGCCGATCATCGCGTCGGTCTACGCACTGGCCGGCACGCCGGGCGCGACCGACACGCCGGCCGCGTACCCGTACTCGCACACCGGCAACCTGTTCGACGTCACCAGCGGCAGCAACGGCGCCTGCTCGACCTCCGTGCAGTGCACCGCTGGCGTCGGCTGGGACGGCCCGACGGGTCTGGGCACGCCCAACGGCACCGCGGCCTTCACCGCGGGTGCGGCCGGCACCGGCGCGTTGACCGCCAACAACCCGGGCAGCCAGTCCGGTACGGTCGGCACGGCGACCAGCCTGCAGCTCACCTCGAGCGGCGGCACGGCACCGGTCACGTGGACGGCCACCGGCCTGCCCACCGGGCTTTCGGTGAGCAGCTCCGGCCTGATCTCCGGCACGCCCACCACCGCCGGCAGCTTCACCGTGACCGGGACCGCCCATGACGCCGCCGGAGCCACGTCGCCGGCGACGTTCACCTGGACGATCGCCGCGGTGGGGGCCGGATGTCCGTCGGCGGGCCAGAAGCTGGGCAACCCCGGCTTCGAGTCCGGTGCCACCGCGTGGTCGGCGTCGCCGGCCGTGATCGGCCAGAACGGGTCCATCGGCGAGCCGGCACACGCCGGCACGTGGGACGCGTACCTGGACGGCTACGGCACGACGCACACCGACACGCTGTCCCAGTCGGTCACCATCCCGGCCGGGTGCAGCGCGACGCTGTCGTTCTTCCTGCACATCGACACGGCGGAGACGACGACAACGACGCAGTTCGACAAGTTGACCGTGAAGCTCGGCACGACGACGTTGGGGACGTTCTCCAACCTCAACCACGCCACCGGCTACGTGTCGCACAGCTTCAACGTGTCCAGCTTCGCGGGCCAGACCGTCACCCTGACGTTCACCGGCACCGAGGACACGTCGCTGCAAACCTCGTTCGTGGTCGACGACACCGCCGTCACCGCGAGCTAGTGATGCGCTGAACAAGACACCGCATCGAGGGCGATGGGGGTGGTCGGCCCGACCGGGCCGGCCACCCCCTCTCGTTCATCCCGTCGTACCACCGGATCACCTGCCGGCGCGCGCGGCGGCAGGCTAGCCTCGCCCGGTGACCACAGCGCAATCACGGGCGGACGCGCCGGGAGAACCGACGGCGAAGGCGGATGACGGCAAGCCCACCGGTCCCGGCCGGATCGAGGACTACGCGCTGCTGTCGGATCTGCGGACCGCCGCCCTGGTCGGCGTCGACGGCTCCATCGACTGGCTCTGTCTGCCCCGTTTCGACTCGTCGTCCTGTTTCGCGCGGCTGCTCGGTGACGAGGACCACGGCCACTGGCGGATCGCGCCGACCGCGTCGGTGACGTCGGTGTCCCGGCGGTACCGGGGGAACTCGCTGATCCTGGAGACCGAGTTCACCACCGGCGACGGCGTGGTCCGGCTGACCGACTTCATGACGCCGCAGTCGCGCGACCACGGCGTCCTGGACCAGCCCAGGGTGGTGCGCATCCTGGAGGGCGTGTCCGGCAACGTGGAGATCATGCTGCGCTGGGTGGTGCGGTTCGCGTACGCCGACTCGGTGCCGTGGGTGCGCCGGATGCGCAAGCACGGCAGGGAGTATCTGCTCGCGCTGGCCGGCCCGAGGGCGGTCACGCTGCGCGGGGACCTGCTGCCGCTGCGGGTGCCGCACCAGCGGGCGCACGAGGCGCGGTTCACCATCGGCGCGGGTTCCCGGATGGCGTGGGTGCTGGAGTACCTGCCCGATCCGGACGACCAGCCGCTGCCCCAGGAGACGTCCCAGGACCTGCGGCGCACCGACGAACTGTGGGACACCTGGTCGCAGCAGATCGACTACGACGGCCCGCACGCCGACGCCGTCCAGCGGTCGCTGCTCACCCTCAAGGCGCTGACCTACGCGCCGACCGGCGGCATCGTCGCCGCACCCACCACGTCGCTGCCGGAAACCCCTGGGGGCGAACGGAATTGGGACTACCGCTACTGCTGGCTGCGGGACGCGACGCTGACCCTGCTGGCATTCGACAACTTCGGCTGCTCGACCGAGGCCGAGCAGTGGCGGACCTGGTTGGTGCGGGCCGTCGCCGGTGACCCGGCGGACGTGCAGATCATGTACGGCATCGACGGCGAGCGGCACCTGGTCGAGTGGGAGGCCGACTGGCTGCCCGGCTACCAGGGTGCCCGGCCGGTCCGGGTGGGCAACGCGGCCTACCGGCAGTTGCAGCTCGACGTGTACGGCGAGGTGATGGACGCGCTGCACCTGGCCAGGGAGCGCGGCATCACGGAACGGCCGGACTCGTGGGCGATGCAGCGCGGCCTGATGAACCACCTGGAGAGGATCTGGCAGGAGCCGGACAACGGACTGTGGGAGGTGCGCGGCCAGGGCCGGCACTTCACCCACAGCAGGGTGATGCTGTGGGTGGCGTTCGACCGTGCGGTGCGGGCCGTCGAGGAGGACGGGCTGCCCGGTCCGGTGGAACGGTGGCGGGAACTGCGGGCGCGGATCCACGAGGAAGTGCTGGAGCACGGGTACAGCGAGAAGCGCGGCGCGTTCACCCAGTACTACGGCGGCGACGACCTGGACGCGGCGACGCTGCTGATCCCCGCGGTCGGCTTCCTGCCCGGCACGGACGAGCGGATGTGCGCCACGATCGAGGCGATCGGCAAGGAGCTCAAGCACGGCGACCTGGTCGACCGCTACAGCACCGGTCCAGCTCAGTCCCATGTGGACGGACTCAGTGGACGCGAGGGCTCGTTCCTGGTGTGCTCCTTCTGGTACGTGGACGCGCTCGCGCTGTCCGGCCGGCGGGAGGAGGCGGACGCCATGTTCGGCAGGCTGGTCGGGCTGTGCAACGACGTCGGCCTGCTCGCCGAGGAGTACGACCCCGTGGACAAGCGGTTCCTGGGCAACTTCCCGCAGGCGTTCTCCCATCTGGGACTGGTGAACAGCGCCGCCGTGCTCTACGGCGAGCACCGGCACCGGCACCGGCACCACAGGAGCAGGCGCAACGGCACGACGTCGACACGGAAGTCGTCGACCCGGACCGAGGGGGCGAAATGAAGGCGGCCACCGTGGTGCCCGGAAGCCGGGCGAGCGCCGGGGTGTCGGAACGGGACGAGCCCGTCGCGACCGACGGCGAGCTCGTGGTGGACGGACTGCTGGTCGGCGTGTGCGGTACCGACGTGGAGATCACCGAGCAGGGCTACGGCTGGGTGCCACCGGGCGCGGCCGACCTGGTGCTGTTCCACGAGTCGCTGGGCCGGGTGCGGTCCGCGCCGGACGGTTCCGGTTTCGCGGCGGGCGACCTGGTGGTCGGCGTGGTGCGCAGGCCCGATCCGCAGCCGTGCGGCGCGTGTGCCGCGGGGCACTGGGACTTCTGCCTCAACGGCGAGTACACCGAACGCGGCATCAAGGAACGCGACGGCTACGGGTCCACGCGGTGGACGGTGGAACCGGACTTCGCCATCCGGCTGGACCCCGGTCTGGCCGATCTCGGCGTGCTCACCGAGCCGACCTCGGTGGTGGCGAAGGCGTGGGAGCAGGCGGAAAAGGTCGGCCACCGCGTGTACTTCGAGCCGAAGACGGCGCTGATCACCGGTGCCGGGCCGATAGGCCTGCTGGCCGCGCTGCTCGGCGTGCAGCGCGGGCTGGACGTGCACGTCCTGGACCGGGTGACCGACGGCCGCAAGCCGGACCTGGTGCGGCAGCTGGGCGCCACGTACCACACGGACATGGACGAGGTCGGCCGCCCGGACGTGGTGATCGAGTGCACCGGCGTCGGCGAGCTGGTGTTCGACGTGCTGAGCCGTACCGGCCGCAACGCGGTCACCGTGCTGACCGGGCTGTCCGGCACCAAGCGGTCGATCGAGGTACCGGCGTCGGCCATCAACGACAGCCTGGTGCTGGAGAACGACGCGCTGGTGGGCAGCGTGAACGCCAGCCTGGCCAACTACCAGCAGGCGGCTGCCGCGCTGGCCGCGGCCGATCCGCGGTGGCTGGCTCAGCTGATCAGCAGGCGGGTGCCGCTGGCGCGGTGGACCGAGGCGCTGGACCGTCAGCCGGATGACGTAAAGGTGGTCGTCGACCTCCAGGCGTAGGGGGATTCCGGTACTTTCTGGCGCTGTCACGTCGCGTGCTCGTGGGGGGTTGGCCGATGCCGTCGGAGTTCTCGTTCTCGCTGTCGCTGGCCGCGATGGACCTGCTGTGGGAGCAGTTGCGGCTGGGGACACCAGTGCGGATCTTCGAGATTCCCAGTGTGGGCGCCACGATGCGGGACCGGGAGCGGCTGCGGGCCGTCGTGTTCGACGATCTGGCCGCACGTGGGCTGGCCAACCGGGGCCGGTTGAGCGCCGAGGTCGAGGAGGCGCTGTTCGCGCTGGGCCGGTTCCGGACCGCGATCGACGTGGTCGGCCTGCTCGAGGACGAGGAACGGCTGCTGGCCCGGTCCGCGACGGACGGCCGGATCGGTGTGCTGGCGCGGCTGCGCGACCAGTCGGTCACGTTCGACACCTTCCGCCCGGACGGCATGCTGCCCGAGGCGGTGCGGCTGATCGGCGAGGAAAAGCCGGGCCCCGGCCGGTCGGTGACCTACCCGGAACCGGACCCGGAGGCCGAGCGGCGGGCGGCGCTGGCCCGGCGGCGCGACGACGGCAGTGGCGGGTTCCGTGGCGTGTTCGAACCGGTGCGGCCGCAGCAGAGCGGGTACGAGCTGGAGCGCAGGGCGGCGCAGGGCATGTGGGAGCGGCCGCGCAGGCGGATCGGCATGTTCACCGTGTTCGCCAGGGACCGGTACGGCCGCGAGCTGATGACCCCGGTGCTGAGCTGGTTCGACACCGACGAGGGCCGCTACCTGGGGCACAGCAGGCCGGGGCCGGACGGCCAGCGGTGGACGACCTACTCCCCCGCGGACACCAGGCGGATCGGCCAGCAGCTGGCCGGCATGCTCGACTCGGTCCGCCAGCCGGCCCAGCCGCTGCGGTGATCCGCGGATTCGTCCGATCCGGTCCGCGGCCGGGCCGCCTGCGGTACCGTTTTGGTGCGCGTTGAACTGCTCGTCTGGGTTGAGGGAGCCACCATGCCACCGAACGGGAGCGACAGCGGCGACGGCTACTGGGGACCGAACGGCTGGGTCAGCACCGGTTCGGTGGGCAGGCACGAGTGGGCCGGCAAGGTCCGCGACGACGCGGTCGCGAAGGCCCAGCAGCAGGCGGGTGTCACGCCCAACCAGCCGGGGATCATCCCCGGCATCACCAAGGTGGTGGCCACCGCCGAGGGCACGGTCAACGCCAACCAGCAGATCAGCGCGCAGAGCGACCAGCTGGCCAACACCGTCGGCACCCGCCAGCCGCCGTCCGTCGGCGACGGCAACTACATGAGCATCAGCCACGACGAGCTGTACACCATGGTCAACACCGACCTCAGCTCCGGGCAGGTCGGTGACAGCGGCAAGGCGTGGAACAACATCAGCAACTCGCTGGTGACGGTGAGCCAGACCCTGAGCAAGGCGTCCCAGTCCACCGAGAGCACCTGGACCGGCAACGCGGCCGACGCGGCCCGCAACTTCCACTCCGGGGTCGCCTCCTGGACGGGCAGCACCAGCGACAGCGCACAGCTCGCGTCGGACACCATGTACAACCAGTCGGTGGCCGCCCAGTCCGTGCAGGGCCAGGTGCCCAAGCCGGTGCCGTACAGCTTCGCCGACGAGATGAAGGACTTCCTCTCCGCACCCGACCCGGTGTCCGGGATGAACGCGGTCAACAAGAAGCTGGCCGACCAGCAGGCGGCCCACCAGCAGGCGGCGCAGGCCGTGTCCGGCTACGACCAGCAGCTGGGTGAGTCGGCGGGCAAGCTGCCCGCGCTCGCGCCCCCGCCCTCGTTCAACCCGAACGGCGGTGGTGCGGCCGGCGGCGCCGGTGGCGCGGGCGGTGTCGGCCTCGGTGGCGCGGGTGGCGGCGGTGGCGTGCCCGTCGGCGGCGGTGGCGGTGGTGCCGCGGGCGGCGGTGGCGCCGCCGGTGGTGGCGGTGCCGCGGGCGGCGGCGGCCAGGTGACCGGCACGCCGATCGTCGGCGGTGGCGGCACGGCCGGTGGCGGTGGCGGTGCCGGCGGTGTCGGCCAGGGCAGCGGTGTGGGTGCCGGCGGCGGTGGCACGGCCGGCGGCGGTGGCGGTGGCAGCGTCAGTGGGCTGCCCACGCCGGGCCAGACGACGGGCCAGTCGTTCGCCGGTAGCGGCGGTGGGACGGTGGCGCCGGGTTCGTTCGGCGCGGGCGGTACCGGCGGCGGTGCCGGTGGTGCGGGCGGTATGGGCGCGTTCCCCGGCATGTCGATGGGCGGTTTCGGCGGTGCGGCCGGCGAGGGCGGTGGCTTCGGCGGCGGCCGGCCGGGTGCCGGTGGGTTCGGTTCGGGCAGCGGTGGTTTCGGCGGTGGCGGGGGCGGCTCGGTCAGCGGTGCCCGCGGCTCGGGCGGCCTGGGCGGCGGCGGCCGGGCGGGTGGATTCGGTCCCGGCGGCGCGGCCGGTGGCGGCGACGCCAGCAGCTCGGCAGCCGGTGGAGCGCGCAGCGCGGCCGGAGCCGCGGCGGCCGAGGAGGCCGCGATGGGCAGGGGTGTCGCCGGCGCCCGGGGCGGTATGGGCGAGGAAGGCATGGGCGGCGCGCCGATGGGTGGCGGTCGCGGTGGCCGCGGCGGTGAGGACGACGAACACAAGAGCCCCTCGTACCTGGTGGAGTCCGATCCGGACTCGATCTTCGGCACGGACGAGCGCACGGCCCCGCCGGTCATCGGCGGCTGAGCCGCCCGCCGGGGTCAGGCGCGGACCTGGCTCCGGATGTATTCCTCGACGTCGTCCGGTGAGGCCGGCCGGGCGTACAGCCAGCCCTGCGCCGAGTCGCAGCCGATCCGGCGCAGCCTGCGGGCCTGCTCCGGGGTCTCCACGCCTTCGGCGGTGACGGTCAGCCCCAGTGCGTGCGCCAGCGTGACCAGGGTGGCGACGATCTGCGCGTCCACCGGGTCGGTCCGGTCGGTGGCGCGCAGGCCCTCGACGAACGAGCCGGCGATCTTCAGCTCGGTCACCGGCAGGTGCCGCAGGTAGGCCAGGTTCGAGTAGCCGGTGCCGAAGTCGTCGATGGCGATCCGGACGCCCTCGTCGGCCAGTTTGCGCAGGGCCTCCAGCGGCTCGTCCGCCGTGCCCATGATCGCGCTCTCGGTGAGCTCCAGTTGCAGCTGGCGCGGTGGCAGCCCGGTCTCCCGCAGCACGGCCAGCACGTCGTCGACGATGCCCGGCTCGCGGGATTGGCGCACGGCCAGGTTGACGCTGACGAACGGCGCGTCCGACCCGAACCGGTCCAACCAGGACCGCGCCTGCCGGCACGCGGCCTGTAGCACCCACCGGCCCAGCGGCACGATCAGCCCGGTCTCCTCCGCCAGGTCGATGAACCGGTCCGGACCGAGCCTGCCCAGGTCCGGGTGCATCCAGCGGACCAGGGCCTCGACGCCGACGGTCCGCTCGTCGCGCATCCGGACCAGCGGCTGGTACTCGACGAAGAACTCGTCGCGGTCCATCGCGGCGGGCAGCGCGGCGGACAGGGTGAACCGGCCGACCTCGTGGGCGTTGCGCTCCGGGTCGTACACCCGCCAGCGGCCCTTGCCGTCCGCCTTCGCCCAGTACTGGGTGATGTCGGCGTCGCGCACCAGGTCGGCGGAGGTGGTGTCGGCCATCGGCCGTTCCACCACGCCGATGCTCGCCGTGACGGTGAGCTCGTGGCCGCCGATGCGGACCGGCGCGCGCAACGCGTCCAGCACGGTCCTGGCGATGCCGACGACGTCGTCGGTGCCGGTGGTGCCCTCGGCGAGCACCACGAACTCGTCCCCGCCCATCCGCGCGACCATCCGGTCCCGGCCGGCGACGGCCTCGTCCAGCCGCCGCGCCACGGACACCAGCAGCCGGTCGCCCACGGCATGACCGAGACTGTCGTTGATCACCTTGAACCCGTCCAGGTCCAGGTAGCACATGCCGACCCTGCCCTGGCCGTCCCCGTCCCTGGCCGAGGCGAACACCTGCGCCAGCCGGTCCAGGAACAGCGAGCGATTCGCCAGGCCGGTGAGCGGGTCGTGGGTGGCCTGGTAGCGCAGCCGTTCGGACAGCGCGTGCCGTTCGGTCACGTCCTCCATCACGGCGACGGTGAACTGCGGCCGGCCGTCGTCGCCGCGCACCAGGGAGCAGGTGACGTGCGCCCACACCCAGCCGCCGTCCGCCCGGCACAGCCGCTTCTCCACCTGGTAGTGGTCCAGTTCGCCCTGCACCACCCGTTCGAACGGGTCCCACAGGCCGTCGGCCTGGTCGTCCGGGTGGATGTAGTCGCGCACGTTGCTGGCCAGCACGGCCGGGCGGGTGGTGCCGGTCATCCGCAGCAGCGCCGTGTTGGCCTCGACGATCCGGCCGGTCCGGTCGGCGATGCCGATGCCGATGGCCGCGTCGGTGAACATGGCACGAAACTTGGCCTCGCTGGCCCGCAGCGCCGACTCGGCCTCCGTCCTGGCGTCCAGCACGGCGCTGTGGATGGCCTGCTGGTCGGCCAGGATACGTTCGCGCAGCTCCAGGGCGCAGCCGGCGGCGAACCCGCCCTGCACGGCGGCGATCCGGGCGGCGAGCCCGGCGTCGGCCAGGCCGAGTTCGGCCAGTAACAGCTCGCCGATGACCTGCACCGACCGCTCGATGGACTCGACGCCGGTGAAGTGGGCGTCGACCAGGCGGGCACCCGCGGCTCGTGCCGGGCCGGGCGAGAACGGTTCGGACAGCAGGGCGGTGACCAGGTCGCCGGTCAGCTCGGCGAGGAGGTCGACCACCTCGTCGCGGCTCAGTGGCACGTAGCTGGTGCCACTGACGGCGGCCGCCCACTCGGTGGCGAAGGACCGGCACCGCCGCTCGTGGTCGCCCACGATGGTGTCATCGGTCGACTCACCCGAGAGCCAGGTCGGGCCTGTCACCGTGGCGCCCCTCTCGACAGTCCGTGTCGACCCATCGGAGCATACGTCCGACCGAGTGAACTACCGCAGGCGGTCACGGTGATCACCCGAGCGGGTGATCACCGCTGGGGCCGTTCGGGCACCGGCCGGGACCCGGCACCGTGCGCGAACGCGGCGGATTCGTTGCCGCGCATCGGCGCGGCCTGCCGGCCCAGCATCGTCGTCGCCCGCTTCAGGCCGTCGACCAGCATCTCCGCCATGTCGTTGGTGAAACCGTTGCGCACCACCACCCGCAGCGCGGCGAGATCGGTCCGGTTGGCCGGGAACGTGTACGCGGGCACCAGCCAGCCGTACTCGCGCAGCGTCGCGGAGATGTCGAACACCGAGTACGCCGTGATCTCCGGGGCCAGCGTGAACGCGAACACCGGCAGGTGGCTGCCGTCGGTGAGCAGGCGGAACGGGCCGATGTCCTCCACCGCGGACGACAGCCGGGTGGCGATGTCCCGGCACTGGTACTGCACCCGCTGGTAGCCGTCGAAGCCCAGCCGGATGAAGTTGTAGTACTGGGCGGCCACCTGGGCGCCGGGGCGGGAGAAGTTCAGTGCGAACGTGGGCATGTCGCCGCCCAGGTAGTTGACCCGGAACACCAGCTCCTCGGGCAGCGCTTCGGCGTCCCGCCAGACCACCCAGCCGACGCCGGGGTAGACCAGCCCGAACTTGTGGCCGGACGTGTTGATCGACGCGACCCTGGGCAGCCGGAAGTCCCACACCAGGTCCGGGTCGCAGAACGGCGCGATCATGGCGCCGGACGCGCCGTCCACGTGCACCGGGATGTGGATGCCGGTGCGTTCCTCGTACTCGTCCAGCGCGGCACAGATGTCGGCGACCGGTTCGTAGCCGCCGTCGAACGTGGAGCCCATGATCGCGACGACGCCGATGGTGTTCTCGTCGCAGAGCTGGACCGCCTCCTCCGCGGAGAGCAGGAACCGGTCGCCGTCCATCGGCACCAGCCGCGGTTCGACATCCCAGTAGTTGGCGAACTTGTCCCAGCAGATCTGGACGTTGATGCCCATCACGATGTTGGGCCGCTCGATGGACCTGCCGGCGGCCTGCCTGCGGTGCCGCCAGCGGCGCTTCAGGGCCAGCCCGGCGAGCATGCAGGCTTCACTCGATCCGGTGGTTGAACACCCGACCGCGGCGGCCTCGCCCGGCGCGTGCCAGAGCTGCCCGAGCATCCGCACACACCGGGACTCCAGTTCGGCGGTGCGCGGGTACTCGTCCTTGTCGATCATGTTCTTGTCGAACGTCTCGGTCATCAGGCGGGTGGCCTGTTGCTCCATCCACGTGGTGACGAAGGTCGCGAGGTTGAGCCGGGCGTTGCCGTCCAACATCAGCTCGTCGTGCACGATCTGGTAAGCGATCTCCGGGTCGATGCCACGCGGCGGGAGCGAGTCCTTCGGCACCTGGACAGGCACCCGGGTGAACATCGGATTCACGGCGACATCCTGGCCGGAGCCGGTCCGGCGACGGGCCGACGGGTGTTCCAGTGGCATGCCCCGACCCTAGCGAGGGCCGGTGCCCGGCAACCGGTCGAGATGCGGTACCACCCGACCGGCGGCACTCTGTAGTCCGAACAGCGCATGATCGTTCGCCCGGACGTCAGGGGATTGCTGTGGTTGGCGCGAAGAACTGTGCTCTGGTGGCCGCACTGACCCCACTGCTGGCCTGCCTGCTCACCGCCGCACCAGCCTCGGCCGCGCCCTCGGCACCCGCGATCACCCATCCGCAGGACGACTGGGCCGGTTCGCAGATCGCCGAGCACGAGGGCGGCGGCCTCCGCGCGATGGCAGGCCCGCAGTCGGCCGCCGCGAACTCCGCCAAGACCCTGGGTCTGGACGTGAGCAGCCACCAGGGCAACGCCAACTGGACCACGACCGCGCACAACGGCGCGAAGTTCGTCTACGTGAAGGCCACCGAGGCGGGCTCCTACACGAACCCGTACTTCGCCCAGCAGTACAACGGCGCCTTCAAGGCGGGGCTGATCAGGGGCGCGTACCACTTCGCGACGCCGAGCTCGTCGCCGGGCGCCGCCCAGGCCAACTGGTTCGTCAACCACGGTGGGGGGTGGTCGCACGACGGCAGGACGCTGCCGCCGGCAGTGGACCTGGAGTACAACCCGTACGGGCAGTCCTGTTACAGCATGAAACCGGCCGCACTGGTGTCGTGGGTGCGGGCGTTCGTCAACACCGTGCACAGCACGACCGGCAGATGGCCGGCGATCTACACCAGCACGTCGTGGTGGTCGCTGTGCATGGGCAACAACGCGAGTTTCGGTGCGGATCCACTGTGGATCGCCCGCTACAACGACGTGCTCGGCGCACTGCCGCCGGGCTGGAAGACGTGGTCGATCTGGCAGTACGCGGACTCCGGCAGGTACGCGGGCGACCAGGACGAGTACCACGGGACGGCGGCCGAACTCCGAGCCCTGGCGGTGGGCTGACCGGGGTGTCTCGTTAACTATTGACTAACTGTCGTGACATCCGGTTAGCGATCCAGCAGACTGCTGGCTGACCCGGGGCGCCGCGCGCCACAAAACGACGCGCGGCGATTTCTGCTGCCGTCGAACAATATAGCGATTAACAATTGACAAAAGGCGGCGCCAACCGCTCACCGATTTCTCACGTGATCGTCGTGGCTGATTAACCACAAGCCGTGACAACGGCTTGTCACGTGCAGCAGACTACCCAGCGGCCGGTGGTCGCAAACCTCCGGCCACAAATCGAGGGCACATCGAAAGGGTCAACCATGAAGTTCTCGCTCGGGGTAAGGCGCGCCGCAATCGGAGCATTAGCCTCGGGGACATTCGTCGGTGCCGTGCTGATCGGCGCCGTCGCCCCCGCCTCCGCCACGGCCAACCCGTTCCACCAGACGCCGGCTCAGATCGCCGCCCAACGACTGGTCACCCACCCGCAGAACGACTGGCTGGGCTCGACCGTCAAGGCGCACGAACCGGCGATGGCCGCACGCGCGACGGTGCTGCCGCTGGCGGTCTCCGGTACCAAGGGCCTGGACGTGAGCAGCCACCAGGGCGCGGTCAACTGGGCGACGGTGGCGGCGAACGGTGGCAAGTTCGCCTACATGAAGGCGACCGAGGGCACCTACTACACCAACCCCGACTTCGCCCAGCAGTACAACGGCTCCTTCAGCAACGGCCTGATCAGGGGCGCGTACCACTTCGCCACGCCGAACACCACGGCCGGCTCCACCCAGGCCGACTTCTTCGTCGCGCACGGCGGCGGCTGGTCGAAGGACGGCAAGACCCTGCCCGGCCTGCTGGACATCGAGTACAACCCGTACGGCGCCGAGTGCTACGGACTGAGCCAGGCCGGCATGGTCAGCTGGATCCTGTCGTTCAGCAACGAGTACCACGCCAGGACGACCCGCTGGCCGGTCATCTACACCACGACCGACTGGTGGCGCACGTGCACCGGCAACCAGGGCGACTTCTCGTCCACCAACCCGCTGATGCTCGCGTGCTACTGCACGACGCCCGGCACGATGCCGTTCAACTGGCCGGTCCAGACCATCTGGCAGTTCGCCGACTCCGGCGTATTCCCCGGTGACCAGGACGCGTTCAACGGCGACATCACCCGGGTGCAGGCACTGGCCAACGGCTGAGTCCCGACACCGGCCGCCGGTCGTCCCGTCTGGTCAGCGGGGCGGCCGGTCGCCGGTTTCCGGCGGCGTGAGGCGTAATCCACCTGTGCCGATCGGGTTATCCCGGTCGGCGGACAAAGGTGGTATTGCTGTGCACACGTTGTCGGGGGCGTCGGGAGAGGTGATCGGATGAGCGCGGTGCCCTGGCTGGTGCTCGGATGGTTGTGCACCGCGGGAGGCGCGCTGTCGCTGGTGTTCGCGTGGGTGTCGACGGGATCCGGCGAGCGACACGACCAGCAGCGACCGTGGGTGCTCATCGGCGCGCTCGTCCTGGCCGTCGGCATGTTCACGCTGGTCTCCGGCCTGCTGCTGAACGCGGCGGGCACCAGTGCCGCCGGCGCCCTGCAGACCGGTGGACTGGCGGCCGCCGTCGTGCTGGCGCTGTACGCGCTGTGGCTGTTGGACCGCCGGCAGCGGCTGGCCGAACAACACCACACGCTGGACGACCAGCGCACCGAACTGGACGACCGGAAGCTGCGGCTGGAGGAGTCCCGGCAGGAACTGGACCGCCAGCGGGTCGCCGACGACCGGGGCCGCACCGCGGACGAACGGTTCGCCAGGGCACTGGAACTGCTCGGGCACGACGCCGACCAGGTCCGGGTCGGCGCGCTGCACGCACTGGCCGGCCTGGCCAGGAACCGGCCCGACTACACGCAGACCACGCTGGACATCCTGTGCGCGTACCTGCGCCGCCCCTACGACCACGCCACCTACCTGGAGCGCCGCACGGCGGACACGGCCGCCGATCCGCCCGCCGAGCAACAGGACAACGCCTGGCAGGACGTGGAGTCCGACCGCGAGCGCCAGGTCCGGCTGGCGGCGCAGCGGCTGATCATCGACCTGTTGCCGTCCACGTCCGAACCGGACCCACCCGACCACCACCTCGACCTGACCGGCGCCGCGCTGGAGTACTTCGACCTCTCGCACAAGCACGTCGGCACCTTCACCGCGCGCTCGGCGCACTTCTACACCGCGGTGTCGTTCGAGGGCGCCCGGTTCACCGGCCCTATCTGGCTCACCTGGGCCCACCTGTGGGGTGAGGTGTTCCGCGCCAACGACATGCTGTGCCAGGGCATCTCGTGGTGGAGCAACTTCACCGCCAGCGGCCCGGTCGAGTTCGACCGGGCGGAGTTCCGCGGCGAGACGAAGTTCGCCTACGCCACGTTCGCCGACCGGGTGTCGTTCGCCGGCTGCCGGTTCGGCAC
Organism: Pseudonocardiaceae bacterium; assembly: GCA_036491115.1. Taxonomy (GTDB): domain Bacteria; phylum Actinomycetota; class Actinomycetes; order Mycobacteriales; family Pseudonocardiaceae; genus DATEPR01. The sequence goes on from DASXCQ010000099.1 coordinate 46,639, forward strand.
CACTGTGGACTTCCAGCACACGGAATTCCTGGGCGAGCTGAGCTTCGTCAACACCGAGGGTCTGATCGGCCGCACCACCGGCATGCACGTGTCGCTGCTGCACGACGTGCGCCTGCCGGTCGGCTGGGTGGTCGACACCCGGGACACCCGCGAACCCGGCCGGGGCCTGATCCGCACGTAGCTCTCAGCCGAACAGCGCGGGCAGCGTGCCCTCCCAGGTAGCGGACAGTTCGGCCAGCCCGAACGTCGCCACGCCCTCGATGGCCAGGTCCGCCGAACCGGCCGGCACGTCGCCGATCCGGGTGGCCCGCTGACCGCGTTCGGCGCACGACGCCGCGAACCGGTCCGCCGACTCGGCCGGCACCGCGACCAGAACCCGCGCCGACGACTCGGCGAACAGCCACACGAACGGGTCCGCGTCGGCCGGCAGCGTGATCCGGCAGCCGGCGCCGCCGACGAGGGCCGCCTCGACCACGGTCTGGGCCAGGCCGCCGTCGGACAGGTCGTGGGCCGCCGCGACCAGGCCGGCGCGGGACGCCTCGTGCAGCGTCTGGGCGAGCAGCCGTTCCGCCGCCAGGTCGGCCACCGGCGGCCGGCCGCCGAGGTGGCCGTGCGTCACATGGGCCCATTCGGAGCCGCCGAACTCGTCGCGTGTCGCGCCGAGCAGGAACAGGTCCTGGCCGGGGCCGATCGCGGTCGGGATCCGGTGCCGGACGTCGTCGATCACGCCGAGGACGCCGACCAGCGGTGTGGGCAGGATCGCGGTGGCGCCGGTGGAGTTGTAGAAGCTGACGTTGCCGCCGGTCACCGGGATGCCCAGCGTGCGGCAGCCGTCGGCCAGGCCGTGCAGGGCCTCCCGGAACTGCCACATCACACCGGGGTCCTCCGGCGAGCCGAAGTTCAGGCAGTCGGTGACGGCCGCCGGCACGGCACCGGTGACGGCGACGTTCCGGTACGCCTCGGCCAGCGCCAGCTGCGCCCCCGCGTACGGGTCGAGTGCGACGAACCGCGAGTTGCAGTCGGTGGCGACGGCGACGCCCCTGCCGGTCCGCTCGTCGATCCGGATCATGCCGGCGTCGGCGGGCTGCGCCAGCACCGTGCCACCGCGCACGTAGCGGTCGTACTGCTGGGTGACCCACCGCCGGGACGCCAGGTTGGGCGAGCCGACCATGCGCAGCAGTGTCGCCCGCAACTCATCCGGGGCGGCCGGCCTGGCCAGCCGGTCCGGGGTGTCGGCGATCAGTGCGTCCTGGGTGGCCGGGCGCGCCACCGGCCGCTGGTAGACCGGGCCCTCGTGGGCGACCGTGCGCGGCGGCACGTCCACCACGACCGCGTCGTGCCAGGTGATCACCAGCCGGTCGGAGTCGGTGACCTCGCCGATCTCGGTGGCGATGACGTCCCACTTCCGGCACACGGCAAGGAAATCCGCCACGTCGGCCGGGCGCACCACGGCCATCATGCGTTCCTGCGACTCGCTGGACAGGATCTCCGCGGGCGTCATGTCCTTGGCCCGCAACGGAACTCGGTCCAGGTCGACCAGCATGCCGCCGTCGCCCGCGCTGGCCAGCTCACTGGTCGCGCAGGACAGTCCTGCCCCGCCGAGATCCTGGATGCCGACCACCAGCCCGGCCGCGAACAGCTCCAGGCAGCACTCGATCAGCACCTTCTCGGTGAACGGGTCGCCGACCTGCACGCTGGGCAGCTTCTTGCGGCCGCTGCCGCCCTCGTCACCGGCGAACGTGTCGGACGCGAGCACCGACACGCCACCGATGCCGTCCAGGCCGGTGCGCGCGCCGAACAGGATCACCTTGTTGCCCTGCCCGGAGGCGTGCGCCAGGTGCAGGTCCTCGGCTCGCATCGCGCCCACGCACAGCGCGTTCACCAGTGGATTGCCGGCGTACGTGGCATCGAACACCACCTCGCCGCCGATGTTGGGCAGGCCGAGGCAGTTGCCGTAGCCGCCGACGCCGGCCACGACTCCGGGCAGCACCCGCCGGGTGTCCGGCGCGTCTGCCGGGCCGAACCGGAGGGAGTCCTGCACGGCCAGCGGCCGGGCGCCCATCGCCAGGATGTCGCGGACGATGCCGCCGACACCGGTGGCCGCACCCTGCAAAGGCTCCACATAGGACGGATGGTTGTGGCTTTCCGCCTTGAACGTCACGGCCCAGCCGTCACCGACGTCGATCACGCCCGCGTTCTCGCCGATGCCGGCGAGCATCTTGGCGCGCATCTCGTCGGTGGTGGTCTCGGCGAAGTAGCGCAGGTGGACCTTGCTGGACTTGTAGGAGCAGTGCTCGCTCCACATCACCGAGTACATCGCCAGTTCGGCGTCGGTCGGCCGGCGCCCGAGGATGTCCCTGATCCTGGCGTACTCGTCGTCGCGCAGGCCCAGTTCGCGGTAGGGCTGCGGATGGTCGGGCGTCGCCGCCGCGTGCTCGACGGTGTCCTGGGTGTCGATCGACGTCATGCCGCCACCAGGTGGTCCAGCACCGACTCGAACATGCCGAGCCCGTCGGTGCCCGGTCCGGTGAGCGGGTCGATGGCGTGCTCGGGATGCGGCATCAGGCCGACGATCCGGCCGGTGTCGTCGGTGACGCCGGCGATGTCGTCGCGGGAACCGTTGGGATTGCCCAGGTAGCGGAACACCACCCGGCCATCGCCGGACAGCCGCCGCAGCGTGTCGGCGTCGGCCACGTAACAACCCTCCATGTGCTTGAGCGGAATGACGATCTCCGCGCCCACCGTGTAGCTGCCGGTCCACGCCGTGTCCGGGTTGGCCACCCGCAGCGGCTGGTCCCGGCACACGAAGTGCAGGCTCTCGTTTCGGGTCAGCGCGCCGGGCAGCAGGCCGGCCTCGCACAGCACCTGGAAACCGTTGCAGATCCCCAACACCGGCAGGCCGCCGCGGGCGGCCCGGATCACCTCGCCCATGACGGGGGCGAACCGGGCGATCGCGCCGGCCCGCAGGTAGTCGCCGTAGGAGAAGCCCCCGGGCAGGATCACCGCGTCCACCGACCGCAGGTCGGCGTCGCCGTGCCACAGCGCCACCGGCTCGGCGCCCACCTGACGGACCGCGCGGGCGGTGTCCACGTCGTCCAGGCTGCCGGGAAAGGTGACGATCCCGATGCGACTCATGCCTCGACCCTGCGCACGGTCCACTGCTCGATCACCGGGTTGGCCAGGAGGCCGTCGGCGATCCTGGCGAGCGTGTCGTCGTCCACCGAGTCGTCCACCTCCAGCTCGAACCGCTTGCCCTGGCGGACCTCGGTGATGCCGGTGAAGCCGAGGCGGGGCAGCGCGTTGGCGACGGCCTGTCCCTGTGGGTCGAGAATCTCCGGTTTGGGCATGACGTCGACGACGACACGGGCCACTGGCGTACTCCCGGTGTGGTGGTGGCGGTACCCGTGAATGGTACCTGAGCAGGGTGTTCGCTCCTGGCGGAGACACCTGGCGCGGGTCCCCGGTCGGGTGCAGAGTGCTCGCATGCGACTTCTGGTGCTGGGTGGAACGGGATTCGTCGGCGGGGCCGTCGCCGCCAGGGCGGTGGCGAGGGGACACCAGGTGACCTGCGCGGCCCGGGGCAAGTCCGGCTCGGTGCCCGACGGCGCCGTCCACGTCCCCGTCGACCGGGACGGGCCGGACGGCCTGGCGGCACTGGCCGGATCGACCTTCGACGCCGTGGTCGACATCGCCCCGATGTCCTACCCGTGGGTGGCCGACGCACTGGAGCTGTTGGCACCGTCCGCCGGGCACTGGACGTTCGTGTCCACGGTCAACGTCTACGCGGACAACGAGACGCAGGGTCAGCGGCCGGACGCGCCGCTGCTGGAACCGCTGCGGGAGAGTCGGGGCGACGACGACGAGATCGACCCGAATCGGTACGGCGCGATCAAGGTGGCCAGCGAGAACGCCGTCCGCGAGACCATGGGTGAGAAGGCGTTCGTGGTCCGCCCCGGCCTGATCACCGGGCCCGCCGACCGTTCCGACCGCTTCGGCTACTGGCCCGGCCGGTTCGCCAGGGGCGGCCGGGTGGTCGTGCCGGACTCGCCGGACCAGCCGATCCAGATCATCGACGTGCGCGACCTGGCCGACTGGATCGTGGACGCTGGCGAGCGCGGCACCACCGGCACCTACGACGGCATCGGACCGATCAGCACGCTCGGGCAGACCCTGCGGGGGATCGCCGAGCTGGTCGGCGGCGACGCCGAACTGGTGCCGGTCGCGGCGGAGAAGCTGACCGAGGCCGGCATCAACTACTACGGCGGCCCCACGTCGCTGCCGCTCTGGCTGCCGCCCAGCCACTGGGGGATGAAGTCGCACGACCCGCAGCCGTCACTGGACGCCGGCATGCCGGTGCGGCCGTTGGCCGACACGGTGGCCGGCGCGCTGGCCACCGAACGGGAGCTGGGCCTGGACCGGCCACGCAGGTCAGGGCTGTCCCTGGAGGAGGAGGCCGCGATCCTCGCCTAGGGTGGGCGGCACCGTCGTCCCAGGGAGGCACATCGTGCGGATCATCCACTTCGGACACTCGTGTGTACTGCTGGAGACCGACTCGGCGCGGCTGCTGATCGATCCCGGCACGTTCGCCACCGGTTTCGAGACGGCACGGGAGCTGGACGCGGTCCTGGTCACCCACCAGCACCCGGACCACCTGGACGCCGAGCGCCTGCCCGCCCTGCTGGTCGCGAACCCGAAGGCCGCGCTGGTCGTGGACGAGGACACCGCACCGGTCGTCCAGGAGGCCGGGCTCACGCCGACCGTGCTGCGAGCCGGCGAGCACACCACGATCGCCGGCGCCGCGGTGCACGTGGCGGGCGGCCGGCACGCGGTGATCCACCCCGACGTGCCGGTCATCGCGAACAACGCCTACGTCATCGACCACGGCGCCTACTACCACCCCGGCGACTCGCTGGTGGTGCCCGAGCAGGCCGTGGACGTGCTGGGTGTGCCGGTGGCGGCGCCCTGGCTGAAGGCCAGCGAGGCGATCGACTTCGTCCGGGCGGTCCGGCCGAGGGTGGCCATGCCGATCCACCAGGCGGTCCTCGCCGAGCCCGGCCTCGCCCTCTACTACGGGCTGCTGGAGCGGCTGGGTGGGGCGACGGTCAGCGCGCCACCGCACGGGGAGTCGACCGCCCTGTGACCGACGGCCGGGAGCGTTGCGCCGGCACCACCGGGCCGACCAGCTCGGGGTAGGTGGTGGGCACGGCGCCGAAGTGCAGCGCGATGTCCACGGCGTCCAGTACGGCACCGGCGATACCGGGCCGGGCCAGGTCGGCCGCCGGGACGGCCAGCCGGACCAGGCGGCCCAGCCGGGCCGCGCGGGCCGCGCCGAGCACCATGGCCCGACACCACCACGGTTCGGTCCGCTCGCCGTGCCAGGGAGCGGGGCCGGCGCCGAGCACCCGGCCGGCGACGAGTTCGCCGGTCCGCAGGTCACGCGCCCCGCGCAGCTCCGCGCACACGGTGAAACCGTTGTGGCGCAACACTTCCAGCGTGCCGGGCGGGACCAGCCAGCCGGGCGGCGCGTAGCCGTCGACGGTCAGGTCGAGCTGGGCGAGCGTGGTCCGGGCGGCGATCAGCTGGAGCCGGGTCTCGTGCGCCGGCAGCACCGCCATGCCGGCGGTGGCCAGCCAGCGGTCCGGCCGGGGCTGGCCGGCCAGGCGGTCCAGGCCGCGCAGCAGCGGCGCGTCACCCAGGGCCACCCGGGAGCTCACCCAGTCGGCGACGGCGGGTGCCGCCGCGAGCCGGCGCGGCGCGACGAGCAGCGACAGCGGCACCTGCCGGCTGTCCAGTTGGGCGGCCAGCGAGCGGCTCGCGGCCAGCGGCGCGGTGGTCAGGCCGGACACCGAGACGACCAGTCGTGCGGTCACGGTTCCAGTGCGCCACAACGCGGTGACCGGCAGGAATCGGCCAGGTGACACATGAGGTGCGGGTCAGCGAAAACTCGGCTCAGCCGCTGCCCGGCCAGTCGGCGAACGATCGCCCGGTGATCCGCTCGTAGACCTCGACGTAGCGGGCCCTGGTGTTGGCGACCACGTCGGCCGGCAGTGCGGGCGGCGGTGTGTCCCCGGCCCGGTCCCAGCCGGCGGCGGGCGAGACCAGCCAGTCGCGCACGTACTGCTTGTCGAACGAGGGCTGGGCCCGGCCCGGCGTGTAGCCGTCGGCCGGCCAGTAGCGCGACGAGTCCGGGGTGAGCACCTCGTCGGCCAGCACCAGCGTGCCGTCGTGGGCGACGCCGAACTCGAACTTCGTGTCGGCGAGGATCACTCCCCGCTCGGCGGCGTGCGCGGCGGCCCGCCGGTAGACCCGCAGCGTGGCGTCCCGCAGCCGCTCCGCCAGGTCGGCGCCGACCTCCTTCGCCACGTCGTCGAACGTGATGTCCTCGTCGTGCCGGCCGAGGTCCGCCTTGGTCGTCGGCGTGAAGATCGGCTCCGGCAGCCGGTCCGACTCGACCAGCCCGGCCGGCAGCGACACCCCGCTCAGCGCGCCGGTGGCCCGGTAGTCGGCCAGGCGGGACGCGGCCAGGTAGCCGCGGGCGATGCACTCCACCGGCACCATGGCCAGGCGCCGCACCAGCAGCGCCCTGCCCCGCACCTCGGCCGGTACCCGCTCGTCGTCCCACGCCACCAGGTGCTGCGGCACCACGTCGGCCAACAGCTCGAACCAGAACACGCTCATCGCCGTCAGCACCCGGCCCTTGTCCGGGATCTCGCTGGCCAGCACGTGGTCGAAGGCGGACAGCCGGTTGGACGCGACGAACAACAGGTGGTCGTCGTCCACGGCGTACAGGCTGCGCACCTTGCCGGTGGCGACCAGCGGGTAGTCGGCGAGTGTCGGCACGGCACGGGAGCTTACGGGTACCGGGACAATGTCCCGGTGCACTACGAATGGGTGAGCTTCACCACCGACTACGGCACGTCGGACGGGTTCGTCGCGGCCTGCAAGGGCGTGATCGCCGGGATAGCGCCGAGTGTGCGGATCCTGGACGTGACCCACGACGTCAGCCCGCAGGACATCCGGCGCGGCGCCACCGTGCTCGCCCAGACGGTGCCCTACCTGCCACCCGCGGTGCACCTCGCGGTCGTCGACCCCGGAGTGGGCACGGCCCGGCGGGCCGTCGTGGTGGTGACCCCGACGAGTCTGCTGGTCGGCCCGGACAACGGTCTGCTGCTACCGGCCGCGGACACGCTCGGCGGGGTGCTGACCGCCTACGAGCTGGCCGAGCCGAAGTACCGGCTGCCCGTCGTCTCACTCACATTCCACGGCCGGGACATCTTCGCCCCGGCCGTGGCGCACCTGGCCACGGGCGTGTCACCCGCCGAGTTCGGGCCCGAGGTGGCCGACCTGGTCCGGTTGCCCGAGCCGCGCACCGTGGTCACGGCACGGCGGCTGACCAGCGACATCATCGGCGTCGACCGGTTCGGCAACCTCCAGCTGGCGGCCACCGAGGCCGAACTGGCCGCGCTCGGCCTGCGCACCGGCGACCGGGTCAGGGTGCGGCACTACCGGTCCACTGTGGACGCCACGGTGGGCGGCACGTTCGGCGACGTCCCGCTCGGCACCCTGGTGGTGCACGTGGACTCGGCGGGTCAGGTGGCGCTGGCGGTCAACGGCGGCTCGGCCGTCGAGGCGCTCGGCGGCGGGTCCGGCGACGTGACGCTGAGCCGGTGACCCAGGTCCTGCTTCACAAGCCTGGCCAGGCAGCGGGAACGCCCAGGGCGGCGGCCGGTGACCCGGGCGAAGGGAGGCTTGGGAAACAGGACCTACAGGATCGGCTCCGGCGTGTAGGCGGTCGCCGGGCCGAAGCGGTCGATCACCTTGGCCACCCGCTCGACCACGTCGGCCACCTGCGCGCCGGCCATGCCGGTGAACGACACCCGGTCGGCCAGCAGTGCGTCCAGCGCGGCCCGGTCCAGCGGCAGCCGGGGATCGGCGGCCAGCCGGTCGACCAGGTCGTTGCGCTCGGCGCCCGCCTCCCGCATGGCCAGACCGACGGCCACGGCGTGCTCCTTGATCACCTCGTGCGCCGCCTCGCGGCCGACGCCTGCCCGCACCGCGGCCATCAGCACCTTCGTGGTGGCCAGGAACGGGAGGTAGCGGTCCAGCTCGCGGGCGATCACCGCCGGGAAGGCACCGAAGCCGTCCAGCACCGTGAGGAACGTCTCGACCAGCCCGTCCAGCGCGAAGAACGCGTCCGGCAACGCCACCCGGCGCACCACGGAACACGACACGTCGCCCTCGTTCCACTGGTCGCCGGCCAGCTCGCCGACCATCGACAGGTGGCCGCGCAGCACCACCGCGAGGCCGTTGACCCGCTCGCTGGAGCGGGTGTTCATCTTGTGCGGCATGGCGGACGAGCCCACCTGACCGGGCAGGAAGCCCTCGGTGACCAGCTCGTGGCCGGCCATCAGCCGGATCGAGGTGGCCAGGCCGGCCGGTGCCGCGGCCAGCTGGACCAGGCAGGACACCACGTCGAAGTCCAGCGAGCGCGGGTAGACCTGGCCGACGCTGGTCAGCACGTGCTCGAAGCCCAGGTGCTCGGCCACCGCCTGCTCCAGCCGCCGCACCGCGTCCGGCGAGCCCAGCAGGTCAAGCATGTCCTGCGCGGTGCCGACCGGGCCCTTGATGCCGCGCAGCGGGTAGCGGGCGATCAGGTCGTCCAGCCGGGCGAACGCGACCAGGAGTTCGTCGGCGGTGCTGGCGAAGCGTTTGCCCAGCGTGGTGGCCTGCGCGGCCACGTTGTGCGAACGGCCCGCCATGACCAGGCCGGCGTGCTCGGCGGCCAGGGTGGCCAGCCGGGCCAGCACGGCCGCGAACCGGACCCGCAGGTGCTCCAGGGACCGGCGGATCTGCAGCTGTTCGACGTTCTCGGTGAGATCGCGGCTGGTCATGCCGGTGTGCACCAGCTCGTGGCCGGCCAGCGCGTTGAACTCCTCGATCCGCGCCTTCACGTCGTGTTTGGTGATCCGCTCGCGGGCCGCGATGGAGTCCAGGTCGACGGTGGGCAGCACCCGCTCGTAGTCGGCGAGCACCCCGTCCGGCACGGCCAGCCCCAGCTCGGCCTGCGCGCGCAGCACGGCCAGCCACAGCTCGCGCTCCAGGACGATCTTGTGCTCGGCCGACCACAGGGTGGCCAGGTCGGCGGACGCGTACCGGGCCGCCAGCACGTTGGGGATGTTCGGCTTGCTCACGTCCGCCAAGCCTACTGGGACCGCCGGCGTCAGAACCGGCCGGCGACCGCCTCCTGGATCGCGGTCAACCGGTCCGCCAGCGGCGCGGCACCACCTGGCGATGCCGGCACCGCAAGCACGACCACCGTCCACTTCCCACTCACCGACGCACCCCGGTGGCTCCGCGACCCTGCGGTCGGATCACCGACCACGCCACCGGTCGCCGAGGGCACCAGCACGGCGCTCACGTGACCACCGGACACCGCGTAGGTCACCGTCCGGGCACCGGGCGGGCAGATCAGCGCGGCCGGTGAGGCCACCGGCGCACCGACGGAGGGGAGTTCGCTGGCGAGGGCGACAGCGAGCCCCCCGTCCGTCGGGCCGCACCCCGCATGGGTGCTGCCGGCTCCATGGCCGGCCTCCCCGGCGCCGGCGCCCCCCTGCAAAGGCGACGTCGCCGGGAAACTCGGCGTGCGCGGTGTCACGCCCTCGGGTCCGGCCAACGCCGGTCCGAAACTGTGTCCATTGGTTCGACTGCCGGCCGGGGCGGAGCCCACGGCCACCCCAGCGGAGCCACCACTGAGAGTGTGCCCGAAGCCGCCCGCGCCGAACACCAGACCCACCGCGAGCAGCACGACTGCGAGTCCACCACCACTGGCGAGCACCGTGCGCCTACGCTGGGTGACCTTGCGGGACGCGGAGGCCACGTCGTTCTCGTCGAAGGACGCGGGCGGGGCCTGCCCGGCCGTTGCCCGGAACAGCTCAGCCAGCTGCCGCTCGTCCACCCACGTCACCTCCTCCGCCGGTCAGCCGGCGAATCTCAGGTCGTCCAGTGCGTCACCCAGCTGGGTGCGCAACGCGGCCAGCCCGCGCGCCGTCTGGCTCTTCACCGTGCCCTCCGTGCAGCCCAACACCTCGGCGACGCCCGCCACGTCGAGGCCGTCGAGGAACCGCAGCACCAGCACGGCCCGCTGCCTCGGCGGGACCTTGCGCAGCGCCGCGAGCAGCGCGGTCCTGGTCGCGACGGTGTCGCCGACGTCCGGTGCCCCGGTGGGCCGCTCCGGCACCTCATCGGTGAACCGCTCCCTTCGCCACGGCCGCCTCGACTCGTCGATCACCGCGTGCACCAGCGTCCGCCGCAGGTAGGCGTCCAGGGCACCCTTGTCCCGGATCTTGCGCCAGCGCCGGTACAACGACACGAACGCGGTCTGCGCCAGATCGTCCGCGCGGTGCCAGTCGCCGCAGAGCAGGTACGCGCTCCGCCGCACGGCGTCCCGCCGGGCCACGAAGAACTCCGCGAACTCCTGCTCGTCGCGCTGCTCCAAGCGAACTCTCTCCGCTCGTGTCCGTTCGTCGGGTAGACGGGCGCCACCCGCTGTGGGGTTGCACAGTAGGGGTGCCCGTTCCGGCCCGACTGTCGCATGCCTTACGACAAAGGAGGGTGCCCCGAGCCCTCAGATGTGTGATGTGATCGAGCCGTGACCATCCACGAGCCCATCGACCTGCGGTCGGACACGGTGACCAAACCGGATCGCGCGATGCGCGCCGCGATGGCGGACGCCGAGGTCGGCGACGACGTCCTGGAACGCGACCCCACCATGCGAAGGCTGGAGGAACGGGTCGCCGATCTGCTCGGCACGGCCGAGTCGCTGTGGGTGCCCAGCGGCAGCATGGGCAACCTGATCGCGCTGATGGCCCACCTGGACCGGGGCGACCTGTTCCTGGCCACCCGGGGCACCCACGTGCTGGGCCACGAACTGGGCTCGTCGGCGTGGCTGGCCGGCGGCATGCCGGAGATCCTGGACTGGACCGGCGGACCCGGCCGCACCACCGCGGGCGCGGTCCGGGCAGCAGTGGCCGGCAGCGGCGGTGCCTACTTCGAGCTGCGCCCGAGGCTGCTCTGCCTGGAGAACACCCACAACGAGGCAGGCGGCGCGGTCACCCCGCCGGACGAGCACTGCCTGCTGGTCTCGGCGGCCAAGGACTGCGGACTGGTCGTGCACCTGGACGGCGCCCGGCTGTGGAACGCGTCGGTGGCCCTGGGCGTGCCGCCCGCCGCGCTCACCGTGGGCGCGGACACCGTGCAGGTCTGCCTGTCCAAGGGGCTGGGCGCGCCGGTCGGCTCGATGGTGGCGGGGACATCCGAGTTCGTGGCGCAGGCGCGACGGCTGCGCAAGATGCTGGGCGGCGGGGTACGGCAGGGCGGGGTGCTGGCCGCGGCCGGTCTGGTCGCCCTGGACCGCATCGACGACCTGGCCGCCGACCACGAGAACGCGACCCGGCTGGCCGCCGGCCTGGCCGAACTGGGCTGGCACGTCGGCACGCCGGCCACGAACATCCTGCTGGCGTCCGTCGCCGACGTGTCCACCACTCTCGACCAGCTGGCCGGCCTGGGCATCCTGGCCACCAGCATCGGCGGTCAGGTCCGGTTCGTCACCCATCGGGACGTGTCGACCACCGACATCACCGAGGTACTGGATCGGCTCAAGATCGCCCGCTGACGGCGGGCGGCGGCTGGGTCAGCGGCCGATCCGCTTCTGCGAACGGTTCTTGATCGCCATGTATCCCGCCGTGCCGATGAACGCGATCGCGCCCACCACGGCCAGGATGACGAGGCCCTTGATCACCACGCCGAGGACGACGAACGCCAGCCAGATGACCAGTAGTGCGCCGATCACCTTGAGCAACATCAGACAGCCTCCCCGTTCACCGTTGCAAGAATCTCACTGACCGAACGATCCGGGCCGGCGTCCGGTTCCCGCCGGCAGCCACGTCCGCAACCGGTCCAGCGCCGTACGCATGTCCTGGGTGGGGCCCGCGTACGACATCCTCACGAACCTACCTCCGTCGACCGGATCGAAGTCGATCCCTGGCGCGATCGCCACACCCGTTTCGGCCAGCAGCCGCCGACACCACTCCAACGAGTCCGTGGTGAGGTGTGACACGTCGGCGTAGAGGTAAAAACCGCCGTCGACCGGTGCCACCCGATCGACCCCCAGCTCGGCCAGGCCGGCCACCAACACGTCCCGGTTCACCCGGTACCGGGCCACCTCCAGGTCGACCTGCGCGTACGACTCCGGATCGAACGCGGCCACGGCGGCGCGCTGCGGCAGCGTCGGCGGGCACACCGTGAAGTTGCTGGACAGGGCCGACACCGCGGGCCGCAACAGCTCGGGCACCAGCATCCAGCCCAGCCGCCAGCCGGTCATGCACCAGTACTTGGAGAACGAGTTCACCACGATGGCCTCGCGGGAGGTCCGCCACGCGCTGTCCACGGCCGCGCCGAACGTGATGCCGTGGTAGATCTCGTCGCTGACCAGCCGCACGTCGTGCGCCTCGCACCATCGCGCGATGTCGGCCAGCTCGTCCGGCGGCAGGACGGTCCCGGTCGGGTTGGCCGGACTGGCCAGCACCAGGCCGCGCACCGGCTCGGCCAGCTCCTCCAGCAACCGCACGCTCGGCTGGAACCGGTTCTCCGGCCCGCACGGCAGATCCACCACCTCGCAGCCCAGCGCGGTGAGGATGTTGCGGTACGCCGGATAGCCGGGCCTGGCCAGCGCCACCCGGTCGCCCACGTCGAACGCGGACAGGAACGCCAGCAGGAACGCACCGGACGAGCCGGTGGTGATCACCACATCGTGCCCGGTCACCGCCAACCCGTGGGTGCGGCCGTAGTGGCCGGCGATGGCGGCCCGCAGTTCGGGCAGGCCGAGCTGTTCGGTGTAGCCCAGCGGGTCGCCGCGCAGCGCCGCCTCGGCCGCGGCCAGCACCGGGGTGGGCGCGCCGGCGGAGGGCTGGCCCGCACCCAGGGACACCACGTCGCCGTGGGTGCGCTGCCGCTGTTTGGCCGCCGTCAGCACGTCCATCACGTGGAATGTGGCGACCGCGGACCGGCGAGCCGCCATCAGGCCGCTGAGATGTTCGAGCATGCCCAGCAGCCTACGGTCGGCTAGTAACCCACATAGGCGTGGCCGGAGTGGACGGCAACAATGCCTGGCACGTTCCCGATGGAGCCGTACCGGGACAGCGCGTACCGCACCCCGGCGACGATGTTGTCCACCGGGTTGTAGACGTTCCCGTGGCCGGGGAGCATGTTCGCCTGGAACGTGGAGTCGATCGTCTGCATCAGGCCCTTCGACGGGTGCCCGGCCTGCGCGTTGCTGTTGCCTGTCAGGAAGATGTGCTCGTCCTCCCGCGCGGTCCAACTGCCCAGATCGGTCGTGACACACCAGACGTCCGCCCGGCCGACCGGCTCGCTGGTCAGGAATCCGCCGGTGACGACCGGCGGGTGCGACCGCACGACCGCCTCCGCCCGCCAACCCTCGTCGTCGGCCGCGCGCCGGACGTCGAGCACCCGGGGACGGTGTCCGGAGAGGTAGACGGCCAGCGCGATCGCGTCCAGGACCGTGCCCGGGGCCTGGTGGATGCTGGCCTGCGGCCGTGTGTGGCCCGGCTGCGCGGCACGAGCGCCCTTGGCGTCGGCGATCGCCGCCAGCCACGCGTCCCGCTGTCGGGTGGACATGGCGAGCACCTGGTGGACCGCGTCGGACCGGGGATGACCGGCACCGGCGAGCCGGCCGAGGGTCGCCGCCCCGGCCACGCCGACGTCCAGCCGCGCCGGTGTGTCGGCGGGCGCCGCGAGCAGCAGGCGGTCCAGCGGCCGGATGTCCGCGGTGGCGACGAGGCCGGCCTCGGTCGCGTTGTCGTCGCGCAGCCAGCGGTGGTTGGGCGTGGTCGTGGCCGACCACCGGGAGTCGCCGATGCGGACGAGCGGCGCGTCCTGGTGCCGCACGACGCGAGTGATCCTGGTCCAGCGACTGCGGCCGGTCCGGGCTTCGTAGCCGATGGTGTGGTCGTCGACGCGGACCTCGTCGTGCTTGCGCCAGCCACGCCGGGTGAGGATCAGGGTGGACAGCGGCACACAGTCCCAGTTGTTGATCGCGTTCGGATTTCCGCCGGACTCGTGCTGGATGATCGTCCAGATGTCGCTGGCGTTCAGCTCGCCGGCCGGCACGCCGTTGGCCTCCAGGACCTTGATGGCCTCCTGGATCCACTCCTGGACGTTGCCCGGTGGCGGGCTGGACGGCGGGCCGCCGCTCGGGCCCAGGCCACCACCACCACCGCCACCGCCACCGTGGGCGGGCGGGGAGTAGCTGGACGGGGTCGTGCTGGCCGGGGGTGCCTCGGACGGCACGGGCAAGGACGAGAACTTCGGGCTGAAGCCGCTGGTCGCCTTGCGCAGGTCGCCCGCCGCCGTGCCGAGGGCAGCGTTGATGCTGCTCACCGCGCCGGTGACGGCGCCGCTGTTGTCGGACACGGCAGCCTCGGCCGCTTCCGCCCGTTCGGCGGGCGTGGGGTGCGGCGCGGTGGTGCCGTAGCCGGCGACGTTGTTCTTGTAGTCGGTGAGCACCTGCTCGAACAGCTTCTCCAGCGAGGTCTTGCCCTCGGTCAGCGTGCGCGCGGCCTCGTTCAGCGCGGCGGCGCCCGCGGTGAGCGCGCCGTGGCCGGCGTTGCCCGCCTGGCTGAAGCGGCTCATGTAGCCGCGGAAGGAGTTGGCCGTGTCGCCCTGCCAGGTGTGCAGGTCGGCCACGGCGGTGCCGACCGACCTGACGCTGCCCTCTGCGGTGCCGGCGGCCTTGGTCAGGTCGTCGGCCAGGCCGGTGATCGACCCCGGATCGGCCGTGTACACCGGTTTCGCCGTGTTGGCCACGCCCTCGCCCGCGCCGCCGGGCAGCGCGGCAACCTCATCTCTCGCGGTCACGACTCGTCCCCCACCCTCAGACCCGCTCCGTGGAGAAGGAGCGCTTGTTGTTCTGCTCGGTGGTCGCGTTGTGCGTCAGGTTCTCGTCCAGGGCCCGCTCGATCGAGCCGACCAGCGACTCGGCCTTGGCGTACTCCTTGCGCACCGACGAGCACAGCTCCGCGGCGGCCGACGCCACGGCGGCCGAGTTGGCCAGCGTGCCGAACATGCCGGCGGCCACGCTGCCCGGCACGGCGTCGCCGACGCTGCCGAACTTGCCCGCCTCCGCGCCGATCGTCTGCCGCGCCTGGGTGATGTCGGCGACGTTGTAGCTGGACGCTCCCACCGCTCTGGCCCCCTCCGCCCGCTCCCTGGAGATCGGACGGTGCCACGGCGCGTCCGGTTCCCGTCACATTCTGTCCGGTCAGACCTCGTCGAGTAACTCCCAGACGGCAGCTGCCACCGATCGGTTGTCCGCCGGGGTGACGGTCGCCCACACCTGACCGTCCGCACTCGGCCTGGTCAGGTACAGGTAGCGGCCGCGACCGGTGTCGTGGAAGGCCACCACCCGGTCGGCCCGGTGGGTCACCCGGCCGGAACCGGTGCGCTGGGCGCCGAACTGGCCCCGCCCCACCATGCCGTCGAACATCCCGGCCAGCACCTGGGCCTTGCTCAGCGGCACGCCCAGATCCGCCAACTCCGTCACCATCGAGCGCGCGTCGCCGCCTGCCGCCTTGTCCGCCGAGCGCAGCAGCTCCAGCGGCACGCTGGTGGAACGGCCATAACCCGCCGGGCAGTCACCGGCGATCGACACGACGGCCTCGACCAGCGACGTCTCCCGGGCCGGGATGAGCCACACCTCACCGCGGTCCACCACGGCCAGCGCGGCGTCCCGGCCGGACTGGACGGCCAACCCCCTGATCTCCCGTTCGGTCCACACCCAGCCGTCCACCGAGCGCTCCGGGTAGGCCAGCAGCGCCAGGCGGTCGGCCAGTTCCGGGTCGACCCTGCCGCGCGTGGCCAGCCCGCGCCCGGCGAGCGCGTCCCACGCGCCCGCCACCAGCTCCGCCCGCTGGTTGCGGGTCACGCCGGGGCTCGGCACGTCCAGCACGACATGCCGGCGCGGGAGCCGCTGGCTCTCCCACACGACGTCGAACTCCAGCGCGGACAGCACCACGCTGCTGGGCAGGCCCACGTCGCGCTACTTCGGCTCGTCGGGGTCGGGTGTGGCCGAGCCGTCCAGCACGTCGGGGATCACCATCCGGCCGTCGGCGAACATGTCCTCGGACTCGGCGTACCGGTCACGGCGCTCGGTGTCGCCGTCCGACCGCCGTCCGACCGCGGGCTCCAGCAGCGACGGCGGCGGTTGCGCCGTGGCGCCGATCCGGGCGCTGGCACCGGCCTCGGCCGCCTCGTCGCCCTCCAGTTCCAGCAGTGCCCTCGCCGCCTGCTGGCGGGCGTCGCCCTCGCCATCGACGTCGCCGACCGGGTCGCCGACCTGCCGGCTGCGCACGAGCTGGTCCTTGCGCGCGGCGGCACCGCCGATCCCGGCGCCGACCGCGCCGCCGACGATCGCGGTGCCGATCGCCGCGTCCTCGACCAGCGAGCCGCTCAGCCCAGCGGCCGCGGCCGGCGCTCCTGGCATGCCCTCGGCCACCGGTCCGCCGCCGGGCGTGCCGACGCCGCTGACCGGGCCCGGTCCCAGTGGCCCGGTCGGCGAACCGCCGCCGACACCGCCACCACCGCCGATGCCACCACCACCGCCGATGCCACCACCACCGCCACCGACGCCGGGTGTACCGGGCAGGCCGGGGATTCCGGGAACGCCAGGAGATCCGGGCAGGCCGGGTACGCCGCCACCACCGCCGGGCGCGCCAGGCAGCCCGGGCGAACCGGGGAGGCCAGGAACGCCACCGCCGGGAGCACCGGGCGTGCCGGGCAGGCCGCCCGTCCCGCCGGGCACCCCGATCGGTGAACCGGGCAGGCCCGGGCCCGTGGGTGCGCCGGACAGGCCACCGCCGCCGGGCGCGCCGGGCCCGCCGGGAGCGCCGGCCGACGTACCGCCGGGCACGCCCTGGACCGGCGGCACGAAGCTGGAGACCGTGGTGCCCTGCTGGCCGATGCCGGTGTCCACACCGTGCGCGGTGTGCGTCACCGGGTACGGCGCGGGCAGCGGGGCGTGGCTGGCCAGGTGCGACTGGGACTGGCTGGTGTAGGTGTTCATCGTGTCGATGGCCTGCTGCCGGGCCTGCGCGTACTTGGCGGCCTGCGGCGCCTGGTCGGTCTCGTGGCCGGTGAGCAGGCCGCCTGCCGCGTCCATGAAGCTGTTCGGCGGGCTGTCCAGCGTGCTCGGGTGCGGCACCGAGTTGCGGGCGGCGGTGAACGCCTCACCCTGGGCGGTGACGGCGGCCGCGTTGGTACCGGTGGCCACACCGGCCGACGTCGCGTAGCTCGACGCGGCGGTGCCCAGCTCCGCCGCCAGTTCGGCGGCCTCGCTCTGCCAGTTCACGCCGATCGCCTTCAGCTGGGCGCTCAGCGTGGTGTCCATCTGGTTGAGGTTGTCCGCGATGGTGCTCAGGGCATCGGCCGCCTGCTGGATGCCGGACGCGCCGGGGCCGGAGTTGAGCTGCCGGACGGCGTCGGCGAGCTGCGCGTTGGACATGCCCTCCCAGCGGAGGGAGTCGACGCCTGCCGTGTCGGAGTTCCCGCCGGTGCCGAACATGTCCTGCGCGGCCTTAGTGATCAGGTCGTCCACCGCGGCGACGATGTCGGTGAGAAGCCTCTCGGCCATGGTCTGCCCCTTACTTCTGCGTCCGCGCGGTGGTCAGCACGGCATCGGCGACCGTCTCGGTCCTGGCACACGACTGGTCGGTGGTCGTCCCCCTGGCGGGCTGGCCCAGGTCGACCATGAACATCTGGCCGGCGGCCACGCTCACCGCCGTGATGCAGCCCTGCAGCAGGTCGGGCGGCTTCAGCGTGACGTCCAGCGCCGGGAAGCCGCCGACGGACACCTGCCTGACGTTGTCGGCCAGGTCCTGGTTCAGGTAGAGCTGGATGCCGTCCTTGGTGTCGACGGCGACGTTGTACTCGCCCGCCGTCGGGTCGGCCATCCGGAAGTTGCAGGTGGGGCTGTTGTCGGCGAGTTGGGCCGGCAGCCCCGGCACGCCGGCGGACACGCCGAGGGCGGTGCGCTGCGGCGCGGTCAGCAGCGAGCACGGCGGCACGCCGGTCAGCGGCACGTCGGACGGACGGGGCGGCAGGGTGATCCCGGCGGAGCCGTTGGTGGGGGCCCGGTAGGTGGACGAGCGCGGGGCGACCGGGCCGGCCGCCGTCGGCGTGCCCACCTGGGTGGTCGTGCAGCCCGCGACCGCCAGCATGATCACCACCGTCCCCACGAGGACCGGACGCCGCTCAGCCACCGGGGCCGGTGCGGCCGAACGCGGCGGCGATCTGGTCCTCCGAGTAGCCGTACTGGCGCGCGGACGTGACCAGCTTGGTCACCAGCTCGCCCAGGTTCTGCAGGTACTGCTGCACCTGGATCGTGTAGGAGTCGGCGCCGCCGACCAGTTTCGTGTTCCACGCCTGTGCGGCCTGGATGCTGATCTGGTCCTCGCCGGGCGCGATCACCTGCAGCAGCGGGAGGTTGGTGAGGATCTGCTGGCCCTCGTTGTCCAGCGCGTCCTGGATGATCCGGGCGGCCTGCAACACGTTGTCGTGATTCACCGTGATGGACGACGTCTGCGGGACCGTCATCTCGGCGCCCAGCCCGGCACCGCTGGCCGCGGTGAGCACCGGATCGGTCATCGGGCCGCCGGAGGCCACCCGCTCGGTTGCCATGGTGCCCTCCACGTGCTGTAGCCGGTCGGTCTCTCTGTGCAGGTTACCAAGCACATGTGCCGCCGGAACCCGTCTTTGCCGGGGTTGGACGGCCAGGACAGCCGTCCGGTTCCCGTTTGTCGGTCAGGCAGGGACCTCGACCGCGCCGGCGGCGGCCCGCTCGGCGATGTCGGTGCGGTGGTGCGAGCCGGGCAGGTGCACCTCGGCCACCCTCCGATAGGCGTCCGCGCGGGCCGCCGCCAGGTCGGCACCGGTGCCCACGACGGCCAGCACCCGCCCGCCCGCGGACACCACGGCACCGTCCGCGCGCCGCGCGGTGCCCGCGTGCAGCACGCCAGCCGCGTCGGCACCGGTGATCACGTCGCCGGTGCGCGGCCGGCCGGGGTAGCCGTCGGCCGCGATGACCACGGTCACGGCGGCACCGGACCGCCAGTCCAGCGGCGGCTGCTCGGCCAGCCTGCCGGTGGCGGTGGCCAGCAGCAGCCCGGCCAGCGGCGTGTCCAGCAGGGCCAGCACCGACTCGGTCTCCGGGTCGCCGAACCGGCAGTTGAACTCGATCACCTGCGGCCCGGCCGAGGTGAGCATGAGACCGGCGTAGAGCAGCCCGGAGAACGGCAGGCCCCGGTCGGCCAGCTCGTCGGCCACCGGCCGCACGATCCTGGCCACCAGGTCGTCCGCCAGGTCGGGCGGCGCCCAGGGCAGCGGGGCGTACGCGCCCATGCCGCCGGTGTTCGGGCCGGCGTCGCCGTCGCCCACCCGCTTGAAGTCCTGCGCCGGCAGCATCGGCACCACGGTCCGGCCGTCCACCAGGCAGAACAGCGACACCTCCGGACCATCCAGGAACGACTCCAGCAGCACGGCCCTGCCGCCGTCCAGCAAGGTCATCGCGTGCGCCCGGGCCGCGTCCAGGTCGGCCGTGACCACCACGCCCTTGCCGGCGGCCAGGCCGTCGTCCTTGACCACGTAGGTCGGCCCGAACCGGGCCAGCGCCGCGTCCAGCCGGGCCGGGTTGTCCACCACCTCGCCGTGCGCGGTGGGCACCCCGGCCGCCGTCATCACGTCCTTGGCGAACACCTTCGAGCCCTCGATCCGGGCGGCGGCGCGGGACGGGCCGAAACACGGCACGCCGGCCGCGCGCACGGCGTCGGCGACCCCGGTGACCAGCGGCGCCTCCGGACCGACCACCACCAGGTCGGCACCGAAGTCGGTGGCCAGCGTGGCGACCGCGACCGGGTCACCCGTGTCAACCGGTCTGGACTCGGCAAGGGCCTCGGTGCCGGCGTTGCCCGGCCCGCAGGCCAGCGCCGTCACCTCGGGATCGCGGGACAGTGCCAGCAGGATCGCGTGTTCCCGGGCACCTGGCCCGATCACCAGTACGCGCACGGCGCAACAGCCTACCGACCGACCAGCGGCACCCTTTACACCAACCGCTTGTCCACGTAGCACCAGCGCCACGTCTCGCCCGGTTCGAACGAGCGCATCACCGGATGCTCGGTCTCGGCGAAGTGCGCGTCGGCATGTTTGTACGGGCTGGAGTCGCAGCAGCCGACGTGGCCGCAGGCCAGGCACAGGCGCAGGTGAACCCAGATCTCCCTGCCCTCGGCCAGGCATTCCTGACACCCCTCGGCCAGCGGTGTCACGTCCGGTTCCGGCAACTCGGTCACATGGAGGCAGTCGGCCCTGCTGTTCGGCACGTCATGATTATCGCCGGTCGAGCAGACGGGGAAGGAGCAGCCGATGTCGGACATCGCCGTGTTGCTGGTGGTACTCGGTTCGCTCGCGGTGAACGCGCTGGCGACCAAGTTCGGCCGGTCGGCGCCATTGGCGCTGGTGGTCGTCGGGCTGATCGTGTCGTACGTGCCGGGTGTGCCCGAGTTCCAGATCGACCCGAACCTGATCCTGGTGCTGTTCCTGCCACCGCTGGTGTACTCGGCCGCGCTGGACAGCTCCTACCTGGCCTTCCGCGCCAAGCTGCGGCCGATCGCGCTGCTGGCCGTGGTGCTGGTGCTGGTCACCACGGTCGCCGTGGGCTTCGTCGCGTTCTGGCTGGTGCCCGGCCTGCCGCTGGCGTCCGCGCTGGTGCTGGGTGCCGTGGTGGCGCCGCCGGACGCGGTGGCCGCCGCGTCGATCGGTCGCCGGCTGGGCCTGCCCCGGCGGGTGATGACCGTGCTGACCGGCGAGAGCCTGGTCAACGACGCGACGGCGCTGACCGCGTTCAAGGTCGCGATCGCGGCCGCGGTCGGCACGGCCACCTCCTGGGGCGCCGGAATCCTGACCTTCGTCGTGGCGACGGCCGTCGGGGTGCTGGTCGGACTCGTGCTGGGCTGGCTGGTGCACGCGGTGCGCACGCGGGTGGCCAACGACGTCGTGGAGAGCGCGCTGGGCCTGGTGGTGCCGTTCACCGCGTACCTGCTGGCCGAGGCGGCGCACGGGTCCGGCGTGCTGGCCGTGGTGACCGCCGGCCTGTATCTCGGGCATTTCGGGCCCTACGCCGGCTACACCACGCGGCTGCAGGAGACGGCGGTGTGGCGGTCGGTGGACGTGCTGCTGGAGTCGGTGGTGTTCGCGCTGATCGGGCTGAACTTCCGGTACGTCTTCGAACAGGCGGCGGCGAACGGCCACCCGCCCGCGTCGCTGGTCTGGCCGGTGGTCGCGGTACTGCTGGCCACCATCCTGATCCGGGTGGTGTGGGTGCTGCCCACGATGTACCTGCCGGTGTTCGGCCGACATCGAAGCCACCAGGCGCCGTGGCGGAACATCGCGGTGATCGCGTGGTCCGGCATGCGCGGCGTGGTGTCCCTGGCCGCCGCGGCCGCCGTGCCGGAGTCGGTGCCCGGCCGGGACCTGGTGCTGCTGCTGGCGTTCACCGTCACCGTGGGCACGCTGCTGATCCAGGGCACCACGTTGCCGTGGCTGATCCGGGTGCTCGGCGTGACCGGTGACGACGAGGCTGCCGACACGCTGGCCGAGGCGCAGGCGGCGCACGACGCGGCGATGGCGGCGGTGCAGCGGCTGGACGAGTTGGTCGCCGACGACGGCAGCTACACGCCGGAACCGATCGTCGAGCGGCTGCGCACCCTCGCCGAACGGCGCGGCAACGCGGCCTGGGAACGGTTGGGGCGCCAGGACATGGAGAGTCCGACGGCGTCGTTCCGCAGGCTGCGCCTGGAAACGCTGGAGGCCGAGCGCGCGGTCTACGTGACGGCGCGCAACAACGGCGAGATCGACGACGAGGTGCTGCGCCGCGTGCTGCGCGACCTGGACCTGGAACAGGCCAGGCTGGTGTCCCGGGACTAAGCGAGCGGGTCGTGCCGGACGATCGTCTGGTCGCGGCCCGGGCCGACCCCGATCACCGAGATCCGCGCGCCGGACAGCTCCTCCAGCCGGTGCACGTAGTGCTGCGCCGCCCCGGGCAGTTCCTCGAACGAGCGGCACTCGCTGAGGTCCTCGAACCAGCCGTCGAGCTCCTCGTAGATCGGCGTCGCGTGGTGCACGTCGGTCTGCGTCATCGGCATGTCGTCGACGCGGAAACCGTCCACCTCGTACGCCACGCACACCGGCACCCGCTCCAGTCCGGACAGGACGTCCAGCTTGGTCAGGAAGTAGTCGGTGATGCCGTTGACCCTGGCCGCATAGCGCGCGATGACCGCGTCGAACCAGCCGGTCCGCCGGGACCGGCCGGTGGTCACGCCGAACTCGCCGCCGGACTTGCGCAGCCGCTCGCCCATCTCGTCCAGCAGCTCGGTGGGGAACGGGCCGGAGCCGACCCGGGTCGTGTACGCCTTGAGGATGCCCAGCACGGCGGTGATCCGGTTCGGCCCGATGCCGGCGCCGGCACACGCGCCGCCGGACGTCGGGTTGGACGACGTGACGAACGGGTACGTGCCGTGGTCGACGTCCAGCATGGTGCCCTGGGAACCCTCCAGCAGCACCGTTTCGCCGTGTTCCAGCGCCTGGTTGAGCAGCAGCCGGGTGTCGGCGATCCGGTCGGCGAAGCCCTCGACCTGGGTCATCACGGCGTCCACCACCTGCTCGGGATCCAGCGCCCTGCGGTTGTAGACCTTGACCAGGATCTGGTTCTTCAGATCCAGCGCCGCCTCGACCTTCTGCCGGAAGATCTTCTCGTCGAGCACGTCCTGGAAGCGGACGCCGATGCGGGCCACCTTGTCCTGATAGCACGGGCCGATGCCGCGCCCGGTGGTGCCGATCTTGGACTTGCCCAGGTACCGCTCGGTGACCCGGTCGATGGCCACGTGGTAGGGCATGATCAGGTGCGCGTCGGCCGAGATCAGCAGGCCCGCGGTGTCCACGCCGCGCTCCTCGAGACCGCCCAGCTCGTCGATCAGCGCGCCCGGGTCGACCACCACGCCGTTGCCGATGACGTTGGTCACGCCGGGCGTGAGAATGCCCGAAGGCAGCAGGTGCAGCGCGAAGTGCTGGCCGTCGGGCAGCACCACGGTGTGGCCCGCGTTGTTGCCGCCCTGGTAGCGGACCACCCACTGGACGCGGCCACCGAGCAGGTCGCTCGCCTTGCCCTTACCTTCGTCACCCCACTGGGCGCCGATGACCACGATGGCCGGCATGTGACACTCCCGGAAGGATCGACAGGCGTCGACGAGCGACAAGGGCATCGACGGCGCCAGGGTGCCCGATGTGGGCGGTGCGCGAGCACGAGAGTAGACCAGGAGCCGGGATGGGAGTGATGGTGCTGGCCTGCGGGCGCGGCGCCGACGTCGCCCCGTCGGCGCTGGCCGGACGGCCCGCCGTGACCATGCGCAGACTGCCATCGGCACCTGGCAAGGATCACGTGGACCCGGTGCTGCGTCTGGTCGGGCCGGACGCCGAACACGACCGGCTCGTGGTGCTCGGCGAGGACGCCGACCTGGCCGCCGTCGTGCTGCGGTTACTGCGCCGGGAGCGGCTGGACGTGCCGGTCGGCTTCGTCGCCCTGGGCGCGCGATCGGCCGCCGTGGCGAACTGGGGCCTGCCGGTGAACGGCGACGACGCGCTCGACGTCGCCCTCGGCGCGGACCCGCAGCCGGTGCCGCTGGTCCGCGACGACAACGGCGGCGTGCTGGTCGGCCTGGGCCGGTTGGGTCCGCTGCGGGGCGTCGCCTACTGCGACGACACCCAGGTGCTGCGCGGGCCGGCCAGGGAGATCCGTGTCACGCCGCACGCCGCCGGTGTCGCGGTCGCCGTGGCGCCGATGAGCTGGATCGCCCGGTCCACCCGGGTCAGCCACGGCCGGGCGTTCCAACTGGGCTGCCTGCCCACCAGGGTGATCCGCGACGGTGTGGCGAACGACCGGCCGGTACAGCGGTGGACCTGGTACCGGCACACCGAGGACCTGCTGCTGGTCCGCTCCGACTAGGCCAGATCCAGCTCGACGGCGGCCGCCGGGTCGGAGTCGGCCAGGAACGCGGCGCACCGTTCGTACTCGTCGGCCTCGCCGATCTCCCGCGCCGCCTTGGCCAGTGCGGCCAGCGCGCGCAGGAAGCCCTGGTTGGGCACGTGCGCCCACGGCACCGGGCCGTAGCCCTTCCAGCCGCTGCGGCGCAACTGGTCCAGGCCGCGGTGGTAGCCGGTGCGGGCGTAGGCGTAGGCGGCCACCGGTTGCCCGGCGGCCAGCGACCGCTCGGCCAGCGCCGCCCACGCGCCGCTGAAGTCCGGGTTGGCCGCGGCCAGTTCGGTGGGGTCGCCGCCGGCGTCCAGGGCCGACTGGGCGGCCGGGTTGCCGGGCAGCATCGTGGGTGGCGGGCCGCCGAAGAGGTTGCCGCTGTCCAAGCTCATGGCGCCATCCTGCCGGATGGTCACCTGATCACCGACAGCACGATGCCGGACAGGGCCAGCAGCATGGCGGCGACGATCATGGACGCGACGAGACGCTTGGGCAGCAGCACGGCGACCGACCTTGCCGGCGGGTGGACCGACAGACAAGCCGATCCACCCGACCGTGTGACCGCCGATCGTGGCGGCCGCCGAGCCTCAGCCGGCCAGCATGCGGCCGGCGGAGCCCAGGTCCTCGCACGCCTTGGCCACCCGGCTGGCCATCGCCTGCTCGGCCGCCTTGAGGTAGGTGCGCGGGTCGTAGGCCTTCTTGCTGCCCACCTCGCCGTCCACCTTCAGCACACCGTCGTAGTTGCTGAACATGTGGCCGGCGATGGGCCGGGTGAACGCGTACTGGGTGTCGGTGTCCACGTTCATCTTGACCACGCCGTAGGACACGGCCTCGTGGATCTCCTCCAGCAGCGAGCCGGAACCGCCGTGGAACACCAGGTCCAGCGGCTTCGAGCCGGCGGCCAGGCCCAGCTTGTCGGCCACGACCTCCTGGCCCTGCTTGAGGATCTCCGGGCGGAGCTTGACGTTGCCCGGCTTGTAGACGCCGTGCACGTTGCCGAAGGTGGCGGCCAGCAGGTAGCGGCCCTTCTCGCCGGTGCCCAGCACGTCCACCGTCTTCAGGTAGTCCTCGGGCGTGGTGTAGAGCTTCTCGTTGATCTCGTTGGCGACGCCGTCCTCCTCGCCGCCGACCACGCCGACCTCGATCTCCAGGATGATCTTCGCCTTGGCGGCCAGGGCCAGCAGGTCGGCGGCGACGGTCAGGTTCTCGTCCAGCGGCACGGCCGATCCGTCCCACATGTGCGACTGGAACAGCGGCAGGCCGCCCGCGTTCACCCGCTCCTGGCTGATCGCCAGCAGGGGCCGGACGTAGCCGTCGAGCTTGTCCTTGGGGCAGTGGTCGGTGTGCAGGGCCAGGTTCACCGGGTACTTGTCCGCGACCACGTGCACGAACTCGGCCAGCGCGGACGCGCCGGTGACCATGTCCTTGACCTTGGTGCCGGAGGCGAAGTCGGCACCGCCGGTGGAGACCTGGACGATGCCGTCGCTCTCCGCCTCGGCGAAGCCGCGCAGCGCGGCGTTCAACGTCTCCGACGAGGTCACGTTGATGGCCGGGTAGGCGAAGGCGTTCGCCTTGGCCCGGTCCAGCATCTCGTTGTAAACCTCGGGGCTCGCGACAGGCATCCATCCTCCTACTGCGAAAGCTCATCCCACCGTCGGTGTGCATCGTATGGGGCGGACCGGCCCGACCGGCGGTCGCCCGATCCTGTGCGGCAACCCTGGCGGGAGCCACGCGGTCGAGTTAACTTGGCAGAATGGCAATAGCGCGACTCAACGGCGAGGTCATCGCGGAGAGCTCGGAAACAGTGGTGCTCGAGGGGCTCCACTACTTTCCGGCCAGGTCCGTGCGGGTGGAGATGTTCCGCCCGACCGAGACCCGCGACGACGGGCACTACTACTCGGTCATCGTGCGGGGCAAGACCACACCCGGCTGTGCCCGTTACCTGACCGGAACCCAGCTGTCCGACCCGCGCATCGCCCAGCATGTCGCGTTCTGCGGACCCGTGCAGGTCGAGGAGTAGCCGACGTAACTTCCAGCGACGTGCCGGTGGCCGTTAGGTTCGAGCAATGACGAAACTCGGCCTGAGCGACCTCGACGTCTTCCCGCTCTGTCTCGGCGCCAACGTGTTCGGCTGGACGGCCGACCGCGACCAGTCGTTCGCCGTGCTGGACGCGTATGCGGCCGGCGGCGGCAACTTCGTGGACACCGCGGACGTGTACCCGGCCTGGGTGCCTGGCAACTCGGGCGGCGAGTCGGAGACGATCATCGGCGAGTGGCTGGCCGCGCGCGACAACCGGGACGCCATGGTGGTGGCCACCAAGGGCTGCCGGCTGGCGCCGAACACGGGGCTGTCCGCGAAGGCGGTGCACGCAGCCGCCGAGGCGTCGCTGCGCCGGCTGGGCGTGGACCACATCGACCTGTACTACGCGCACTACGACGACCCGGACACCCCCGTCGAGGAGACGGTCACCGCCTACGACGAGCTGGTGCGGGCCGGCAAGGTGCGCTACGTGGCCGTGTCCAACATGAGCCCGGAGCGGATCACCGAGTCGCTGGCGTTCGCCGAGCGCGAGGGCATGGCCCGCTACGTGGGCCTGCAGCCGCACTACAACCTGATGGAGCGCGAGGGGTTCGAGGGCGAGTTGGCCGGCCTGGTGGCGCGCTGGCAGCTGGCCACCCTGCCGTACTACGCCCTGGCCAGGGGTTTCCTCACCGGCAAGTACCGCAAGGGCACCGAGGTGGACAGCCCGAGGGCGTCCGGCGCCTCGGCTTACCTGACCGACCGCGGCCTGCGCGTGCTGACCGTCCTGGACCAGGTCTCGGCGGCCCGGCGCACCACGGTGGCCGCGGTGGCACTGGCCTGGCTGGTGTCCCGGCCGTCGGTGGTCGCGCCGATCGCCAGCGCGCGCAATCCGGAACAGCTGGCCGAGCTGATGCCGATGGCGGACCTGGCGCTGTCACCCGCGGAACTGGCCGCGCTGGACTCGGCATCCGCTTCGTGACCGACGGGTAGCTTACTCCCGGTAGGTTGGGCTACGGTGCCGGTATGACCCCGTGGGACGTGATCCGAGGCAGGCGCCGGATGACCGGCAAGGTCGTGCTGATCACCGGCGCGGCCCGAGGCATCGGTGCCGGTGTGGCCCGCAGGCTGGCCGAGCAGGGCGCCGTGCTGGCGCTGGTCGGCCTGGAGGGTGACGAGCTGCGTGCGGTGGCCGCGGACTGCGGCCCGGAGGCCACCGCCTGGGAGGCCGACGTCACCGACTGGGACGCGCTGGGCACGGCGGTCACCGGCATCGTGGCCCGCTACGGCCGGATCGACGTGCTGATGGCCAATGCCGGCATCGCGGCGGCCGGTTTCATCCGGTCGATCGACCCGGCCGCGTTCGAGCGGGTCATCGAGGTGGACCTGCTGGGCGTGTGGCGCACGGTGCGCACCTGCCTGCCCCACCTGATCGAGAGCAAGGGCTACTGCCTGGTCGTGTCGTCGATGGCGGCCGTGGTGCACATCCCGGGCAACGCGCCCTACAACGCGGCCAAGGCCGGCGTCGAGGCGTTCGCCAACACCCTGCGGGCCGAGGTGAAACACCTGGGCGTGGACGTCGGCGTGGCCCATCCGACGTGGATCGCCACCGACATGGTCAACAGCGCCGACGAGCACCCGGTGTTCGGGCCGCTGCGCAAGACGATGCCCAACGCGGTCGGCCGGACCTACCCGCTGTCGGTAGCCGTGGACGCCTTCGACAGCGGCATCGGGCGCCGGGCCAGGGCCATCCACATCCCGGCGCAACTGGTGGTGGCCAAGTTCTTCCGGGCGCTGCTGCCCAGGGTGATCGAGCTGGGCGCGCGCCGGATCGTGCCGGACGCGGACCGCGCGGCCGTCGACGACGTGGCCCGGCGGGGCGCCGAGGCATCGGCTCCGGTCGGTCCCGGCGGTGCGGCCGCGATGCGGTCGGTGGACCGGTCGGCCGACCGCTGACCGCGGCGCCCTCCCACCCGGTACGGTTCTGCGTGGGAGGGGATGTGGCCGAGCAGCAGAGCCAAAACAGTGATGGGCGCGTGCGCAGTGTCGAGCAGACACTGGGGCACCTGCGCGCCATCGACACCGGCGCCGTGCGGAACGAGCCGGCCGCCCCGATGACGCTGGAGGACCTCTACCGCACCCACCGGATGCGGTTGGTTCGGCTCGCGTTGCTGCTGGTGGACGAGCCGGCCACGGCCGAAGACGTGGTGCAGGAGGCGTTCGCCGGCCTGCATCGCAACTGGGGCGGACTGCGCGACGCGGCCGCCGCCATCGGCTACCTGCGCACCGCCGTGGTCAACGGATCACGCAGTGTGCTGCGCCGCCGTAAGACCGCCCGCGACTACACGCCCCCGCACGCACCCAACGCCCGCTCCGCGGAGAGCCTGGCGATGCTGACCGCGGAGCACCAGGCCGTGGTCGGCGCGCTGTCCCAGCTGCCGCCCCGGCAGCGCGAGGTGTTGGTGCTGCGCTACTACGGCAACCTGACCGAGGCCGAGATCGCCGAGGCGGCCGGCATCTCCAAGGGCACCGTGAAGTCCACCGCGAGCCGCGCGCTGGAGGCCCTGCAGAAGATCATGGCGGCCACTCCCTGAGCCCTGGTGACGCAGGGTGATTGGTTGATTGGTATAGACCAGGGTGGTCGCCATGGCGCAAGATCTGAGTCGTGGCGACCGCACCCGGACTCCTGGCCGTCGACGTAGGCGGCTCGCAGATCAAGGTCACCGTGCTGGACACCGACCCGGCCGGTGGCCTGACCGTGCTCGACCGCGCCCACCACCCCACGCCGAAAGGCCCTGACGGCACCGCGACCGCCCACGCCGTGGTGGACGCGGTGGCGGCACTGGCCGCCGAGCACGACGGCGTGCGGGCCGTCGGGGTGGTCGTGCCCGGCCTGGTGCACGAGG
This sequence comes from Pseudonocardiaceae bacterium, assembly GCA_036491115.1. GTDB lineage: Bacteria > Actinomycetota > Actinomycetes > Mycobacteriales > Pseudonocardiaceae > DATEPR01. The sequence goes on from DASXCQ010000099.1 coordinate 75,710, forward strand.
GCGTCGGGGTGTACTCGGCGAACCTCGGCTGGCGCGACTTCCCGTTCGTCGCCGAACTGACCGCGCGGATCGGCCTACCGGTGGCGCTCGGGCACGACGTGGCCGCCTGCGGCCTGGCCGAGCACCGGCTGGGTGCCGCCCGGGGCTACCGGCAGGCGGTGGTGATGCCGATCGGCACCGGGATCGCGGCTGCCCTGATCATGGACGGCGCCGTGCGCACCGGCGACGGCTACGGCGGCGAGGTCGGACACGTCGACGTCGGCCACGACGAACCGTGCCGCTGCGGGCAGACCGGCTGCCTGGAGATGATCGCGTCCTCGCCGGCGATCGCCCGCCGCTACGCGGCCCGGACCGGCCGGCAACTGCCCGGTGCGGCCGAGGTCGTGGCGGCCGCCGAGAACGGCGACCCGGCGGCGGCGGCCGTGTGGGACGACGCGCTGGACGCGGTGGCCAGGGCGCTGCGGATGCTGACCACGCTGCTCGGGCCCGAGGTCGTGGTGCTGGGCGGGGGCGTGGCCAAGGCCGGGCCCCGGCTGGTCGAGCCGGTGGCGAAACGGCTGGCCGATCTGCTCACCTTCCAGCGGATGCCGGAAGTCCGGCTGGCCGAACTGGGCTACGAGGCCGGCAGCCTGGGCGCCGGCCTGCTGGCCCGCGACCTGATCGAGGGGGGCCCGTGACCACGACTTCGACGCCGACCGCGCTGCGCGGCGGGCGCATCGTGACCAGCACCGGCGTGCTGGACGACGGCTGGCTGACCGTGCGCGACGAGGTGATCGAGCAGGTCGGCCAGGGCGGCCACCAGGTGGAACGCGACGCCCCCGTGGTGGACCTGGCCGGCGCGTGGGTGCTGCCCGGTTTCGTCGACATGCACTGCCACGGCGGCGGTGGCGCGTCCTACACCGAGCGGGACCCGGAACGGCTGGCCGCGGCAGCCGCGGCGCACCGCAGGCACGGCACCACGACGACCGTGGCCAGCCTGGTCTCCGACACCATCCCCGAGTTGGTCGAGCAGATCGCCGCGCTGCGCGACCTGGTGCGGGACGGCCTGTTCGCCGGCATCCACCTGGAGGGCCCTTTCATCTCGGCGGTCCGCTGCGGCGCGCACGACCCGGCCATGCTGATGGCACCGGACAGGGATTCGGTGGAGCGGCTGCTGGCCGCCGGCCAGGGCACCATCCGGATGGTCACGCTGGCCCCGGAACTGGACGGCGGCCTGGACGCGATACGCCGGTTCACCGACGCCGGGGTGATCGTCGGCATCGGCCACACCGACGCGACGCTGGCCCAGGTACAGCCCGCGGTGGACGCGGGCGCGACCGTGGCCACCCACCTGTTCAACGGGATGCGCCCGCTGCACCACCGCGAACCGGGACCGATCGGCGCGCTGCTGGACGACGAGCGGGTCACCGTGGAACTGATCTGCGATCTGGTGCACCTGCACCCGGTGGTGGTGCGGATGGCCGCCCGGCACGCCGGGCCCGGCCGGACCGTGCTGGTCACCGACGCGATGGCGGCGGCAGGCGTCGGCGACGGCGTCTACCAGGTCGGCGGGCTGCGGGTCACCGTCCGGGACGGGGTGCCCACGCTGGACGGCGGCGGCGCGCTGGCCGCCAGCTCCCTCACCCTGGACGCGGCGGTGCGCAATTTCGTCCAGGCGTGCGGGATGACGATGGTCGAGGCGGCGGCGGCGGTGTCCGGCCAGCCGGCCGCGCTGCTGGGCCGGCAGGGCTCGATCGGCAGCGTGGCCGCCGGTGCGCAGGCCGACCTGGTGGTGCTGGACGACGGCCTGCACGTCACCGGGGTGATGGATCGGGGCACCTGGGTCGCGTGACCGACGGCGTGGGCTAGCGTCGGGGCCGTGAGCGACGGGCCGGGCGAGAACGCCGAGCAGGAACGACTGCTGGCCGAGGCGCTGCGGGCCCAGGCGGTGCGCGCGCCGATGGCCGACCCGGCCACACCGCGCCCGGACGAGGACCAGGTGCTGCGGCTGTTCTCCGGCCCGGACGCGCTGTTCTCCGGCCGGATGTCGGACACGATGGGCCTGCCGCCGGTAGCGGAGCCGCGCACCGAGCACCTGGCGCGAGCGGCTCGGTCCAACCAGCTGCCGGCGGGGTGGATCGTGCTGCTCGCCGTGTTGCTCGGCCTGGCCGCCGGGGCCGTCGTCGGGCTGGTCAGCATCCTCTGAGCACGTCCGGCCTGTACCGTTGGCCCGTGACGACGCACAGCCTCGCCGCCACAGCGGTGCTGGGGATCAAATGGCTGGACCCGAACTACCTGGTGAGCTCCCTGGGCCCCTGGGTGGTGCCGATGGTGGCCGCCATCATCTTCGCCGAGTGCGGGGTCCTGCTCGGCTTCCTGCTGCCCGGCGACACCCTGCTGTTCCCGCTCGGCCTGTTCATCGCCCGCGGCGTGGTGCACACGCCGCTGTGGCTGGCGGTGGTGATCATGGCCGCGTGCGCCGTCCTCGGCAACGTCGTCGGCTACGCGGTGGGCTACGTCATCGGACCGAGGCTGTTCAACAAACCGGACAGCAGGCTGTTCAAACGCGAGCACGTCGACCGGACCCACGAGTTCTTCGAGCGCTACGGCACGGCCGCGATCCTGCTGGGCCGGTTCGTGCCGATCGTGCGTACCTTCGTGACGGCCGTGGCCGGGGTCGGGCGGATGGCGCCAGGCAAGTACCTGAGCGTGAGCCTGATCGGCGGCGTGCTGTGGGCGGGCGGCATCGTGGTGGCCGGCTACTTCCTGGGCCGGATCGACTTCATCGGCAACCACATCGACCTGATCCTGGTCCTGATCGTGCTGATCTCGGTGGTGCCGGTGGTGATCGAGTGGGCGCGGCACCGCAAGGAACGCAAGCTCGCCGCCGACGTGACGCAGCCGATCGTCATGATCCGGCGCTGAACATCGCGCCGGGGTTGAACAGGTTCTCCGGATCCAGCGCCGCCTTCAGCGCGCGATGCACGCGCAGGCCCACCGGGCCGATCTCGGTGGCCAGCCAGTCCTGCTTGAGCCGGCCGACGCCGTGCTCGCCGGTGACCGTGCCGCCCAGTTCCAGGCCGATGGCCATGATCTCGTCGAACGCCCGCCTGGCTCGGGCCCGCTCGTCGGCCGAGTCGCCGTCGTAGACGATCGTCGGGTGCATGTTGCCGTCGCCGGCGTGGCCGACCACGGCGATCCGCAGGCCGACCCGCTCGCCGACCCGGCGGCACCCGGCCAGTAGCTCGGCGATCCTGGTCCTGGGCACGCACACGTCGTCGGTGAGCCAGGCGCCGTAGGCGTCCAGCGCGAGCGCCACGGCCCGGCGGGCGCGCAGCAGCATCCCGCCCTCGGTGATGTCGTCGGTCGCGTAGGTCATGGTGGCGCCGGTGGCCGAGCAGATCCCCTCGATGATCTCCAGCTCACGCGCGGCGGCCGGGCCGCCGGAGTCGGACTGGCACAGCAGCAGCGCCTCGCACCCGCCGGCCGGGCCGATCTCGGTGCGCAGGTACGCCTCGACGGCCCGGATCGACGTGCCGTCCATGATCTCCATCAGCGACGGCACGACACCTTCGCGCACCACGCTGGTGACCGCGGCACCCGCTGCCTCGACACTCTCGAACGCGGCAACCAGCGTGCTCGGAGCATGCGGCAGCGGCCGCAGCGCCAGCGTGGCCGAGGTGATCACGCCGAGCGTGCCCTCGCTGCCGACGAACAGCTTGGTCAGGTCGTAGCCCGCGACGCCCTTCACGGTCCGCCTGCCGGTGCGCAGCAGCTCACCGTCGGCCAGCACGACCTCCAGGCCCAGCACCGAGTCGCTGGTGACGCCGTACTTCACGCAGCACAGCCCGCCCGCGTTGGTGGCCAGGTTGCCGCCGATCGTGCACCAGTCGTAGCTGGACGGGTCCGGCGGATAGAACAGGCCGTGCTTCTCGGTCGCGGTGCGCAGGTCGAGGTTGACCACGCCGGGCTGGACGACGGCCAGCCGGTTGTCCGGGTCGATCTCCAGGATCTCGTTCATCTTCACCGTGGACAGCACGACACAGCCGTCCACGGCGTTGGCCGCGCCGGACAACCCGCTGCCCGCGCCACGCGGCACGATCGGCACCCGCGCCCGTGCGCACAGCCGCACCACGGCCCGGACCTGTTCGGCGTTCGTGGGCAGCACGACGGCCAGCGGCGACCCGCTGGGCGCCAGCGCCGTCATGTCCCTGCTGTAACCGGCCGTCACGTCCGGATCGGTGAGCACGGCCCCCTCGCCCACCTCGGCGACCAATCGCCCGATCAGACCGTCCACGATCGTCGACGCTAGTCGGCGTCCAGACCCCAGGCGAGCAGCTGCGCGATGTGGTCGGCGGAGCGGCCCTCGAGCTGGCGCAGCTGGGTACGGCAGGAGAAACCGTCGGCGAGCAGCCGGGTGCCCGGTTCGGCGGCCCGGACGGCGGGCAGCAACGCCGTTTCGGCCACCGCCACCGACACGTCGTGGTGACCGCGTTCGGCGCCGAAGTTGCCGGCCAGGCCGCAGCAGCCGCCCACCGAGGTGACCCGCGCACCGGCCCCGGTGAGCAGTGCGCGGTCGGCCGTCCAGCCGAGCACCGCGTGCTGGTGGCAGTGCGGCTGGGCCAGCGCGGTGACCCCGGCCAGCGACGGCGGTGTCCACTCCGGACGGTCGGCGAGCAGTTCGGCGAGCGTGCGCACCGGCACGGTCTCGCCGAGCAGTTCCTCGGCGTCGCCGCGGAACACCGCCGTGCACGAGGGTTCCAGCCCGACGACCGGCATGTGGGCCGCGTACGGGGCGAGCGCGTCGACCGACCGCCGCAGCACCCGCCGGGCGGTGTCCAGCTGGCCGGTGGAGATCCAGGTCAGACCGCAGCACTCCGGCCGCCCGGTGATCCGTACGGCGAAGCCGGCGTCCTCCAGTACCCGCACGGCGGCGATACCCACCTCGGGCGTGAACAGGTCGGTGAACGTGTCCACCCACAGCAGTACCGGGTCGCCGGTGACCGGCAGCCGGTCGGCGAACCACGACCGGAACGTGCGCCTGGCCAGCGCCGGCAGGTCCCGCCGCCGGTCCACGCCGGCCAGCCGCTTGCCCAGCCCGGCCACGCCGGGGCCGGTGAGCAGGGCATTGGCCAGCCTCGGTGCCCTGGCCGCCTGGCGGGCCCAGTACGGCAGCCAGCCCAGGGCGTAGTGCGACGGCGGGCGGAGCCGGTGCCGGTACGCCTGGTGCAGCGCCTCGGCCTTGTAGGTGGCCATGTCGATGCCGGTCGGGCAGTCGCTGGCGCAGCCCTTGCAGGACAGGCACAGGTCCAGCGCCTCGCGCACCTCGGGCGAGCGCCAGCCGGCCACCAGCGTGCCGTTGGCCATCTCCTGCAGCACCCTGGCGCGGCCCCGCGTGCTGTCCTTCTCGTCCCTGGTGGCCAGGTAGGACGGGCACATCACGCCGCCGGTGCCGGTGTTGTCGGCGCGACAGCGGGCCACGCCGGTGCACCGGTGCACGGCGGCGGTGAAGTCGCCGCCGTCGGCCGCGTAGCCGAACGCCAGGCCCCGGCGCAGCGGCACGGCGGCCGGTTCGCGCAGGTCGGCGGTCACCGGCCTGGGCCGCACCAGGACGCCGGGGTTGAGCAGGTCGGACGGGTCGAACACGGCCTTGACCGCGGCGAACGCGGCCAGCGCGGCCTGCGAGTACATCAGCGGGAGCAGCCCGCCGCGGGCCCGGCCGTCGCCGTGCTCGCCGGACAGTGAACCGCCGTACCGCGCGACCAGCCTGGCCGCGTCGGTGACGAACTCCTGATAGACGTCCGCGCCGCCGCGTTCACGCAGCGGGAACGTGATCCGGACGTGCACGCAACCGTCGCCGAAGTGGCCGTAGGGCGTGCCGATCAGGCCGTGGTCGGCCAGCAGCGCCTCGAACTCGCGCAGGTAGGCACCCAGCCGCTCGGGCGGCACGGCCGCGTCCTCCCAGCCGGCGTGCGCGCCGTGCGGCCCGGCGGACACGGCGGCCAGCGCGGCGCCGTCCTCCCTGATCCGCCACAGCGCGGCGGCCTGCGCCGAGTCGGTGACCACCCGGGAGTCCAGCGCGCCGGACGCGGCCACCAGGTCGGCGACGGAAGCCCGGTCGGCGTCCAGCTCGGCGAACAGCCACCCGCCGCCCGCCGGCAGTTCGGGCACCTTGCCGCCCCGGTCGCGGACCACGTCCACGATCCGGGCGTCCATGCCCTCCAGCGTGATCGGCGCCAGCGGCAGCATCGCGGGCGCGGCGTCCGCGGCGGCCGCCATGTCCGGGTAGCCCAGCACCACCAGCACGGTCCTGGCCGGCGGCGCGACCAGCTCGACGGTGGCGCGCAGCAGCACACCGCAGGTGCCCTCGGTGCCGACCAGTGCCGCCGGCAGGTGGAAGCCGTGCTCGGGCAGCAGGTGCTCCAGCGAGTAGCCGGACACCTGGCGGCGGAACCGGCCCAGCTCGGTGCGGATCACGCCGAGGTGGTCGCGGACCACGCCGTGCAGCGCGGCCACGGTCGGCGAGTCGGCCGGGGTCATGCCGGGCCGGGCGGCCAGCCGCTCACCGGCGCCGGTGACCAGGTCCAGGTCGCGCACGTTGTCCGCGGCCCGGCCGTAGGCCAGCGCCCGCGACCCGCACGCGTTGTTGCCCAGCATTCCCCCGATCGTGCAGCGGCTGTGCGACGAGGGCTCCGGACCGAACCGCAGGCCGTGCGGCCGCAGGGCAGCCTGGAGGTCGTCGAGCACCACACCCGGCTGGACACTGGCGGTACGGGCGTCCGGATCAACGTGCTCGATCCGGTTGAGATGACGGGAGAAGTCCAGCACGACACCGGTGCCGACGGCGTTGCCGGCGATCGAGGTGCCCGCACCCCGCGCGGTCAGCGGCACGCCCAGCGACCGGCAGACGCCCAGGGTGGCCTCGACGTCGTCGGCGGAGCGGGGGAAGACCACGGCCGTGGGCACCACGCGGTAGAGGGAGGCGTCGGTGGAGTACTCGGCCCGCCGCCGCACCGAGACGTCCACCTCGGCGACCCCCGCGGCCCGCAGGCCGGCTGTCAGCTCGTCCGGATCCATGATCCCCATCATCACTTGACGAGCGTCACATGCCAGTTCATTGCGGGAACAGATCGGCGAGGTACATGCTTGTACAAGACAACTACTTGTGTGAGCAAACCAAGCAGAGGAGCGGAGCGTGACGGAAATGCGGTCGACAGCGCCTCCGCAGGTGGCCCAGGATCAGTACGACCGCGCCGAAGCGGTCGTCGACCAGATCGTGCGGTTCGCCCGTCTGATGAAACGCGCGCACGCGCGGTTCGCTTCCCACTCCGACGGCGTGGAGCAGGCCACCTACTCCCTGCTGGCGGTGCTCGCCACCGAGGGACCACAGCGCACGACCACGCTCGCCGAGGCCGTCCACTCGGACACGTCCACGGTGAGCCGGCAGGTCGGCGCACTGGTTCGGCACGGCCTGGTGGAGCGCCAGGCCGATCCGGCGGACGGCAGGGCCTGCCTGCTCGCCGCCACCACGACCGGACTGGCCAGCTACGAGCACGAACGTCGCACCCGCACCCGGCGGATGGCCGACGTTCTCGACCACTGGTCGTCAGAGGACCTCCGTACGGTGACCGAGCTGCTCGGCCGACTCAACACGGACATCGAGACACACGAACTGATCACGGGCGCCGCCACCGGCGCCAGCACCACGAAGGGGGGAACCCGATGACCAGCAATGCCACCAGTGCCGCACTGGAGACCACCACGCCGGCGACACCGGCGGGCCCGGCGGCCGGATCCACCGGTGCGCTGTCGCACCGCGCGATCCTGACCATCCTGGTCGGCCTGCTGCTCGGGATGTTCCTGGCCGCGCTCGACCAGACCATCGTCAGCACGTCGATACCGCGCATCGCCAACGACCTGCACGGTCTGAGCGTCCAGGCGTGGGTCACCACGGCATACCTGATCACCTCGACGATCACCACGCCGCTGTACGGCAAGCTGTCCGACATCTACGGCCGCAAGCCGTTCTACCTGGCCGCCATCTCCATCTTCATCGTCGGCTCGGCGGCGAGCTCGTTCGCCACGTCGATGTACGAACTGGCCGCGTTCCGCGCGTTCCAGGGCCTGGGCGCAGGCGGTCTGATGTCACTGGCCTTCACCATCCTCGGCGACATCGTCTCGCCCCGGGAGCGGGCCAAGTACCAGGGCTACTTCCTGGCCGTGTTCGGCCTGTCCAGCGTGCTCGGCCCGGTCATCGGCGGCGCCCTGTCCGGTGCCAACTCCATCCTGGGCATCACCGGCTGGCGCTGGGTGTTCCTGGTGAACGTGCCGATCGGCCTGGTCGCGCTGGTCGTGGTGGCCAAGGTGCTCAACGTCCCGCACCAGGCACGGCAACAGCGGATCGACTGGTGGGGAGCGGTCGCCCTGGTGGTCGGCCTCGTGCCGATCCTGGTGGTGGCCGAACAGGGCCAGCCCTGGGGATGGGGCAGCCTGCGCTCGCTGATCTGCTACGGCGTCGGCGTGCTCGGCATCGTGGCCTTCATCCTGATCGAGCGGGCCATGGGTGACAGCGCGCTGATCCCGCTGCGGCTGTTCCGGAGCAGGGTGTTCAGCACGGTCATCGTCGCCGGCACCATCGTCGGTGCCGCGATGTTCGGCGCCATCACGCTGATCCCGCAGTACCTGCAGATCGTCCGGGGCGCCTCACCGACCACGTCCGGCCTGCAGATGCTGCCGCTCATGGTGGGTCTGATGGCGTCGTCCATCATGTCCGGCCAGATCACGTCCCGCACCGGGCGGTACAAGATCTTCCCGGTCATCGGCACCGTGTTCATCATCGGTGGTTCGCTGCTGTTCACCCAGGTCGGTGCGGACACGCCGATCTGGCAGCCGATGCTGTACATGGTCGCGCTCGGCTTCGGTGTCGGTAACTGCATGCAGACGCTGACCCTGGCCGCGCAGAACGCCGTGTCGTTCCGCGACATGGGTGTGTCCACCGCGTCGGCCACGTTCTTCCGGCAGATCGGCGGCACGCTGGGCGTCGCGGTGTTCCTGTCCGTGCTGTTCAGCACGGTCGGCAACAAGATCGTGGACGCGCTGCACCACACGGGCTCCGCGTTCCAGACCGCGGTGAACGACCCGACGGTGACGCACAACCCGGTCAACGCACCGGTGCTGAGCATCCTGCACGGCGGCGGCACCGGCGGCCTGCTCCAGGACGCCTCGTTCCTGCAGCGGGTGGACGCCCGGCTGGCGCACCCGTTCCTGGTCGGCTTCTCCAACTCGATCGACCTGGTGTTCCTGCTGGTCGCCGGGCTGAGCGTGATCGCACTGGTGGTGACGCTGTTCATCAAGGAGATCCCGCTGCGCACCATGTCCGGCATCCAGGCGATGGCCGAGAGCGAGGCCGGTGGCGCCGACGCCGCCGACCTGCCGGTGAACGACGCCATCCCGGCCGCGGTCGACTCTGTGCCGGACACCCTGCCGGACTCGCTGCCGGACGAGGTCGACGCCATCGACGCGTTCCGCGAACCGGCCGGCCGGCACGCCCTCATGACCACCACCGGCACCCCGGTGCGTGGCCGGGTCCGCCGCTCCGACGGCGCGGCCGCGACCGGCGCCGTGCTGACGCTGATCAACCACGGCGGCCAGCAGGTGGCCAGGGGCACTTCCGGCGACGAGGGCGAGTTCGAACTGGTCGCGCCGCTGGACGGGTCGTACGTGCTGATCGCGTCCTCGGCCGGACACCAGCCGCAGGCATCCACCCTGCGGGTGGCGGGCGACCCGGTGCAGCTGGACGTCCTGTTGACCGGGACGGCCCGCGCGACCGGTGTGGTGCGCAACGGCACCGGCCCGGTGCCCGGCGCCATGGTCACCCTCACCGACCCGCGCGGCGAGGTGGTCGGCTCGGTGACCACCGGTGACGACGGCTGGTACCGCTTCACCGACCTGCTCGGCGGCCGGTACACCCTCGTGGTGTCCGCGCCCCGGTACCGCCCGTACGCCACGTCGCTCGCCGTGCCCGACCTGGGTGACGCGGTCACCGAGATCGAGCTGTCCGGCGGGGCCCGGCTGACCGGCACCGCCACCGGCGGCCCGGACGGCCGCCCGGTCCACGACGCCAGGGTCACCCTGGTCGACGCGGCCGGCTCCGTGGTGGGCATGACCACGACGGACGACACGGGCGCCTACTCGTTCGGCGACCTGCCGGCGGGCGAGTACACGGTCATCGCCAGCGGCTACCCGCCGGTGAGCGGCCACCGCCAGGTCGGAGCAGGCGAGGACGGCGTCCACGACGTGGTCCTGGACCACTCCGACATCTGACCGCACGACCCGGTGGGGCCGACCTCGAACGAGGTCGGCCCCACCGCCGTTTCCGGGAGTTTCCTGTGCGGCCCTTCAGTTCCGCGTGATCGAGACGTTGCGCCGACTGACTAGGGTGGACGCACCATGGACACATTTCCACCGCGGTCCTCGCTGCCCAGGACGATCACCGTGGCGAAGGTGACGCTGCTGGGCGACACCTGGTACGAGCGCGGCGCGCGGTACTGGTGGCGGCGCGTCCTGATGGTGGTGTGCGGCGCGCCGATCCTGGCCGTGCTGACCGTCGCGTTCGTCGCCATCCTGAGTGAGATCCACCAGAGTTCGGTCCCGGGTTTCTGGATCTTCATCGGTCTGCAGATCGCCTACACACTGGTGATCTTCATCAGCCAGTTCAGGACGATGGCCCGGCGGTGGCACCAGCCGTACCCGCCGGAGCGGACGCCGAAGCGCCGCCGCTCGCTGGTGGGCCGCATCCTGCGGCCGTTCGTCTGGCTGGTGCAGGTGGTTCTCGGGCTGGGGATCGGCTTGTGCATCGGCCTCTACGTACTGATGTTCGTACTGATGCTGATGCCGGAGACCAGCTGGGAGCGGCCGGCCCGGCTGCGCATGGCCGAACGCATTCGTGCGCTGCCACCGGACACGGCGTCGCATCCGCTGCCGGCCCGGAAACCGCGCGGCACCGCGAAACGGCTCGCCGAGGGGCCGACGCTGCTGGTCGGCCCCGACCAGACGGAGAAGCTCACCGCGCTGCTCGCCGGCTACGCACCCGGCGGTCGCCGGCGCGGCCACCGGATGATCATGGGCAACGGCGTCCTCCTGCACGGGCCCGTCACGGTCTCCGCACAGACGGCGGCCGACGCCGGCCTGCCGCCCGGACTACCCGTCGGGTACTACGCGGGCGGTGCCGCCGACAGCAGGCGGCAGCGGCGGCTGGCGGTGGTGAAGGCGCTCAACGGCGAGTGCCTCGTCCGTGGCCTCGCCGCCCGCCTGCCGGCCACCCGGTACTCGATCCGGCCGTGGGCGGAACTGGGCCTGGGCGTGTACGTCTACGCGGCCCAACCGGTGCCGGTCGAGCAGGTGATCGCCGCGCTGCGGACGTTCGCCGGCGACGAACTCGTCGCCCACCCGCACGAGGAGGTGACGGACGCCTATCTGCTGTACGGCGAGGGCGAACCGCGGTTCTTCGTGTCCTTCTGGCCCAGCAGGCTGGCCAACTCGATCATCGACCCACCACCGGCCGCGCTGGGCTCGCTGCGCGACCACCGACCCTGCCGGTGGGAACTGCGCATGCCGCACATCAACGTCGCCAGCGCCGACGCCGAGAGCCGCGCGCTGCTGGGCAACGCGGCACTGGCCCTGGCACACGCGGTGGACGGGGCCGTCACCGACACGTTCGGCTTCCCGGTCGCCGCCGCCGAGGACGTGGTGGCCGGCTGACTACTGGCGACGCACCATGCGCGTGACACCGGCGGCCACCGTCGTGGCGAGCAGCCAGCCGGCCGCGATCAGCGCCGCGGCGAACCACTGCGACGCGCCGGGCAGCGCCCACCGGTTCTTGTTGCCGAAGTCCACGATCGGGATCAGCAGGTCCAAAGTGAACAGGAACGGGTTCCACACCAGGTGGTCGTCCTGGTTGGTGAGCGGGCAGAACCGGTATCCGGCGAAACTCGTCGGATCGCCGGTCACCACGCCGCAATGCGTGGGATACAGGCCGAACCACAGGGTGCCGATCACCAGCAGCAGCGCCAGCCAGCCCAACGCCCGCGACGGCCGGTAGCCGTAGCCGACCATCGAGCGCTGCAACCAGCTCCAGACCACCACCGGCACACCGAGCACGCGGAAACCACTTGCCAGTGCGGCATACCGGCGGCGCTGCTTCTCGATCAGCACGGTGTCGGCGTGTTCCTCGTTGCCGACCGCGCGCAGCATCGACGCCAACTGGTCGTACGGGCCGGGGCTGTAACCGCCCTGTTCCGCGTCGCGCAGCCAGATCAGGCGCTGCTTCACGGCCTCGTCGTCGGCCAGCGGGATCGCCTTGGTCAGCGAGTCGTACCGGAACGCGTCGATGTCGATGCCGCCGGTGGCCTGCCACAGCCGCTCGTTGTCGTCCAGCGACGTGCACCGCATCTGCCGCAGGCCGACCCTGCCGTGCGGCGCCCGCCCCAGGGTCAGCGTCAACTCCTGGGTCTGCACGCCGAAGCAGTTGAGCACGCTGCGATCGCCGTCGTCGCCCTCCTCGCCGAGTTCCGCACCGGCCAGGTTGAGCTGCCGGCCGATGGTGGCGCGCACCATGCGCACCTCGCCCGCCGACCAGAACGCCCGCTTGTACCCGGCAGCGCACACCACGTCCCTGCCGATCCGCGCGGCCCGGATGTCCAGACAGGGCTTGGGATTGCGGTCCCGGGTGTAGGTGGCCGGCCGGCTCAGCCGGCTGGCCCGCAGGTCGAGGTTGGCGCCGATCTGCATCTCGTGCATGATCATCGAGCCGTAGATCTCGGCCTCGCGGCACTCGAAGTTGCCGCCGACCGCCGAGCGCCGCCCCACCCACACGTCGTGCCCGGGGTTGGCCAGCACCGACCCGTCCAGCCGGACGTTCCCGCGCACGCCGAGGTCGAGCAGCCGCCACTCGCCGGTCACCCGAACGCCCCGCGCGTCCAGGTTGCCGTCGATCTGGGTGCCGTCCAGGTACACCGCGCGGATGTCGAAGGGCACCTCGGCGCCACCGGAGATGTCCACGTTCGCACCGGAGAGCCGGAGCGAACCGCCGATGTTCGCGTTCACCATCCGGATCGTGCCGGTGCTGACGAACTCCTGGTCCAGATCGGTGTTGCCACCGATCTTGATCCGGTCGGCGATCAGCGTGGTGTGCGCGTCGTAGTAGGGGTCGTCGACCGGCAGCGACGCACGTGAGTCACCGCCGGGCCGCAGTTGCGCACCCCGCATGGAGAAGTCGCTGTCCACCTGGACGCTGGGCAGGAACACCCAGCCGGTGGAGCGGAACCGGTTGCCGGACAACACATCCACCGCGCACACCAGGTTGCCGCCGACGTGCATGCCGTTGCCGTCCAACGCGCAGCCGCCAACGTTGTGCAGGCCGGCGCCACTGAAGTTGACGTTGCCACCGCTGCGCAGGCCGGCGACCCTGACCTCGCCGACCACCTCCAGGTTGTTGGCCAGCAGCGCACCGGCCAGTTGCAGCCGGTCGGCGTGCAGGCCGCGCTCGCCCGGATTGTTCAGCCGGCTGCCGACCAGTAGCAGCGAACCCTGGATCCGGGCGTCGGTGAGGTCGACCGTGCCACCGCGCACCGTGGTGTTCAGCAGTGCGATGTCGTTGTCGCTGTGGGTGTTCCGGGCGGACAGGCCGGGCAGCCAGCAGCCGTTGAACTCCAGTCCGGCCAGGTTCGCCTGACGCAGGTCCGGCGGCTTCTCGAACCGGCAGCGGACGAACTCCAACAGGTACGGGAACTCCAGCGCACGCAGGTCGAGCGTGCCCATCAGGTAGCGGTCCTCGATGCGCAGCACCGGTGGCGTCGTCGGTTTGCGGCGCAGGCGGCGCATGCCACCGGTGTCCGGTTCGTACACCCGCCGCACGATGTCGTCGGCGTGCATCACCGCCCAGATCGGCGGCGGCGAGTCGTCGTGCACGTCGAGGGTGCCGGTCTGGCGGTCGACGGGGTCCGGACCTGGCATGCCGTTCCGGTTGGCCGGCATCGGACCCCTCCCCGCCCGGGCTAACCCGGGTGCGTCGCGTGCGCGGCCAGCACCAGGGCGATCGTCTCGGTGAGGCGGCGCGCATAGTCCAGGTGCAGCGACTCGTCCGGCACGTGGGCGTTGCTGCCCGGTCCGAGGACGCCGGTGACCACGAACTGAGCGGCAGGGTACTGCTCCTGCAGCAACCCCATCAGCGGAATGGACCCACCGAGTCCGATCGTCCGCCACGGTGCCCCGAAGATCGCACCGGCCGCGTCGTCCAGCGCGGCGCGCAGCCATGGTGCCGTTGCGGGCGTGTTCCAGCCGTCCGCGCTCTCCACGCCGGACAGCTCGATCTGCGCGCCGTACGGGATTTCGGTGGTCAGTGCCCTGCGCAGGGCGGCCTGGGCGCGGGCCGAGTCGACCGTGGGGGGCAGCCGGAAGCTCAGGCACAGCGTGGTGAACGGGCGCAGCACGTTGCCGGCGTCGGCGGGCGCGGGCAGGCCGTCGGCGCCGATCACCGACAGAGTCGGGCGCCAGGTGTTGTTCAGCACCAGTTCCAGCTCGTCGTCGCCGGCCAGCGTGGCGCCCGGGATCAGCGGCAGCCCGGCGCCCACCGTGCCGGGCACCGCCTCGATCGCGGCCTTCGCCTCGGCCAGCCGGTCGGCGGGGATGTCGATGTACATCTCGGGCAGCAGGATCTCGCCGCTGCCGGAGTCCTCCAGCCGGTCCAGCAGGTGCCGCAGCACCCGGAACGTGCTGGCCACGACGCCGCTGGCGTTGCCGGAGTGCTGGCCCATCTCCAGCATCCGCACGGTCACCGTGGCCTGCACCAGACCGCGCAACGACGTGGTCAGCCACAGCCGCTCGTAGTCGCTGGCCCCGGAGTCCAGGCACACCACCAGGGTCACGTCACCGAACCGGGGGCCTAGCACCTCCAGGTACTCCGGCAGGTCCGGACTGCCCGACTCCTCGCCGGTCTCCAGCAGCAGCACACAGCGGGCATGGGTACCGCCGGCCGCGCGCAGTCCCTCGATCGCGACGGCGGACGCGAACCCGGCGTACCCGTCGTCGGCGGCGCCCCGGCCGTAGAGCCGCCCGTCGCGCACCACCGGCGTCCACGGGTCGAGGCCGTCCGACCAGCCACCCACCGGCGGCTGCTTGTCCAGGTGCCCGTACAGCAGCACGGTCCCCGCGCCCTCGGCACCGGGCGAGGCCGGCAGGTCGGCCACCAGCACCGGCGACTTGCCCTCCAGCGCGACCACCTCGACGGCCACGCCGGGCAGGTCGCGGGCGGACAGCCACGAGCGCAGGTGCTCCACGGCGGCGTCCAGGTGGCCGTTGGCCGACCAGTCCGGGTCGAACGCCTCGGATACGGCCGGAATCGTCACCAGATCGGCGAGCCCGGGCAGGATGTCCGAGTCCCAGAGGGTACGGACGGTACTGGTCAACATCGCGCGATCCACGTCAGCCACGCAGCGATACTGCCACCGCGCGGTGATCGCGACACCCACCCGGTGCGTAACCAGAATGTGACCAAGCACACCCCTGATCGGCCCAACGGCCATGACCCGGCGGGGTGGCCGTCCCGACCAGCGCGGACGGCCGGTCAGTTGGCCGACCGATCGTTGACCTTCCGACCGTTTTCGCAGTTCAGCGGCTCCCTCTGAGATCGGGACCGCACGCTCGCGCTCACCGATGTGCGCTGGGTCATGCCAGGATGGTGGGGAGAACAGTCAGTGTTGACGGCGACCCCGTCGCTCCCCGACCGGGGAACGGCGGTGGCCGTCAGCACGGCCGTCGTCGGTCGTCACGAGCGGCCGCGCGGCCTCGTCACGAGGAGACACGCGCCATGTCGTCCGCAGAGCACTGGACGCAGGAACGGCCGGCCGGCACACCGGCCGCGACGGCAGCCACACCGACCACGGAACAGGTGATCGCCGGCTTGCGAGCAACAAGCGAGGGCGGTGCCGATCTGGTGCAACTGCTCACCCCCGAGGGCGAGCGGGTCACGCACCCGAACTTCGACATCGAGATCGGCACCGACGAGCTGCGGTCGCTGTACCGGGACATGGTGCTGGTGCGCAGGATCGACCGGGAAGCCAACGCGTTGCAGCGGCAGGGGCAGCTGGGCATCTGGGTCCCGCTGCTCGGCCAGGAGGCCGCCCAGGTGGGCGCGGGCCGCGCACTGCGCCCGCAGGACATGGCGTTCCCCAGCTACCGGGAACACGGCGTCGCGTGGTGCCGGGGTGTCCCGCCCACCGACCTGCTGGGCATCTTCCGCACCACGGACCACGGCAGCTGGGACCCGATCGCCACCCGCTTCAACCTCTACACCATCGTGATCGGCAACCAGGTGCTCAACGCCGCCGGCTACGCGATGGGCCAGCGGTTCGAGGGCAAGGTCGGCGACGACGACGGCGAAGCCACGATCGTCTTCTTCGGTGACGGGGCCACCAGCCAGGGCGACGTGCACGAGGGTTTCGTCTGGTCCGCCGTCTACGACGCGCCGCTGGTGCTGTTCTGCCAGAACAACCAGTGGGCCATCTCCGAACCGACCGAACGCCAGAGCAGGCTGCCGCTCTACCAGCGGGCCCGCGGCTACGGCTTCCCCGGCATCCGGGTGGACGGCAACGACGTGCTCGCCTGCCTCGCGGTGACCCGGTGGGCACTGGACGAGTGCCGGCACGGCAACGGCCCGGTGCTGATCGAGGCGTTCACCTACCGGATGGACGCCCACACAACCACCGACGACCCCACCCGCTACCGGCTGTCCGACGAGGTCGAGGCGTGGAAGCTGAAGGACCCGATCGAACGGGTCCGGGCCCACCTGGCCCGCAACGGACTGGCCGACCAGGACTACTTCGACCAGATCCAGGCCGAGTCCGACGCGCTGGCCGCCGAGCTGCGCGAGTTCTGCGCGAACATGCCCGACCCGCCGGCCGACCGGATCTTCAGCAACGTCTACGCCGAACCGAATCCGGTGCTCGACGCGCAACGCGACGAGTACCTCGAGTACGCGGCGGGTTTCGGGGGTGAGCACTGATGGCGGCCCCGACCATCGGCGCCCAGGGCGCCGACGCCGGCCAGACGCCCCCGGTCCGCACCGTCACCATGGCGAAGGCCCTCAACCAGGGCCTGCGATCGGCGATGGAAGCCGACCCGAAGGTCATCGTGATGGGCGAGGACGTCGGCAAGCTCGGTGGCGTCTTCCGCATCACCGACGGGCTGCAGAAGGACTTCGGTGAGCAGCGGGTGCTGGACACGCCGCTGGCCGAGTCCGGCATCGTCGGCACCGCGGTCGGCCTGGCCATCCGCGGCTTCCGGCCGGTGTGCGAGATCCAGTTCGACGGGTTCGTGTTCCCGGCGTTCGACCAGATCGTGTCCCAGCTGGCCAAGCAGCACTACCGCAGCCAGGGCAAGGTGAAGATGCCCGTGGTGGTGCGGATCCCGTTCGGCGGTGGCATCGGCGCGGTCGAGCACCACTCGGAGTCGCCGGAGTCGTACTTCGCGCACACCGCCGGCCTGAAGGTCGTGGCCTGCTCCAACCCGGTGGACGCCTACTGGATGATCCAGCAGGCGATCGCCTGCGACGACCCGGTGGTGTTCTTCGAACCCAAGGGCCGCTACTACGAGAAGGCCGAACTGGACACCTCCATCGCCCCGATGCCGCTGTTCCGCTCCAAGGTGCTGCGGACCGGCGGCAGCGCGACGCTGGCCAGCTACGGCCCGTCGATCCGCACCTGCCTGGCCGCGGCGAGCGCCGCCGAGTCGGACGGTGTCGACCTGGAGGTCATCGACCTGCGTTCGCTGTCCCCGCTGGACCTGGAGCCGGTGTTCGAGTCGGTACGCCGGACCGGCCGGCTGGTGGTGGTCAGCGAGTCGCCGAGCGAGGCGTCCATCGCGTCCGAAGTGGCCACCCGGGTGCAGCAGGAGTGCTTCTACTCGTTGGAGGCGCCGGTGTTGCGGGTGACCGGTTTCGACACCCCGTACCCCCCGACCAAGCTGGAGGACGAGTTCCTGCCGGACCTGGACCGGGTGCTGCACGCCGTCGACCGCTCGCTGGCCTGGTGAGGTGCGCGGATGCCTGACTTCAAGCGATTCCTGCTGCCCGACACCGCCGAGGGCCTGACCGACGCGGAAATCCTGTCGTGGCACGTGAAACCGGGTGACGACGTGGTCGTCAACCAGATCATCGTGGAGATCGAGACGGCGAAGGCGGCGGTCGAGCTGCCATCGCCCTACGCCGGCAAGGTCACCGAACTGCTGGTCGAGGCCGGCCAGACGGTGGACGTCGGCGTGCCGATCATCGTGATCGACGTCGACCCCACCGGCGCGGCCCCCGCGCCGTCCGCCAACGGTTCCGCGCCCGCGGAGAGCGAGGGCGTGCCGAACCTGGTCGGCTACGGGCCCAAGATCCGAGCCGCCCAGCGCAGGCCGAGGCAGGGTGCCGTGGCGGCGGCCCCGGCCGAGCCGGTGCGAGTGGTGGAGCCCGAGCCGGTGCCCGAGCCCGACCCGGTGGCCGCGACCCGGGGTGGCTACGTCCCGCTGGCCAAGCCGCCGGTCCGCAAGCTGGCCAGGGAGCTGGGTGTCGACCTCTACGTGCTGACCGGCACCGGCCCGTCCGGCGTGATCACCAGGGACGACGTGCAACGGGCGACGGCCCCCGCCGGCCCGGCTGTCACCCGGTCGTCGGCGCCGGACCGGGAACGGCGGGTACCGGTGAAGGGAGTGCGCCGGGCGACGGCGCAGGCGATGGTGTCCAGCGCGTTCACCGCACCGCACGTCACCGAGTTCCTGACCGTCGACGTGACACCGATGATGGAGCTGCGGGCCAGGCTGAAGACCGATCCTCGGTTCGCCGGGGTGCGGGTGACGCCGCTGGCGTTCGCCGCCAAGGCGGTGTGCCTCGCGGTGCGGCGGACACCGGACGTGAACGCCACCTGGGACGAGCAGGCAGGCGAGATCGTCTACAAGTCGTATGTGCACCTGGGCATCGCGGCCGCCACTCCGCGCGGTCTCGTGGTCCCGAAGATCCGGGACGCCGAGCAACTGTCGCTGGCTGAGCTGGCAGCGGCGCTGGACGGCCTGACGAACACGGCCCGCGAGGGCCGGACGACGCCGGCCGACATGCTGGACGGCACGTTCACCATCACCAACGTCGGCGTGTTCGGTGTGGACACCGGCACGCCGATCATCAACCCCGGCGAGTCCGCGATCCTGGCGTTCGGTGCCATCCGGGACATGCCGTGGGTAGTGGACGGCCAGATCGTGCCGCGCAAGGTGTGCCAGCTCTCGCTGAGCTTCGACCACCGAGTGGTGGACGGCGAACAGGGCTCGCGCTTCCTCGCGGATGTCGGCGCCCTGCTCGCCGACCCGGCGACGGCGATCACGTTCTGACGGCGGGCCGGCCCGCACCAGCGGGCCGGCCCATACCGCCACGTCGCCATTGGCGATGGCGATCGGCTGATGCCGAGACACCGTCGAATTGGTACCGCCGGCCAGCGTGAATCAAATATATTCCTCGAGAGACCAGTACTGCGCGAGCTCGGCCTTCCCGGGTGTGGACCCTTAAGTCGAGGGGTCGGACGACCCTCCAGCTCTGGCTTACTGGCCGATACAGGCGAGGGAAGGCTCGGTCTGTCGGACGGCCTGGCACCGACAACGCACTGGGATCCCTGAATCCCGGCCGCGTTCACACCTTTTGCCCGAAGGCGGTCAACTGTATGCGGTTGAAAAGAGTTCTAGGCCTGTTATTCGTGGTGGCGCCGCTCAGCGCCGCGTTGTCCATCATTTCTGCTGGTGCGGCATCGGCCAGCACCCTCGGTGTCACCGGCACCTGCGGTGACACGATGACCATGTCGGTCGCGAGACTCGGTGCTCCGATCATCACGACCATCACGATCCCGGACACCACTTCGTCGGACGTGTGGACTCTCAGCGCCACCGAGCAGGAGTTCAACGCGGTCACGGGTGCTCCGTTCGGCAACCCGTTCCCGGTGACCAAGAACGAGTTCACGACGCCGTTGTCGTTCAACTCCGCTCACACCGGCTTCACCGCGATCGCCAACATCGAGAACCTGAGCGGGCTCACGTCCGAGATCAGCTACACCGCGACCAGAACCTCACCGGCCCAGACCTGCACCAACCACGGCTTCTGGACCGACCCGACGACCGGACCCGGTCCGGTGGCGCAGAACCCCACCGGCGCTCCGGGAATACCCGGCTGACCTGAACGACGAGCAACGTACGGGCTGCCCGGCCGGACCAACCGGCCAGCAGCCCGTATGCGCGACAGGGCCCAGAGAGGTTCGATGATCGTGGCGTTGGCCAGTCCGCCGGCCTCGCACATGACCTGCGGGCCGTAGCGGGCGCCGCACTGCTCCAGCGCGTTCACCAGCGTGGTCATGATGCGCGCCCCGCTGGCGCCCAGCGGGTGGCCGACGGCGACGGCGCCGCCGTTGAGGTTGATCTTCGCGTCCGGCACGCCGGTTCCCGCTGCCACGCCAGCACCACCGACGCCGGACAGCGCGCCACCCGGCTTGCCCTTGCCCACCGGTGTGCGGACGGCTTCGACGATGACGGCGTCCCGCATGACGATCACTTCTCGAGTTAGTTGGAAACCTGAACTCATGGTATCCCGTGCGGGTTGGACAATCCAACTCGCTGCCGAGCGAGGCTAGGCTTTGCACAACGACGTGCCTGGGGAGGTCACGATGGCGCTGGCTGACGGTTCTCCGGTACGTGCCAAACGGTTGCCCCGGCACGTACGGGAACGGCAGATCCTGGACGCCGCCGTGCACGTGTTCGCGGAGTACGGCTACCACGACGCGTCGATGGACGAGATCTCCGAGGTCGCCGGCATCTCCAAGCCGATGCTGTACGCGTACGTCGGCGCCAAGGAGGACCTGTTCGCCGCGTGCATCCACCGCGAGGCGACCCGGCTGCTGGAGGCGATCGCCGCCGGCATCGAGACCGGCGCACCCGCCGACGTCCAGTTATGGAGCGGGCTGCGCTCGTTCTTCGGCTTCGTCGGCGAGCACCGGGAGAGCTGGCGGGTGCTGCACCGCCAGTCCATCGCCCAGGGCGGGCCGTTCGCGCAGGAACTGCTGGCCATGCGGCAGCGGGCGATCGACATGGTCGCCGTCGTCGTGACCCGGGCCGGCACCGACGAGGGCGTCGGCGATGCGGCGCGGGTGGCGGGCCAACCGCTGGCGGCGGCGCTGGTCGGCGCGGGCGAGTCGCTCGCCGACTGGTGGCTGGACAATCCCGAGGAGTCGCCGAGCTCGATCGCGGCGCGGCTGATGAACCTGGTGTGGATGGGTTTCGGGAACCTGGTGGAGCAGCGGGTGTGGAAGCCGCCTAAGGAGTGACCCGACCGGTCACGTGCGGCCGCCCGGTTCGCCGGCCGGCCAGGGTGAACTCCGGCCCGTTGACGGTGAGCGCCACCGTGGCGGGCAACAGGATCGGCAGCTTGAACCGGACGTCCACGGTGTACGCGGTGGGCAGCCCACCCTCGAAGAACGCCAGGCACCGCGCCATCGACCACATGCCGTGCGCGATCGCCCGCCGGAAGCCGAACAGCCGCGCGGTCAGCGGATGCAGGTGGATCGGGTTGCGGTCGCCGGACACGTCGGCGTAGCGGCGTCCGGCGTCGGCAGGCACCCGCCACACCGCGTCCGGCCGGCCCGGCGGGCGGTCGTCCCGTGCTCCCGACCCGGCGGACCGGGTACGACGCAGGTAGGTGCTGGTCTCCGACCAGACCGGTTCGCCGCCCACGAGCGCCTCGCTGACCAGGTCGAACTGGGTGCCCCGCTCGTGGCGCCGCAGGTGCTCGGCGCGGGTGCGCAGGACGAGCGGCTCGTCGGCGCGCAGCGGCCGGGTCTGGCTGATCCGGTCGGCCACATGCACCAGGCCGATCATGCCGAACGGGAAGCCGGGCGAGGTCATCAGCGCCACCTGCAACCCGAACACCAGCACGTGCGGGTACGTCGCGGGCAGTTCGTCGGACAGCCGGAAGCCGCACACCCTGTCGTACGCGGCCAGGTTCGCCCGGTCGACCACGACACCGGAGCGGGCCAGCCCACCGATGGGCAGTGCGCCGGCGCGTCTGCCCGGCCGGACCGCCGCCAGCGCCGCCTTGCCGAACAGGGCCGTCAGGTTCGGGGCCGCCGCGAGTTCGGTGTCGGTCACCTCACGCCCCCAGCAGGCTCTGCCCGCACACCCGGACCACGTTGCCGTTCACCCCGGCCGACGCGGGATTGGCGTACCAGGCAATGGTTTCCGCCACGTCGACCGGCAGCCCGCCCTGGGCCATACCGTTCATCCTGCGACCGGCCTCGCGGATGAACAGCGGCACCGCGGCGGTCATCTTCGTCTCGATGAAGCCGGGCGCGACCGCGTTCACGGTCCCGCCCTGCCGAGCCAGTTTCGGCGCCAGCGCGGCGACCATGCCGATCACGCCCGCCTTGGCGGTGGCGTAGTTGGTCTGGCCGACGTTGCCGGCGATACCCGCGATCGAGGACACGCCGACGATCCGGCCGCCGGACCGCAGCGTGCGCTTGCCCAGCAGCGTGTCGTTGATCCGCACCTGACTGGCCAGGTTCACCGCCAGCACGGCGTCCCACCGGCCGGTGTCCATCCTGCCCAGCGTCCGGTCGCGGGTGATGCCGGCGTTGTGCACCACGATGTCCACGCCGTCGTGCCGGGTGGTCAGGTGGTCGACCAGCTTCGCGGGTGCGTCGTCCGCGGTGATGTCCAGTTGCAGCGACTCGCCGCGCACCCGGTTGGCCACCGTCGACAGGTCGGCGCCCTGGGCCGGGACGTCCAGGCACACGACGTGCGCGCCGTCCCTGGCCAACACCTCGGCGATGGCCGCGCCGATGCCCCGCGACGCGCCGGTGACCAGCGCGACCTTGCCGGCCAGCGGCGTCTCCCAGCCGTCCGGGTCGACGACGCCGTCCTGGACCGCGCCGATCCGGACCACCTGGCCGGACACGTAGGCGGACTTGGCGGACAGCAGGAACCGCACGGTCGACTCGAGCGCGTCCTCGGCACCCTTCGCCACGTGGACCAGTTGCGCCGTGGCGCCCCGGCGCAGTTCCTTGCCCACCGAGCGGGTGAATCCCTCCAGGGCGCGCTGGGCGATCTTCTCGCCGGCCGCGGTGACGCTCTCCGGTGGCGTGCCGAGCACGAGGACCCGCCCGCAGCCGGCGATCCCGCGGATCATCGGGTGGAAGAACTCGTGCAGGTGGCGCAACTGCTCCGGCGCGGTGATCCCGGTGGCGTCGAAGACGAGCGCGCCGGGCCGTTCGTCCACAGTAGAGGGATCGTGCTCGGTCCGGACGTCCGCGTCTGCCTTGGTCAGTATCGCGGACACGGCGTCCAGCAGGCGGCCGCCGGGAGCGGCGCCGACCAGTGCGGGACCGGTCAGCAGCGGCTGACCCGGCCGGTGGCGGCGCAGCCGGACCGGTTCGGGCAGCCCGAGCCGGCGGATCACCAGCCGACCGGGGCCGGACGTGGCGAACTGCTGGTAGCGGTCGGTCATCCCGTCCTCCCTACTGGCAGGTAAGCCTACTCGCAAGTAGGTTACTATCAGCAGACTAGTACCTCTGCCAGGGAGGGCAACATGGCCGCAACGGTCCGGCGGGTGGCTGTGGTGGGCGGCAACCGGATTCCGTTCGCCAGGTCCAACAGCCGCTACTCCGCGGCGTCCAATCAGGACATGTTCACCGCGGCACTGGACGGGCTGGTCAGCCGGTTCGGGCTGGCGGGCGAACGGCTGGGCGAGGTGGTCGGCGGCGCGGTGCTCAAACACAGCCGCGACTTCAACCTCGTCCGGGAGTGCGTGCTGGGCAGCAGGCTGTCCCACGACACCCCTGCCTACGACGTGCAGCAGGCGTGCGGCACCGGCCTGCAGTCGGTGATCGCCGTGGCGAACAAGATCGCGCTCGGCCAGATCGAGTCCGGCGTGGCGGGCGGGGTGGACACCACCAGCGACGCGCCACTGGCGCTGCACGACGACCTGCGCCGTATCCTGGTCGCGCTGAACAGCGCGCCGAGCACGGGCGCGCGGCTGCGACAGCTGGGCAGGCTGCGGCCCGGCCAGATCGTGCCGGAGATCCCGCGCAACGTGGAGCCGCGCACCGGCCTGTCCATGGGCGAGCACGCCGCGCTGACCGCGCGCGAGTGGGCCATCGGCCGCGAGGAGCAGGACGAGTTGGCCGCCACCAGCCACCAACGACTGGCCGCCGCCTACGCGGCCGGCTTCTTCGACGACCTGGTCACCCCCTATCTCGGCCTGACCAGGGACCAGAACCTGCGGCCCGACTCGACGGCGGACCAGCTGGCCAAGCTCAAGCCGGCGTTCGGCGGCTCGGAGGGCACGATGACCGCGGGCAACTCGACACCGCTGTCCGACGGTGCCTCCGTCGTGCTGCTGGCCAGCGAGGACTGGGCCCGCGAGCGGCGACTGCCGGTGCTGGCCTACCTGTCCCACAGCGAGACCGCCGCCGTCGACTACGTGCACGGCGGCGAGGGTCTGCTGATGGCGCCCGCCTACGCGGTGCCCAGGATGCTGGCCCGTGCCGGGATCACCCTGGCCGACTTCGACTTCTACGAGATCCACGAGGCGTTCGCGTCCCAGGTGCTGGCCACGCTGCGCGCCTGGGAAGACTCCGCGTACTGCAAGGAGAAGCTCGGCCTGGACGCCCCGCTCGGCTCGGTGGACCGGGCCCGGCTCAACGTCAACGGATCGTCGCTGGCCGCGGGCCACCCGTTCGCCGCGACCGGCGCGCGGATCGTCGCGACGCTGGCGAAACTGCTCGCCGAGCGCGGTTCCGGCCGGGGTCTGGTGTCCATCTGCGCCGCGGGCGGCCAGGGCGTGACGGCGATCCTGGAACGCTAGGCCATCAGGTCCCAGGTGGCCGAACAGTTCGCCAACACGCTGATCTCCTCCGGGAGCAGGGACAGTTCGGCCACGGCCGGTGCGGCGGACCGGCTACTCAGGGCCCTGGCGATGTGGACGGTCCGGCCACCGCCGGGGGACTGGTCCTCCAGGCGCACCAGCGGGCCCAACCGGGCGGCCAGCGCGTCGGCGTAGCCCTGCGCTGTGCCGCGGGCGTCGGCCACGGCCAGCCGTTGTGCCTCGCCGAACGCGGCACTCCGGTCGGCGAGGTCCCAGAACGGCCCGTCCAGCGACGACGGGTCGGCCGTCACCAGTTCGGCGATCAGGTCGTCGAGCTGGTCCAGGTCGACGACCAGGATCGAGTACCGCTGGGTGGCCGCGGTGCCGGACCGGCGACGGCCGTCGAAGGCGTCGTGCACGGACAGCCTGCGGGACTCGACGGTGACGCCGTCGCGCCCCAGCAGGACCTGGACCCGTGCGACCCGGGTGGCCAGGGCGTCGACGGCGGCGACGCGGTCCTTGGCCCGCACGGTGAAGGCGGCGTGCACCCTCGCCCGGTCCGCGACCCGGTGAACCTCGCCCCGACCCTGGGTGACGATCTGTGCCATGTGATCAGCCAACCGCCATCGAGCCGTATTCGGCAATCTAGTATCCACTCGATACGGTGGTAGTTCCCGATATCGACGGGCCTGGGGAACTGCCTATCCTGCTGGGCTATGGCATACGACTTTCAGGTCGTCGTCGACTGCGCGAACCCGCACGCACTCGCCGCCTGGTGGGCGGACGCCCTGGGGTGGGTCGTCGAACCGAGTGACGAGACGTTCATCAAGGACATGATCACCCGTGGCCTGGCCACCGAGGCCGACACGATGATCCACGACGGCCAGCTCGTATGGCGCAGCGGCGCGGCGATCCGCCACCCGGACGGCCCGGAACGCGGGCCGCGCAAGCGGATCCTGTTCCAGCAGGTGCCCGAGCGGAAGACCGTCAAGAACCGGGTGCACCTGGACGTGTGGGTGGGCGCGGAGAACGTGGACGCGACGGTCGCCCGGCTGACCAACACCGGCGGCACGTTCCTCTACCGAGGCCAGCAGGGACCACACAACTGGGTGACGGTGGCGGATCCGGAGGGCAACGAACTCTGCGTCTCGTGACGCGCGGCGATCCGCCGCCGACACGCCGTAGGGAAATCTGGCCGAATATCGGACCTGCCCTAGAAACTCCGATACCGTCCGATCGTGGATCCGGTGCGCAATCCGTTCGCCCCTGGCGCCGGACAGCGGCCGCCCGAGCTGGCCGGGCGGGACCGCGAGGTGGCGGCGTTCGACGTGGTGCTGGAGCGGGTCGCCCGTGGCCGGCCGGAGCGCAGCCTGGTGCTGACCGGGTTGCGCGGTGTCGGCAAGACCGTGCTGCTGGGCGAACTGCGCTCGATGGCCGTCCGGCGGGGTTGGGGCGCGGGCAAGATCGAGGCCCGGCCGGACGCCGACCTGCGCCGCCCGCTGGCCGCCGCGCTGCACCGGGCCGTGCGCGATCTCGCCGTGCGGCACCGCGCCCCGGACCGGGTCGAGGCGGTGCTGGGCGTGCTCAAGGCGTTCGCGCTGCGGTCCAATCCGGACAATGCCAAGCTGCGCGACCGGTGGCAGCCCGGGATCGACGTGCCGGCCGCGGTGGGCAGGGCCGACTCCGGCGACATCGAGATCGACCTGGTCGAGTTGTTCACCGACGTGGCCGAACTCGCCCAGGACGTGGGCACCGGCGTCGCACTGCTCATCGACGAGATGCAGGACCTCGCCGTCGACGACGTGTCCGCGCTGTGTGCCGCGTGCCACGAGCTGTCCCAGTCCGGTGCGCCACTGATCGTGGTCGGCGCCGGCCTGCCACACCTGCCGGCCGTGCTCTCGGCCAGCAAGTCGTACTCGGAGCGGTTGTTCCGGTACGTCCGGATCGACCGGCTGGACCGGGAAGAGGTCGACCGGGCCGTGCTCACACCGGTGACCCGCGAGTCGGCCGGCATCGCGCCGGATGCCCTGGACGCGCTGTTCGAGGCGTCCGGCGGCTACCCGTACTTCGTGCAGGCGTACGGCAAGGCGGCCTGGGACGCCGCTCCGGACGACCCGATCACCGCCGAGGATGTCGCGGTGGCGGCACCGGAGGCCGAGGCAGAACTCGCGGTCGGCTTCTTCGGCTCCCGCTACGAGCGGGCCACACCCGCCGAACGCGAGTACCTGCGGGCGATGGCCGAACTGACCGAGGGCAGGGACGAGGGCGCCGGCAGTTCGGACGTGGCGATCTTCCTGGGCCGCAAGCCGTCGTCACTGTCGCCGGCCAGGGACAGCCTGATCAAGAAGGGCCTGGTCTACTCGGCGGAGCGGGGCCGGATCGCGTTCACGGTGCCGCATTTCGGCCGCTTTTTACTCGGCCGCGACGAGTGAACTATCCGCATGTCTAACAGCGTGGCTAGATTGTGCGATAAAGCCTGATCGAGTGAACGTGACCGTCGTCACACCCGCTCTCGGTGTAACACCAACGGACCAGTAGACGATGACCAGTGTGGCTCCGCGGTGCTGCCGGACCCCCGACCTGGCAGCACTTCGGAGCCACACTTATGTCCTGGTCCAGGCGGAACACGCGGCCCACCCGTGGTGTTTGCTTCCCACGTGACGACGTCGACCGTGCGGGTTCGCGCGCCAGAGTTGCGTGGCCGGGCCTGGCTGAACACCGGTGGCCGGGCCTACTCCCTGGCCGATTTCCGCGGCAAGGTCCTGCTGCTGGACTTCTGGACGTTCTGCTGCGTCAACTGCCTGCACGTGCTGGACGAGTTGCGCCCGCTGGAGCAGGAGTTCGCGGACGTGCTGGTGACGGTAGGGGTGCACTCGCCCAAGTTCGAACACGAGGCCGATCCGGTGGCGTTGGCCGACGCCGTCGAACGGTACGAGGTGCACCACCCGGTGCTGGACGATCCCGAGCTGACCACCTGGCAGCAGTACGCCGTGCGGGCCTGGCCGACGCTCGTCGTGGTCGACCCCGAGGGTTACGTCGTGCACGTCGCCGCCGGCGAGGGCCACGCCGAGGCGCTGCGCAGGGTCGTCACCGAGGTCGTCGCCGAACACGAGCGGCGCGGCACGCTGCGCCGGGGCGACGGCCCGTACGTGCCGCCGCCGCCCGCCGAGACCGCGTTGCGCTTCCCCGGCAAGGCCACCGTCACGCCGACCGGCACGCTGCTGGTGGCCAACACCGCCCGGCACACCCTGGTCGAACTGTCCGGCGACACCGTGCTGCGCACCATCGGTGCCGGCAGCCGGGGGCGAACGGACGGTGACGCGGTCCTGGCCGAGTTCGCCGAGCCGAACGGCCTGGCCGTGCTGCCCGCCCAGGTGGCCGAGCGGGTCGGCTACGACGTCGTGGTCGCCGACACCGCCAACCACCTGTTGCGCGGTGTGCGGCTGGCCGACGGGCACGTGACCACCGTGGCCGGCACCGGCGACCAGTGGCGGGACGGCACCACCGACGGTCTTGCCCTGGACATCGATCTGACCAGCCCGTGGGACGTGGCGTGGTGGACGCCGGCCGGCGGTATGGTGATAGCCATGGCCGGCAACCACACGCTCGGCCGGTTCGACCCGGTCGCCGGCACGGTGTCCCGGCTGGCCGGCACCACGGTCGAGGGCCTGCACGACGGACCGGCCGCGGCGGCGTTCTTCGCCCAGCCCTCCGGGCTGGCCGCGGACGGCGACCGGTTGTGGCTGGTCGACTCGGAGACATCGGCCCTGCGCTGGCTGTCCGCCGACCTGACCGTGCACACCGCCGTCGGCACCGGCCTGTTCGACTTCGGCCACCGGGACGGCCCGGCGGCCGAGGCGCTGTTCCAGCACCCGCTGGGTGTCGCCGTGCTGCCCGACCACAGTGTCGCCGTCGCCGACACCTACAACGGCGCGGTCCGCCGGTACGACCCGGCGGCCGGCGAGGTCACCACGCTGGCCACGGATGTCGCCGAGCCGTCGGACGTGGTGGTCCTCGACGGCGAACCGGTCGTGGTCGCGTCGGCGGCGCACCTGCTGGAACGGCTGCCCGCCGGTGCCGCGCGGACAGTCGCCGGTCCGGCCCACGAGGTCACCCGGCCACCGGTGGAACTGGCGCCCGGCGAGGTCACGCTGGCCGTGGTGTTCCAGCCGCCACCCGGCCAGAAACTGGACGAGCGCTACGGCCCGGCCACCCTGGTGCGGGTCACGGCGTCCCCGCCCGCGCTGATCCGCGCCGGCGACGGTGACAGCTCCGACCTGAGCCGCACGCTGGTGCTGGACGGCGCGGTCGGCAATGGTGTGCTGCACGTGGTCGCGCAGGCGGCGAGCTGTGACTCCGACGCCGAACACCCGGCGTGCCACCTGACCCGGCAGGATTGGGGCGTGCCCGTCCGGCTGGTGGCCGATGGCGCCTCCAGGCTGCCACTGATGCTGGGCGGCATGGATACGGCATGAGTCCGGGCCAGTACCATCGCCGCCGTGGCCGACGTCCCCAAGCTGGAAATCCAGATGCTGCTCGACCGCGTCCTGGTGCGGATCTCGCCGGAGGACGGCGAACGGCGCAGCAGCGGCGGGATCGTCATTCCGGCCACGGCCCAGGTGGCGAAACGACTGGCCTGGGGTGACGTGCTGGGCGTCGGCAACAACGTGCGGATGGTGAAGGTCGGCGACCGGGTGCTGTTCAACCCGGACGACCAGCTCGAGGTGGAGATCCAGGGCGACGGTTACCTGGTGATGCGGGAACGCGACATCCACGCCCTGGCCAGCGAGCGCACCGAGCACGGCACCGGTCTCTACCTGTAGCCGGAGCTGTATCGCCACAGGCTGTATCTCTACAGAAAAGACGGCGGACCCGGATCGCGGGTCCGCCGCCCTGTCCACCGGCGAGGCGGACGTCTAGAACGCAGCTTCGTCCAGGTCCATCAGCGAGTTGTCGGTGCCCTCGACGACCTTGCGCCGGGCCGACAGCTCGGGCAGCACGGTGTGCGCGAAGAAGGTCGCCACCACCAGCTTGCCCTGGTAGAACGCGGCGTCCTTGGCCGACGGGCTGCCGTCCAGTGCGGTCAGCGCCACCTGCGCCTGACGCAGCAGCAGCCAGCCGATCAGCAGGTCGCCGACGCTCATCAGCAGCCGGACGGTGTTCTGGCCGACCAGGTAGATGTTGCGCGGGTTCTCCTGTGAGCTGGTCAGGAAGCCGACCATCGCGCCGAGTATGCCCTGCACGTCGTCCAGGCCCTGCTTGAGCAGCGCCCGCTCCTCCTTGAGCCGACCGTTGCCGGCCTCGGACTCCAGGAACGCGGTGATCTCACCGGCCACGTGCGCCAGCGCCTGGCCCTTGTCCCGGATGATCTTGCGGAAGAAGAAGTCCAGCGACTGGATCGCCGTGGTGCCCTCGTACAGCGAGTCGATCTTGGAGTCCCGGATGTACTGCTCGATCGGGTAGTCCTGCAGGAAGCCGGACCCACCCAGGGTCTGTAGCGACTGAGCGAGCTGCTCGTAGGCCCGCTCCGAGCCGACACCCTTGACGACGGGCAGCAGCAGGTCGTTCACCCGCTCGGCAAGCTTCGTGTCACCGTCGCCCGCGGCGATCGCGTCCTGGTAGGTGGAGGTGTAGACGTAGACGGCGCGCAGGCCCTCGGCGTACGCCTTCTGCAACATCAGGCTGCGGCGCACGTCCGGGTGGTGGGTGATGCTGACCCTCGGCGCGGCCTTGTCCAGCATGTTCGGCAGGTCGGCGCCCTGCACGCGCTCCTTGGCGTAGGCCAGGGCGTTCAGGTAGCCGGTGGACAGCGTGCCGATCGCCTTGGTGCCGACCATCATTCGGGCGTACTCGATCACCTGGAACATCTGCGCGATGCCGTCGTGCACCTCACCCAGCAGCCAGCCCTCAGCCGGCACGCCGTGCTGGCCGAACGTGATCTCACAGGTGGCCGAGGCATTCAGGCCCATCTTGTGTTCCACGTTGGTGACGAAGGCGCCGTTGCGCTCGCCCGGCTCACCGGTCTCGGTGTCGAAGTGGAACTTGGGCACCAGGAACAGGCTCAGACCCTTGGTGCCCGGACGGGTCTCCACGCCGGGACCCTCGGGCCGCGCCAGCACCAGATGCATGATGTTCTCGGTGATGTCCTGGTCGCCGGACGTGATGAAGCGCTTCACACCGTCCAGGTGCCACGAACCGTCGGCCTGCCGGACCGCCTTGGTGCGCCCGGCGCCCACGTCCGAGCCGGCGTCCGGTTCGGTGAGCACCATCGTGGCGCCCCAGCCACGGTCGATCATCAGGCGCGCCCAGCGCTTCTGCTCTTCGGTGCCGTTGTGGTCGACGACAGTGGCGAAGTTCGGGCCCGCCATGTACATGAAGACGGCCGGGTTCGACCCCAGGATCAGCTCGGCGGCGGCCCACTGGACCGACGGCGGGATGCCGAAGCCGCCCAGCGCGGTGGGCAGGCCCAGCCGGTACCACTCGCCGTCCCAGAGTGCCTGGTAGGACTTCTTGAAGCCGTCGGGGAGGGTGACGGAGTGGGTGGCCGGGTCGAAAGTGGTGCCGACGCGGTCGCCCTCGGCGAACGACGCGCCCAGCGGGCCGGTGGCCAGGCTGTTGAGCTCGGCGAGGATGCCCCGGGCGGTGTCCTCGTCCGCCTGGTCGAACGGCGCGGTGCCCAGGCGCTCCTGGATGTGGAACACCTCGAAGAGGTTGAACTCCAGGTCGCGCACGTTGCTCTTGTAGTGGCCCATGGTGTCCCCGTTCGTCTACTACTCGCCGGTAACTTCAGTGTATTACCGGGTAGTAACTCGGAGCAAGTGGCGTCAGTGCGCAGCGGTGCGCCGAGCCACCACGGCGGGCGGCCGGGCCATGCCCGTGGCCAGTGGCTGGCCGTGCGGCGGCAGGTGTGCGACGTTCGACCGCCGGGCCGCCGGCACGTCGGTCTCCTGGTGCGGCACCAGCACGCCCAGGCGGAACGCGACCGCGACGGCGTGCGCGCGATCCCGGGCATGCAGCTTGCGCAGGATGCTCTTCACATGGGTGCGGACCGTTTCCACCGACACGAACAGCGAGTTGGCGATCGCCTGGTTCTCCAGCCCGTCGGAGATCAGCTGCAGCACCTGGTACTCGCGGCGGGACAGCGGCTGGCGGGCGGTGACGGTGTGCCGCAACCCGGTGGCCAGCGCGGCCAACTCAGGGTCGAGGTAGCGCCGCTCCAGATGCGTCCGCCGGATCGCCTCGAGCATCTGGGCGGGTTCGGCCGGGCGCAACACCAGCCCGTGCACGCCGGTGGCCAGCGCGGTGGCCACGTACCGGGGGCTGCGCAAGGGTTCGCGGACCACGGACAGGATGGTCGAGTCGTCACAGGCCAGCAGTTGCGCCAGGTGGCAGCGCGGATCGAGCACGGCGTCGACCATCACCACGTCCGGCCGCAACCGCTCGCAGAGTGCCACCGCGTGGTGCATGTTGGCGGTCGCCCCGAGCAGCCGGACCGCGGGTGTCCGGTCGAACAAGGCGGTCAGCGCGTCGCGGAACAGCGGCACGGGGTCGATCACGAGCACGCCGGTGGGTCGGCGGGCCGGCGTAGCACCTCCGGGTGTCCTGTTCGGCTGTGATTCGGCACTCGTAGACATGGCCGCTCCGTTCTGTCGCCCTGGCTAGGGGACGACCGGAGCGCCTCTCAGTGACGGAGTGAGGAGTAATCCCTTACCAACGTCACTCGAACGGCCTAACGTCGGCGAGCCCAACGGCACAGATGAGTCGAAGAACGGGGTACTGAGCGGATGACGGGAATCGAACCCGCGTTCTCAGCTTGGGAACCAGTTGAATCGGCCACCGAGAAGCCTCTGACCTGCGGCGAAACTTGATCGCGGGTACCCGTGATTGACCGCTGTTGACCGGGGCATGTTGCTGGCATGTTGCTACGCGTGAGCCCTACTGACCTGCGCGTACCCACTCCACTCCCATCACTCCGACACGAAGCCTCCAACACGGCCGGCGGCGTCGGGTCAAGGCACGCTCTCCCGCCTTGACGTGGCGTTGCCGGCCGTCGTCACGTTTGGCGCGTCGGGGTGGTCAGGACACCCGATGCCGGCCCGGCGACTCTTCGGTCGGGAACTGATAGCCACCGCCCAACCAGTCCACGAACCGGCGAGCATGGATGACGTAGGTGTGCTTCGTCGGCAACGCCAGCGACGAGGCTTCCGCTTCGGCCTGGTACCGCTCCAAGGCAGCCGCCAGCTCCGCCAGACTCCATCTCTGCTCCACGAGCGCTGTATCGCGCGGACGTATCCCGACGTTGCGAGCCGGCCCATTCCGCGGTGGCCGGTGGCGCGGAGCGTTGCCGGGCGTCGATCGCCGTGCCCAGCTCGATCAGGTCGACTACGTGGGCGATCGTCACGGCCTGGTGCTCGTCGGTGACTGAATACGTGATGGCCTTGCGCGCCGTCGCTGGCGGCGTCCCAACTCGGGCGCGAAGCGCCGCCCGGTGCCCGGCCGGAGCGGAGCGGGAGGCCGGTGTGCCGGGCAGTCCAGGGACGGCGTGAACGCGACCGTCATGCGCGCCGCCAGCGGCGGCGCGCCTTGATCCCATAGAGTCAAATTCGGCAGCGGAAGCTGGGCGAGCCGATCGCCGACAACGGCAGCACGCTGATCACGAGGCTGATAGCCTGCACGTCGTCGCGGCCAGACGGAGGGTTCAGTGGAGGAGCGGCTCCGACCCATCAACGCCATCCTTAGCCTGACGTCAGCAAGTGATGTGAACCCGGCAGTGTTCCGCGAAGCAGGCTTTCGTGTCGGAATTTGTCAAGGTGAGTGAGACCAGTGGGTGTTAAGCGGCTGCGGTAGCGGCCTCCTGGTCGCCCTCGTCGACTGGTCGGTTGATCCAGACGGTATCGGGGAGATCAAGCATCTTCGGTGCCGTGGTGATACCACCGAACCGGTGCGGATGCCGGGCGCGGGCCTGGGCGAGCACGATGTGCCGATCTGCGGCTTTCCCGGCTGCGAGCCCGAAATGGACATCGGCGGGCGTGTGCAGGCCGATACCGGTGTGCCGATGTTCATGGTTATACCATTGCGTGAACTCGTCCATGAATAGTCTCGCCTCCGAGATCGACCCGAAGCGTTCGGGGAATTCCGGGCCGTATTTCAGGGTCTTGAACAGCGCTTCCGAGTACGGGTTGTCATTGGACACGCGAGGTCTGGAGTGCGATCGGGTGACCTCCAGGTCGGCGAGCAACGCTGCGACGGTTTTACTGGTCATCGACGTGCCCCGATCGGCGTGCACGACCTGCGGAACACCGTGGACGGAGAAGATCTGTTCCATCAACTCTCTCGCCAGGACACCGGATTCGTGAGCGTGGACATGGACACCGACGATGAACCGGGAGTAGATGTCGATCATCACGTAGGCGTCGAAGTAGGTACCTTTCACCGGGCCGGCCAGCTTGGTGATGTCCCAGCTGTAGACCTGCCGGGCCGCGGTCGCGACCAGTTCCGGGCATACCGCCGCGGGATGGCGCGCCATCCGGCGGCGTTCCTTGACCTGGTTGTTCTGCGCCAGTATCCGATACATCGTGGAGACCGAGCACAGGTAGACGCCCTCATCGAGCAGGTGGGCGTAGATCTGCAGTGGCGCCATGTCCACGAACCGCGGGTCGGTGAGTACCGTCAGGATCCGCAGGCGTTCCACACCGGTGAGCTTGTTGACCGGGTCCGCGGCCGGTTGCGGTATACCCACCGGCGTGGGCGTGGTGGCGGCCCTGCCTCGGCGGATCGCTGTCGAGCGCACCAGTCCCGTCAGCAGCGCGGCTTGCCTGGTCGACACACCGTCGGCGGTCATAGAGGCATAGGCCCGGGTCAGTGCTTCGTGTGCTTCTCGTCGGAATCCGCTCTCTCGGAAAGACTTTCCAAGAGAGCGTGCGCTTTTCCCATAATGCTCAGAGCGGCCTCGGTGGTGTTCAACCGCTTGTTCAAACGGGTGTTCTCCCGTGTCAGCCGAGCGATTTCGGCCTGCTCCGCAGACAGTTTGCCGGTTTTCTCGCCCGGCTTCTCGCCCGCCAGTACGCCCGCATCGCGCTGCTTGCGCCACTCGCTGATCAACGAGGAGTACAAGCCTTCCCGGCGTAGGTATCCGCCGCCGTCGTTCTGCTCGCACGCCGCCTCGTAGGCGTTGAGATGCGCAAGTTTCTCAGACGCGGTGAACGTGCGCCGCCGCCGCGGCCCGTCACTGCGCGGGTGCTGGGAACTCATCTGCTCATTGTCGCCCTCGATCAGCGGGGACATGCTCGTGCGGGTCATGTCAATCGATCCGTCTCTCGCCCTGCGTCAGGCCGGCTTGCTGTGGACCAGTGGACTCAACTCACCCTGACACACAGGGTGTCGCTGGCCTTGAGGTACCAATCACTACGCGCCTAGGCAAGGTTGTTGTGGACCTTCTCCTTTACCATCCCGACACAGGATTGCTGGTGGCGTGCGAGGCGAAATCTGGCCGCAATGTTGAGGCTGGCCAGGCCAGGAAGTACGCCGCGCTCGACGCCACCACGCTCGTACTGGCGTCTCGCTTGACCCTGACTCAACGCGTCACGCCTCGTGTCGCCATACTCTACGCATGTCTCGATACGCACATCTCAACGGTCCGTATCGGACTTGAGGCTGTGGGGATCGGTTGTGCCATTCTCGGTGTCGGGGACAAGAAAATTCTCATTGATCGGCGGGACGGGCAGCCGCCGGCACTTGATGACGTACT
>DASXCQ010000100.1:0-222095 GCA_036491115.1 Pseudonocardiaceae bacterium
ACGTCTGGGGCCCGGCCTACGCCACGGAGTCCCACTACCTACGCGTCTACCTGGCCCAGCTGCGCCGCAAGCTGGAACGCGAACCGGCCCACCCCAAGCACCTGCTCACCGAACCCGGCATGGGCTACCGCTTCGAGATCTAGCTGGCCAGCGATGAGGGCGGTGGCGAGGACGGCGGCGGCGAAGACGAAGGCGGTACCGAGGACGACGGCGGTACCGAGGACGGCGGCTTATGGGTCGTTGTTGGCCGTGGCGGGGCTGGCGGGCGGTGCGTTGTCGTCGTGGTAGTCGGCTGGGGCCGGAACGTGAAGTGGTGCGTCGTCGTCGGCGCCGGTGTCGTGGTCGGCTTCGGCGTCGTGGTAGTCGGCCGGGTCGTCGTCGTGGTGTCGCTCGGGGCCAGGTTGATCGGGGCGCCGCCCGTGTTGCCCTGCGGCTGGACCACCGGGTTCTGCTGTGGCGGCGGGCTGGCGGCGGGTGTCGCGGAGACCGTGGCGACGGTGGCCAGGACGGTCGCGAGCACGACCCCGGATCCGGCCAGGATGACCAGCGATCGGCGTCTGGAGGTGTCGTCGCCGGGCGGCACGATCTCCTCGGGCCCCTCGATGGGTTCAGTCACAGCACTCTCTCCTGGGGTGACACTCGGGGTGGCGAGCGAGGTGCCAGTCTGCCTTACTCGTTGTTGATCAGTAACCGAAGTCCTGGGTCCAGTACCGGCCGTTGGTGTTCAGGCCGATCCCGATCGCGGTGAACTGGCAGTTCAGGATGTTGGCCCGGTGGCCGGACGAGTTCATCCAGTCCGTCATCACCTGCTGGGCGCTGGTCTGGCCCTCCGCGATGTTCTCGCCGCCCGGCGTGGGGTAGCCGGCGGCCTTCTCCCGGGCGTCGAACGTCACGCCGGACGGCGTGGTGTGGTCGAAGTAGTGGTTGGCCGACATGTCGTCGCTGTGCCCCTGCGCCGCCTCGGTCAGCCGGGCGTCGTTCTTCAGGGCCGCGCAGCCTGCCTGCGCCCTGGCCTGGTTGACCAGTGTGAACACCTGGTCCTGCTGGGTGGCCGCCGGAGTCGTCGTGGGTGCCGTGGTGGTGTGGGTCGGCGGCCGTGCCGTGGTGGTGGTGCGGGGTGCCGTGGTCGTGGTCCTGCTGGTGGGTCTCGCGGTGGTGCGGTGGGATCTCTCGTGGTCGATGGTGCCGCTGAGGGCCTCGTGGACACCGGCCGGCGGGGTCGTGGTCACGACCAGTCCTGCCGGTTCGAAATCGGCCGTGTCGGCGAGTACGCCGCCACCCGGGGATAACGCAGTGGCAAAAGCCATGCCACCCACGGTGACGGCGCCCAGTAATGCCGCGACCAGTGTCACCCGGACGGACGCGTTATCGCGCCGTGATCCGCTCACGGTCGGGCACCGTACCACCATCGGGGTGCCACCGACCGGGCGAGAAATGGACGGTTTCGGTGACCGGGCAGGATGGTGCGGTGACACCGCACGTGCGCCTGACGGCCTGGGTGCACGGCTCCGTGCAAGGGGTGGGGTTCCGCTGGTGGACCCGCGCCCACGCACTGGAGCTGGGCCTGGTCGGCAGCGCGGCCAATCTGGCCGACGGCCGCGTCGAGGTCGTCGCCGAAGGGCCGAAGGGCGCCTGTGAGAGTCTGTTGACTCTGCTCCGCTCGCCGGGCACCCCCGGCAGGGTGACCACCGTGGTGGAGCGCTGGGGTGAGCCGCGGGGTCTGGCTGGGTTTCGGGAGCGGTGACGGGGTACCCACGCAGCTGGGTTCGGCGTGACGAAGCGCGTCGCCTCCCACTGTTGACCTGGTCGGACCGGTACCCTCGATCGGACGGATTGCTGGGAGGGGCCACACGCGTATGCACCTGAAAAGCCTGACGCTGAAGGGCTTCAAGTCCTTCGCCTCGGCTACCACGCTGCGCTTCGAACCCGGCATCACCTGCGTGGTAGGTCCGAATGGTTCCGGCAAGTCCAACGTCCTGGACGCGCTGTCCTGGGTGATGGGCGAGCAGGGCGCCAAGGCGCTGCGCGGCGGCAAGATGGAGGACGTCAT
The DNA here is from genome assembly GCA_036491115.1 of Pseudonocardiaceae bacterium. Taxonomy (GTDB): domain Bacteria; phylum Actinomycetota; class Actinomycetes; order Mycobacteriales; family Pseudonocardiaceae; genus DATEPR01. The sequence continues at coordinate 2,051 of DASXCQ010000100.1, forward strand.
CTTCGCCGGCACCGCCGGCCGGGCGCCCCTGGGCCGCGCCGAGGTGACGCTGACCATCGACAACTCCGACGGCGCGCTGCCCATCGACTACACCGAGGTCTCCATCACCCGGCGGATGTTCCGGGACGGCGCCAGCGAGTACGAGATCAACGGCTCACAGTGCCGCCTGATGGACGTGCAGGAACTGCTGTCCGACTCGGGCATCGGCCGCGAGATGCACGTCATCGTCGGCCAGGGCCAGCTCGGCGCGATCCTGGAGTCGAAGCCGGAGGGTCGGCGGGCGTTCATCGAGGAGGCCGCGGGCGTCCTGAAGCACCGCAAGCGCAAGGAGAAGGCGCTGCGGAAGCTGGACGCGATGCAGGCCAACCTGACCCGGTTGACCGACCTGACCGGCGAACTGCGCCGCCAGCTCAAGCCACTGGGCAAGCAGGCCGAGATCGCCTGCAAGGCCCAGGCGGTGCAGGCAGAACTGCGTGACGCCCGGCTGCGCCTGTACGCGGCCGACCTGGTCGTCCAGCGGGACGGCCTGGCCAGGGACGAGGCCGACGAGTCGGCCGCCCGCGCCCGGCGTGCCGAGGTCGAGCAGGCCATGCAGTACGCCCAGGCCGAGCAGAACGAGCTGGAGGAGCTGCTCGCCGCCGACGAGCCCAAGCTGACCGCCGCCGCCGACACCTGGTACCGCCTGTCCGCGCTGGAGGAACGGCTGCGCGGCACGGTTCGGCTGGCCGAGGAGCGGGCCAGGCACCTGTCCGCCGAGGTCAGCGCCCCGCAGGGCGGCCGCGACCCGGAAACGCTGGAGGCAGAGGCCGAAGCGGCCGCCGTCCGCGAGGCCGAACTGCTCGCCGAGGTGGACGAGGCCCGCTACCTGCTGGCCGAGGCCACCGAGCGCCGCTCGGTCCTGGAACAGCGGGTCACCGCCGCCGAGAAGGCCCACCTGGCCGCCGTGCGGGCCGTCGCCGACCGCCGCGAGGGCCTGGCCCGGCTGGCCGGTCAGGTCGAGGCGTTGCGCAGCAAGACCAACGCCACCGGCGAGGAGATCGAGCGGCTGTCCGCCGTGCTGGCCGAGGCGGGCGAGCGCGCCGAGCAGGCGGGCCACGAGCTGGCCGAGGCCCAGCAGGTCGCGGGCGGCGAGGAGTCCGACGACGCCGAACTGGTGGAGCGTCACCAGCAGGTGGTGCGGGCCGGCGAGGTCGCGACGGCCAGGGTGGACGAACTGGCCAGGGCGGAACGCCGGGCGGAGCAGGACATCGCGTCCTGGAAGGCCAGGGTGGACGCCCTGTCCATCGGCCTGACCAGGAAGGACGGCGCCGGCGCATTGCTCGCCGCCGGTGACCGGCTGCCCGGTCTGCTCGGCTCGGTCGCCGCGCTGCTCACCGTCGAGCCGGGCGCCGAGGTGGCACTGGCCGCCGCGCTCGGCCAGGTCGCCGACGCGGTCGCGGTGGCCAGCGGCGACGACGCGGTCGCCGCACTGGAGCTGTTGCGCGGCAACGACTCCGGTCGGGCCGGCCTGCTCGTCGGCGGTGCCGCCGCCGGCTCCGACCGGCACGACTGGCCCGCGCTGCCCGGCGGCGCCCGCTGGGCCGTCGACCTGGTACGGGCCCCGGATTCGCTCCGCCCGGCGGTGGCCAGGGCGCTGGACCGGATGGCCGTGGTGGCCGACCTGCCGGCGGCCCGCGGCCTGGTGGCCGCGCATCCGGACGTGCGCGCGGTGACCACCGACGGCGACCTGCTGGGCGCGGACTGGGCATTCGGCGGTTCCGGCCGCAGCCAGAGCACGATCGAGGTGCAGGCCGCGGTCGACGAGGCCAGGGAGAAGCTGTCCGCGGCCGAACAGGCCCTGGCCAACGCCACGGGTGCGCTGGCCGGCGCCAAGGCCGAGCAGGGGGCCAGACGGGACGAGGTCGGCCAGGCCAAAGACCTGCTCACCGAGGCCAAGGTCCGCAAGGCCCGGTCCACCGAGCGGCTCACCCGGCTGCGCCAGGCCGCCACTTCGGCCACCGCCGAGGTGGAGCGGGCCCGTGCCCAGCGCGCCAAGGTGGAACAGGCCCGCGAGGCCGGCACCGTCACGCTCGCCGAGCTGGAGGAGCGGCTGGTCGCCGCACAGGCCGAGTCGGTCGACGAGGAACCGGACACCAGCGAACGCGATCGGGCCGCCGTCGAACTGACCATGGCCCGCCAGCACGAGGTCGACGCCCGGCTGACCCTGCGCACCTCGGAGGAGCGGGCCAGGTCGCTGCAGGGCAAGGCCGAGGGGCTGCGCCGAGCGGCCAGGGCAGAACGGGACGCCAGGGAACGTGCCACCCGCGCTCGTGCGGCTCGGGCCAGGGGCGCGGCGGTCGCCGGTGCCGTGGTCCGTGGCGGCAAGGTCGCGCTGGAGCGGATCGCGCTGTCGCTGCGGCTGGCCGCGCAGCAGCGGGACGTGGCGCAGGCGGCCAAGGCCGGTCGGGAAGCCGGCCTGACCCAGGTCCGCGGCCGGGTCCGCGAGCTGTCCACCGAGCTGGAGAAGCTGGTCGACGCCGTGCACCGGGACGAGGTGCTGCGTGCCGAGCAGCGGCTGCGGCTGGAGCAGCTGGAAGCCAAGATCGCCGACGACTTCGGCATCGGTCTCGCCGACCTGGTCGCCGAGTACGGCCCGGACTGCCCGGTGCCGCCCAGCCCGCTGGAGATGGTCGAGTACGAGGCGGCCAAGGAGCGGGGCGAGACGGTGACCGCGCCCCAGCCGTCCCCGTTCGACCGTGACACCCAGGCCCGCCGCGCCAAGCGCGCCGAACGCGACCTGGCGACGCTGGGCAAGGTGAACCCGCTGGCGCTGGAGGAGTTCGCCGCGCTCGAGGAGCGCTACAAGTTCCTGTCCACCCAGCTGGAGGACCTGAAGGAGACCCGGCGCGGCCTGCTCACCGTGGTGAAGGAGGTGGACGACAAGATCCTGGAGGTCTTCACATCCGCCTACACCGACGTGGCCAGGGAGTTCGCGATCGTCTTCAGCACGTTGTTCCCCGGCGGCGAGGGCAGGCTGGTGCTCACCGAGCCGGACGACCCGCTGACCACCGGCGTCGACGTCGAGGCGCGCCCGCCGGGTAAGAAGGTCAAGCGGCTGTCGCTGCTGTCCGGCGGCGAGAAGTCGCTGGTCGCGGTGGCCATGCTGGTCGCGATCTTCCGCGCCCGCCCGTCGCCGTTCTACGTGATGGACGAGGTCGAGGCGGCGCTGGACGACACCAACCTGCACCGGTTGCTGGGCCTGATGGACCAGCTGCGCGCCACATCGCAGCTGCTCATCATCACGCACCAGAAGCCGACCATGGAACTGGCGGACGCGCTCTACGGCGTCAGCATGCGCGGCGACGGCATCAGCCAGGTCATCTCGCAACGCCTGCGCGGCAAGAACGAACCCCGGCCACCGGTGCCCCAGATGGACGACATCATCACCACCCCGCCGCCCACGAAGCTCGACCAGACACCGCCCATCGAGCTCGACCAGGCGCCGGCCGCCGAGCCGGAACAGACGCCACCCGCTGAGTCGGAACAGGCACGGCCCGCCGAGTCGGAACAGACGCCGGCCGCTGAGTCGGTGCAGACGTCACTGGGTGCCGCGACGAGCTGATGCGGGCATCGTCGCGGCACCCATCGCCGTGTGGTCTGGGGTGGGTCAGCGGTGTCGTGCGGCGGGGAAGATCGCGTCCACGACCACTCCGTTGTCGTCGGTGACGAGCCGGACCGGGTTCGGTGGCAGGTTGATCACCTTGGCGCAGTTGAGGTTGGTCAGGGACGCGTCCCAACGCTGGGCCATGAACGTGTAGAGATTGTTCGCGGCCCCGGTGTCCGGTGAGGGTGCGGCGAGGAAGAGCTCCTTGTCCTGCTGGATCCGCCGGGCGCCGATGATCAGCGTGTCCGCGCAGTAGGTGGCAGCCGACCCGGTCCGCCGGTTGAACGGGCCCATGTTGACGCCGGCCCGGTACAGGTTGGTCTTGGCCAGGCTGAGCCGCCCGTTGTCCAGCGTCATCGGATCGATCTCGGGCACCAGTGCGATCGGCTTGGGTTGCCGGGCGGCGGCGAACAGTTCGTTCAGCGCCAGTGACGACACCTGGTGACCGGGGTTGGTCAGGTCGGGCGCGTCGAACGTCGAGCAGCCCAGCGCCGGGTCGACGAACCCGTCCAGCAGCAGGTTGTCACTGCCGTTGACCAGCGTCGTCGAGTCGGGCAGGGCGGCCGCGTTCGCTGTGGTGTCCTGCGCCATGCTGCCGTCGGGCAGCACCAGGTAGCTGCTGATGACGTTGTCGCTCTGGTCCTGGTCGATCAGGCCGTAGTCCCGGGTGGTCATGCAGGTCAGGCCGTCCTTACCGGTGCCAAGCGCCGGGATCTTGATCTGGCCGCGCCGGATCGCGGCGTTGGCCGCCGTGAAGAACCGGGACGCGTCGCAGAACGAGAACTGGCCGAAAATGGAACCGCGGGTGCCGTTTTCGCAGTTCCCGGTCCGCAGGCTGCCCTGTCGGGAACGCAACGCGAGATTGTCGCCGTTGAAACCGAACCAGAGGCCGACCACGGCATGGGCCGGGAGCTCGGGCACGATTTCCGGGGCGGCCGGCTGCGCGCCCGCGTCGACCACCAGCGGGCGGTAGACGGAGAGTGCTCCGGTGGCGGTGTTGACGATGGTGGCCTCGACGAACGCCGACTGTCCGTCGTTCGCCTCGTCGCACGCACCTTTCGTCGGATCGGTGGCCGTGAGCTGGTACGGAGCGGCAAGTCCCTTGGCGGTCAACGGGTTTGGCGGGACGACAAGGGTGCAGTCCGGGTTCGGGTCGGTGTCTGCGGGCGTGGTGGTGGTGGTCGTCGGCGGGGCAGCCGACGCCGCGGGTGCGGGTTCGCTGTTGGCGACGGTGATCACCGCCGCGGCGACGGCGGCTGCCACGACCGGAATCAACACCGACGGGCGTAAGAGAGAATGTCGTCCGCGCGATGTGGCACGCAACGGATTCTCCTTTCGGGCAGGCGTCAGCACGGCTGGTGAACGTGTATATCAAGCGAATTTCGGGGTGGTCTCCGTTGAATCACGGGCACGCTAGCGCTACCCGAACGGAGTAGCGACCCGAAACATCCGCTATGTCCGAGTAATCACGTTCACAGTGTGTCGAGGATCTGTTGCCCGTACTTGGCCAGCTTGTTCTCGCCGACCCCGTTCACCGACGCCAGCTCGGTCAGCGTGGCCGGCGCTCTGCCGGCGATCTCCCGCAGCGTCGCGTCGTGGAAGATCACGTATGCCGGCACGCCTTGCTCGCGTGCGGTGGCCGCCCGCCATGCCCGCAGCCGCTCGAACACCGGCGCCGCCTCGGCCGGCAGCTCCACCTGGACCTTGCGGGACGCCTTGGTCGCCACCACCCGCTCCGGCTCCCGCCGCATCGGCACCTCGCGCCGCCTGCCCAGCACGTCACCACTGGCGTCGGTGAGCACCAGCGTGCCGTGGTCACCCTCGACGGCCAGCAGTCCCTGCGCCAGCAACTGCCGCACCACCCCGCGCCACTCGGCCTCGCGCAGATCGGCGCCGACGCCGAACACTGTCAGCGTGTCGTGGTCGTGCTGGATGACCTTGGCCGTCTTCTTGCCCAGCAGGATGTCGATCACATGGCCGGCGCCGAACGACTGCCGTCGCTCCTTGCGCAGCCGGAACACCGTGGACAGCAGCTTCTGCGCCGGCACCGTGCCGTCCCACGACACCGGTGGCGCCAGGCACGTGTCGCAGTTGCCGCACGGCGCGGCCTCCTGACCGAAGTAGGCCAGCAGCCGCACCCGCCGGCACTCCACGGTCTCGCACAGAGCCAACATCGCGTCCAGGTGCAGCGACTGCCGACGGCGGTGCGCCTGGTCGCCGTCGCCGGAGTCGATCAGCTTCCGCTGCTGCACCACGTCCTGCAGCCCGTAGGCCAGCCACGCGGTGGACGGCAGGCCGTCCCGGCCGGCGCGCCCGGTCTCCTGGTAGTAGCCCTCCACCGACTTCGGCAGGTCGAGGTGGGCGACGAACCGCACGTCCGGCTTGTCGATGCCCATGCCGAAGGCGATGGTCGCCACCATCACCAACCCGTCCTCGCGCAGGAAGCGGGCCTGGTTGCGGGCGCGGGTGCCGGCGTCCAGTCCGGCGTGGTAGGGCAACGCGGTGATCCCGGCGCCGGTCAGGAACTCCGCCGTGCGCTCCACCGACGCCCTGCTCAGGCAGTAGACGATCCCGGCGTCGCCCGCGTGCTCGGTACGCAACAGCTCCAGCAGCTGCTGCTTCGGGTCGTTCTTCGGCACGATCCGGTACTGGATGTTGGGCCGGTCGAAACTGGCCACCACCTGGCGCGCCCCGCCCAGGTTCAGCCGGGTGGCGATCTCCGCGCGGGTGGCCTCGGTGGCGGTGGCGGTCAGCGCGATCCGCGGCACGTCCGGCCAGCGCTCGTGCAGTGACGACAGCGCCAGGTAGTCCGGCCGGAAGTCGTGCCCCCACTGGGCGACGCAGTGCGCCTCGTCGATGGCGAACAGCGAGATGTCGCCCCGGTCCAGCAACCCCAACGTCGACTCCGACCGCAACCGCTCCGGCGCCAGGTAGAGCAGGTCCAGTTGGCCCGCCGTGAACTCCGCGCCGACCATCCGCTGCTCGTCCGGATCCTGCGTCGAGTTCAGGAAGCCCGCCCGCACACCCAGCGCCCGCAGTGCGTCCACCTGGTCCTGCATCAGCGCGATCAGCGGCGACACCACGACACCCACGCCGTCCCGGACCAGCGCCGGGATCTGGTAGCACAGCGACTTGCCGCCGCCGGTCGGCATCAGCACCAACGCGTCCCCGCCGTCGACCACGTGGTCGACGACCTCCTGCTGCGGCCCTCGGAACGCGTCGTAGCCGAACACGCGGTGCAGTACTTCCAGGGCGCGGTCGTCGACGGTCACCGCGCCATCCTAGGGAGCCACACCGTCGCCGACCGTGCCCTTCCACGTGCACGTGGAAGGATGGCCAGGTGTCCACAACGACCGTGATCGTCATTGTCGTAGCCGTCGTCGTCGTGCTACTGGTCGTGCTCGGCGCCGGCCTCTGGCTGCGCCGCAACCAGCGGATCAGACTCGACAAGCAGACGCCCGACCAGCCGAGAACCGGCTACCAGGCCGGCACCGGCATCGCGTTCGCGCCGGGCGGACAGCGCACCGAACCGGTCACCGAGCCCGCTCCCGAGCCGGTCACCGAACCGGTCCCGGCCCAGACACCCGAGCCGCCCACCGAGGAACTGCCGGCCCAGCAGCCGACGGCTCCGGTCGAGGAGATCGCGCCGGTCAGCGGTCGGCTGGAGCGGCTGCGCGGGCGCCTGTCCCGGTCCCAGTCCGCGCTGGGCAGCGGCCTGCTGGGCCTGCTCGGCGCCGGCGACCTGGACGAGGACTCGTGGACCGAGATCGAGGACACCCTGCTGCTCGCCGACCTGGGCGCCCCGACCACCACGGAGATCGTGGACCGGCTGCGCGCCGAACTGGCCAGCCGCGGCCTGCGCACCGCCGAGCAGGTCAGGGGACTGCTGCGTGAGGTGCTGGTCGACGCACTGCGCCCGGACCTGGACCGCTCGGTCCACGCGCTGCCGCACGAGGACGGCCCCGCGGTGTTGCTGATCGCCGGCGTGAACGGCACGGGCAAGACCACCACGGCCGGCAAGCTGGCCAGGGTGCTGGTGGCCGACGGGCGCACGGTCCTGCTCGGTGCCGCGGACACGTTCCGCGCCGCCGCCGCCGACCAACTCCAGACCTGGGCCGAGCGGGTGGGCGCCGAGGTCGTGCGCGGCAAGGAGGGCGCGGATCCGGCCGCCGTTGCTTTCGACGCGGTGAAAAGGGGTATGGAAAGCAAGGTGGACACCGTTGTCGTCGACACGGCGGGCCGCCTGCACACCAAGACCGGCCTGATGGACGAACTGGGCAAGGTCAAGCGGGTGGTGGAGAAGCAGGCCGTGGTGGACGAGGTCCTGCTGGTGCTGGACGCCACCACCGGCCAGAACGGCCTGACCCAGGCCAGGGTGTTCGCCGACATCGTCGACGTCACCGGCATCGCGCTGACCAAGCTGGACGGCACCGCCAAAGGCGGCATCGTCTTCCAGGTCCAGCGCGAACTCGGTGTGCCGGTGAAGCTGGTCGGTCTCGGTGAGGGACCGGACGATCTCGCCCCCTTCGAACCCGGCGCGTTCGTGGACGCGCTGCTCGGATGACGCTCCAGGTTGGGAGTATTCGCACATGATCATGCACAGGCTGGCCCGTCCGCTGCTCGCCTCCGTCTTCGTCGTCAGCGGGATCGACATCCTGCGGAACCCGGAGGGCCGGATCAAGGTGGCCACACCGTTCCTGCAGTCCGCCATGGAGAAGGTGGGCGACTCGCTCCCGGACGGGGTGCCGACCGACCCGGAGACGCTGGTCAGGATCAGCGCCGGGGTGAAGCTGCTGGCCGGGATCGGCCTGGCGCTGGGCAAGTTCCCACGCCTGTCCGCGCTGGTGCTGGCCCTGGACCTGGTGCCGACCACGCTGGCCGCACACTCCTACTGGGAGCACGAGGACCCGACCGCCAGGGGCGCGCAGCGCACTCACTTCCTGAAGAACGTCGGCCTGATCGGCGGCCTGCTGATCGCGGCGGCGTCCGGCGGCAAGGGCAAGCCCGCCGACGACTAACGGGCCCGGTGGCGGGACACCACGAACGACGCGGTCACCGACCGCGCGTCGCCTGCCGGGACCGGCCGGGCGTGGTGTCCCGCCGGTCCCATCCCCACCACCCGCGCCACATCGGCGGGCGGCAACGTCATCGGGTAGCGCACCGGTGTGCTGTCCACCAGGTCGAACCGCTCGCCGAGGGCGTCGGCCAGACGTTCCGGCTTGCGCGGGTCGACCGTCAGCAGCCCGGCCGCCGTGCCCAGTTCGGCCAGGTGGTCGACGTCCGGCGTGACCACCACCAGCAGACCGCCCGGCCGCAGCACCCGGTGGAACTGCGGCCCGTTGCGCGGCGCGAACACGTCCAGCACCACGTCGGCGACCCCGTCGCGCACCGGCCACGGCCGCCACACGTCCCAGCCCACCGCGCCCAGCCGGTCGTGCGCCCCGGCCGCTCTGCGCAGCGCGGCCGGTGACACGTCCAGCGCCAGCCCGGTCGCGGCGGGCGCCCGGTCCAGCACGGCGGCCAGGTAGTAGCCGGTGCCCGCGCCCGCCTCCACCACCAATCCCTCGGGTGCGCCGGCCAGGTCGGCGAGCCGCGTGGCCAGCGGCGCGTAGTGGCCGGCGGCCAGGAAGTCCGCCCGGTCGGCCACCATCGCGGCCGTGTCCGCCGAGCCCGCCCGCGCCGAGCCGATGCCGGCCAGCAGGTTCACGTACCCCTGCCGGGCGATGTCGAACGAGTGGCCGCGCCCGCAGCGCAGCGCGGTGTCCTGCCGGGCCAGCCCGTCACCGCACACCGGGCAGGCCAGTGCCGCCACCACCCGCTCCGGCAGCCGGCCGTCGTTCGTCACGACCGGCATCCTCGCCGATCGGACGATTCGGCGATCACGCGGTCACGTGACGTGGCCGATCCGTCACCGAAATATGGAAGTAACACCAGCCCGTGCACAGTTCACCGCCCGGAAACGTTTGACGCGTTCGGGTGAAACAGCGGGTCCCGATGCTTGCCGGCAATCCGGTCTGCACAGGAGGACGTCGTGAACCCTGGAGATACCGCCTGGGTACTGGCCAGCGCCGCGCTGGTCATGCTGATGACACCCGGGCTCGCCTTCTTCTACGGCGGCATGGTGAGTTCCAAGAGCGTGCTGAACATGCTCATGATGAACTTCATCACGCTGGGCGTAGTCGGCATTCTGTGGCTGCTCTACGGCTACAGCATGTCGTTCGGCAGTGAGGGCGGCGGTGGCTTCATCGCCGGCTTCCACAACGCGCTGCTGTCCAACACCGTCGGGACGCTCGCCGGCCCCAAGGGCGACATGATTCCCACGCTGGCGTTCGTCATGTTCCAGCTGATGTTCGCGGTGATCACCCCGGCGCTGATCTCCGGATCGATCGCCGACCGGACGAAGTTCTGGTCGTGGGTGCTGTTCGTCGCGTTGTGGGTCACGATCGTGTACTTCCCGGTCGCCCACTGGGTGTTCGACTTCAGCGGCTTCACCGGCCCGAACTCGGTCGGCGGCTGGATCGCCAACCAGCTCAAGGCATTCGACTTCGCAGGCGGTACCGCGGTGCACATCAACGCGGGTGCGGCGGGCTTGGCGCTCGCGCTGGTGTTGGGCAAGCGCAAGTCGTTCCCGCGCAGCATTCCCCGCCCGCACAACGTCCCGCACGTGCTGCTCGGCGCCGCGTTGCTGTGGTTCGGCTGGTACGGCTTCAACGCTGGTTCCGCCCTGGCCGCCGGTGACCTCGCCTCGGTCGCGTTCACCACGACCACCGTCGCCACGGCAGCGGCGCTGATCGGCTGGATCGTGGTGGAACAGTTCCGGGACGGGAAGCCCACAACACTGGGCGCCGCGTCCGGTGCGGTCGCCGGCCTGGTCGCGATCACCCCGGCGTGTGGTTACGTCGACCCGATGGGCGCCCTGGTCATCGGTATCGCGGCCGGCGTGATCTGCGCGCTGTGCACCGGCATCAAGTTCCGCCTCGGCTTCGACGACTCGCTGGACGTGGTGGCCGTCCACCTCATCGGCGGCATCGTCGGCACCCTGCTGATCGGCTTCTTCGCCACCGGTTCGGTCAACTCGGCGGGCGGTGACGGGTTGTTCCACGGCGGCGGCTGGGGCCAGTTGGGCAAACAGGCCATAGCGGCGGGCGCCGTGCTCGGCTACTCGTTCGTGTGCGCCCTGATTCTCGGCTGGATCATCAACAAGACCGTCGGCTTCCGCGTCAGCCCCGAGGCCGAGATGGCCGGCATCGACGAGTCGGAGCACGCGGAGACCGCATACGAGTTCACCGGCCCGACCGGCCACCGGAGCGTCCTGGACACTGCGACACAGTCCGTTCCCGCCACCCCGGCGGCAGCAGTGAAGGGGAGTGCGTCATGAGGCTGGTCACCGCGATCGTCAAGCCGTTCACGCTGGACGACGTGAAGGCGGCCCTGGAACAGCTCGGCCTGCTGGGCATGACGGTGAGCGAGGTCCGGGGCTACGGCCGGCAGAAGGGCCACACCGAGGTCTACCGAGGTGCCGAGTACCAGGTGGACTTCGTGGCGAAGCTCAAGGTCGAGGTGCTCGTCGACGAGGACATGGCCGACCGGGCCGTGGAGGCCGTGGTCAAGGCCGCCCGGACCGGCCGGATCGGCGACGGCAAGGTGTGGGTCACGCCGGTGGACACCGTGGTGCGGGTGCGCACCGGCGAGCGGGGCGTCGACGCGCTGTGACGTCCGCGCAGCGGCAACCGGAACCAGGGCGGTCCACCCAGGACCTGCTCTGGGCCCGGGACGTCCTGATCAACCCGCTCGTGGGTCGGCGTCGCCTGGTCGGCGCCGACCTGCGGGCGGCTCTCGTCGATCTGCACGACTTCTGGCTGGCCGGTCACGCGGCTGCCGCCGGACTGGGCGCCCCCGGGATCGCCCTGGTGGCGGTCGGCGCGCTGGGCAGGCGGGAGTTGGTGCCGTACTCCGATCTGGACCTGGTGCTGGTGCACGAGGGCACCGAGTCGGTCGCCGGACTCGCCGAGGGGCTCTGGTATCCGCTGTGGGACGCCGGTATCGGTCTGGACCACTCGGTCCGGACGGTCCGCGAGTCGCTCCGCGTCGCCGCCGACGACCTGCGGGCCGCGCTCGGCCTGCTGGAGGTCCGCTACCTGGCCGGTGACACCGAGGTGGCCGAGCGGCTGGCGGGTTCCGCGCGCCAGGCGTGGCGCGCGTCGGCCCGGTCCCGGATCGACCAGTTGGCCGCGGGCGCCGAGGAACGTTGGGAACGCGGCGGCGAGGTCGCGCAGCGGGCCGAACCCGACATCAAGCACGGCAGAGGGGGTCTGCGCGACATCCAGGTGCTGGACGCCCTGGCCACCGCCCAACTGGTCGACCGCCCAGGCTCGGACGTCGAGGAGTCGAGGCAGCTCCTCCTCGACGTCCGTACTGAACTGCGCCGGGTAGCCGGTCGGCCGAGGGACATCCTGCGTGCCCAGGACGGCGACGAGGTGGCCACGTCCCTGGGCATGGCCGACCGGTTCGCCCTGGCCGGCGCGCTGTCCTCGGCCGGGCGATCCGTCGCCTACGCGCTCGACGTGGCCATCCGCACGGTCCGCTCGGCGGCCCCGCGCCGTGCGATGAGCCTGCGCCGTGGTCCGGTCCGCACCCCGCTCGCGGAGGGTGTGGTCCTGCACGGCACAGAGGTGGCGTTGGCCCGTGACGCCGACCCGGCCCGTGACCCGGCGCTGCTGTTGCGCCTGGCCGCGGCGGCGGCACGGGCCAACGCCCCCGTCGCGGCGGGCACGATGACCCGACTGGCCGAGCGCGCCCCCGAACTGCGCCGCCCGTGGCCGTCCGGCGCGCTGGATGCCCTGTTCAGCCTGCTGGCCGCCGGCCCTGGCCTGGTCGACGTGGTGGAGGCGTTCGACAGAACCGGCCTGTGGGGCAGGCTGTTCCCCGAGTGGGGCGCCGTCCGCGACCTGCCGCCGAGGGACTCGGTCCACCTGTGGACGGTCGACCGGCATTTGGTCCAGACCACTGTCCGTGCGGCCACGTTGGCCACCACGGTGGACAGGCCGGACCTGTTGCTGCTCGGCGCCCTGCTGCACGACATCGGCAAGGGCAGGGACAAGGACCATTCGGTGGTCGGCGCGGCACTGGCCGCCCAGATCGGTTTCCGGATCGGCCTGTCCGAAGCCGACACGGCAACGTTGTCGTCCTTGGCCCGCCACCACCTGCTGCTACCGCACACGGCGACCCGACGGGACGTCAACGACCCGGCCACGGTGCTCCGGGTCACCGAGACCCTGGGCAACGACCGGGTGCTGCTGGACCTGTTGGCCGCCCTGACCGAGGCGGACAGCAGAGCGACCGGCCCCGGCGTGTGGACACCGTGGCGGTCGTCGCTGGTCGCGGAACTGGTCGAAGCGTGCCGAGCGGTGCTGGCCGGCGAGCCCCCACCCGGCCCGGTCCCACTGGACGCCGACCAGGTCGCCCTGGCAGTGGCGGCAGCGTCATCCGGCCGCCCAGGAGTGCTGGTCGTCGCGCTGGCCGTGCCGCACACGGCCGAGATCACCATGGTCGCCGCGGACCGGGCGGGCCTGTTGGCCAGGGCGGCCGGGGTGCTGGCGCTGAACTCGCTGGACGTGCACGCGGCCACGATGGGCAGCCACGGCGGGGTGGCGGTGGACGTGTTCCGGGTGTCGCCGCGGTTCGGTGAGCTGCCCGATCCGGCGCTGCTGCGGGAGCAGTTGGCCAGGGCGGTGGACGGCTCGCTGCCGTTGGCGGTGCGGTTGGACGCGAAGGAACGGGACTACGCGGTGGTGGCCGGCGAGACGGCCAGGCCGCGGGTGGTGTGGTTCGACGACGAGGCCACCGGGGCGGTGGTGCTGGAGTTGCGGGCCAGCGACCGGATCGGGTTGCTGTACCGGGTCGCGTCGGCGCTGGAGGCGTGCGCGGCGGACGTCCGGTGGGCGAGGCTGTCGACACCCGGTGCGACGGCGGTGGCGTCCTTCTGCCTGACCGCGCCCAACGGCGAGCCGGCGCCGGCGGTTGAGCGGCGGCGCATCGAGTCCGCGGTCCTGGCGGCGGCGGGCTGAATCTTTTTCGCAGTTTTTGCGCGACTCGCGTCATGCCCGAGTGGGGCCTACGTCACATCCTCGAGCAGTTGGTTTCCGTAGCACTACGCAGTCCCCACCGGGGCGTTCACGCTGCCCCGACACGCGAAGGATCGGCAGGATCGGCCCTGCGACATGAAGGGAGTTCACGACGGAACCGGCGTGGCGCCCGTCCTGGGGGTCGGGCGGCGGGTCCGTGGTTGTTCTCGGTCGCGCGTGCGCTGTCCGGGGCGGTCCGTTCGGATCGCCCCAGGGCGGCAACGTGGCCGAGTCCTCCGCCGAACGGCCGATCCACCCAGCCACCTGCCGCATCGCCCACGCCGAACAACCGGGCCAACCAGACCGACCACCCGACCCCTGACCACGTCGAACGAACGCCACCACCCCCATCCCTCCCACACAGCGGCTAACCTGGCAGGCGGATCACCTAATCGACCCGCTGGAGCCACTCCCCGTGTTCGACACCCTTTCCGACCGGCTCACGTCCGTCCTGCAGAACCTGCGCGGCAAGGGCCGGCTCAGCGACGCGGACATCGACGCGACCGCACGCGAGATCCGCATCGCCCTGCTCGAGGCCGACGTGGCGCTCCCCGTCGTGCGCACCTTCATCGCCGGCATCAAGGAGCGGGCGAAGGGCGCCGAGGTCTCCGAGGCGCTCAATCCCGCCCAGCAGGTCGTCAAGATCGTCAACGAGGAGCTCATCGGCATCCTCGGCGGGGAGACCCGCAGGCTGAACCTGGCGAAGAACCCGCCGACGGTGATCATGCTCGCCGGCCTCCAGGGTTCCGGCAAGACGACGCTCGCCGGCAAGCTCGCCCGCTGGCTGCGCGGCCAGGGCCACACGCCGCTGCTCATCGCCGCCGACCTCCAACGCCCGAACGCGGTCACCCAGCTCCAGGTGGTCGGCGAGCGCGCGGGCGTGCCGGTGTTCGCGCCGGAGCCGGGCAACGGCGTGGGCGACCCGGTCGACGTGTCGCGGCGCGGTGTCGAGGAAGCCACACGGGCGCAACACGACATCGTGATCGTCGACACCGCGGGCCGGCTGGGCATCGACGAGGAGCTGATGCGCCAGGCCAAGGACATCCGCACCGCGGTGCAGCCGGACGAGGTCCTGTTCGTCGTCGACGCCATGATCGGCCAGGACGCGGTCAACACGGCCGAGGCGTTCCGGGACGGCGTCGGCTTCAGCGGTGTCGTCCTCACCAAGCTGGACGGCGATGCCCGGGGTGGCGCCGCGCTGTCCGTCCGGGAGATCACCGGCCAGCCGATCCTGTTCGCGTCCAACGGTGAGAAGCTGGAGGACTTCGACGTCTTCCACCCGGACCGGATGGCCGGCCGCATCCTCGGCATGGGCGACGTGCTCACCCTGATCGAGCAGGCCGAGCAGGCGATGGACGCCAAGCAGGCCGAGGCGACCGCCGCCAAGATCGGCTCCGGCGAGCTGACCCTGGAGGACTTCCTGCAGCAGATGCAGGCGGTCCGCCGGATGGGTCCGATCGCGAACATCCTCGGCATGCTGCCCGGCGCCGGCCAGATCAAGGACCAGCTCGACCAGTTCGACGAGAAGAGCCTGGACCGGGTGCAGGCGATCATCCGCGGCATGACCCCGGGTGAGCGGACCGATCCCAAGATCATCAACGCGTCCCGCAGGCTGCGTATCGCGCGGGGTTCGGGCGTCGAGGTCCGGGAGATCAACGACCTGGTCAACCGGTTCTTCGAGGCCCGCAAGATGATGCAGCAGATGGCCGGTCGATTCGGCCTGCCCGGCGGGCGCCCCAAGGCCACGAAGAAGGGCAAGAAAGGCAAGAAGGGCAAGGGCCGCGGCCCGACACAGCCGAAGGTGCGCGGCGGTTTCCCCGCCGGCATGCCCGACCTGTCGAAGATGCCGCCCGGCCTGGACGAACTGCCGCCGGGGCTGGCCGGTCTCGACCAGTTGCCCGCCGGTTTCGACCCGTCGAAGTTGAATTTCGACAAGAAGAAGAAGTGACCGCACTGCACCTGCGCGGCGTCGTCCTGCCCGATGACGAACCGCGTGACCTGTGGGTGGTCAACGGTCGGGTGCGTACCACCGAGGTGCCGGGCGCCCGCACCGTGTTCGACGGCGGCTACCTCGTCCCCGGCCTGGTGGACGCGCACTGTCATGTCGGCGTCGGCCCACAGGGCCCGGTCGACCTGGATGAGGCCACCGCCCAGGCGGAGACCGAGCGGGACGCGGGCGCCCTGCTGCTGCGCGACTGCGGCTCCCCGCTGGACACCCGCCCGCTGCAGGAACGGCTGGACCTGCCCAGGATCATCCGCGCCGGCCGGCACCTGTCCCGCCCGAAGCGCTACCTCCCGCATCTGGGCATCGAACTCGAGGACCCGGCCCTGTTGCCGGCCGCCGTTGTCGAGCAGGCCGAGCACGGCGACGGTTGGGTCAAGCTGATCGGCGACTGGATCGACCGGACGGTCGGCGACCTGGCTCCGCTGTGGCCGGACGACATCCTCGTCGAGGCGATCGAGGCGGCCCACCGTGCCGGCGCCAGGGTCACCGCGCACGTGTTCGGCGAGGACGCCCTGCCGGGCCTGGTCGACGCCGGTATCGACTGCCTGGAGCACGGCCCCGGCCTGTCCGGCGACGTGATCGACAAGATGGCCGGGCGCGGCACCGCCCTCGTGCCGACGTTGATCAACGTCGAGAACTTCCCCGGTATCGCCGACGCCGCGTCGAAATACCCGGTGTACGCCAAGCACATGCGCGCACTGCACGGCCGTGCGCGGGAGGTGGTCGGCGCCGCGGCCGAGGCAGGCGTGCCGATCTACGCGGGCACCGACGCCGGTGGTGGCGTCCAACACGGCCGGATCGCCGCCGAGGTGATCGCGCTGCGCGATGCCGGCCTCGACCCGGCACGGGCGATCGGCGCCGCGTCGTGGGACGCTCGGGCGTGGCTGGGTTGGCAGTCCGTCGCCGACGGAGCGCCCGCCGATCTGGTCGGTTATCCGGCCGATCCGCGCACGAATCTTGAGGTACTGCACACGCCCGCCCGGATTCTGTTGCGCGGCAGGGTAGTTCGATAACCGGGCCAGATCACCGCCAGCCGCCTATTGTCGGGACTCGACCGTTCCCGGCCGATCCCGGAGGCGCCCGTGACACCGCTGCGACAGCCGGACGACTCGTCCGGCGCCACCGCAGTTCCGCCGGGCTCGCCGCCATCGGCAATCACGGGTAATTCCGCCGACGACGGAGCACCGCCCCACCGATGGGGTTTCGGTGCGTTTCTGCTCGCCGAAGCGGTGTTGTTGCTGTCCGCCGTGTTTCTGGCCGCGATTCTCGACCCGCATCCGCACGGCAACCAGATCACCGTCACCGACGAACTCGTCGGCACGATCGTGCCGACCGCCCTGGCCGCGGCGGCCGCCGTCCTGGCGACCGTGTTCCGGGGCAACGGACCGGTGATCGACCTGCGGCTGGCGTACCGGTGGGCGGACGTCAAGGTCGGCCTCAAACTCGGCGCCGCCGGTGTGGTGCTGACCATCGTGGCGGCGCTGATCTGGACCAGGGCGGTCGGCGCGGACGACGCGAGTTCCGCGATCAACACCGTGCTGGACGGCGGCCGGATGCCGATCACCGCCGCCGTCGTGATTTTCATCTACGTCTGGCTGGTCGGGCCGATCTGCGAGGAGATCATCTTCCGCGGCCTGCTGTGGGGCGCGATCCAACGCCAGGACTGGGGCAGGTGGGCGGCGTTCGGCCTGAGTACCGCGATCTTCGCGGCCAGCCACCTGGAACCGATCCGGACGATTCTGCTGCTGGTCATCGCCGTGCCGATCGGACTGGCGCGCTTGATCACCGGCCGGCTGCCGGCCAGCATCGTGGCCCACCAGATGAACAACTTCCTGCCAGCACTGGCGACACTGCTGGTCGCGATCGGAGTGATGGCGAATTGAGTGGACCGATCGACCTGAACAGCGATCTCGGCGAGGGCTTCGGGGCCTGGCGGCTCACCGATGACGACGCCCTGCTGGATGTGGTGACCAGCGCGAACGTGGCCTGCGGCTTCCACGCCGGCGACCCGTCGATCATGCGCGCGGTGTGCGTGGCGGCCGTGCGGCGAGGTGTGGTGATCGGCGCCCAGGTGTCCTACCGCGACCTCGCCGGGTTCGGCCGCCGGTTCATCGAGGTCCCGCCGTCGGTGCTGGCCGACGACGTGCTCTACCAGATCGGCGCGCTGGAGGCGTTCGCCCGCGCGGCCGGCGGTCGCGTCGGCTACGTGAAGCCGCACGGCGCGCTCTACAACGCCACCGTGCACCACGACGGCCAGGCAAGGGCCGTGGTGGACGCGGTCCGGGCGTACGGGCCGCTGCCGGTGCTCGGCCTGCCCGGATCGCGACTGCTCGCCGAGGCGGAGTCGGCCGGTCTGGAGTGTGTCCAGGAGGCGTTCGCCGACCGCGGCTACACCCCGCAGGCCACCCTGGTGCCCAGAACGGAACCGAACGCCCTGCTCACCGACTCGGCAGCGGTCGTGGAACGCGCCATCCGGCTGGCCGAACAGGGCGAGATCGTCGCCGTCGACGGCACGGTGCTGGCCAGTTCGGCACGGTCGCTGTGCCTGCACGGAGACACACCGGGCGCCGTCGGGCACGCCACGGCGGTGCGCGAGGCGCTCACGTCGGCCGGCATTGCCATCAGCCCGTTCGTGTCCTGAACCGACCGTCTGGCACAATGGTGGACTGTCCGCTGCGGCAGGTCCCTCTCACCCGGTCGTGGCACCCTGAACTCCGGGAATTCGCCGGCCGACCCCACTCGGCCGGAGGACGCCTGAATCTCGCGTAACGACTGTTTGAGGAGTACCCCAACCCGTGGCCGTCAAGATCAAGCTGCAGCGCCTCGGCAAGATTCGCCAGCCGCACTACCGGGTCGTCGTCGCGGACGCGCGCACCCGCCGCGCTGGCCGTGCCATCGAGACCATCGGCAAGTACCACCCGAGGCAGGAGCCGAGCCTCATCGAGATCGACTCCGAGCGGGCGCAGTACTGGCTGGGCGTGGGTGCCCAGCCCACCGACCCGGTGCAGCACCTGCTGGAGATCACCGGTGACTGGCAGAAGTTCAAGGGCCTGCCGGGCACCGAGGGCACGCTGAAGGTCGCCGAGCCCAAGCCCAACAAGCAGGACCTGTTCAACGCCGCGCTGTCCGCGGCGGGCGACGAGCCGACCGTCGAGGCCACCACGCCCAAGAAGCGGGGCGGAGGCAAGAAGGCCGAGGCGGCCGAGGCCAAGGCCGAGGACGCTCCCGCAGCGGACGCCGGCCAGTGAGCGTCCTTGCCGACGCTCTGGAACACCTGGTCCGCGGCATCGTCGACCATCCGGACGACGTGCGTGTGCACCTGCTGACCACCCGTCGCGGCCGCACCCTCGAGGTGCACGTGAACCCCGAGGACCTGGGCAAGGTGATCGGCAGGGGCGGGCGTACCGCCACCGCGCTGCGCACCGTGATGACCGGCATCGGTGGCCGCGGCGTGCGGGTCGACGTGGTGGACACCGACCGCTGACCCAGGACACACAGCGCATGACGGCGGAGCCGGAACTGCGGATGGTCGGGCGGATCGTCAAGCCGCACGGCATTCGGGGCGAGCTGCTCGTGGACTCGCGCACCGACTCGGCGGAGCACCGCTTCGCCGAGGGCTCGGTGTTGTTCGTCACATCCCGCGACGGCTCCGTCGTGCGCACCCTCACCGTCACAGCCGCCCGGCCACACACCGGGCGGCTGCTGGTGTTCTTCGAGGGCGTCGGCGACCGGGACTCGGCCGAGGCGCTGCGCGGTGTGGTGCTGTCCGCGAGCGCGGTCGAGCTGCCGCCGATCGACGACCCGGACGAGTTCTACGACCACCAGCTGGAGGGCCTGGCCGTGCTCACCGTGGCCGGCGCGACCGTGGGCACCGTGCGCGAGGTGGTGCACGGCGCCGGCAGTGACCTGCTGGTGGTGGACCGGGACGGCGGCGGTGAGGCGCTGATCCCGTTCGTCCACCAGATCGTGCCCGAGGTCGACGTGCCCGGCGGCCGGATCGTTCTGGACCCGCCGCCCGGCCTGCTGGAAGACGAGTGACCGGGTGCGCGTCGACGTCGTCACGATCTTCCCCGAGTACCTCGCCCCGCTGCGATCGGCGTTGCTGGGCAAGGCGATCGAGCGCGGCCTGATCAGCGTCGACGTGCACGACCTGCGGGACTGGACGCACGACGTGCACCGCGCGGTGGACGACAGCCCGTACGGCGGTGGTCCCGGCATGGTGATGAAACCGCAGGTGTGGGGCGACGCCCTGGACGCGGTCTGCCCGCCGGGTGAGGACGCCCTGCTGGTGGTGCCGACGCCGGCCGGCCGGCCGTTCACCCAGGCCGTCGCCCACCGGTACGCCGCCGAGCAGCGCCTGGTGTTCGCCTGCGGCCGGTACGAGGGCATCGACCAGCGCGTGATGGACGACGCGGCCGGGCGACTGCGGGTGGACGAGGTGTCCATCGGCGACTACGTCCTGGTCGGTGGTGAGGTCGCGGTACTGGTGATGGTCGAGGCAGTGGCCAGGCTGCTGCCCGGCGTGCTGGGCAACCCGGAGTCGGCCCAGCAGGACTCGTTCTCCGACGGCCTGCTGGAGGGCCCCAGCTACACCCGGCCCGAGGTGTGGCGAGAGCTGGCCGTGCCGGACGTGCTGCGCTCCGGCAATCACGCGGCGATCGCCCGGTGGCGACGGGACCAGGCGCTGGAACGCACCCATGCCCGTCGGCCCGACCTGCTGGAACGCCTGCCGGACAGCGAGTTCGACAAGCACGACAGAGCGGTGCTTGACCGGCTGACCGGGCAGTGACCGCAGGGCCGGTTTCCGGTTTCGCGGTCGCGTCTGGCACACTGAATTGGTTGCTGTCGCCGGATGAGACTCCGGCACGCGCCACGAACCATCCCCGGTCGGTCAGTTCCGGGCCCTGCTGTGCGGTGGCCTGCTGACCTGGGGGAGCAGACACAGTCGAAGGACGAGGACGGACCGACCATGAACACCCTGGACGCGCTGGACGCGCTGTCGCTGCGTTCCGACATCCCGGACTTCCGCCCGGGCGACAGGTTGAAGGTCCACGTTCGCGTCATCGAGGGTTCGCGTGAGCGCACCCAGGTGTTCGAGGGCGTCGTCATCCGCCGCCAGGGCGATGGCGTGCGGGAGACCTTCACCGTCCGCAAGATCTCGTTCGCCGTGGGCGTCGAGCGCACCTTCCCGGTGCACTCGCCGAACATCGCGCGGATCGAGCGGGTCAGCCGCGGCGATGTCCGCCGCGCGAAGCTCTACTACCTCCGCGAACTCCGCGGCAAGGCCGCGAAGATCAAGGAGAAGCGGGACACCCCGACGGCGTCCTGACAGCCGGCCCACCTGCTCTCCCGTAACCTGGCCTGGCGCCTTGCCATCGGCCGGGCGCGGGGCGTTGCGCCACCCGGCTACCAGACGAGGATGACATGACGGCGTCGGAAGACGAGCGTGCTGATGTCACGGATGCGGCGCCGGCCGCGAATGACGGCGCTGCAACGCCTTCGGCGAACGGCTCTGGCGCTGCCGGCGGGTGGCCGGACGAGTCGGCAGCCAGCGGCAAGGCATCCGGTGACAGCACGGAGAAGTCGCCGGACGACAAGGACGCCGGGCCGGCCAAGCCGAAGAAGACGCCCTCGTTCTGGAAGGAACTGCCGATCCTGATCGGGATCGCGCTGGTGCTGACGTTCCTGATCCAGACGTTCGTGGCCAGGGTGTACGTCATCCCGTCCGGCTCGATGGAGCAGACCCTCAACGGGTGCACCGGCTGCACGGGCGACCGCATCCTCGTCGACAAGCTCACCTACGACTTCACCAACGTCTCGCCCGGCGACGTCATCGTGTTCAAGGGCCCGCCGGGGTGGTCGGAGAGCGAATTCAACGTCGACGAGTCGAACAATGTGGTGGTCCGCTGGGTACGCCAGTTCGGCTCGTCCATCGGCATCGGCTCGCCACCGGAGTACGACCTGGTGAAGCGCGTGATCGCGGTCGGCGGCCAGACCGTCCAGTGCTGCGACGCGCAGAACCGGGTCATCGTGGACGGCAAGTCGCTCAACGAGCCGTACGTCTACTGGATGCCCGGCATGCCGCACCACCAGGAGCCGTTCGCACCGGTCACCGTGCCCAAGGGCGACCTGTGGATGATGGGCGACAACCGGAACAACTCGTCGGACTCCCGGTTCCAGGCCGGTGGCGGCATCGCCGGTGTGGTGCCGGAGAGCGATGTGATCGGCATCGCGCGGCTGATCATCTGGCCGCCCGGCCGCTGGGGCGGCATCGGCGAGACCAATCCTCAGGTCCAGGCGCATGCCCTGCCCAGGCTGAACCTGCCGGTCACGGTGCCGCCGCTGGGTATCGGTGCGCTGTCCGCGTTCCCCACGCTGTGGCTGGGCAAGCGCGCCCGGCGGCATCTGCTGCGGCGCGCCGCCGAGAACCCGCCAGACGGCGAACGGCGGTAGTTGGTGGCCGGGCGGACCCAGGTGCGGTGGTCGGAAGGTGTGTTACGCCCGCAGCGCGCGATCGTGCGCGGTGACGCGGGAAACTGGGCGTTGCAGGGTGCGCTGGACCGGCGTGGGCTCGGCCCGGTCGCCGGTGTCGACGAGGCCGGCCGGGGCGCGTGCGCCGGCCCACTGGTGGTCGCGTCCTGTGTACTGCGACCCGGTGACGCCAGGAGACTCGACGGCCTGACCGACTCCAAGCTGCTCACCGAGAAGGCCCGCGACCGGATGTACGACCTGGTGCTGTCCAGGGCCGTCGACTACGCCGTGGTGGTGATCCCGCCGGACGAGGTCGACGGGTTCGGCATCCACGTGGTCAACATCGAGGGCATGCGCCGCGCGGTCGCGCACCTGGCCGCCCAGCCGGGATATGTGCTGGTGGACGGATTCCGGGTGCCCGGCCTGACCGTGCCGAGCATGCCGGTGGTCAAGGGTGACCAGGCGGCGGCGTGCGTCGCGGCGGCGTCCGTGCTCGCCAAGGTGACCAGGGACCGGATCATGGTCGAACTGCACGAGCAGTACTCGAGGTACGGCTTCGACGAGCACAAGGGCTACTGCACGCCTGAGCACACCGCTGCTCTGGACCTGCACGGGCCATGTATCGAGCATCGCTGGTCGTATGTGAATGTGGTCACAGCAGCGGCTCGACATGGGATGCCCCGTCCGAGGCGGGTGGCGCATGGCATGTCACCGGCCGACGTGGTCCAGAATGGAAGGCCGACCGCCGAACAGGCGGGCTCGCCAGCAGTGTCACGAGGAGGAACGCGGATCCGATGAGCGCAGAGGATCTCGAGAAGTACGAGACCGAGATGGAGCTGCAGCTCTACCGGGAGTACCGCGACATCGTCAGCCAGTTCACCTACGTGGTGGAGACGGAGCGGCGGTTCTACCTGGCCAACTCGGTGGACGTGCAGGTGCGCAACGCCGACGGCGAGGTGTACTTCGAGCTGCGGATGTCGGACGCCTGGGTGTGGGACATGTACCGGCCCGCACGTTTCGTGAAGAACGTCCGGGTGATCACGTTCAAGGACGTCAACGTCGAAGAGCTGGACAAACCGGACCTGCGGCTGCCGGAATCGGGCCCGTTCGGTAGCTAGTTGTCCACAAGCACTCCAGTTGTCCACAGCCCGCGTGCGCCCGCCCGCTGACTGATCGTTTTCCCGGCATCGTCGTCGCCATGACGACGCAGCAGCACACCCCTGAGCACCATCTCGGTGCTTCCGGTCCGCACGACCGGGGCCCGCACGACCTCGGCCGACGCGGCGAGGATCTCGCCGCCGAGTACCTCACCGAGCGAGGGCTCGTCGTGCTGTCCAGAAACTGGCGATGTCGCGAGGGTGAACTCGACGTCGTCGCCACCGACGGCACCACGCTCGTGGTCTGCGAGGTCAAGACCCGCTCCACGGACGACTTCGGTGACCCGGCCGAGTTCGTCACGCCGGCAAAGCTCAGACACGTCCGGCAGGCCACGCAGGCGTGGCTGCGGCGGTATCGGGTCGGCTGGTGCCGAGTGCGGTACGACGTGGTCGCGGTGCTCTGGCCGGCCGGTGGCGTACCCCGGCTGCGGCACGTACGGGGTGTGTTCTGATGGCCCTGGCAACCACCTGGTCCGTCGCACTGTTCGGTGTGGACGGAGTGCCTGTCGAGATCGAGGCGGACATTTCCGTTGGCGTGCCTGGCATCCGGCTGCTCGGCCTGCCCGATCCGGCGCTGCGCGAGTCGAAGGACAGGGTGCGTGCCGCGGTCCGCAACAGCGGCGAGAACTGGCCCAACCGCCAGGTGTCGCTGGCGCTGTCCCCCGCCGCGCTGCCCAAGGGTGGCTCCGGCTACGACGTGGCCCTGGCCTGCGCCGTGCTGGCGGCGGCCGGCCTGGTCCCACCCGACCGCCTGGCCGGCGCGGTCCTGCTGGGCGAGCTGGCCCTCGACGGCCGCATGCGATCGGTCCGAGGCATCCTGCCGGCGATGCTGGCCGCCCGGCGAGCCGGCCTGACCACGGCCATCGTCCCCATGGACGCACTGGCCGAAGCGGTCCTGGTCACCGGCATGACGGCGCTCGGCGCCGCCGCCCTGTCGGACGTCCTGAAATGGCTCCGAGGCCAGGACGACGCCCTCACGGCCCCCGGCGAACCAGTGGTGACCCGACCGCCGAATGTCCCCGACCTGAAGGACGTCATCGGCCAGCCGGAAGCCAGATGGGCGCTGGAGGTCGCGGCCGCAGGCGGCCACCACCTGCTGCTGACCGGACCACCGGGAACGGGCAAGACGATGCTGGCCAAACGCCTGGCAGGCTTGTTGCCGGCCCTCACCCCGGACGAGTCCCTGGAGGTCACGGCGGTCCACTCGGTGGCCGGCGCCCTGTCACCGGACTCACCGTTGGTGGTCGCCCCGCCGTTCGTAGCGCCCCACCACACGACGTCGGTGGCGGCGTTGGTAGGCGGAGGCACGTCGGTGGCGAAACCGGGAGCGGTCAGCAGAGCCCACCGAGGCGTGCTGTTCCTGGACGAGGCCTGCGAGTACGGCCCGCAGCGCCTGGACGCGCTGCGGACGGTGGTCGAGGAGGGCGAGGTGAGGCACGCCAGGCGGGACGGAATCGTGCGCTACCCGGCGATGTTCCAGCTGGTCCTGGCCACCAATCCGTGCCCGTGCGCACCACCGAGGGAGATCGACTGCACGTGCTCGCCGAGTGAACGCCGGAGGTATGCCGGCCGGCTGTCCGGCCCGCTGCTGGACCGGGTCGACCTGCGGGTCCGGATGCGGCCGAGTTCGGCGATCGTCGTGGCGGGGAGGGACGAACCCGAGTCCACGGCCGAGGTCAGGGCGAGGGTCAAGGAGGCCAGAGCGAGGGCGGTGACGAGGTGGCAGGCCCACGGCTGGCTGACCAATGGAGAGGTCCCCGGTCCGGTCCTCCGCCGCGACTTCCCGCTGCCCAGAAGGGCGACACGTCTCCTGGACCGAGGCCTGGCAGCAGGAGCGGTCACGGCGAGAGGCGCCGACAGATGCCTGAGAGTCGCCTGGACCCTCAGCGACCTGGCCGGCCGGGACCTCCCCGCAGCCGACGACGTAGCAGCAGCCCTCGAATTCCGAGATCGGAGATCAACATGACCACCCCCACCCGCCCCCAGCCACCGGCAGCCGCGACACCCAGCCCTGCCCCAGCACCGGACATAGCCGTCGCCCTCCAGTCATCGAAGGCCCAGGCTCTGCGACGACCGGTCATCTGTGCCACACCCGATCCACCGCCGGAGGTCGGTGTCCACACCACATCGGATCCGCCATCCGAAGCGGCCCCGAGCGCAGCCACCACGATCTCCCAGGACATTCTGCGAGCTCGGGCTTACCTGCTCCGCACAGCCGAACCGCCGGCACCGCACCTGTCCCGATTCGTCGTCACCCACGGCCCGGTCGCCGCAGCAGACCTGGTCCGAGCCGGCGCCGCACCGAGCCAGGTCATGGACGAAACCGGCGCCCGCCACCACCTCGACCTGGCCGAGCAGGACCTGGCCGCGGCGGAGGCCGTCGGCGCCCGACTGCTCGTCCCGGAGGAATCCGCCTGGCCGGAGTGGCCGTTCCTGGCCCTGGACGTCGCCCAGTCGCGGGGTGCGCCGTGGGCAGGTCCGCCGCTGGGGCTGTGGGTCCGCGGCACGATGCCGCTGGCCGACTGCGCCGAGCGTGCGGTCGCCGTCGTCGGCGCCAGGTCGGCGACGGCCTACGGCGAGCATGTCGCTGCCGAACTCGGCCACGGCCTGACAGCGGTCGGCATCACCGTGGTGTCAGGCGCCGCCTACGGCATCGACGGCGCCGCGCACCGGGGCGCCATCGCCGGCGGCGGCCCCACCGTGGCGGTGCTGGGCTGCGGCATCGACAAGCCCTACCCGGCGGGCCACGCCACCCTGCTCGACCGTGTGGCCGAGCAGGGCGTGGTCGTCAGCGAGTACCCGCCGGGCACGCCACCGGCCAAGCACCGGTTCCTGGTCCGCAACCGCCTGATCGCCGCGCTCGCCGCCGGAGTGGTCGTGGTCGAGGCAGGCCGCCGCTCCGGCACCCGCAACACCGCGGCCACGGCCGCTGCCCTGGGTCGCCTGGTGATGGCGGTACCCGGACCGGTCGGCTCGTCGATGTCGGTCGGCTGCCACGAGTTGGTCCGGCTCGGCGAAGCGTCCCTGGTCACCGACGTGGCCGACATCGCCGAGGTCGTCGGCCGAATCGGCGCCGACCTGGCACCAAGGCCGGCCACCGAAGATCGCCGCGACACCGACGGCCTCGACGACCGCGCGCTGCGCGTCCACGAGGCGCTCGACCGCCGCATGGGCTGGTCCGCCGAGCAGGTGGCGGTGCGATCGGGAGTGTCGGTCGACCGGGTCCGAGCGGTCCTGCCGGCGCTGGAACTGATGGGCCTGGCCGAACGATGCGAGACAGGCTGGCGCCGCCGATCCGGCTCGACAGGCCCGGCCAGGCAAGGCGAGCCCAGGTATGCCAATTGACTCAACCAGCCCGCCGAGGCACAGAACGCGATGAGCCGAAGTACGAACCGCTGCAACGAGGCACTTGACCACGTCAGCCCTGACAGGTCACGCGTGGCGATGCTTGACCACGCAATGGAGTGGGCGCACTGTGTGGGATCGTGGCGGAACCGCGGTCGGCGCGTACCAGCCTGCTTCGCGCGCGGGCAGAGTTGCCGCCCGGCCTGACGGCGATCGTCGACGCCTACGAACGCCACCTCCGCTGGGACCGCGGCCTGTCCCCCCACACGGTCCGTGCGTACGTAGGCGACGTGGTCTCGCTGCTGACCACACTGCCGACCCAGGACGGCGACCTGGCAAGGCCGGACCCGCCGACCCAGGACCGCGGCGTGGCCGGCCCGAGCCGGCAGACGCAGGACAGCAGCGTGGAGCGGCGGGCACAGGCCGGTGGCTCGGCGAGCCCGACGCCCTCGGCGCAGGACGCTGACCCGGCGGCCACGAACCTGCCAGCGCCGAGCGGTGGCCTGGTCGGCTCGAACGGGCCAGCACCGGACCATGGCCTGGCGGGCTTGGACCTGCCGGCCATGCGGTCGTGGCTGAGCGAGCTGCTCGCGCACGGCGCCGGCCGGGGCACGCTGGCGCGACGGGCGGCGTCGGCGCGGACGTTCACGGCGTGGGCCGCCCGCCAGGGCCTGATGGCGGTCGACCCGGGCCCGCGGCTGGCGGCGCCGAAGCATCGGCGGGTGCTGCCGTCCGTCCTGCGTCCCGACCAGGCCGCTGACGCGCTGCACGCGGCGGAAATCGGCGCGGCCGAAGGCGATCCGGTGGCGCTGCGTGATCAGGCCGTGTTGGAATTGCTGTATGCGACCGGCGTGCGGGTGTCCGAACTCTGCGGGCTGGACATGGACGACGTCGACTACTCACGCCGGGTGATCCGGGTGCTGGGCAAGGGTCGGCGAGAGCGGATCGTGCCGTTCGGCGTGCCGGCCGAACGAGCATTGTGGCGATGGCAGTTCCAGGGTCGGCCCCGGCTGCTCGCCGCCGCGACTCGACGGCCGTCCGGGCGCTCGGAGCTCGGCAGCCGGCCGACGCAGACCGATCGTGGGCTGTCAGCGGCCGGGCCGGGTGAGGTTGCGTTGTCAGCTGGAGGCCGACGGCCCGCTGGGCATGCTGCGCCGGCGCCCGATCGACTCCAGGCTGGGTCGGGAGGTTCGGCTGTGGGGGCACCGGGCGGCGCGGCGGCACAATTGACAGGGGCCGTCGGGGCTGCGGCTCAGGATCGGGTGGCCGCGTTCTTCGTGGGCGTGCGGGGCGGCCGGCTCGATCCGCGGACTGTCCGGCGGGTGGTGCACGACGCTGTGAGTGCTGTGCCGGGCGCCGCTGACATGGGGCCCCATGGTCTTCGGCACAGTGCGGCGACGCATCTGTTGGAAGGCGGTGCTGATCTACGGAGCGTCCAAGAACTGCTGGGTCACGCTACGCTCGCGACCACGCAGCTCTATACCCACGTCACTGTCGAGCGGCTGAGGGCGATTCATGACCGAACCCACCCACGGTCCCGATGACCTCGGGGAGGGTGCGACCACGAACCCGATGAACTCGGGTCCGGCCGCGACACCGGACACCACATCGAGCGCCACCTCGGCGGCCGGTCGGCCTCACATGCCCGCCGGCGGCAATGGTGCGGCGCCCAATGGTGTTGTGCCTGAAGCGGGGCCTCAGGTCGGTGGGGCCGCTGGTGAGGACGTGGCCTCGGCGGGGGGCGTTCGCTCGACTGGTGGTGGTGTCGGGGCCGGGCTGGTGAACGGGGCGGCTCGGGTTGGATCGTTCGGAGCCGGACAGCCTGATGGCGTGTTGCCCGGGGATCATCGGACGGCTGACGACGTCGAGGCCGGCATCGTCGCTCTCTGGCGGCAGTACGGGAGCGCGCACGGACAGGCCCATCGCGACCGGCTGATGCTGCACTACGCGCCGCTGGTCAAATACGTCGCCGGTCGTGTCGGCACCGGTCTTCCCGCGCACGTCGACGTGGCCGACCTGGTCCAGTCCGGCATCTTCGGCCTGGCCGACGCGATCGAGAAGTTCGAACCCGAACGTGGCCTCAAGTTCGAGACCTACGCCATGCAGCGCATCCGCGGCGCGATCCTGGACGAGCTGCGCTCCCAGGACTGGGTGCCGCGCTCGGTCCGTGGCCGCGCCCGGGACGTCGAGCGCGCCCTGGAACGGCTGGGCAACCAGCTCCAGCGCACCCCGACCGACGCCGAGATCGCCGCCGAACTCCAGATCACCGTCGCCGAGCTCCGCGAGCTCTACGCCCAGTTCCAGCTGACCAGCGTCGTCGCCCTGGACGAGCTCATGGTCGCCGGCCGGGGCGACGCCTCGCTCGCCGAGACCCTCCCGGACACCGGCGCGGACGACCCGGTGGCCAGCCTCGTCGACCAGGACAACCGCCGTCAGCTCGCCGACGCCATCGCCCAACTCGGTGAACGCGACCGGGTCGTGGTGACCCTGTACTACTTCGAGAACCTGACCCTCGCCGAGATCGGCAAGGTGCTGGGCGTGACCGAGTCGCGCGTGTGCCAGCTGCACACCCGCGCTGTCCTGCGTCTCCGGACCAAGCTCGCCGAGCACGCCGACGCCTGATCCGAGCGACGGTCACGGCAGGTCGGCCGGCCAGGGGAGCAGGCGGACGTGGCCGGACTCGACCAGGCGTAGCGGGTCCAGGTAGACCGACTCCCGGTGCGCGCCCCAGTGCAGACAGACCACGGGCGCCGTGGCGGGGCAGCCGGGGTGGCCGGCCATGAGGGTGCCGATGACCTGGCCTCGGGTGACGTGGTCGCCGACGCGCACCAGCGGCCGGATCGGCTCATAGGTGGTGCGTAACCCGCCCTGGTGCTCGATCGACACCAGGCTGCGGTCGGCGAGCGGGCCCGCGTACAGGACCAGGCCGCTGCCGGCGGCCAGTACCGGCTCGGCCAGCCGCCCACCGAGATCGACTCCGCGGTGCCCGGGACCCCACGGTGTGCTCGGCGGCTCGAATCGCCGGAGCACCGGATGCGGCGGCGCCAGCGGCCACTGGAACGGTTCGGCGGTGGTCGGCGTGGGAGCCAGGGACGGGGACCCGGTCAGGGCGGCGGCGGCCGCCTGGCACAGGACCCCGGTGAGGACCAGGGCGGCGGCCAGGAGACCGAGCAGCGACCGGTGGAACCGGCGCTTGGTGGCGGCAGCGGGTGGCGAGGCGGCTAGCGAGGCGGGGATGAGACGGAGCGGTGACCAGCGGAGCCGGTGCGGGGTTGCGGTGGCGGGTGGTGAGGTCGGGATGAATCGGCGCATGGTCAACACGGTGCCGAAAACGGGCGGGGTGAGGGGGAGGGAGACCGCTGGGCTGTGGACAACGTGGGGGGTTGTGGACAACCGGCATGTGCCCAAGCGGGGCCGTGTGTGATTCGAGTACACTGATTCCGCGCTCCGCATGTGCGGGGTGACTTCGCGTGCCAGCACATCCTCCGTCTGTTCGGCGGAACGGCGCCCGGGGCGGTCCCGACTCACATCGGGTCCCGGGCACTGGTCTGGCACCAGGACGGTGGGCCAACCCGGTCCGCCGTGACAACCGAACCGCGTGCCGGCAGGGTCCGGCACGCCCGAACTACTGAGGTGCGAACCCGGCCATGGCCGTCGTCACCATGAAGCAAATGCTGGATTCCGGCGTGCACTTCGGGCACCAGACCCGCCGCTGGAACCCGAAGATGAAGCGCTACATCCTGACCGAGCGCAACGGCATCTACATCATCGACCTGCAGCAGACGCTGTCCTACGTGGACCGTGCCTTCGAGTTCATCAAGGAGACGGTCGCCCACGGTGGCTCGATCCTGTTCGTGGGCACCAAGAAGCAGGCGCAGGAGGCCATCGCCAACGAGGCCCTGCGGGTGAACATGCCGTACGTCAACCAGCGCTGGCTGGGTGGCATGCTGACCAACTTCTCCACCGTGCACAAGCGCCTCCAGCGCCTGAAGGAACTGGAGTCGATGGAGCAGACCGGCGGCTTCCAGGGTCTCACCAAGAAGGAGATCCTGATGCTGACCCGGGAGAAGGACAAGCTGGCCAAGACCCTCGGCGGCATCCGCGACATGCAGAAGGTGCCCAGCGCCGTCTGGATCGTGGACACCAAGAAGGAGCACATCGCCGTCGGCGAGGCGCGCAAGCTGGGCATCCCGGTGGTCGCCATCCTGGACACCAACTGCGACCCCGACGAGGTCGACTACCCGATCCCGGGCAACGACGACGCGATCCGCTCCGCCGCGCTGCTGACCAAGGTGGTGGCCGAGGCCGCCGCCGCCGGCCTGATGGCCCGCGCGGGCGCCCGGACCGGTGCCGCCGACGGTGAGGACAAGCCGGAGGCGGGCATCGCCACCGACGAGCCGCTCGCCGAGTGGGAGAAGGAACTGCTGGTCCGCGCCGACGCCGGCACGGGCGACGCCGAGCAGGCGCCGACCGAGCCCTCGGCCTGAGTCGACACCGGTGCCGAATCCGAGGCAGGGTTCGGCGCCGGCCGAGCCAACCACACACGCCCGTAAGGAACGGACACTCGCACGATGGCGAACTACACCATGGCCGACGTCAAGCGGCTGCGGGATCTGACCGGGTCCGGAATGATGGACGTCAAGAAGTCCCTCGAGGAGTCGGACGGCGACTTCGACAAGGCGATCGAGCTCCTGCGCATCAAGGGTGCCAAGGATGTCGGCAAGCGCGCCGAGCGCACCACGGCCAACGGCCTGATCGCCGCGGACGGTGGCGTCCTCGTCGAGCTGAGCTGTGAGACCGACTTCGTCGCCAAGAACGAGGAGTTCCAGCAGCTCGCCGCCCAGATCGTCGAGGTGGCCAAGGAACTGCGCCCGACAGACCAGCAGGTGCTGCTGGACGCGAAGTTCGGCGACACCACGGTCGCGGACGCGATCGCCGCGCTGTCGGCGAAGATCGGCGAGAAGCTGGAGCTGCGCCGCGTCGTGATCTTCGACGGCGAGGTCACCACCTACCTGCACCGCCGCTCGTCGGACCTGCCGCCCGCGGTCGGCGTGCTGGTCGAGTTCACCGGTGGCAACGATGAGGCCGCGCGCAACGTGGCGATGCACATCGCCGCCATGAAGCCGAAGTACGTGACCAGGGACGAGGTCCCCGAGGACATCGTGGCCAACGAGCGACGCATCGCCGAGCGGACGGCCCGCGAGGAGGGCAAGCCGGAGCAGGCGCTGCCCAAGATCGTCGAGGGCCGGGTCAACGGCTTCTTCAAGGACGTCGTGCTGGTCGACCAGCCGTCCGTGCAGGAGTCGAAGAAGTCCGTCAAGGCAGTGCTCGACGAGGCCGGGGTGACCGTCACGCGGTTCGCCCGGTTCGAGGTCGGGCAGGCCTGAGACCGGCCGCCGAACAGGTCGAGAGCGATGGACGACGGCGGGGTCGTGCGATGGAGTGGGATGCTCCTCGGTGACCCCGCCGTTGCCGTACCCAGGGATGTGTGAGGCTGACCAGCACCGGTCGGACCAGCAGGAGTGAGGAGTCGCCGTGACCACAGCGGAACCACGTACCGAAGGTGCCGCCCAATCCGACCAGGCAGCGCGGGATGGCGAGCGTGGCGGCTACCGGCGGGTGCTGTTGAAGCTGGGCGGCGAGATGTTCGGCGGTGGCGAACTGGGCGTCGACCCGGACGTCGTGCACACCGTGGCCAGGCAGATCGCCGAGGTGGTGCGGACCGGCGTGCAGGTGGCGGTGGTGATCGGCGGCGGCAACTTCTTCCGCGGCGCCGAACTGTCCCAGCGCGGCATGGACCGGGACCGGGCCGACTACATGAGCATGCTCGGCACCGTGATGAACTGCCTGGCACTCCAGGACTTCCTGGAGAAGCAGGGCCTGCCCACCCGCGTGCAGAGCGCGATCACGATGGGCCAGGTCGCCGAGCCCTACATCCCGCGCCGGGCGGAGCGGCACCTGGAGAAGGGCCGCGTGGTGATCTTCGGTGCCGGCACCGGCATGCCGTACTTCTCCACCGACACCGCGGCCGCCCAGCGCGCCCTGGAGATCGGCTGCGACGTCGTGCTCATGGGCAAGGCGGTGGACGGCGTCTACACGGCCGACCCGCGTACCGACCCGACGGCCACCATGTTCGACCGGATCACCCACCGCGAGGCACTGGAGCGCGGACTGAAGGTGGCCGACGCGACCGCGTTCAGCCTCTGCATGGACAACGACATGCCGATGATCGTGTTCAATCTTCTCACTGAGGGGAACATCGCGCGTGCGGTCCGTGGTGAGAAGATCGGTACGTTCGTCGGGACTCCCGGCGGACTACCACACGCCTAGTCCAGCTCGGCAGCACACCAAGGAGTAGCCGTGATCGACGAGACCCTCTTCGACGCCGAGGAGAAAATGGAAAAAGCCGTGTCCGTGGCCAAGGAGGAGTTGAGCACGGTCCGCACCGGCCGCGCGACACCTTCCATGTTCTCGCGGATCCACGTCGAGTACTACGGCACGCCGACTCCGCTCAACCAGATGGCCGCGATCAACATCCCCGAGGCACGGATGGCGATCGTGAAGCCGTTCGACGTGTCGCAGCTCGGCAGCATCGAGAGGTCCATCCGGGACTCCGATCTCGGCGTGAACCCCAGCAACGACGGCACGATCATCCGCGTGGTGTTCCCGCAGCTCTCCGAGGAGCGCCGCAAGGACATGGTCAAGCTGGTCAAGACCAAGGGCGAGGACGCCAAGATCTCCATCCGCAACGTGCGCCGCAAGGCCAAGGAGGAACTCGACCGCATCCAGAAGGACGGCGAGGCGGGTGAGGACGACGTGGTCCGGGCGGAGAAGGAACTCCAGAACGTCACCGACCGGTACGTCGCCCAGGTCGACGACATCGTCAAGCACAAGGAAGCCGAGCTGCTGGAGGTCTGATGGCCTCCGAACACCCGGTACGAGCCCCGCACGCCGTGGCCGCAGAGCACAGCACGCCTGATCCGGCTGACCGGACCCAGGTCGATCAGGATCAGCCGGCCCAGGTCAGGGCTGACGATGGCCAGCAGGCCGAGCAGGGTCGGGCCGCGCAGAACGGG
The DNA here is from genome assembly GCA_036491115.1 of Pseudonocardiaceae bacterium. Lineage (GTDB taxonomy): Bacteria > Actinomycetota > Actinomycetes > Mycobacteriales > Pseudonocardiaceae > DATEPR01. The sequence goes on from DASXCQ010000100.1 coordinate 35,872, forward strand.
ACCGCGCAGGATCGGGTCGACGAGGGCGAACCCGAGCCCGATCAGGCCGGACAGGTTCGGCCTGATCGGACGGTTGAGCCGGATCAGGCCAGTCCGCAGCGGTCCCGGGCCGGGCGGAACCTGGGCGCCGCGATCGCGGTCGGCCTGGGCATGGGCGCCCTGGCGCTGGTGGCGCTGCTGACGGTCCGTCACCTGTTCCTGGCCGTGATCGCGATAGCCGTGGCGGTGGGCACGTACGAGCTGGCCGGTGCGCTGCGGCGGTCGGTGGACATCCGGGTGCCGCTGATCCCCGTGCTGGTGGGCGGGCAGGCGATGATCTGGCTGTCCTGGCCGTGGGGTCGGGACGGGGTGCTCGGGTCGTTCGTGGTGACGATCCTGGCCTGCATGGTGTGGCGGTTCCGCCGCGGCAGTGACGGCTACCTGCGGGACGTCAGCACCGCCGTGTTCGCCGCCGCCTACGTGCCGCTGTTCGCGTCGTTCGCCGCGCTGCTGGTCGAACCGCACGACGGCACCGCGAGGGTGCTGTGCTTCCTCATCGCGGTGGTCTGCTCGGACACCGGCGGCTACGCGGCCGGTGTGCTGTTCGGCAAGCACCCGATGGCGCCGTCGATCAGCCCGAAGAAGTCCTGGGAGGGCTTCGGCGGCTCAATGCTGATCGGCATCGTCGGTGCGGCATCGTCGGTGCAACTGCTGCTGCACAGCCACTGGTGGTGGGGCGTGCCGTTCGGGGTGGCGATCGTGGCGTGCGCGACCGGCGGTGACCTGGTGGAGTCGCTGATCAAGCGGGACCTGGGCATCAAGGACATGGGCACCCTGCTGCCCGGCCACGGCGGCCTGATGGACCGGCTGGACTCGCTGCTGCCCTCGGCGGTCGCGTCGTGGGTGCTGCTCACGGTCCTGGTGCCCACCTGAGAGACACGGTGGTCCCCAGCCCCAACATCTGGCGCTGGCCCGACGTCTACGAGCTGGAGAACCGCGCCCAGGACACGGCAGGCGCGGTGTGGGACGTGCTGCGTGACCGGTGCGACTGGGCCGGTCTGGACGTGGTGGACGTCGGCTGTGGCGACGGCTTCCACCTGCCGGTGTTCGCGGCGACCGCGCGGTCCGTGGTGGGCGTCGAGCCCTATCCGCCGCTGGTGCGCCGGGCCGAGGCGAGGGTGACCGGGCTGACCGGCGTACAGGTGCTCACCGGCTCGGCCGAACTGCTGCCGCTGCCCTCGGCCAGCGTCGATCTGGTGCACGCCCGCACGGCGTACTTCTTCGGCCGGGGTGCCGAACCCGGCATCGCGGAGGCCGACCGGGTATTGCGGCCGGGCGGCGCGCTGGCCGTCGTCGACCTGGACGCGACCTGCCCGCCCTACGGCGAGTGGATGCGCGACGACCTGCCCCGCTACGACCCGGTCGACGTGGAACGGTTCTTCGCCGAGCAGGGTTTCGACTGCCGGCGGGTGCTCGCCCAGTGGCGGTTCGAGCACCGGGCCGACCTGGAGGCGGTGCTGCGCATCGAGTTCTCCGCACGGGTGGCCGAGCGGGCCATCGCGGCCACGCTCGGCCTGACCGTGCCGGTCGGCTATCGGGTGCACGTCCGGCGCAAGCCGGCCGGACTGCTGCGACCCCGATAGCTCACTTCGCCTGCGGCTCGTCCTCCGGCGCGGTGCCGGCGTCGGCGAGCAGCAGGTAGAGCTGGCGACGGGTCTCGACCAGCAGCTTCGTCGCGCGGTCGCGCAGCTCCGGCGTGCCGGCCTGGGACAGCTGCATCGCCGCGCCGGCCAGGGTGCGCAGGGCGTCGTGCAGTTCCACGTCGCTGGGGTCGACGTCCTCGCCGACCTGCTCCCACGGCGGGGTCCGGTCCAGCTTCTCGGCCTCGGCCCTACCCTCGGCGGTCAGCGTGTGCGGCCGCTTGCCGGTTCCGCCGTCCGCCTCGGCCGTGGTGACCAGGCCCTCGTCGGCGAGCAGTTGCAGCGTCGGGTAGACCGACCCCGGGCTGGGCTTCCACCAGCCTCGGCTGCGCTCGCTGATCTGCTGGATGATCTCGTAGCCGTGCATCGGCCGCTCGGCCAGCAGCAGCAGGATCGCGACCCGGACGTTGCCGCGCCGCGCCCGGCCCGGGCCGGGCCCCCGACGACCCCGGCCGTGCCCCCTCGGTCCGAAACCGAAACCGAAGCCCGGCCCGAAACCGGGCATCGGCGGTGCCGGTGGCATGTGCTGCGGAAACCCGCCGCCCACCGGACTCCAGCCGGGTGGCCCGTCGTGCTCGTCGGGGAAGTCCGGGCCGCCGAAGTCGCCCCGGGCGTTGCGTAGGTGGCTGGCCAGGTGCGCCCTCAGGTGCTGGCGCGGGTCGTGACCGCCGGATTCGAATGGGTGCCTCATCGTGTTCTCCCCTCGGTAGTGCCTGTGCCGTTAACGATATATCGGAACCTATCGCGATGCAACGTCCAAACTCAGGACGGTCCCGTGGGAGACTGGAAGCGCCATGACCTCCCTCCCGCTCGTGTTCGACGCACCCCGTCGCGGCCTGCCGCCGCGCCACCTCGCCGACCTGTCCGCCGACGAGCGCACCGCCGCCGTCGCGACCCTCGGCGAGCGGCCGTTCCGCGCCCGACAGCTGTCCCACCACTACTTCGCCCGGCTGACCACCGATCCCGACCTGATGACCGACATCCCGGCGGCCACCAGGGACCGGCTGGTCGGCGAACTGCTGCCGCCGCTGCTGGCATGCGTCCGGCACATCGCCTGCGACGACGGCACCACCCGCAAGACGCTGTGGCGGGCGCACGACGGGACGCTGCTGGAGAGCGTGCTGATGCGCTACCCGGACCGGGCCACGGCGTGCGTGTCCAGCCAGGCCGGCTGCGGCATGGCCTGCCCGTTCTGCGCCACCGGCCAGGGTGGACTGCAGCGCAACCTCTCGACGGCGGAGATCGTCGAGCAGGTGCGGTCGGCGGCCGCCGCGATGCGCGACGAACAGCTGCCCGGCGGGCCGGGACGCCTGTCCAACATCGTGTTCATGGGCATGGGCGAGCCACTGGCCAACTACCGGCGGGTGGTCGACGCGGTGCACCGCATCTGCGACCCGGCACCGGACGGCCTGGGCATCTCCCAGCGCTCGGTCACGGTCTCCACCGTGGGGCTCGTCCCGGCCATCCACCGGTTGGCCGACGAGGGCCTGCAGGTCCGGCTCGCCGTGTCGTTGCACACGCCGGACGACGAACTGCGCGACACCCTGGTGCCGGTGAACAACCGGTGGAACGTGGACGAGGTGCTCACCGCGGCCCGCCACTACGCCGACGTCACCGGCCGGCGCGTCTCGATCGAGTACGCGCTGATCCGGGACGTCAACGACCAGCCGTGGCGGGCCGACCTGCTCGGCTCACTGCTGCACCGGCATCTCGGCCCGCTCGTGCACGTCAACGTGATTCCGCTCAACCCCACGCCGGGCAGCGAATGGGACGCCAGCCCGAAGCCGGTGGAGCGGGAGTTCGTGCGCCGCGTGAACGAGCGGGGCGTGCCGTGCACCGTCCGCGACACCCGGGGCCGGGAGATCGCGGCGGCGTGCGGCCAGTTGGCCGCGGAAGGTTAGACGTCGTTCAGCCGCCCGGTGGCCACGTCGAAGACGAAGCCGCGGAGGGCGTCGGTGTGCGGCACGAAGGGGCTGGCCTTGATCCGGGCGATGGACTGGCGCACGTCGGCGTCCAGGTCGCCGAATGCCTCGGCGGCCCACGGCGGCTTGATGCCGGTCTCGGTCTGGATGTCGGCCTTGAACGCGTCGTCGGAGAACGTGAGCATGCCGCAGTCGGTGTGGTGGATCAGGATGATCTCGGTGGTGCCGAGCAGGCGCTGGCTGATCGCCAGTGAGCGGATCGCGTCGTCGGTGACCACGCCGCCCGCGTTGCGGATGACGTGCGCCTCACCCTCGGCCAGGCCGAGCAGCCGGTAGACGTCCAGGCGGGCGTCCATGCACGCGACGACGGCGACGTGCCGGCCGGGCGGCATCGGCAAGGGGCCGGTGAAGTTCTCGGCGTAGCGGGAGTTGTTGGCGAGCAGCTCGTCCGTGACCGACATTGGTCGTCTCCTCGATCTTCAGGGACGGGGACGACCACGAGCCAAGTGATTCACGCGGCCGGGCGCAACAGTGCCCAGCCAGTGGACTAGCGACGCCAGGAGCTGCGGTGCCGTCGGGCGGACAGCAGCAGGATGCTGATCATGATGAGGCCCGTCAGGACCAGGAAGATGTCCTCGACGTGGCCGATCTGGTTGCCGATCAGCATGCCGAACATGGCGATCACGATGAAGATGCCGCCGATGCGCGCGCCGCGCGGCAACGTGCCGTGCCAGCCCCACTCGGCCGACGGCTCGTCGTGCGGGTCGGGCGTCTGGACGGGACGCTTCTCCAGCTCCGAAGACGGCACGACGGGCTCCTCACCTCATGCTGCGACCACTACCCGTCCATTTTTTCACACGGCGCGACCCCACATGACGCGGGCCGGGCAGGTTGGCGGCCTGCCCGGCCCGCGTCACCGGGGCGTCGCCAGAAAGTCAGTTGACCGAGCGCCTCGGCCGGGCCAGGTGGAAGATGCCCAGGACGACCACCGCGCCGAGGATGGACAGCAGCCACGTCCGCAGGTCGAAGAATCCGCCCAGGCTGGTGTGGAAGGCGTATTTCCCGATGAAGCCGCCGACGAAGGCGCCGATGACGCCCAGCAGGATCGTCAGGATGAAACCGCCGCCGTCGCGGCCGGGCATGATCATCTTGGCGATGGCGCCGACGATCAGGCCGAGAATGATCCACGCGATGATCCCCACGCGTCCAGCTCCCTTCGGTGCGGTCCAGCCGACCGGGACCGGACGTACTGGCTGCTCGCCGGTAGGTGTGCCCCGGGGACGCGGCCCGCGATCGGTCGAGCCGCGGTCGTGACCAACCCGTTATCTGCCTGCTCGGCAGGACACAACACGGACGGCTCACACCCCGTTCAGGTCTGTCGGGAACAATGGGTGCCGATGGACCACTCCGTTGCATCCCAGGCTCGACCCGACGACGTCCGGACCGACCAGCGCAGCGTTCTGCTGCTGGGCTCGACCGGCTCGGTCGGCACCCAGGCACTCGACGTGATCGCGGCCAACGCCGGCGCGTTCACCGTGGCCGGCATCGCCGCGGGCGGCGCCGACCCGGCCGCCGTGGCGGCCCAGGCCGTCCGCTTCCGGGTGCCGCTGGTCGCGCTCGGCAGGCCGGACGCCAGCGGGGAGACACTCGCCGCCGCGATCGCCGCCGAGCGGGACGCGTCCGGCGTCCGCCTGACCGACTACCCGGCGCCGACGATCCTCACCGGCCCGGCCGCGATCGCCGAGATCATCGCTTCGGCCGGCGCAGACATCGTGCTCAACGCGATGGACGGCTCCCGCGGCCTGGAACCCACGCTGCTGGCCCTGGCCACCGGCGCCAGCCTCGCCCTGGCGAACAAGGAGTCGCTGATCGCGGGTGGCCCGCTGGTGCTGCGCGCGGCCCGGCCCGGCCAGATCGTGCCGGTCGACTCCGAGCACTCGGCACTGGCCCAGTGCCTGCGTGCCGGCGCGGCGGACGAGGTGGCCGGACTGGTCGTCACCGCGTCCGGCGGGCCGTTCCGCGGCCGGACCCGGTCGGCGATGGCCGGCGTCACCGTCGCCGAGGCGATGGCCCATCCGACGTGGTCGATGGGCCGCGTGGTCACGATCAACTCGGCCACCCTGGTCAACAAGGGCCTTGAGGTGATCGAGGCGCACCTGCTGTTCGGCGTGCCCTACGACCGGATCGACGTGGTCGTGCATCCGCAGTCGATCGTGCACTCCATGGTCCGGTTCGTCGACGGCGCCACCATCGTCCAGGCCAGCCCGCCGACCATGCTGCTGCCGATCGCGCTCGCACTGGCCTGGCCGCACCGGCTGACCGACGTCGCGCCGCCGTGCGATTTCAGCAAGGCGGGTTCGTGGACGTTCGAACCGCTGGACGAGGACACCTTCCCGGCGGTCCGGCTGGCCAGGCAGGCCGGCACGGCGGGCGGGTGCCTGCCGGCCGTGTACAACGCGGCCAACGAGGAGGCGCTGGCGTCCTTCGTCGCCGGCGACCGCGGTTTCCTGGACATCGTGGACACCATCGGGCGAGTGCTGGACGAGGCGGACGAGTGGGGCAAGGAGCCCGACACCGTCGCCGACGTCCTGGCCGCCGAGACCTGGGCGCGGCAGCGCGCCCGCACCCTGCTGGCCACCGAGGGTACGGCGGCGGGGCAGGTATCCGGGCAGCGGCAGGGAAGGGGCTGACGTGCTCGCCTACATCATCGGCGTGGTGCTGTTCGCGCTGGCCATCGGCGTGGCAGTGGCACTGCACGAGGCGGGGCACCTGTTGTCCGCCAAGGCGTTCGGGATGAAGGTCCGCCGGTACTTCATCGGCTTCGGGCCGAAGATCTACTCGTTCCGGCGCGGTGGGACCGAGTACGGCCTCAAGGTCATCCCGCTGGGCGGCTTCTGTGACATCGCCGGCATGACCGCGCTGGACGAAGTGACACCAGCGGAAGCACCACACGCGATGTGGCGCTATCCGACGTGGAAACGGGTCGTCGTGCTCGCGTCCGGGTCGATCACCCATTTCATTCTGGGGTTCCTGATCCTGTATTTCATGGCGGTCTCGATCGGCCTGCTCAATCTCACCGACCGGCCGCTGGTCGGCGGGGTCGCGGACTGCGCGTCCAGCCTCGACGCCAGGACGCTGTCCCAGGACCCGTGCAAGCCGGGTGATCCCGCGCCCGCCAAGAACGGCGGGTTGCTGGCGGGTGACGAGATCATCTCCGTCGCCGGCCGGCCGACATCCACCTTCACGGCGGTCACCACGATCGTGCAGCACTCCACCGGCCCGACCGACTTCGTCGTCCGACGTGACGGACGCAACGTTCCGCTGACCATCGACGTGGCCAGGGTCAAGGGGCTCACCGTCGCTGAGCAGTCACAACAGGATCTGAGCAAGCAGCCGCTCACCGACATCGGCATGATCGGCGTCCTGCCGGCGAAGTACATCCCCTACAACGCGGGCACCGCGGTCGGCGGCACGCTGGGCTTCACCGGTGAGATGTTCGTCAACGTCTGGCAGGGCATCAAGCAGCTCCCGAACAAGGTGCCGACCCTGATCAGCGCGATCGGCGGGGCACCGCGTGACCCGAACAGCCCGATGAGCGTCGTGGGCGCCAGCCGGCTGGGCGGTCAGGCGGTCGAGGACAGCCAGTGGTCGGTGTTCTGGTTGTTGTTGGCCACACTTCAGTTCTTCCTCGGAGTATTCAACCTGCTGCCGCTGTTGCCGTTGGATGGCGGGCATATCGCGGTGGCGCTGTACGAACGGGTGAGGAACTGGCTACGCGTGCTACTCGGACGGCCTGCGGGCGGTCCGGTCGACTACACCAAGTTGGCACCACTCACACTCGTTGTGGTGTTCGTGGGCGGAGCCATGGTGCTGCTGAGCGTCACCGCGGATATCGTGAACCCGATCAGTCTGACCGGCCATTGACCCGGTTGGTCGGTCCAACGGTGGAGGTGCCATGACAGCCGGTGACGGTGTCCTGTTGGGTATGCCCGATCTCCCACCCCCAGTGCTCGCGCCGCGTCGCAGGACACGGCAGTTGCACGTCGGTTCAGTTGGTGTGGGGAGCGACTACCCGGTCTCCGTCCAGTCCATGACCACGACGTTGACGGCCGACGTCAACGCGACACTGCAACAGATCGCCGAGCTCACCGCGGCCGGCTGCGACATCGTCCGGGTGGCCTGCCCGTCCCAGGACGACGCCGACGCGCTGCCCGCGATCGCGTCGAAGTCGTCGATCCCGGTCATCGCCGACATCCACTTCCAGCCCAAGTACGTGTTCGCCGCGATCGAGGCCGGTTGTGCCGCGGTGCGGGTGAACCCGGGCAACATCAAGAAGTTCGACGACAAGATCAAGGAGATCGCGCAGGCCGCGAACGACCACGGCACGCCGATCCGGATCGGCGTCAACGCCGGCTCGCTGGACCCCCGGCTGCTGCAGAAGTACGGCAAGGCCACGCCCGAGGCGCTGGCCGAGTCGGCGCTGTGGGAGGCGAGCCTGTTCGCCGAGCACGACTTCCACGACATCAAGATCTCGGTCAAGCACAACGACCCCGTGGTGATGGTCCGGGCCTACGAACTGCTCGCCGAGCAGACCGACTACCCACTGCACCTGGGCGTCACCGAGGCCGGCCCGGCTTTCCAGGGCACCATCAAGTCCGCCGTCGCGTTCGGCGCACTGCTGCGCCAGGGCATCGGTGACACCATCCGGGTGTCGCTGTCCGCGCCGCCGGTGGAGGAGGTCAAGGTCGGCAGCCAGATCCTCCAGTCGCTCAACCTGCGGCCGCGCAAGCTGGAGATCGTCTCGTGCCCGTCGTGCGGTCGGGCCCAGGTGGACGTCTACAAGCTGGCCGAAGAGGTCACCGCGGGCCTGGAGGGCATGGAGGTGCCGCTGCGGGTGGCCGTGATGGGCTGCGTCGTGAACGGTCCTGGTGAGGCCCGCGAAGCCGACCTTGGCGTCGCGTCGGGCAACGGCAAGGGTCAGATCTTCGTGCGCGGCAAGGTGATCAAGACCGTGCCGGAGCACCAGATCGTGGAGACGCTGATCGAGGAAGCCATGCGGATCGCCGAGGAGACCGGCCTGGAGGGCGAGTCGGTGGGTGTACCCGTCGTAACGGTCTCCTGACACAGGCCGTAACAGGCGGTGCCGTTTCGGAAGGGTGCTTTCCCCGCCCGGCGCCGCCGTGACCACGCACACATCTGGCACGCTGAACTGGTGTTGAGGCTCGGTGGCGCCCGCCTGCTGAACGACCGCGACCTGCCGGCGGTCCGAGCGATCCTGGACGCCGACCCGGTGTCGTCGTGCATGGTCACGGCGCGTGTCGAGGTCGCCGGACTCGAACCGTGGCGGCTGGGTGGCGAGATGTGGGGCACCGACAGCCGGCCGCTGCGTGGCGGCCGGCTGGAGGGTCTCTGTTTCGCCGGCCCCAACCTGGTTCCGTTACAGGGCACTCCCGCGGCGCTGCGGATCTTCGCCGACCGGGCGGTGCGCCGCGGTCGGATGTGCTCGTCGCTGGTCGGCCCGGCCGAGCAGGTGCTCGGCCTGTGGCACGAACTGGCCCCGGACTGGGGACCGGCCAGGGAGGTGCGGGGCGACCAGCCGCTGATGGCGATGAGCACGATGCCCGAGGTGCCGGCCGACCCACTGGTGCGTCCGGTCCGCCCGGACGAACTGGACAACTACCTGCCGGCCGCCGTTGCCATGTTCATCGAGGAGGTCGGCGTCGACCCGTGCGCAGACGACGGCGGCCTCAGCTACCGGGCCAGGGTCGCCGAGCTCATCGCGGCCGGCAGGGCGTTCGCCCGGTTCGAGGACGGCCAGGTCGTGTTCAAGGCCGAGATCGGCTCGCTGTGCTCGAAGGTCGGCCAGATCCAGGGTGTCTGGGTGCACCCGGACCGCAGGGGCAACGGCCTGGCCACCCAGGGCACGGCCGCCGTGGTGGACCGGCTGGTGCGCGGCATGGGCCGCAGTGCCAGCCTCTACGTCAACGGGTTCAACGCGCCGGCCAGGGCCGCGTACCAGCGGGTCGGGTTCCGGCAGGTGGGACAGTACGCGACGGTGTTGTTCTGAACGTGTGATGTCGACCGACGGCCGGACCCGCCGGCATCCGGCGCATCGTAGGGTGTTGGTATGCCCGTTCGTGCCCCGCTGAAGCCTGGCGAACTGTCCCCCCGCCGTCCGGTCCCCGCGCACATCCGGCGGCCCGAGTACGTCGACAAGCCCACTCCCGCCAGGGACACCAGCGACGGCGTGCGCACCCCCGAGATCATCGAGGCCATGCGGGTGGCCGGCCGGATCGCGGCCCGGGCGCTGGAGGTCGGCGGCCAGGCGGTGCGACCCGGCGTGACCACGGACGACATCGACGCCGTCGTGCACGAGTTCCTGTGCGATCACGACGCCTACCCGTCCACATTGGGCTACCGGGGCTTCCCGAAGTCGTGCTGCACGTCGCTGAACGAGGTGATCTGCCACGGCATCCCCGACTCGACGGTCATCGAGGACGGCGACATCTGCAACATCGACGTGACCGCCTACATCGGCGGCGTGCACGGCGACACCAACGCCACGTTCCTGGCCGGTGACGTCGACGAGGACGCCAAGCTGCTGGTGGAGCGCACCCGCGAGGCCACCGACCGGGCCATCAGGGCGGTACGGCCGGGGCGGCAGCTCAACGTGATCGGGCGGGTCATCGAGGCGTACGCGCGGCGGTTCGACTACGGCGTGGTGCGGGCGTTCACCGGTCACGGCGTCGGCCCCTACTTCCACGGCACGCCAACGGTCCTGCATTACGAGGACCCGTCGGTGACGATGGAGATCAAGCCCGGCATGACGTTCACCATAGAGCCGATGATCACCCTCGGCACGATCGACTACGACATGTGGGAAGACGGCTGGACCGTGACCACCAAGGACCGCCGGCTCACCGCCCAGTTCGAGCACACCCTGCTGGTCACCGAGGACGGCGCGGAAATCCTGACCCTGCCGTGACCGGCGGCGGCCTGCTGGTCGCCGGCACGTCGTCGGACGCCGGCAAGAGCGTCGTCGTCGCGGGGCTGTGCCGCTGGCTGGCCGGGCAGGGCGTGCGGGTGGCGCCGTTCAAGGCGCAGAACATGTCCAACAACTCGGTCGTCACCGTCGACGGCGGGGAGATCGGCCGCGCCCAGGCGGTGCAGGCGGCGGCCGCCGGGCTGGCGCCGAGCGTGCGGTTCAACCCGGTGCTGCTCAAGCCGGGCGGCGACCGGACGTCCCAGGTGGTGGTGCTGGGCCAGGCGGTCGGCGAGGTCAGCGCGCTGTCCTACCGATCCCGCAAGGCCGCCCTGCTGACCACTGTGCTGGACACCCTCGCCGGGCTGCGGGCCGAGTACGACGTCGTCGTGTGCGAGGGCGCCGGTTCGCCCGCCGAGATCAACCTGCGTGCCGACGACATCGCCAACATGGGTCTGGCCAGGGCCGCCGACCTGCCGGTGGTGGTGGTCGGCGACATCGACCGGGGTGGCGTGTTCGCCCACCTGTTCGGCACGGTGGCGTTGCTCTCACCCGAGGACCAGCGACTGGTGGCCGGGTTCGTGATCAACAAGTTCCGCGGCGATCCGGCGTTGCTGGAGCCCGGCCTGCGTCAGCTCGCCGGGCTGACCGGTCGGCGGGCGTTCGGCGTGCTGCCGTGGGACGACGGGCTCTGGCTGGACGCCGAGGACTCGCTGTCCTACCCGATGGACGGGGTCGTCGGACGGCCCGCGCCGCCGGTGGGTGAGGCGTGGCTGCGGGTGGGTGTGGTGCGGCTGCCGAGGATCTCCAACGCCACGGATGTCGAGGCGTTGGCCGTGGAGCCGGGGGTGAGTGTCCGGTTGGTCACCTCGCCCGCTGGTCTGTCCGATGTGGACCTGGTGGTGCTGCCCGGATCCAAGGCGACGGTCGCCGATCTGGCCTGGTTGCGGGACACCGGTCTCGCCGACGCCGTCCTGGCGCAGCACGCGGCCGGACGGCCGGTGTTGGGGATCTGCGGCGGATTCCAGATGCTGGCCGCCTCGCTCACCGATCTCGTGGAGTCACGTGCCGGGACCGTCGCCGGGCTCGGGCTGCTGGATGTGGACATCGAGTTCCGACAGCGGAAGACGTTGGCCACGCCGACCGGATCGGCGTTCGGTGCCACCGCCGCGGGCTATGAGATCCATCATGGTGTGGTGAGCAGGCGGGCGGACGGACTGGCCGGGCTCGTCACGACGGCCGACGGTGAGCCGGAGGGCGCGTTGGCGGATGGTGTCGCCGCGACGCACTGGCACGGCTTGCTGGAGAACGACGGCGTGCGGCGGGAGTTGTTGCGGTGGGCCGCGGAGCGGGCCGGACGGTCGGGGTTCCGGGTGGCACCGGATGTGTCGTTCGCCACGGTGCGGGCTGCGCGGTTGGACCGGCTCGGCGACCTGGTCGTGGAACATCTGGACACGGCGGCGCTGCTGGCCCTGATCGAGCACGGTGCACCGGCGGGCCTGCCGGTCCTGCCGCCCGGCGTACCCAGGTCCTGATTCACCAGCCCACCTGGCCCGCGTCGCCGGGTGGCCCCGGCATTTCCGCTGCTTGGACAGGCTGTTGAATCAGGCGCTAACTGACGTACTCGGCCAGGAAGCGGCCTGCCTCCCTCGCGGCTCGGTCCGGGTTCCGGTCGCGGATGGCGGTCAGCAGGTCGCCGTGGCCGATGCGCCATGCCGGGTCGGCGTGGCCGGCGGTGGCGGCGAGGCTGGCCCGGATGACCTCCGTCATGCCGAGGTAGAGCTCGGTCAACAGGCTGTTGCCGGCGCAGCCGACGACCTCCTGGTGGAACCGGGCGTCGGCGTCCACCGCGTCGGCCCAGCGTTCGTCGGCGACGGCCGTGTCGCGTTCGGCGAGGGTGGCGGCGAGCGTCGCCACGTCGGCGTCGGTCCGGTGGGCGGCGGCCAGGCGGGCTGCCTCGACCTCCAGCAGGAACCGGACCTGGCGGACCTCCCGCAGTTCCGTCCCACACACCCGGCGCAGCGCACCGGAGATCTCACTGGTCGCCCGGACGAACGTGCCGTCGCCCTGCCGAACCTCCAGCAGGCCGGCGTGGGCCAGCGCCCGCACCGCCTCGCGCACGGTGTTCCGGCCCACGCCCAGGACGCTGACCAGTTCCGGTTCCGGCGGGATGCGCTCGTCAACGGCCCAGTCGCCGGCTCGGATGGCCTGCCGCATCTGCTCGATCACCTGGTCGACCAGCCCGGTGCGCCGCGTTGCGGTCAACGCCATAGTCACATCCTTTCATCCGAACATCCCATGTCTGTCATAGTAGAGGGTATGCCGACGAAGACCGCCCTGCCTGCCGTGGTCCGGGACCACAAGGCCGCCCTGGTTCCGTCCGTGGTGCTGCTGGGTGCCATCCTCCTCGTCGCGGCCAACCTGCGCCCCGCGGTCACCAGTCTCGGCTCGGTCCTGGACGAGGTCCGCACGTCGCTGCATGTGTCGCCGGCCTGGGCCAGCGTGCTCACCGCGCTGCCCGGCCTGTGCTTCGGGCTGGCCGGCTTCCTGGCACCCGGCGCCGCCCGCAGGCTCGGCCTGGCCCGCGCGATCGGCGTGTCGATGGTGCTGGTCACGGTCGGCGTGCTGGTCAGGGTGCTGGACGGGCCGAACGTCGTCCTCCTCGGCACGCTCGTCGCCTGCGGCGGCATCGCGGTCTGCAACGTGTTGCTCCCGGTCGTGGTCAAGCAGTCCTACCCGAACCGGATCGGCCTGGTCACCGGCCTGTACACGGCCGTACTGCAGGGCGCGGCAGCACTCGGCTTCCTGGTCACCCCACACGTGGACGACGCGCTGGGCGGCTGGCGGCCCGGGTTGGGCGAGTGGGGCCTGCTGGCCGTGCTCGGCACGCTGGGCTGGACGCTCGCCGCGCGGCACGGCAGCACCGGCGTCGGCCGGCCCGAGGTGGCCGTCGCACCGGCACCGGCTCGGCGATCATTGCTGCGCAGCCCGTTGGCCTGGGCCGTGACCCTCTTCTTCGGACTCCAGTCGATGTTCGCGTACGCCGTGATGGGCTGGGCGCCCGAGGTCCTGATGAGCGGTGGCGTGTCCCGGAGCGGAGCGGGCGCGATGCTGGCCGTGATCAGCGTCATCGGCGTGCCGCTCAGCCTGATCGTGGCGCCGCTGGCGGCCCGGCAGCGCAGCCAGTCGTGGTGGCTGGCCGGGCTCAGCGCGGTGGGCGCCATCGGTGTGGTGGGGCTGCTGGTCGAGCCGAGTTCGGCGCCGTGGCTGTGGTCGGTGACCCTGGGCATCGGCATGGGCGTGTTCCCGATCGCCGTCGCCCTCATCACGCTGCGCACGACCACTCCGGACGACACCCGCAGGCTCTCCACGATGGCGCAGGGCATCGGCTACCTGCTGGCCGGCGTCGGGCCGCTGCTGTTCGGCATCCTGCACGGCGCCACCGGCGGCTGGACCGCGTCGCTGCTGCTGTTGCTGGCCGGCATCGCGGTGCAGGTCGTCGTGGGCCTGTTCGCCGGGCGGGCGCGGTTCGTGTAGGTCAGTCCAGCGGCAGGTTCAGCAGCGCGTTCTCCACCAGTTCCGGCATGGCCGGGTGGATCCAGTACTGGCCGTGCGCCATGCTGCGCGCGTCCAGGCCGAAGCTCATCGCCTGGATCAGCGGCTGGATCACGGTCGGCGCCTGCGGCCCGATGACGTGCGCGCCGAGCAGCGCGCCGGACTCGGGGTCGGCGATCAGCTTGAGGAAACCGGTGGTGTCCTCCATCGCCCAGCCGTATGCGATGCCGCTGTAGTCCTGGATCGATGTCACGTACCGCAGGCCGCGCCGCTCCACCTGCGACTCGGTCAGCCCGACCGCCGCGATCTGCGGCGCGCTGAAGACGGCGTGCGGCACGAAGCGGTGGTCGGCGGCCTTCGGCTCGTCCGGGTGCAGCAGGTTGTGCTTGACGATCCGGGCTTCGTGGTTGGCGACGTGCTTGAGCTGGTAGGGCGAGTCGATGTCGCCCAGCGCGTAGATGCCGGGCACGTTCGTCCGCTGGTACCGGTCGACCTTGACGTAGCCGTCGGCGTCGGTGGCCACACCGGTCGCGGCCAGGTCGAGCAGGTCGGAGTTGGGCTGGCGGCCGGTGGCCACCAGCATCGCGTCTGCGGTCACGACCTCGGCGCCCCGCTGGCCCTCGATGTGCAGCCGCAGCTCGTCACCGGCGCGCTCCACCAGCGTGGCCTTGCGGTCCAGCCGCAGGTCCCACCGTTTGCCGGCCAGTTCGGTGAATCGGGTGCTGACCGCCTCGTCCTCGCCGCGCAGCATCGCGCCCGACCGGCACACGATGGTGATCTCCACGCCGAGCGCGGACATCACGTGCGCGAACTCGGCGCTGACGTAGCCACCGCCGAGGATGACCAGCCGGCGCGGCAACGTGTCCAGCCGCATGATGTCGTCGCTGGTGTGGTAGCCGGACTCGGCCAGGCCGGGAATGGCCGGGATCACCGGGCGGCTGCCGGCGGCGAGCACGAACCGCTGCGCGGTGATCGTCTCCACCTCGCCCGCCACATCGATCTCCAGCGTCTTGTCCCCGGTGAAGCGGGCCAGGCCGGGGAAGACGGTGACGTTGCGGTTGTCCGCGTGGGTGGTCCGGTACAGCCTGCCGCCCTCGGCGATCGGGTCGATCCGGTTGAAGATGCGGTCCCGCACGTCGGCCCAGCGCACGCCGTGCAGTTCGCTGTCCACGCCGTAACGCGGGCCGTGCACCGCGTACTCGGCGATGTCGGCGGTGTGCACGAACATTTTCGTCGGGATGCAGCCGACATTCAGGCACGTACCGCCGAAGACCCCCTTCTCCACGATCGCCACGTCCTGCTCGGCGAATTCGGGTCCGAGAACGGAGTTGCCGGAACCGGTACCGATGATCACCAGATCGAAGTGCCGCACGTCGTCATCCCGTCGAGTGGTCGGGGCAGCAGCCGGTGGACGAAAACCCGTCCACCGGCTGCAACGTACGGTAGTCCGCGTCGATTCCGTCAGCTGGCGAAGGTTGGCGTGATGATCGCCCTGGCCAGCGTGTGGAACACCAGGTTGAAACTGGCCACCGCGGGCGTGACCGAACCGTCGATGCCCAGCTTCGGTGCGTCGACGGCGTGCACCACGAAGTAGTAGCGGTGCGGCATGGCCTCGCCGGGCGGCGGCGCGGCACCGCCGAAGTCGAGCGTGCCGTAGTCGTTGCGGACGTGGAACGCGCCCTCCGGCAGCGATTCGTCGTTACGGCCGGCGCCGGTCGCCAACTCGGTCACCGACGCCGGGATGTCGAAGGCCAGCCAGTGCCAGAATCCCGACACCACAGGGGCGTCCGGGTCGAAACAGGTGACCGCGTAGCTCTGCGTGCCCTCCGGCGCACCGCTCCAGCTCAGCTGCGGCGACACGTTGTCGCCGTCGTGGCCCATCCCGTTGAACTCCTGGGCGCTACCCATCTGCCGGCCGTCGTGCACGTCGTTGGACGTGACGAGGAACGAGGGCGCAGCCGGCAGCAGGCTGTACGGGTCAGGCGGTACAGGGCGTTCCAGACTCATCGAAGATCCTCCACACGAGGGGTTGGGCAGGTCCCCGGCGGTGTGGCCGAGTGGCCCGTGCCAGCCAACCTATCGATCCGACGACAGTGACGCGATCTCGGTCGGCGCGGATGACATCATGACTCGCTGATACCGGACCTTGTTGATGTGTCACCCTGTTGGCCGTATCGGACGTAGGGTCCATTGGACGTGCGGTAGGAGGCGGGCATGGACCGGACAGCGCGGGCAAGAGGCAGGGTCGATCTCGACCGGCCGTCCGCTGCCCGGATCTATGACTACTTCTTGGGCGGTGCGCACAACTTCGAGGTCGACCGGCAGGCGGCCGACGCACTGGCCAAGGTCCACCCGGCCATCGGGCTGGGCATGCGCGCGAACCGGTCATACCTACGCAGAGCAGTCGGCCATATCGCCCATTCGGGGGTGGATCAGTTCCTCGATCTCGGCTCGGGCATCCCCACGGTGGGCAACGTGCACGAGATCGCCCAGCGCGTGAACCCGGCGGCGCGGGTGGTCTATGTGGACGTCGAGCCGATCGCGGTCACCCATGCCAACACCATCCTGGCCGGCAACGACCTGGCCGTGGCGATCAGCGCCGACCTGCGCGAGCCCTACGCCGTGCTCAACGATCCCGAGGTCAAGGCGCTGCTGGACCGGTCCCGGCCGATCGGCCTGATCATGGCGGGCGTGTTGCAGTACGTGGCCGACGAGGACGACCCGGTCGGCATGATCCGCGGCTACACCGACCGCATGGCGCCGGGCAGCCACATCGCGATGTCGCACCCGTCCCGTGACGAGTTGACCGAGGAACGCGCGGCGGGCGCCACCGCGGCGAGCATGATGTACGACCGCACCGAGACGCCGTTCCACTACCGGACGAAGGCCGAGTTCGAAACGTTCTTCGCCGGCCTGGAGCTGGTCCCGCCGGGCGTCGTCCACATGTGGGACTGGCGACCGGAGACCGGCACCACCATCGGCGAGCTCAACGGCAGGGTGACCGGTTTCGCAGGGGTCGGGCGCAAACCGGACAGCTAGCATGAGGCGTGTCGTCCGTACTCCTGCTGTCCACAGCGGACACTGACCTGCTGGCCGCTCGCGGAGCCGGCTACCGCGTGGCCAATCCTGCCCGGCTGCCCGTCGCCGACCTCCCAGCGCTGCTCGACGGTGTCGCCGTGGTCGTGGTGCGGCTGCTCGGCGGGCTGCGGGCCTGGCCGGACGGTGTCGCCGAACTCCGGCGCTCCGGTGTGCCGCTGGTGTGCGTCGGCGGTGAGGCGACGCCGGACGCCGAGCTGATGGCGCGGTCCACGGTCCCGGCGGGGGTGGCCGCGCAAACGCTTGCCTACCTGGTCGAGGGCGGGCCGGCCAACCTGCGCGAGCTGGCCGCCTTCCTGTCCGACACGATCCTGCTCACCGGTGGGGGTTTCGCGCCGCCGGTGAGCGCCCCGCTGTACGGCCGGCACGGCGAGCGGCCGTTCGACCCGGACCGGCCCACGGTCGGCATCGTCTTCTACCGGGCGCACGAACTCGCCGGCAACACTGCGTTCGTGGACGCGCTCGCCGACGCCGTCGAGTCGGCCGGTGCCAACGCCGTTCCGGTGTTCTGCGGTTCGCTGCGGTCGCTGCCGGCCCAGACCGCGGCCGAACTGCGGGCGCTGCTCGCCCCGTGCGACGCGCTGGTCGCCACCGTGCTCGCCGCCGGCGGCACGGTGGCGGCGCCCGCGGGCGCCGCCGAGGACTCCTGGGACGCGGGCGCGCTGGCCGAGTTGGACGTTCCGGTGCTGCAGGGGCTGGTGCTCACGTCGTCGCGGGACACCTGGGCGGCCTCCGACGCCGCGCTCACCCCGATGGACGCCGGCATGCAGGTGGCCATCCCGGAGTTCGACGGGCGGCTGATCGGGGTGCCCTTCTCCTTCAAGGAAACCGGCGCCGACGGCATCGCGGTGTACGTCGCCGACCCGGAGCGGGCCGCGCGGGTCGCCGGCATCGCCACCCGACTGGCCCGGCTCCGGCACGTCCCGGCCGAACAGCGTCGGCTGGCCGTCGTGCTCTCGTCGTACCCGACCAAGCACTCCAGGGTCGGCAACGCCGTCGGCCTGGACACCCCGGCGTCCGCGGTGGTGTTGTTCCAGGCGTTGCGCGAGCAGGGCTACGACCTCGGCGATCTCGACCCGTCGGCGGTCGACGGCGACACGCTGGTGCATCGGCTGATCGCGGCAGGCGGGCACGACGTCGAGTGGCTCACCGAGGACCAGATGGGCCAGGCGGCGATCCGGGTGCCGGCCGCGCGCTACCGGGAGTGGTTCGACGAGCTCCCGGAGTCGTTGCGCGCCGGCATGACCGAGCACTGGGGCGCGCCGCCCGGCGAGTTGTACGTCGACGACGGCGAGATCTACGTGGCGTCGCTGCGGTTCGGCAACGTCGTGCTGATGATCCAGCCGCCACGCGGGTTCGGCGAGAACCCGATCGCCATCTACCACGACCCGGACCTGCCGCCCAGTCACCAGTACCTGGCCGCGTACCGCTGGCTGGACCGCGAGTTCGGCGTGCACGCGGTGCTGCACCTCGGTAAGCACGGCACGCTGGAATGGTTGCCCGGCAAGGGACTCGGCCTGTCCGCCGACTCGGCGCCGGACGCGGTGCTGGGCGACGTGCCGCTGGTGTACCCGTTCATCGTGAACGATCCCGGCGAGGGCACCCAGGCGAAGCGGCGCGGCCACGCCGTCGTCGTCGACCACCTGATCCCGCCGATGGCCCGCGCCGACACCTACGGTGACCTGGCCAAACTGGAGCAGATGCTGGACGAGTACGCCACGGTCGCCGCGCTGGATCCGGACAAACTGCCGGTGGTACGGGCGCAGGTGTGGGAGCTGATCACGCAAGCCCAGCTGCACCATGACCTGCACCTCGAGCAACAGCCGGACGCCGACGAGTTCGACGACTTCGTGCTGCACGTGGACGGCTACCTGTGCGAGATCAAGGACGTTCAGATCCGCGACGGCCTGCACATCCTGGGCCGCGCGCCGGCCGGCGACGAACTCGTCAACGACGTGCTGGCCGTGCTGCGGGCGCGGCAGGTGTTCGGCGGCACGGTCGGCGCACTGCCCGGCCTGCGTGCCGCCCTCGCCGTCCACTTCGGACTTGACGAGCAGGAGTTGCTGGCCGAACCCGGTGCGGTGGCGAAGGTTCCGGCGACGCTGACCGCTCTCGTTGCGGGGCCCGCACGCAGTGGCGCCGATGTGGTCGACCTGGTGGAGTCACTGGCCCGCTCGCTGGTTGTCGGCGTGTCGGCCGCCGAGTGGTCAGCTGACGCGGTACCCGGCGTGGTTGCCGATGTCCTGGGCGAGGAGGCGCCGGACGTGGCGGCCGTGGTGCTGTTCGGGTGCACCGAGGTGGTGCCTCGGCTGGCCAGGACTACCGACGAGATCGGCAATGTGGTGCGGGCGCTGGACGGCCGGTTCGTGCCGCCGGGGCCGTCCGGCTCGCCGACCCGCGGCCTGGTGTCCGTGCTGCCCACCGGACGCAACTTCTACTCGGTGGACCCGAAGTCCATCCCGTCGCGCAACGCGTTCGACACCGGCAGCGCGTTGGCCGACTCGCTGATCGCCCGGCACCGCGCCGACACCGGGGAGTGGCCGCGCAGCGTCGGGCTGACCGTGTGGGGCACGGCGGCGATGCGCACCCAGGGCGACGACATCGCGGAACTGCTGTGGCTGCTGGGCACCACACCGCGCTGGGACGACGCGTCCCGCCGGGTCACCGGCTTCGAGATCGTGCCACTTGCCGAGTTGGGCAGGCCCAGGATCGACGTGGTGGTGCGGATCTCGGGTTTCTTCCGGGACGCGTTCCCGCACGTGGTGACCCTGCTGGACGACGCCATCCAGGCGGTCGCCGGGTTGGCCGAGCCGGACGAGGACAACTTCGTCGCGGCCCACTACCGGGCCGACCTGACCGCCCACGGCGACACCCGCCGGGCCAGCACCAGGATCTTCGGGTCCAAACCGGGCGCGTACGGAGCCGGGCTGCTGCCGCTGATCGACGCCAGGAACTGGCGCGACGACAGCGATCTGGCCGAGGTGTACGCCACGTGGGGCGGGTACGCCTACGGTGCCGGACTGGACGGCCGACCGGCGCGCGACGAGATGGCGAACGCGTTCCGCCGCATCCAGGTGGCGGCCAAGAACGTGGACACCAGGGAACACGACATCGCCGACTCCGACGACTACTTCCAGTACCACGGCGGCATGGTCGCCATGGTGCGGTCGCTGACCGGCGCGAACCCGGCGGCCTACGTCGGCGATTCGGCGGTGCCGCACGCCGTGCGCACCCGCAGCCTGGCCGAGGAGACCACGCGGGTGTTCCGGGCCAGGGTGGTCAACCCGCGCTGGATAGCCGCTATGCGCCGACATGGGTACAAAGGGGCATTTGAGCTCGGCGCGACAGTCGACTATCTGTTCGGCTTCGACGCCACGGCGGGTGTGGTGTCGGACTGGATGTACGAGCAGTTGGCCAGCAGTTACGTGTTCGACGATGAGGTGCGTGACTTCATGCGCCGGTCCAACCCGTGGGCGTTGCGCGGGGTGGCGGAGCGGCTGCTGGAGGCGGCGGACCGGGGTCTGTGGGCGGAACCGTCAGCGGAGACGCTGGATCAGCTGCGGTCGGTGTATCTCGATCTTGAGGGTGAGCTGGAGGGATAGCCTGGCAGTATGGACTCCTCCGGTGCCGAGATACTGCGGAGCACGTCGCGGGTGCGGTTCCCTGGCATCAGTCCCAGAGCGTACGAGCATCCGGCGGACCGGGGAGCGCTGGCGACGCTGCGGTCGGTGCCCGGGTTTCCGGTCGTGCTGAAGGCGGTGGCCGGGGCGTTCACCGAACGCGGCGAGCGGCTGCTGCACCTGGCGTCGGCCGTCCGGGTGGGGCCGAAGCAGTACCCGAGGCTGCACGAACTGCGCGCCGAGTGCGCCGCGATCCTGGACATCGACCCGGTGCCGGAGATGTTCGTCACCCGCGACCCGGACACCAACTCGATGGCGATCGGCATCGACCGGCCGTTCATCGTGGTGACCAGCGGCCTGGTGCAGGCGGCCGACATCGACGCGCTGCGCAACGTCATCGGGCACGAACTCGGGCACGTGCTGTCCGGCCACGCGCTGTACCGGACGATGCTGTTCCGGCTGCTGCGGATGCTGAACGGGGTGTCGTGGCTGCCCGGCGGGTACTGGGGCCTGCGGGCGGTGATCGCGGCGCTGATGGAGTGGTTCCGCAAGGCCGAACTGTCGGCGGACCGGGCAGGCCTGCTCTGCTCCCAGGATCCGGCGGCCGCGCTGCGGATGCACATGCTCATCGCAGGCGCGAACTCGCCGGACGACATCGACACGACCGAGTTCTTGAAACAGGCCGCGGACTACGAGGCCGAGGGCGACATTCGGGACAGCGTCCTGAAGCTGCTGAACACTGTTGATCTCACGCACCCGCTGGCCGTGGTCCGAGCCGCCGAACTCCAGAAATGGGCGGCGTCGGAGGACTACCGGGCGATCCTGTCCGGCGACTATCCACGCCGCGACGACCAGCCGACGGCATCCACCTGGACCCAGGACCTCCGCGACGCGGCCCGCTCCTACCGAGACACGGTGAGCGGCTCGACCGACCCCCTGGCCAAGGTCCTCAGCGATGTCGGCGGCGCCATCACCGACCGGGCGGGAAGGGTATGGCGCCGCTTCGGCACAAAACCGGAAGAAAACGATTCGGAACCCGAATGACCTGCGTTATGCCGACATCATGGCACGTAGAAACGCGACCATCCAGTGTGTCGCGCTCGGGTCGGCCGCGAGCGACAAAAAGAAATGCACAGCGTTGCTCCTTGTACCTACTGGGTGGTCGAATCTCGCGCCGGCAAACGTACACCGATCGTCGGCCGGGCGGCGAGTGGCCACACCGTAGCTCTACACGTTCGAGTGAGTCAAGATCGTTCGGCTACGGACTGTCACCGTTTGGCAGGCGGTTCAGCCCGGTCGGGTGATCTACTATATATTGCTGATGATTCAGTTGACGGCGCGGCATTCAGGGCCATCAACAATTCATTCAGAGTGGTGCGGATCGAACTCGCCCGTGGGTCGCCGATGTCCTCGAAGATTACCTGCGCGCTCGACCATGCCTCGATTGCCTCATCGAGCCGTGCTTGTTTGTGGAACAGCTCGCCGAGCAGGTTCTGTGCCACCGCCTCGCCCAATGGATCACGACTCTGGTGGCAGAGGCTGATCGCCAATCTGGCGTGCTGCTCTGCTCCCCCAAGATCATTCTGGTCACGCTGCACGGCCGCCAGCGTCGTACTCGCCTGACCGGCCCGCGCCAACGAACTGAGACGGACATTCTGCGCGAGAGCGCGCTCGGCGTAGCCTTTCGCGGTGGCCAGGTCTGCCTTTTCGTAGTGTGCGGCCGCGATTTCCGCCAGAAGCTCTCCTTGACTCAGTTCGGCGTTGATCTTCTCAGCCAGCCAACTGCCGTCCATCGCGAAGGAAATCGCGCCGTCGATGTCGCCCGACCGGCGACTGGCCTGCGCAAGCCAGTACAGCGTCTTTGCCGCCGCGCCGATCTCGTCGAGGCCGCGGAACTCCCGTAGCGATGCCATCAGGCCCTCGATCCCTGCGCGGACCTCGCCCAACTCGACCAGGACCCTTGCCTGGTTGTATCGCGCGGTGGCCGCGCCAACCTGATCGCCGACGTCCTTGTACAGCTCCTCCGCGAGCGTCAGTTGGGTGCGTGCCGAACCGAAGTCGCGTCGCTCCAGATAGAAGTGGCCGAGATTGTTCCGGGAAATAGCCTGGGCTCGCCGATCGCCGAAAGTTGTCGCAGTCTGAATGGCGACGCCGAGGCAGAACACTACGTCGCCGACATAGCCGAGGCGCTGGAATATCTGTCCAACGCACTGAGGTAAGTTGGTGGCATACTGCTGGAATCGACCTCCACGCGAGCCGGCGAGGGCGATGACGGCGCAGAGGTTCGGCCGTTCTCTGGAAAACCATGATATTGCCGAAGTCGCATCCGTGAAGCTGAGTTCGGTCACGTCGTCCGACGACACCGGATTCGGCAGGTGAACCATCGTCGGAAATGCTGCCGCGTCGGCGGCGAGCGCCGTGCGGTGGTAGAAGTTCAGCATTCTGGTCTCGGCCTGGAGGCGCTCGTCCCAGAACTCGTCCGACCCGACCAGTAACGTCGCGAAGTACTGGAGCAGATCGTGCAGCTGATAGCGCTCGCGGGCCTCGGGTTGAGTCAGGAGATATGCGCTCACCAGGTCGTCCAGCATCCGCCTGACGGCTTTGACCGGCAGCCCGGCAACCGCGGCGGCGGCCTGGACGCTGATGTCCGGCCCTGGGTGTGCCCCCAACAGAACGAACAGGCGCCGGGTGTCCGGGTCGAGCGCGTCCACCGCCGAGTTGAACGCGGCAGCCGCACTGCCCGTCGGGTCGTCGGCGTCGGCACCGAGGCCCAACAGGGTCGGAGGGTCGCGCAGTTCCTCGGCCAACTCGGCCAGCGGCACGCCCGGCCGGGATGCGGCATGGGCGCCAACCACGTGCAGTACGAGCGCGTTCCCACAGCACAGCCGAGTCAGCTCGGTGATCTCCGCCGGATCGCTCAGTGCTCGGGCCCCGACCCGGCTGCCCAGCCAGCGGGCCGCGTCCGGATGGCCCAGGGCGGGCACCTGCACCGAGGTCGCGCCGTGCCGGCCCAGGCCGGTCAGCCGTTTCCGGCTGGTGATCACGACAAGGCACGGCAGGCAGTCCACCAGCGGCAGCACGGAGTCCGAACCGGCAGCGTTGTCGAGCACCACGAGTGTCCGGCGTTCGGACAGCAGCCTGCGTAGCTTCGCGGCGCGTCCTTCGGCCGTGGGGATGCGCTCGACCTGCACGTCCAACTCGGCGAGGAACCTGGTCACCGCTTCGCCGGGGTTCATCGGCCGGGCGTCACTGCCGCGGAGATTCACGTACAACTCGCCACCGGGGAATCTGCCGGCCGCCCGGTGTGCCCAACGCACCGCGAGCGTCGTCTTGCCGATGCCCGGTGGCCCTTCCAGCGACACCACGCGGCTGGCCGGCAGACCGTGGGAATCGGTCGTGACGCGGTCCAACTCGGCGAGTTGGTCCTCGCGGCCCACGAAGTCGGTGACGTCATGCGGCAGCATGTGCGGCACCCTCGGCGCCGGCTCGCCCCGGACGACCGCCGGTGCCTCGGCTCCCGCCATCAGGGCGTCGTGATACCGGACCAGATCAGCGGCGGCCAGGTCGTCGCCGTCGTCCAGCAGGCGCCTGCGCATGTCCAACAGATACGCGCTGCTGTCATGGCCACGGCGCAAGCCGTGCAGCGCGTCCAGCCGCCGCCTCATGACGTGCTGGTGGGTCTGCAGGCCGGTTGGCAGGCCGTCCAGCCGTCGGAGGACGTCGGAGTACTCGCCCAGCGCGCACAGCTCCACCATCAGATCGGACTGCGCGGGCAGCCAGAGGGTCTCGATGGTCAACTGCCGCCAGTTGGCGGCCCGGTCACCGTCGAGATCATCGAGCGGGCGTTCCGACCAGATGTCCATTCCGGACAGAAGCAGATCCCGCGCGCCCGTGTGGTCACCGCGATGGCTGAGCCGTTGGGCGTCGCCGACGATGGTGTGGAACTCGGCCAGATCGACTTCTTCTTCCTCCACCTCGATCCGGTAGGCGTGCCGGCCGGCAGTCAGTGTCGGCGGTCGGTCCATGGTGTCGAGTGCGTCCCGGATCTTGGACGCGAGGGTGTAGAACTGTCCCGCCTTCGGCGCGGCGCCGGCCGGCCACACCCACTCGGTCAGTTCGTCCGTCGAGATGAAGCGGCCCGGCGACAACAGCAATGCGCCCAGCATGCCGCGCCCCTTGGGCGTACCCCAGTTGCAGTCGACGTGACCGCCGACGAGCAGGCCGGTCCGCCCCAACACGCGGAATCGTGAGCTCATGGGACCACCCCTCGCTGGTCCGCCATGCCGCTACGTGCTCAATATTGTTCGGCAGCTCGACCGTACAACGGTCCACTCACCCGTGCAATCAGTCTGACCTGCGTTGAAGCACTTCGTAGCGGGAATTGTCAGGCGATTGTCCAGTGAACTGAAAGGGTCGGGCAATGGGACCTCGCAAACCTGATGAAACGTATGGAAGCGCCCTGATCAATCGAGGGTCAAAGATCGGCGCCCAGCCGGTTGATCTGCACTGTAAGCCATTCGTCGGCAACGTGACCACCGTTCGGACAGGTTGGTGTCGGACGCTTGGCCGTGCCGGTCACCTGGGCAATCGCCCTGGTCCACGCCGCACGGAGGATGGGAATGGACACGTTGGAATGCTTCGATGTCTCGGTACGAGGGCTGGGCTTCACCGGCCTTGCCACCGCGGTCGCCGCTGCTCGTGTCGGTTTGCGGACGATCGGACTGGACGACTCCGCCGATCGGGTATGCCAGATCACTCGGATCCTGCCGGGCTGTGGTCTGGGCACGGTCGCCGAGTCGGAACTGCGCGACCAACTGGCTGAGAAAAGGTTGACGATCAGCGACACATCCGGGATCGAGCCGGTCGCCGGAATCCACGTGATCTGCGTGCCGACACCGGCCGGAAACAGTGATGGAGCGGATTTGTCCGCGCTGTTCAGCGCGCTGGATTCGGTGGCGCCGACATTGCGCGACGGCGATCTGGTGCTGGTGCAGAGCACCTGCCCGCCCGGTACCACGGAGAACCTGCTGCGGTCCCGGCTGGCCGGGTCTTCCGGTGCGGACTGGCATCTCGCGTACTCGCCGGTGCGGCTGGACCCTGGTGTCCGCGCCGCGACACTCCGCAGCGTGCCCAGGGTGGTCGCCGGCGTGACGCCGTTGGCCACCGATCTCGCGGTGCGGTTCCTGCGCCGGGTCACCGACCACGTGGTGCCGGTCAGCTCGGTACGGGTGGCCGAACTCGTCAAGGTCTTCGAGAACACGTTCCGGCTGGTCAACATCTCGCTGGCGAACGAGCTCGGCGAGTTCTGCCGCGAGTCTGATGTGGACGTACGTGAGGTGGTAGCCGCAGCGGCGACCAAGCCGTACGGATTCCTGCCGCACGAGCCAGGTCCGGGAGCCGGCGGGGACTGCGTCCCGGTATCCGCCGCCTTCTTCGCGGCGGCGGCCAGGCGGACGGGAGTGCCCTCGGCGATCGTCGACGCGGCCGTGGCCCTGAACGACGCGATGCCGGGCATCGTGGTGCGCCGGATCGAGCGGCTGCTCGTCGCCCACCGGCTGGCGCCACTCGCCGGCCG
This sequence comes from Pseudonocardiaceae bacterium, assembly GCA_036491115.1. GTDB lineage: Bacteria > Actinomycetota > Actinomycetes > Mycobacteriales > Pseudonocardiaceae > DATEPR01. Next base: position 62,301 of record DASXCQ010000100.1, read on the forward strand.
GCGGATCCTGGTCGCCGGCGTGACGTACAAGCCGGACGTGCCGAACGTGCGCCGCTCGGCCGCGGTGCGGGTGATCGAGCACCTGCATCGGATGGCGGACGTGGCCTACCACGACCCGTATGTGCCGGTCCTGCGCCTGCCGGACGACACCGTCCTGCATGACACGACAGCCGCCCGGCATTCCGCCGACCTCGTCCTGGTGGTGACCCGGCACCGCGCGGTTCCCGCCCCGGTGACCGGTCGCGACGTCCCGGTCATCGACTGCACCGGCGGTGCGCCGGCCCTGATGGAGGTGTTCGGCGATGCTCACTGACCTGTGGCTGCGCGGGCCGATCGACGCCGACTGGTGCCTGACCAGGACCGGCTGCCGCTCCGTGCTCGTCATGATGCCGACGATGACCTCGGGCGCCCGGCTGTTGGACCTGGTGCCGCTGCTGGCCGGCGACCACCGCGTGCAGTTGGTGTTCACCGTCCCGGAGACCACCCACACCTGGCACGGACTGCACGAGTTCGTGCGGCGCGACGGCCGGTTCGTCGTGCCGTGGCACCAGGCCCTGCACCACCGGTTCGACCTGGTCCTGGCCGCCAGCCACGTCGAGCTGGAACGGGTCAGGGGGCAGGTGCTGACCGTGCCGCACGGCGCGACCAACCTGATCTCCCGCAAGTACAGCCGTCGTTCCCCGGACGCTCGCCCGCACGTCGGCCTGGCGAGGGAGACGTTGGTGCGCAACGGTGTCGTGGTCCCGACGGTCATCGGGCTCACCCACGACGACGAGCTGGCCGTGCTGCGAACCTCCTGCCCGGAGGCGGTGCCGAGGGCCGTGGTCGCCGGCGACATCTGCTACGACCGGATGGCCGCGAGCGCGCCGTTGCGGGCACGCTACCGGCGGGCGCTCGGCGTGACCGAGTACCAGCGGCTGCTCATGGTGAGCTCGACGTGGACGCCGGAGTCGACATTCGGCCGGCACCCCGACCTGTGCCGGCGGCTGATCGACGAACTGCCGCCGTCACACCGGATCGCGCTCGTCCTGCATCCGAGGGTCTGGGCGGCGCACGGCAGGGGACAGATCTACTCCTGGCTGGCCAGCGAGATCCGCGACGGCCTGCTGCTCATCCCGCCGGACGAGGGGTGGCGTGCCACGGCGATCGCCAGCGACATGGTCCTCGGCGATTTTGGGTCGACAACTCAGTATGCGGCGGCGATCGGCCGGCCGGTCGTGCTCGCGGCCCACCCGGACGGAGTGATCCGGCCCGGTAGCCTCGCCGACACGGTGGCCGGCCGGGCGCCGAGGCTGGATCCGGATCGACCGTTCCTGCCCCAACTCGACGCCACGGTGCCGCACGGTGCCCACGTCAGGGCGAGCCTGACGTCCCGGCCCGGCCAGGCGGCGGCGATCCTGCGGCGCGCGATGTATGGGGTGCTGGCGATCGACGAACCTACGACGCCGCCGGACATCCCGACACTGCCACCGCCGAGGCCGATCCGGTCCGGCACCGACCACGGACTGCTCCGGCATGACTAGTCCGGCGATCCGGGGCGTCGTGGTGATCGGCCGTGCCGTGGGCGTCGACGAGGTGGTGTGGCGCCCGGACAGTGGCGGGCCGGACATGTTTCTGGTCGTACACGGAGAGCACGCCGAGCGGCGGTGGTGGCCGCTGGCCGACGTGCTCACCGCGCCGGACCAGCCGTCGTGGTCGGCCGCCGCTGTGGCGGCACGGGTGGGCCTGCTGTGCACCGGCTGCGGATTGATCGCGGTCGGCTTCGCGCCCGGCCGGTGCCTGGTGCTGTCCAGGGACGGGCGGCACGCGGTGGTCGAGACCGGGCCGTTCGGCGGGGTGTTCGGTGTGGCGGTGCTCAGCTATCTGGCGCTGGTGGCCGAGGCTCGGTGATGGCGGCGAGTCGGGCGGCGACCGCCTCGGCCTTCGGGTCGCCGTGGTCGGTGTAGTAGTGCAGAGCCTCGGTGAGATGGTTTCGCGCCTCGGCGAGCCGACCGGTGCGGATGGCCAGCTCACCCAGGGCGGTCAGCGCGTCGGCCCGGTACCGCGACGACCCGGCGTCCTCGGCGAGCAGCACGGCCGTGGTCAGCGCGGCGCTCGCGTCGTCGGCACGGTCGACGCCCGCGTACACCGTGCCGAGGCTGGCCAGTGCCTTGGCGTGCTGTGCGGTGTCGCCCAACTCGCGCATCACCGTCACGGTGGCGGACAACTCGGCGATCGCCTCGGTGGACCGCCCGAGCAGGGCCAACACCTCGCCCGTCCGCCGCCGGCACAGCGCGGCCGCCCTGGGCGTGCCGATGACCTCCCGCAGTGCCCGCGCCCGGCTCAGGTAGTCCAATGCACCTTCCAGATCGCCCTGGTCCTGGGCCAGGCCGGCCAGTTCGGACAGCGTGGTGGCGACCAGGAACTGGTCGTCGGCCTGCTCGGCGAGCGCCAGCGCGGTCCGCAGTTCCCGCTCGGCGGCCGCGTGGTGGTGCTGGCTGGTCATCGCGTATCCGACCTGCACCCGCAGCCTCGCTTCGGCCACCGCGTTGCCGACGCGGTGCGCGGCCGGGATACCGATGCCGTGCACCGCGAACCAGTCGTCGTAGTGGGGTGCGTACAGGAAGAACCCCCACAGCGCCTCGCAGAACTCCCATGCGAGCTCGTCCCAGCCGTACTCGGCGGCCACCCGGACCGCCCGCACCACGGTGGCCCGCTCCAGTTCCAGCCACGCCAGCGCATCCTGGTGCGACGCGAAGATCACCGGTCGGGGCCGGTCGCGGTCGAACCGGGGACCGACCCGACGGCGGGTCGGCCGCAGCACGAGATCGGCCGACACCGCGACGTCGAGGTACCACTCGACCATGGCGCGCACCGCCCGTTCCCGGTCGACCGCATGATCTTCTCGCTCCGCCTGCTGGCGTGCGTACACCAACAGCAGGTCGTGGAAACGGAACCGGCGGTCGTCGACCTCGGCCAGCAGATTGCGTTCGGCCAGCGCGTCCAGCGCGTCCTCGACGTCGGCCGTCCGGCCGAGTGCCGCTGCCAGCACGTCGACGCCGAAGGTGCCGCCCGGATGCAGCGCGCCGTACCGGTAGACCTGGCGTTCCCAGGGCGGCAGTTCCTGATACGACAGGTCGAACACCGTCTCCACCGGCGACTCCGCTCCGCGCGAAAGGCCGGCCAGCCGGTTGCCCTCGCGGAGCTGGCCGACCTCCCGGGTCAGCGGCCGGTTCGGGTGCGTGGCCAGCCGGGCGCCGATCACGGCCAGCGCGATGGGCATGCCGCCGCACAGCCGCGCCAACTCCTCCGCCGGGCCGGGTTCCCGGATCGGTCGGTCGTCGTCGAGCAACCGCTGGAGCAGCGCGACCGAATCGCCGACGTTCAGCGGCTCGGCGTCCAGGAACCGGGCACCGTCCACCCGCAGGCCGCCGAGCCGCCACCGGCTGGTGATGACCACCACACCGCGCAGGGCGGATGGCAGCAGCGGACGTACCTGGGCTGCCGACAGGGCGTCGTCCAACAACACCGCGATCGTGCGGTCCGCGGTCCACGACCGGTAGAGCGCCGCCCGCTCCGGGAGTCCGGCCGGCACTCGCTCGGCGGGCAACCCGAGTGCGATCAGAAACCATTCCAGGACGTCTTCCGGCGATGCCGGCTCACCACCGGAAAAGGCGCCAAGATTCGCAAAGAGCTGGCCATCGGGAAATCGTTGCCGAACGTCGTGCAACCATCGCACCGCGAGTGATGTCTTCCCGACGCCACCCGATCCGTTGATCACTACGACAAGTGGGCGCCGTTCGCCATCCGTGAGCCACTTGTCCAGCTCGGCAAGCTCGCGGTCCCTGCTGGTGAAGATGCCGGTCGGTGGCGGCAACTGAGCCGGAACCGGATACCCGGAATGACTGTGGAAATGCACCTGGCCGATCGATGCCGCCTGTACGATGTTGCCCCCTGCGGTCCCCGAGATGACATTGCTTGATCTTTCCCCGTCACTCACCCGCATCACCGCCCGCCTCGACATTAAGAGGGTCGCGGTCCATTGTCTCGACGAGAGCGGTGAATTCGGCCAGCCGGTCGGCCGCAGGGCGGACATTTGCCCGATCGGGCAGCCTGACGGACGGCGTGAGCTACTGCGTGTGCTATCTACGGGGGATGAGCGCCTACCCCGTGTCCACCCTGCTGCATCGTGAATGGGCCGATGATCTGACGCCGGCGCGGCTGTACTCGCTGTTGCGGCTGCGGGTCGGCGTGTTCGTGGTCGAGCAGGAGTGTCCTTATCCGGAGCTGGACGGGCGTGATCTCGAGCACAGCACCCGGCATTTCTGGATCTCGTCGGACACGGACCCCGAACTGCCGGCGGCGTATCTGCGGCTGTTGACCGAGCTGGACGGCAGCTACCGGATCGGGCGGGTCTGCACCGCGAAGCACGCGCGGGGGCGAGGGCTGTCGCGGCGGCTGATGGAGGCGGCGCTGGCCGACATCGGTGACACCGAGTCCGTGCTGGACGCGCAGGTCCAGGTGGCGGGGCTGTACGTGGGCTTCGGCTACCGGCCGGTGGGCGACGAGTTCCTGGAGGACGGCATCCCACACATCACGATGCGGCGCCCGGCGCCGTCCGCGTGATCACCTCGACCGCTCGGTCCAGATCCGTCGGCGACAGGTCGGCGCGGGCGGTCAGCCGGAGGCGGGACACCTTGTCCGGCACCGACGGCGGCCGGAAGCAGCCGACGACGACACCCCCCTCGCGGCACCGCTGTGACCACGCCAGCGCCTCGTCCGCCGACGGCGCCCGCACGGACACCACGGCCGCGCTCGGTGTGCTGGACCGCAGGCCGGCCGCCCGCAACCGGTCGGCCAGCTCCGTGGCGTTGACCAGCACCCGTTCGCTGCGCGTCGGTTCGTCGCGCAGCACCCGCAGCGCGGTCAGCGCCGCCGCCACGCTCGCCGGGGCCAGGCCGGTGTCGAAGATGAAGCTGCGGGCCGAGTCGACCAGGTGATGGATCACCCGGCGTGGCCCGACGACCGCGCCACCTTGTGCGCCCAGCGACTTGGACAGCGTGATCGTTGTCACCACGTCCGGCGCTCCCTGCAACCCGGCTGCCGCCACACCACCCCGGCCGCCCCCGCCGAGCACGCCCAGGCCGTGCGCGTCGTCCACCACCAGCGCCGCGCCGTGCTCCCGGCAGGCGGCGGCCAGTTCGGGCAGGGGCGCCAGATCACCGTCGACCGAGAACACCGAGTCGGTGACCACGATCGCCCTGGGCCGGGTCCGGCCGGCCAGCGCCCGTGCCACGCCTACCGGGTCGGCGTGGCCGACGACCGCCAGTTCGGCCTTGGCCAGCCGGCAGCCGTCGATGAGCGACGCGTGGATGTGCTGGTCGGCGACGATCGCGGACTGCTGCCCGGACAGTGACGTCATCGCGGCCAGGTTCGCCGCGTAACCGGAGCCGAACACCAGCGCGGCCTGGGCGCCGAGGAACGACGCGAGCTCCAGTTCCAGTTCGGTGTGTAGCTCGGTCGACCCGGTGACCAGGCGGGAACCGGTCGACCCGGCTCCCCAGCGCAGCGCGGCGGCCGCCGCGGCACCGGTGACCCGCTTGTCCCTGGTCAGGCCCAGATAGTCGTTGCCGGCCAGGTCGAGCACGTCGGCGTTCGCGGGTCGCGGGCTGATCTGGCGCTGCAGGCCCGCGGCCCGGCGTTCCTGGGCGTGGGCGTCGACCCAGTCGAACACGTGCTCCGGTGCCACCCTCGTGGCCTGACCAACGCTGACCGAGGTGCTCACGCCGGGCATCCTAGGACCGAGGCCGGCAGTATCCCGGCCGCACGCTTGGTCCGCGTGGCGTCGGGATGCGACGATGCGGGCGACCCAGAGCGAGGGTGCGCGAGGAAGCCGGTGCGAATCCGGCGCGGTCCCGCCACTGTCACCGGGGAGTGGGCCGCCACGCGGTGCCACCGGGACCCGTCCCGGGAAGGCAGGCGGACCACCGGGATCCGGGAGCCAGGACACTCCACCCGCGCTCGGGTGCGGCCCGCCGCACCCGCCACCTGACCCGGGCGTGGACACCCGAGAAAGGACCGTGGTTCCGCCGTGAGCACCGGTTTCCCGTTCTCCGCCGTCGTCGGTCACGAGGACCTGCGCCTCGCCCTGCTGCTCAACGCCGTGCATCCCGCCATCGGCGGCGTGCTGGTGCGCGGTGAGAAGGGCACCGCCAAGTCCACCGTCGTCCGCGCCCTGGCCGGCCTGCTGCCCGGTGTGGCCGTCGTCGACGGCTGCCGGTTCGCCTGCGACCCGGCGGTACCCGACCCGAACTGCCCGGACGCGCCGCACGACGGTGCTGCCCACACCCGCCCGGCCCGGCTGGTGGAACTGCCGGTCGGCGCCACCGAGGACCGGGTGATCGGCTCGCTGGACCTGGAACGCGCCCTCACCGAAGGCATCCGGGCCTACCAACCAGGTCTGCTCGCCGGCGCCCACCGCGGTGTCCTCTACGTGGACGAGGTCAACCTGCTGCACGACCACCTCGTCGACCTGCTGCTGGACGCCGCCGCGATGGGCAGGGCACACGTCGAGCGGGACACCGTGTCGGTGTCGCACGCCGCCACGTTCCTGCTGGTCGGCACGATGAACCCGGAGGAGGGCGAGCTGCGGCCGCAGCTGCTGGACCGGTTCGGCCTCACCGTGCGGGTGGCAGCGGACCGGGATGTGTCGGCGCGGGCCGAGGTGATCCGCAGGCGCCTGGCCTACGAGGCCGACCCCGACGGGTTCGCCGCCGGCTGGTCGGACGCCGACCGGGAACTGGCCGCTCGGATCGTCCGCGCCCGTGCCGCCCTGCCCTCGGTGGTCCTGCCGGACGCCGAGGTGCGCCGGATCGCCGCCGTGTGCGCGGCGATGGAGGTGGACGGCATGCGGGCCGACCTCGTCGTGGCCCGCACCGCCGTCGCGCACGCCGCGTGGCGGCGGGCAGCGGCGGTCACCGAGGAGGACGTGGCCATCGCCGTCCGGCTGGCGCTGCCGCACCGCCGCCGCAGGGACCCCTTCGACGAGCCGGAACTGTCCGAGGAACAACTGTCCGACGCACTGCGGTCCGCCGCGAACGAGGTGGACGGCGAGCCACCCGAGCCACCGGACGATCCTGGTGGCGGCAGCAGCACCGAGGAGACCGCGGACGGGTCGACCGACGGCCGCTCCGTGGCGCCGGAACGGCCGCCTGCCACGCCGTCACCGTCGTTCCGGGCCCGGCTGCTCCAGGTGCCCGGCGTCGGCGAGGGCGCGCCCGGCCGCCGGTCACGGGCGCGGGCCGGGTTCGGCCGGGTGGTCCGCGCCGCGGACCCTGGCGCACCCGACGGCGCCGGCCTGCACCTGATCGGCACGATCACCGCCGCCGCCGCGCACCAACGGCCCGGTTCCGGGCCACGCGTGGTGGCCGGCGACGTGCGACGGGCGGTGCGCGAGGGCCGGGAGGGCAACCTGGTCGTGTTCGCGGTCGACGCGTCCGGGTCGATGGCCGCGCGGGCGCGGATGTCCGCGGTGACCGGCGCCGTGCTGTCGCTGCTGTCCGACGCCTACCAGCGGCGGGACAAGGTCGGCGTGGTCACGTTCCGCGGTTCGGGTGCCGAGGTGGCCCTGCCGCCCACGTCGTCGGTGGACGCGGCCGCCCGCAGGCTGCGCAGGCTGTCCACCGGCGGCCGGACGCCACTGGCTGACGGCCTCCTGCTCACCCGCAGGGTGCTGGCCGCCGAGCGGCTGCGCGATCCCCGGCGGCGGGCGCTGCTGATCGTGCTCACCGACGGGCGTGCCACCGCCACGTCGGCCGGCGGCGAACCGGTCGCCGACGCAGTACGCGCCGCCGGTCTCCTGGCCGCCGACGGCGTCACGTCGATCACTGTCGACTGCGAGCACGGGCCGGTGCGGCTCGGCCTGGCCGCGCGCCTGGCCGACGCGCTCGGCGGACCGTGCCTGACACTGGCCCAACTGTCCGCCGACCAGGTCGCCGGAGTCGTCCGCGCAGCCTGAGCTTGTAGGGAGGTCGTTGTGCCACAAGGAAAACCGGACGTGGTGCCGGCCGACGGGCTGACCACCCGCCAGCGCAGGAACCGGCCGCTGGTGATCGTGCACACCGGCACGATGAAGGGGAAGTCGACGGCCGCGTTCGGGCTGGCGCTGCGCGGCTGGCACCAGGGCTGGTCGATCGGCGTGTTCCAGTTCGTCAAGTCGGCCAAGTGGAAGGTCGGCGAGGAGTCGGCGTTCCGCGCGCTCGGCCGGGTGCACGAGACAACCGGCGAGGGCGGACCGGTGGAGTGGCACAAGATGGGCGAGGGCTGGTCCTGGACCCGCAAGCACGGTACCGAGGAGGACCACGCGGCCGCCGCGCTGGAGGGCTGGCGGGAGATCGAGCGGCGCCTGGCGACGGAACGGCACGGGCTCTACGTGCTGGACGAGTTCACCTATCCGCTGCACTGGGGTTGGGTCGACGTCGACGAGGTGGTGGCGGCACTGGCCGCGCGGCCGGGCCACCAGCACGTGGTGATCACCGGCCGCGACGCGCCCGCCGCCCTGATCGACGCGGCCGACCTGGTCATGGAGACCACCAAGATCAAGCATCCGATGGACGAGGGCCAGAAGGGCCAGCGGGGGATCGAGTGGTGAGCACGCCGCGACTGGTGGTCGCCGCGCCCGCGTCGGGCAGCGGGAAGACCACGGTGACCACCGGCCTGCTCGCGGCCCTGCGGACGCGCGGCCAGCGGGTGGCACCGTTCAAGGTCGGGCCGGACTACATCGATCCCGGCTACCACGGCATGGCCGCCGGGCGGCCGGGCCGGAACCTGGATCCGGTGCTGGTGGGCGAGTCGCGGATCGGCCCGCTGTTCGCGCACGGCGCGGCCGGTGCCGACGTCGCGGTGGTCGAGGGCGTGATGGGGTTGTTCGACGGCCGGACCGGTTCGGCTGCCGGGTCCACGGCGCATGTGGCCCAGCTCCTGGACGCGCCCGTGGTGCTGGTGGTGGACGGGCGTGGTCAGGGTCGGAGCCTTGCCGCGCTGCTGCACGGTTTTCGTGGGTACGACCCGGCCGTGCGGCTGGCTGCCGTGGTGCTCAACCAGGTCGGGTCGGCCCGGCACGAGCAGGTGCTGCGCGAGGCGTGCGCGGAGATCGGCCTGCCGGTACTGGGTGCGGTGCCCCGGGGCACGGAGGTGGCGCTGCCGTCCCGGCATCTCGGTCTGGTGCCGGCCGTCGAGCATGGTGAGCGGGCGCAGCGAGCCGTCGCCGCGATGGGGGATCTGATCACTCGATCGGTTGATCTTGACGCGGTGCTGCGGCTGGCGGCGAGCGCCGGCCCCGCGTCGTGGGCACCGTGGGATCCGGTCGCCGAGGTCCGAGGGGCCGGCCAGGGGCGACCGGTCGTCGCCGTGGCCGGTGGGCCCGCTTTCACCTTTGGTTACGCGGAACACGGCGAACTGCTCACCGCTGCCGGAGCCGACGTGGTGACCGTCGACCCGCTGCGGGACGAGGCGTTGCCGGCCGGTCTCGCCGCGCTGCTGCTGCCCGGTGGGTTCCCCGAACAGCACACCGAGGCACTGTCGGCGAACACCCGAATGCGGGACGCCGTGGCCGAATTCGCTCGTTCGGGTGGGATCGTGCAGGCCGAATGCGGCGGCCTGCTCTACCTGCTGGACCGGCTGCGCGGCCAGCCGATGTGCGGGGTGCTGCCCGGCACGGCGGACCTGTCGCCCGCGCTGACCCTCGGCTACCGCGACGCCGTGGCCGCCACCGACTCCGTCGGGCACCGCGTCGGTGAACGCCGCACCGGCCACGAGTTCCACCGCACCAGCCTCGCCGGCACCCGGCCCGGCGCACCCGCATGGCACTGGCGCGACCACGACGGTCACCCGACCCGGGAAGGCTTCGTCACCGGTAACGTGCACGCCTCCTACCTGCACACCCACCCGGCCGGCCACCCGACGACGACGGCCCGGCTGGTCGGCGCCGCCGGAGGCCGCGCATGACACCCCCCCGACTGGTCGGCGTCGGCGTCGGTCCCGGCGACCCGGAACTGGTGACCCTGGCCGGACTTCGTGAACTGTCCGACGCCGGCCGGGTGTTCGTGCCCGTCATCGCGCCGACCGAGGAAGGCCGCGCCGAGACCGTCGTCCGCGCGCATCTGGGTGCGGGACGGGTGGAGCGATTGGTGTTCGCACTGTCCGATCCGGTCACCGGACCGCAGCTGCGGCGCCGCGAACACTGGGCCGCGGCGGCCGAACGGGTGGTCGACCACCTCACCGAACACGGTGGCACGGCAGCGTTCGCGACCATCGGCGACCCGAACGTGTACTCGACGTTCGGCTACCTCGCCGCCACCGTCCGCACCCTCGTTCCTCACCTGATCGTGTCGACCGTGCCGGGGATCACGGCGATGCAGGCAGCGGCCAGCGCGGCCGGCGTCACCCTGGTGGAAGGGGCGGAACAACTCACCGTGCTGCCGGTGACGCGGGACGTGACCACCGTGCGGGAAGCGCTCGACCGGCACGGTACGGTCGTCGCCTACAAGGGCGGGCGGCGGTTGCGGGAGCTGCGCGAGGTGATCGAGCTGGCCGGTGCGCTGGACCGGGCGGTGTACACCGAGCATCTCGGCACCACCGACCAACGGGTCATGCCACTGTCCGAAGTGGATACTTCGGACGACGCGGGCGGGCCGTACCTGTCGACGGTGGTGGTTCTGCCGTCGCGCGGAGGCAGAGGAGAGCAGCTATGACATCGGGTCGGGTTTCGTTCGTCGGCGCGGGCCCCGGCGCCGCCGACCTGATCACGCTGCGCGGCGCGAAGCGGATCGCCGAGGCGGATGTCGTGGTGTGGGCGGCCAGCCTGGTCGACCCGGAGTGTGTCCGCGACCACGCGCGGTCGGACGCCGAACTGATCGACTCCTCGCTCATCACGCACTACGAGGTCGTCGAGGTCTACCGCAGGGCGTCCCGCGAGGGGCTGACGGTGGCCCGCGTGCACTCGGGTGATCCGTCCTTGTGGGGCGCGGTCCAGGAGCAGTACGACGCCTGCGTCAAGCTCGGGCTGGATGTCGAGATCGTGCCCGGCGTGTCCGCGTTCTCCGCCGCTGCCGCGGTGGCCGGCCGTGAGCTGACCGTGCCCGAGGTCGCGCAGTCGCTGATCCTGACCCGGCTGGAGGGCGGCAGGACGCCCATGCCGGACGGCGAGCACATCCGCGAGTTCGCCAAGCACGGCACCACGATGGCGATCTTCCTGTCGGCGGCGCGCAGCGGTCAGCTGGTGGACGAGCTGCGCGCGGGCGGCTACCCGGACGACACCCCGGTCGTCGTCGCCTACAAGGTGACCTGGCCGGACGAGCTGGTGCTGCACACCACCGTCGGTGAACTGGAAGCCACGGTGAAGCAGCACAAGCTGTGGCGGCACACGCTTTTCCTGGTGGGTAAGGCATTGCGTGCCGAGGGCACCCGCTCGCACCTGTACCACGAAGGTCACTTCCACACCTACCGCAAGGCCGACCCCACCGCCCGCCGCGCGCTCCGGGCCGTCACCGACCCGGACGACCAGGGCCCCCAGCCCAAGGCGGCCGGCTGGCCGTTGCAGACCAGCCGAAGCGGCTGGGTGGCCGCGCGGATCGGCGCGACCCACTGGACCGGTGGCGGCGGCCAGGCCGCGTCGGCCGCCGCGTGGTCGGCGGTGAACGGCTGGCAGCAGACCGCGCGGTCCACCAACCGGACCAGGCCGGTGGACGCGCCCCGGCCGGTCAAGCCGGTACCGGCCGACCAGGAGACGTTCTCGTTCGAGGGTGAGCCGTCGCCGCCACCGGAGCAGCCGGCCGCACCGACGCCGAAGCCCAAGCCCGCGCCGAAGGGCGAGGGCAAGCCGAAGCCGCGCAAGGCTCCGGCGAAGCGCACCGGGAACGGGCGCAAGGTCGCGGGCAGCCAGGGCCGGAAGGCCGGCCAATCTTAGTCCACTGTGGACGACGTGAGCCGGGAGGCGCGGTATGACGGTGACGGTCATCGGGGTCGACGGCGGCTCGCTCGCCCCCGGCGGTGCCGAACTGGTCGCGAAGGCCAGTCTCGTGGTCGGCGGGCGGCGGCACCTGGCCCGGCTGGCCCCCGGCGCCACCCGGACCGTCGAACTCGGCCCACTGGACGACGCGCTGCGCCAACTGCCCGAGTACGCGGGTGACAAGGCGCCGCTGGACGCGGTCGTGCTCGCCTCCGGTGACCCCGGCTTCTTCGGCGTGCTGCGCTCGTTACGGGCCGCCGGCATCGCGGTGAGCGTGCTGCCCGCGCTGTCCAGCGTGCAGCGGATCACCGCGCTGGCCGGCCGGCCGTGGGACGACGTGACCGTGGTCAGCGCGCACGGCAGGGACATCGGCCCGGCCCTGAACGTCTGCCGGACCCACCGGCCCGTCGTGGTGTTGACCGGCCCGGGCGCCGGACCCGCGGAACTGGGCGCCGGCCTGCGCGGCTGGCGGCGCAACCTCGTCGTCGCCGAGGACATCGGCGGGCCGGACGAACAGGTGTCCACTGTGGAGGCGACGGCGGCGGCCGGCCGGCAGTGGCGCGATCCGAACGTCGTGCTGTGCCTGCCCGAGTCCGACCCGGTCGCGGAGCGGTCATGGGTGGCGGGCGGGCTGGGCGTGCCGCCGGAGAACGGCTGGGCGCTGGGTGAGGACGAGTTCGCGCACCGGGACGGCATGGTGACCAAGGCCGAGGTGCGGGCGCTCGCACTGGCCAGGCTCGCGCCCCGGCCCGGCACGCTGGTGTGGGACGTGGGTGCCGGTTCGGGCGCGATGGGCGTGGAGTGCGGGCGGCTGGGCGCGGCGGTCATCGCGGTGGAGCGGGATCCCGGCCAGTGCGTGCGGATCGTCGCCAACGCCGGCCGGTACGGCGTCGATGTGCGGCTGGTCGACGGTGAGGCGCCCTCGGCGTTGGTGGACCTGCCGGTGCCGGACGCGGTGTTCGTCGGCGGTGGCGGGCCGAACGTGGTGCGGGCGTGCTCGGAGGTGGGTGCGGCGCGGATCGTGGTGGCGCTGGCGTCGCTGGACCGGGTCGCGCTGAGCAGGGACGCGTTGCGCGCCGGCGGCTACCAGGTGGAGGGCTGCCAGTTGACGTCCGCCCGGCTGGTCGACCTGCCCGGCGGGTCCAGCAGGCTCACCGGCACCAATCCTGTCCTGCTGCTCTGGGGCACTCGGTGATCGGTCTGTTCGCGGTCACGGCCGCCGGCCGCCGGGCGGCGTCGGAACTGGCCCAGGCGCTGGGACCGGACGCGGCGCTGATGGACGGGCCGATCGGATCCGCCGTGCGGCGCAGCTGGCCCGATCTGACCGGTGCGGTGTTCTTCCTGGCCAGCGGCGCGACGGTGCGGTTGATCGCGCCTCTGTTGGCGGACAAGGCAACCGACCCCGGCGTGGTATGTGTGGACGAGGCGCTGCGGTTCGCCGTGGCACTGGCCGGCGGCCACGGCGGCGGTGCGAACGACCTCGCCGAGCGGGTCGCGGAAGTGCTGGGCTGCACGCCGGTCGTCACCACAGCGTCCGACTCGACGGGCACCACCCCGCTGGACGAACTGGTCGGCATGCTCGGCGCCACGGCCGACGGTGACCTGGCCGCGTGCGGCGTCGCGGTGCTGAACGGCGAACCCGTGCGGCTGCACAACCCGATCGGCTGGCCGCTGCCCGCGCTGCCGGACAACGTCCGGCCCGACGCGGCGGGCGCCGACTGGACGATCGTGATCGACGACCGCCTGCCCGACGGCGAGGCAGGCGACCGGGCCCTGCGCCTCGTCCCGCACACCATCGTGGTCGGCATCGGCTCGGCGTCCGGCGTGTCGGTCGACGCCGTCAACGCGGCACTCGCGCGGCTGGAGACCGACCACGGCATCGACCTGCACGCGGTGCGCGCGTTCGCCACGGTCGACCGCAAGACGGACGAGCCGGGCATCCGCGACGCCGTCACCGACTGGGCTTTCTGGCACTGGCGCGACGAACCGGTGCTGCGCGGCTACCCGTCGGACGTGCTGGCCGGGATCGACGTGCCCAACCCGAGCGACGTGGTCTCGGCAGCGGTGGGCACGCCCAGCGTGGCCGAGGCGGCGGCACTGCGGGCTGCCATGGACCTCGCCGACGGCGGTCCGGTCGACCTCGTGGTGCAGAAGATCAAGGCGGGCAACGTAACCGTGGCGGCCGCACGGATCCGGCCGCGCGGCAGGCTGGCCGTGGTCGGCCTCGGTCCGGGCGCTGCCGATCTCCGCACGCCGAGGGCTGTCGCGGAACTGCGGCGGGCGGCCGTGGTGGTCGGCCTGGACGCCTACGTCGACCAGGTGCGGCACCTGTTGCGGCCGGGCACCGAGATCCGGGCCAGCGCGCTGGGCGACGAACAGGCCCGCGCGACCGAGGCGGTCGAGCTGGCGTCGGCCGGGCGGGCCGTGGCGCTGATCGGTTCCGGCGACGCCGGTGTCTACGCGATGGCGAGCCCGGCGCTGGAGCAGTGCCCGGCCGACGTCGAGGTGGTCGGCGTGCCGGGGGTGACGGCGGCGCTGGCGGCGTCGGCCCTGCTCGGCGCGCCGCTGGGCCATGATCACGCGTTGATCAGCCTGTCCGACCTGCACACGCCGTGGCCGGTGATCGAACGTCGGATCCGGGCGGCGGCCGAGGGTGACTTCGTCGTCTGTTTCTACAATCCACGCTCGGCCGGCCGGGACTGGCAGTTGCGGGAGGCGCTCTCCATGTTGGCCGCGCACCGGCCGGCCGGCACACCGGTCGGTGCGGTTCGCCAGGCGAGCAGGGACGGGCAGCGGGCGTGGTGCGCGACGGTGGCCGATTTCGATGTCACCGACGTCGACATGCTGACGACCGTCGTGGTGGGGTCGTCGCAGACCAGGATGGCCGGAGGCCGGATGGTGACGCCCCGCGGCTACCAGTGGCAAGCGCAGTTGTCGCAGTAGCTTGGCAGTAGGGAACTTCTGGCAATAGTCCATAGTGGACTTCTCTCGGCTAGCCTGAAGCCATGGCGCACGGACACGGGCACGGCCACGGGCACGAACGGTTGCGTTGGCGCCTGCACAGCCACGATGCCGCCGACCGGATGGACGAACGGCTGACCACCAGCCGTGACGGCATGCGCGCGCTGTGGGGCTCGTTCGCCGTGCTGTTGTTGACGGCGGTCGTGCAGGCGGCCGTGGTGTGGCTCACCGGGTCGGTCGCGCTGCTGTCGGACACGCTGCACAACCTCGCCGACGCGTGCACGGCGATTCCACTGGCGGTGGCGTTCCGGTTGGGCAGGCGGGCGGCCAACCGGCGGTTCACCTACGGCTACGGGCGGGCGGAGGACTTCGCCGGCCTGTTGGTGCTGGCGGTCGTCGGTGTGTCGTCCGTGCTGGCGCTGGTGGAGTCGGTGCGCCGGTTCGCCGAACCGCAGGAGGTGCGGCAGATCCCGGCGCTGGCCGCGGCGGCGGTGATCGGCTTCGTGGGCAACGAGGTCGCGGCGCGCTGGCGGATCGCCACCGGACGCCGGGTCGGCTCGGCGGCGCTGGTGGCCGACGGTCTGCATGCTCGGACGGACGGGTTCGCGTCACTGTCCGTGCTGGTCGCGGCGGGTGGGTCGGCGTTGGGCTGGTGGTGGGTCGATCCGGTCGTCGGCCTGGTGGTGGCGCTGGCCATCGCTGTCGTGTTGGTGGGTGCCGGCCGGAGTGTGGTGGCGCGGTTGCTGGACGCGGCCGATCCGGATGTGGTCGCGCGAGCTGACCACTTGGCGGCCGACACGCCCGGCGTGCTGGCGGTGGAGGAGGTGCGGTTGCGCTGGTCCGGTCACGGCCAGTTGGCCGAGCTGACCGTCGTGGTCGACCGTGACGTCAGTCTCGTCACCGCGCACGCGATCGCGCACGACGCGGAACATCGACTGCTGCACGGGCTGCCTCGATTGGTGCGGGCGCACGTACACCCGCATCCGGCGCCCGGCGTTGCGGACGACCACAGTGTGGTCGCGCATCACCGCCCTGTTTGACGGAGTACACGCGTACGGGTGAGGATCGGCCGACGTCCGGTCGCTGGGCGGAACACTGAGGAGTTGTGCTGTGCGCCGTCCGCACCCGATCGAGATCGAGTCCTACCGCATCCTGCGGTCCCGAGTGGACACAACGCGACTGCCGCCGCTGACGAGGGCGGTGGTGGAACGTGTGGTGCACACCACTGCCGACACCACCTGGATGGGTGACGTCGTGGCCGACGAGTCAGCGCTGGCCGCCGGCCGAGAAGCGTTGTTGGCCGGCGCACCCCTCGTGGTGGATGTCCGTATGGTCGCCGCCGGCATCACCAGCCGGCCCGCGATCGTCGCACTCGACCTGGCCGACGAGTCGGCCACCGAGCGGACGACACACGCGGCGACTGGCGTGGCCGACGGGGATTCGGTCGGTCCATCGGCCGGTGAGCGGTCGACACGCCCGACGTCCGGACTGCCCGATCGGGATGCCGCCGGTGGTCTTGATCTGTCCGGCGAGTCGTCCGCTGAGGGGTCGACACGCGCGGCGTGGCCTGGCGCCGCCGGTGGGAATGCAGTCTTTGGCCTGGAGGTGGCTGGTGAGTCGACCGCCGATGGGACGACCCGCCCGGCGGCTGGCATCGCTGGTGGGGATGCGCTGGGTGTGTCGTCCGGTGGAGGGACGACACGCGCGGCGGTTGGTGATTCGGTCGGTCAGTTGGCCGATGAAGGAACGACACGCGCGGCAGCCAGCCTGCCCGAGTGGGATGCCGCCACCGGGCTTGATCTGGTCGGTGAGTCGTCCGCCGAAAAGACGACACGCGCGGAGGCCGGGATCGCGGCTGGGGACGCCGGCGGTGGGCCTGATCTGGTCGGCGCGTCGTCCGGTGGAGGGACGACCCGCGCGGCCGCTGGGATTCGGGCTGCTGCTCGGCGGTGGCCGGACGGTGCGGTGTGGGTGATCGGGAACGCGCCTACCGCGCTTGCGGAACTGGTCAGGCTGGCGGACCGGGGTGAGGTTCGGCCGGCGTTGGTGGTCGGGATGCCGGTGGGGTTCGTGGGTGCGGTGGCGGCCAAGGCGGCCCTGCGCGCCTCCGGCCTGCCCGCGGTGAGTTCGACGACCGAGCGGGGCGGCGCCGCTGTTGCGGCTGCCGCGGTGAACGCCCTGCTGTACGCGGCGGCCGACGATGCGTGACTCCACCTTGCTCCCGATCGGCGGCATCCGGGCCCGGCGGCGGCCAGCGGATTCCGTGGCGGCCGGGTGGCGCGCGGCTGCCGACGTGAACGGGGAGGCCGACGATGCGTGAGCCGTTGCTGATTGTCGGGCACGGCACCGTGGACGAGCGGGGCGTCGGCGAGTTTCTCGGCTTCGTGGCCAGGATGCGCGAACGACTCGCCGTCGATGGCGTCGCCGTGGCCGGCGGATTCATCGAACTGTCCGCCCCTGCCGTCACCGAAGCATGGCGCGAACTGGCCGAACGCGGCCACGACCGGCTCACCGCCATCCCCCTCGTCCTGGTCGCCGCCGGCCACGCCAAGGGCGACATCCCCGCCGCACTGGCCCGCGAAACGACACGCCACCCCGGTAGCTCCTACCGCTTCGGCCGCCCCCTCGGCCCGCATCCGACCCTCCTCGAACTCCTGGCCGAGCGAATCGCGACCGCCGTCCCCGAGAACGAGTGGTCGACCTGCGCCGTGGTCCTGGTCGGCCGGGGATCCACCGATCCGGACGCCAACGCCGAAGTCTGCAAAGTGGCCCGGCTACTCCAGGAGACCCGCGGCTTCGCGTTCGTGGAGACCGCGTTCGTGTCACTCGCCCACCCGGACGTCACCGAAGGACTGATGCGGGCCCGGTTACTCGGCGCGCGGCGCGTCGTGGTGGCACCGTATTTCCTGTTCGACGGCGTGCTGCCGCAGCGGGTGACCGCCCGGGCGACACAGTTCGCCGCCGACCACTCGGACATGGCCGTCACCGTCGCCGGCCACATCGGCGACTGCGACGGCCTGGCCGAACTCGTCGTGGAGCGCTATCACGAAGCACTGCACGGCGACATCCGGATGAACTGCGACACCTGCGCCTACCGCGTCCTCCTACCCGGCTTCGAGGACAAGCACCACGCCCCGCAAACCCCGCACCACCACCCGGACGACCCGGCGCACCACGGACACGGAGGTGGACATGACCGGTGACACGCACTACCTGGCCGGGCTGAACCTCGCCGGCCGGCGGGTCGTCGTGGTCGGCGGAGGCACGGTCGCGCAACGCCGGCTGCCTCGGCTGGTCGCGGCGGGAGCCCACATCCAGGTCATCTCGCCGCATGTCACGCCCGCCGTGCAGGCGCTGGCGGACGCGGGCGAGATCGCCTGGCTCGCCCGCCCCTACGCCGAGGGCGACCTGGCCGACGCCTGGTATGCCGTGACCTGTACCAGCGATCCCGCCGTGAACGAACGAGTGGCCGCGGATGCCGAGCGCGCGAGGGTGTTCTGCGTTCGCGCGGACGCCGGTGCCCTGGGCAGTGCGGTCACGCCCGCGGTGGGCGAACACGACGGCCTCCTGGTCGGCGTCCTGGCCGGCGGTCAGCCGAGGCGTTCGGCCGCGGTGCGGGACGGTCTGCTGGACTCCTTGCGCGAAGGCAGGGTTGCCGACCAGGCCGAGAAACGTGCTGGTGTAGCCCTGGTCGGCGGTGGGCCTGGCGATCCGGAGTTGATCACCGTGCGCGGCCGGCGACTCCTGGCCAGGGCGGATGTCGTGGTCGTCGACCGGTTGGCGCCGCGTGAACTGCTCGACGAGCTGCCGCCGCACGTCACCGTCGTGGACGCGGCCAAGATCCCCTACGGCCGGGCGGCCAGCCAGGATGTGATCAACAACACGCTGATCGAGCACGCGAAGGCGGGCCGGTTCGTGGTGCGGCTCAAAGGAGGCGACCCGTACGTGTTCGGCAGGGGGTTCGAGGAGGTGCTCGCCTGCGCGGACGCCGGTGTGCCGGTCACCATGGTGCCCGGCGTGACCAGCGCGTTCGCCGTGCCGGCCGCTGCCGATGTCCCGGTGACACACCGGGGCGTGGCGCACGAGGTCGTGGTCGTCTCCGGTCACGTCGCGCCGGACGACCCCCGGTCACTCGTGGACTGGCCCGCGCTGGCGAAGCTGCGCGGCACCGTCGTGTTGCTGATGGCGGTGGAGCGGATCCGGTCGTTCGCCGACGTGCTCCTGGCCGGTGGCCGTCCGCCGGACACCCCGGCCGCCGTCGTCGCCGACGGCACCATGCGTACCCAGCGGGCCATCAGGTCCACTTTGGACAAGGTAGCCGACGACATTGCGACCGACGGCATCCGGCCACCGGCGATCGTGGTGATCGGTCCGGTGGCCGGGTTGCCGTCGGGCGTCGCCCGCTAGACGGTCACGAAGATCGGCGGGGGCGCCTGGCGCGGTGTTCCGGGCGGTGGTCGGACGAGCGGTGGTCCGGCCTCGGACGGCGGCTGTAGCCACCGGAGCCGGGCGCGTGGTGCGGGCGCGGCGGACGGCGACGCGGTTCCTCGTCGACGACCGGCTCACCGCTGGGCCGCTTCGCACCGGTGATGCGGCTCAGCTCCGCGTCACCCGGACGGACCTGCGTGCTGGACGGCCGGACACCCGCCCGAGCGGTCAGGCCGAGCACGGCCCGGCGCTGGCTGTGGGTGACCAGAGTCACCACCGTGCCGGTCTCGCCGGCCCGTGCGGTGCGGCCGGCGCGGTGCAGGTAGTCCTTGGAGTCGGCGGGCGGGTCGACGTGCACCACGAGGCTCACGCCGTCCACGTGGATGCCGCGGGCCGCCACGTCCGTGGCGACCAGCACCGGCGTGCGGCCGTCGCGGAAGTCACCCAGGATGCGGGTCCGCGCGCTCTGCGCCTTGCCGCCGTGCAGCGCACCGGCCCGCACACCCACCGACCGCAGCCGTTCGGCCAGCCGGTCGACGTGGTGCTTGGTGCGGACGAACATGATCGTCCGGCCGTCCCGGGCGGCCATCTCGGCGACGACGCCCGGCTTGTCCTGTGCCGAGACGACCAGCAGGTGGTGCTCCATGGTGGCGATACTGGCCACCGCGGGTGCGACCGAGTGCGTCACCGGATCGTGCAGGTACTGGCGGACCAGGCTGTCCACGTCCCGGTCCAGCGTCGCGGAGAACAGCAGCCGCTGGCCGTGCTGGTCGATCAGGTCGAGGATGTCCCGAACCTGGGGCAGGAAGCCCATGTCGGCCATCTGGTCGGCCTCGTCCAGCGCGGTGATCGCGATGTCGTCCAGGTAGCAGGTGCCCTGCCGTACGTGGTCGGACAACCGGCCGGGCGTGGCGATGAGCAGGTCGACACCCCGCCGCAGGGCGTCCACCTGACGGGTGAACGAGGCGCCGCCGACCACGATCCGGCACCACAGGCCGAGCGCGCGGGCGTAGGGCGTCAGGGCGTCGGCGATCTGGGCGGCCAACTCGCGGGTGGGCACCAGCACCAGGGCGCGCGGGCGCTTGGGCCGGGCACTGCCGGACTCGGCCAGGCGAGCCAGCATCGGCAGGCCGAAGGCCAGCGTCTTGCCGGAGCCGGTGGCCGCGCGGCCGAGCACGTCCCGGCCGACGAGGGTGTCGGGCAGCGTGGCCGCCTGGATGGCGAACGGGTGGGTCAGGCCGGCGCGGGACAGCTCCCGCAGCAGCGGTTCGGGCAGGCCGAGCTCGGCGAACGAGGGCAGCGAGTCGGTGTCGGTGACAGGGGCGGGACTGGACAAGGCGATGGACAACGTGTGCGGACCTCCGGAAGTGGCACGTCTCGGGGAGGCCCCGCGGTTGTCGCGGTGCTGATCACAAGGACGGGCCGGCGCGGGAACGCGCCATGGGAAAATTGGCTCGGCACCGGCGCCAGCGGAGCGGTAGACGGGCTGCTGGCCAGTCTCGGTGCCGGTACCTAGTGTAGCGGACCGCCGGTCACAGTGGTCGCACGCCGTGTCTGTCGCAGGTTACGGCTGAGTTTCCGCATGCCCCGGGTGGACGCGCCCGGTCACGGTCGGTGGCGAAACCGCGTCGTCGTTCTTCAGCAGTCTGGCGGATGGTGGATGCCCCGTCGGTAGAGAAAGCTGTGACGCTTGTTGGTTCCGACACAGGTTTTCTGTCCCGTTTCTGTCCCGTGCGGCGCTGTGCCGTGGGAGGAGAGGTCTCGCAATGGCGGTGGACACTGACGAGGTCCGTGTCACCAGCACCGATCGGATCACAACCGAGGACACGGCTCTGTGGTCCCAACTCGTCGCCGTGCACGCCCGCGTGGGCGGATCCGTGGAACGGACCCTGCAACGCAGGTTCGGTATCGGCACATCGGAGTTACAGGCGTTGATCGCACTGGCGCAGTCGCCCGACGGTGAGCTGCGGATGCAGGAACTCAATGACGTGACCTTCCTGAACCAGAGCTCGGTGAGCAGGCTTGTCGCCAGGCTGGAAAGGGCGGGGCTGGCCGAGCGCCGGTCGTGTGAGCAGGACCGCCGCGGCGTGTACACCGGCATCACGGACACGGGTGCCAGAGTGCTGCGTGCCGCGATGCCGGTGTACGAGGGCTCGCTCCGGGAGAGCTTCGACCAACTCGCCGTCGACCCGAAACTCCGTACCCTGGTGCACCGGCTGCGCCGGGTCGAGGTGACCGGCAACTAGGCCGCCGGTCGCCACCGCTCGCCGGGGTCAGGCCAGCCCGGCCTCGGCGAGCAGCATCGCCGTCACCGCGTCCGGGTCCACGACGTCGTCGGGCAGTCCCCGTGCCGCGAACCAACCGGTGATGTTCCGCACGTCCCTGGCCAGGAAGTCCGGTCCGGACGGGTTCGCCGCCAGGTCGACCACCTGCGGCAGGTCGATCAGTGTCGGCTCCCCGTCGCGGACCAGCACGTTGTAGGCGGACAGGTCGCCGTGGGCGTAGCCCACGACGGCCAGCGACGCCATCGCCTCCAGCATTCGCTGCCACAGACGGTGCAACTCATCGGCGTCCGGCCGGAGTTCGGCCAGCCGTGGCGCGGCCTCGCCGTCGTCGCCGACGAACTCGATCAGCAGTTCGGTGCCGTCGCGCTGCACCGGATAGGGCACCGGCACGCCGGCCGACCACAGTGTGCCCAGCGCCGCGAACTCGGCGACGGCCCACTGCTCGGCCAACAGGTTGCGGCCGAACGACGACCGGCTGGCCATCGCCCGGTTCTCCCTGGACCGCCGCATCCGGCGGCCCTCCAGATATTGGGCGTCGCGGTGGAACAGCCGGTGATCGGCGGTGCGGTAGCGCTTCGCGGCCACCACGCAGGACGGCCCCGCCGTGCCGACCGCCCGGCGCACCAGGTGGACGTCGGCCTCCTTGCCGGTCTTCAGCACGCCCAGTTCGGTGTCTTCGGCGGCCAGGTCGATGATCACCCACTCGGGCCGGGGTGTCGGGCCGTGTTCTGCCCTGGCCCAGGTGGACCAACGGTCGCCGTGGGGTGGGATGTCGGCGTCGCTGGCCCGGTCCTCGCACAGGTCGGCCAGTTGGGCGCGCTGGTGTTCGGTGAGCCGGTTGCGACGCCGGCGGTTGCGCTTCTGGAAGGTATCGAGATCGTCGTCGTACTCACGCACGGGTGGGGGGCTCCTCAAAGCGGATGAACCGCCCCACCGGTTCGGCGCGGGAGCGCTACCTGGCGGCCGGGGCGGGCGGACGGGTGCGAACCACGTCCACGACAGTGGGTATGCGCACGACGCACCTCCTCTGGCCCCGGCTCAACCGGCTCTCCGGTCGAGATCGTGCGACAGCATGCCGCACCGCGGGTCCGCGGTGCAACCGATTTATTCGGCGACCAGATCCAGGGCCGCGGGCCCGGTCCGGTGCAGTGTCAACCCGGCCCGCGCGGCCACCCTGACCAGCCCGGTCACCGTGGACGGCTCGCGCGGTGCCACCGCCAGCGCCCTGGCCAGCAGGCCCTTGTGTGCCTTGTTCAGGTGGCTGACCGCCAGGCCCTGATCGGTCACCACCCGCACGGTCACCGCGCCCGGCAGCCTGGCCAGCGTGGCGTAGGTGCCCGAACGGAGATCCACCACGAGGTCGGCGACCTCGCCGAGCACCGGTTCCAGCGCCGGTCGCCACACCGCGCCCAGCGGCCCGACGCCGGGCAGCAGGCTGCCGCCGGAACACCGGTACGCCGGGATCGGGTCGGACGCCCGCACCACCCCGAACAGCGCCGACGCCACCGCGAGCCGCCCACCCGCCCGGCGCCGCTGCGCCGTGGTCAGCGAGCCGGCGTCCAGCGCGTCGTAGAGCACGCCGGTGTAGCGGAGCAGCGCCGGCGTGGTGGGGGAGTCGAACAGCGCCGCGTTGCGGTCGATCTCCGCGTCCTGCCGGTCGGACAGGCCCAGTGCTGTCCGGCTGGCCGGCACATCGCGGGCCAGTTCGACGAGGGTGGCGGTCAGCTTGCGGCGCACCGGGTTCAGGTCGGGCAAGGACAGTCGGTCCAGGTCCAGCGGTGGCCCGTCGCCGCCGACCGCCTTCGTCTCCGACGGTGGCAGCAGGATCAGCACAGGTGCCGAGGGTAGCGGCGGCCAACCCGGATGCGTTCCGGCACGCCGGGTGACTACGCTTTGCGGACCGCCACCAGCATTCCGCGAGGAGCGACAAGTCGTGATCACCAGGATGTCGTCGCTGTTCCTGCGCACCCTGCGCGAGGACCCAGCCGACGCCGAAGTACCCAGCCACCGCCTGCTCGTCCGCGCCGGTTACGTCCGCCGCGTCGCTCCGGGTGTGTTCTCCTGGCTGCCGCTCGGCATCCGCGTGCTCCGCAGGGTGGAACAGGTGGTGCGCGAGGAGATGGAGCGGATGGGCGGGCAGGAGATCCAACTGCCCGCGCTGCTGCCCCGCGAACCGTACGAGGCCACCAACCGCTGGACCGAGTACGGCCCGAACATCTTCCGGCTCAAGGACCGCAAGGACGCCGACTACCTGCTCGGCCCGACCCACGAGGAACTGTTCGCGCTCACTGTGAAGGGCGAGTACACCTCGTACAAGGACTTTCCGGTCACGCTGTTCCAGATCCAGACGAAGTACCGGGACGAGCAGCGCCCTCGGGCCGGCATCATGCGCGGCCGCGAGTTCCTGATGAAGGACTCCTACTCGTTCGACCTGGACGACGAGGGCCTGGCCCGCTCGTACCAGGCGCACCGCGACACCTACGTCCGCATCTTCGACCGGCTCGGTCTGAAGTACGTGATCGTGTTCGCCATGTCCGGCGCCATGGGTGGCTCGGCGTCCGAGGAGTTCCTCGCCGAGTCGGAGGTCGGTGAGGACACCTACGTGCGCAGCACCGAATCCGGCTTCGCGGCCAACGTGGAGGCCGTCGTCACGCCCGCGCCGCCCGAGCAGTCGATCGACGACAAGCCCGACGCGCAGGTGCACCACACGCCCGGCACGCCGACCATCCAGACATTGGTCGACTTCCTCAACGAGCGCACCGATCTCGGCCGCACCTTCACCGCCGCGGACACGCTGAAGAACGTCATGCTCAAGGTCCGCCGGCCCGGCGAGACCGAGTGGACGCTGCTCGCCGTCGGCGTGCCCGGCGACCGTGAGGTCGACATGAAGCGCCTGGAGGCAGCGCTCGACCCGGTCGAGGTCGCGCTGCTGGAGGAGGCCGACTTCGCCGCGAACTCGTTCCTGGTCAAGGGATACATCGGTCCTGGTGCGCTGGCCGCGAACGGTGTGCGGTACCTGGTGGACCCCAGGGTGGTGCGCGGCACCGCCTGGGTCACCGGCGCCGACAAGGCCGACCACCACGTGGTGGATCTGGTGTGTGGCAGGGACTTCACGCCGGACGGCACGATCGAGGCGGCCGAGGTGCGTGAAGGTGACCCGTCGCCGGACGGCAAGGGCACCCTGGAGGCCGCGCGCGGCATCGAGATCGGCCACGTCTTCCAGTTGGGCCGCAAGTACACCGACGCGTTCGGAGTGGACGCGCTCGGCCCGGACGGGAAGCCGATCCGTGTCACCATGGGCTCCTACGGCGTCGGTGTGTCGCGTTTGGTCGCGGTGATCGCCGAGCAGAGCCACGACGCCGCCGGCCTGGTGTGGCCGAGGGTCGCCGCGCCGGCCGACGTGCACATGGTGATCGCCGGCAAGGACGACGCGGTGCGCGCGGGTGCGGAGCGGCTGGCGGCCGAGCTGGACGCGGCCGGGGTGTCCGTGCTGCTGGACGACCGCACGTCCACGCCGGGCGTGAAGTTCGCGGACGCCGAGCTGATCGGCGTGCCGACCATCCTGGTGGTCGGGCGCGGCCTGGCCAACGGCGTGGTCGAGGTCAAGGACCGGGCCACCAACGAGCGCACGGAGGTGCCGGTGGCCGAGGCCGTCGACCATCTGGTGCGGCTCGTCCGCAGCTGAGTCAGGGCAGGATCGCGGCCAGCGCCCGCGCGGTGTCGCCCAGGTCGGGCAGCACTTCGTGGGCGCCCGCCGCGACCAGTGCGTCCGCCGGGAAACTGCCGGTGGCCACGGCGATCGCCCGCGCGTCGTGCGCCAGTGCAGCGTGCACGTCGTGCGGTGTGTCCCCGACCACCACCACGGCGTCGCCGGTGAACCGCGTGCCGTGCTGCCGGCCGGCACCGGCCACCGCTTCGGCGACCAGTTTCGAGCGTTCCTCGGACACCTCGCCGTAGCCGCCGATCGCCAGGTCCAGGTAGTCGTCCAGGTCGAACGCGGCGACCTTGATCGCCGCGATGCCGCGCAGGTTCCCGGTGACCAGGGTCTGTACGACGTCACCCCGGCCGGCGATCTCCCGCAACAGGTCGGCCACGCCGGGCAGCACCACGCCGACCTCGGCCACCCGTTGCCGGTCCGCCTCCGCGATGCGGGTCACCGTCTCGTGCAGGCGGTCGATCATCTCGTCGGTCGGCTCGACGCCGGCACCGAGCAGCAGTTCCCTGGCTATCCACCGGTCGGTCCGGCCGGCGAAGGGCGGCATGGTGCCGATCTCGGTTCCGGTGAGTTCCCGGATCGCCTCGCGATACCAGCCGCCGCCGAGCCGGCGCAGGTCCAGCAGGGTCAGGTCGATGTCCCACAGCACGAGGGTGCGCATGAGGCCATTCTGGTCAGTCGGTCGGGCGTGCGGTCGCGATGATCCTGCGCAGTTCCGCGTCGGTCGCCGGCGGCGGATCCGCCGGCCCGCCACCGGTGTCCGCGTTGACGACGAGCACCCCGTCCTTGTCCGCCAGCCGCAGCACGAACACCAGCACCTCGCCCCGGCTGGCCAGGCACCGGTCGGCGTGCTGCCGTGCGGTGGCCACGACCAGCGCGCCCTGGATGATCGCGCCGGAGTGGGTGGTGCGCCGTACCGGCTGGGCCTTGCCGACGGTGAGCGTCGGCGGGGTGGCACCGGTGCTGTAGTACTGTGTCGCCGCCGCCTGCGCCACGGCCTCGGCCACCGCCCCCGGATCGGTCCTGGGCGCCGAGCCGCTGCCCAACGTCCCGCGCAGCAGGCGTTCCAGTGGCTTACCGCAGGTGTAGGCGGTGCGTTCGGCGCCCTGTGCCAGGCTCACCTGGCCGATCGTGCCGTCCTGCGGCGCGCTGAACCACAGCGTGGGCGGGATCTGGTAGGACAGCCCGCTCGCCGGGCTGCTCAGCGTCGGCCACGTCTGCGGCTGCGGCACCAGCGGCGCGGCGAAACCCAGCCCGGCATGACTGGCCCGGCCCCCGACGGCCTCGTCCCCACGGGTGAACACCACGGCGGCCACCGCACCGGCGGCCACCAGGAGCACGGCGGCGATCACCGCGCCACGCGGCCGCGCGGACGGCCTGGCGTGCTTCGGCCGCCCGCGATAGCCCACGAGACCGACAGTATCCGGCCGGCGACGGTCCGTCGCGCAGCCAAACGAGCGGTTTCAGCCGGTCAGCAGGCTCAACCGGACCGTCCGCACCGGGTTGTCCACGTTGGTGTCCACCAGGCAGACCGACTGCCACGTGCCCAACGCGAGCCGCCCGCCCAGAACCGGGACCGTGGCGTAGGGCGGGAGCAGCGCGGGCAGCACGTGATCGCGGCCATGACCCGGCGAACCGTGCCGGTGCTGCCAGTGCCGGCCCTTCGGCAGCAGGTCGTGCAACACGGCCAGCAGGTCGTCGTCGCTGCCGGCGCCGGTCTCCAGGATCGCCAGCCCGGCCGTGGCGTGCGGCACCCAGACGTGCAACAACCCGTCCGACATACCGGATTCGCCCACGAACCGGGCACATCGGTCGGTAAGGTCGATCACGATCTCGGTGCTGCCCGTGCGGATCTCGAATTCCTGGCTCTGCATCGGGCCACCGTAGGAGAAACGGCGGGGGGTGTGACCCACTCCCGGTCACCCGTTACGGTGGTGAATTGTGTCGGATCCCTATGACTACCGAGCCCCCGCGCCGCCGCAGCCCGGCAGGCCCCAGGGATGGGCCGGCACGTCCCAGATGCCCTCGTCCGCACTCGGTGCTCCGCCCGCCGACACCAGCGGCTATGCACCCTACGGCCCGTCGGGGCGGACCACCGGTCGCGGCTCCGGCGGCCGCTTCCGGCCCGACCGCTCGAAGCTGCTCGACTACACGCTCAAGGGCCTGGGTCTGGTCGGCGTCGCCCTGGTGTCCGGTTTCCTCTGGTATCTGATCCGTAACAATCCGGCCCAGCAGCCCACGGCCCACTCGGCCCCGCCGGCCACGCCGGCCGGCGTGTACGCGTTCGAGCCGTTCACCAACCCCAGCACGGTCACCAACTGCGCCGCGCACGCCACCCGTGACGTGCTCACGTACCTGGAGAACAACCCGTGCGTGTCGCTGCGCCGGTCGCTGTTCACCACACAGCTGACCAACAGCGACAAGGTGATCACGTCGGTCGCGGTGGTCCGGATGCCGACCGACGCGGCCGCCGCCGCGCTGCGCAAGATCAGCGACGGCGACAACACCGGCCACATCAAGGACCTGGTCGAGGACGGCGTCGTGGTACCCAACGGCCCGAAGGACTTGCAGGAAGCCGGCTACTACTCCCGCCAGCGTGGCCCCAGGGTGATCATCGTCATGACGGAGTTCGTCGACGGCTCGCAGGACGGCTCCGGCCTGTCGGCCAGCGACCACACCCTGCGCGGGGTCAGCGCCGACGCGGCCAAGCAGGGCATCGGCGGCTCGGACAACTGAGCGTCACCGCTCAGGCGGCCGAGCCGGGCATCGCCACCGAGGCCGGCGACTGGCCGGACAGCCTGCGCCACCGGGTCTGCCGCACCGCGGAATCCACCAGCGCGGCCAGCGCCGCCGACCGCAGTCCCGAGTCGTTCGTGTGCTCCAGCACCGACCGCCACGCCACCGTCGCGTCCGACTCGGCGACCGCCAGCGCGGCCAGCGCGGTCGGCTGGTTGGTCACCGGTGTCGGCACCAGGTAGGCGGGCTGGGCCGGCAGCGGCGTGACCCCACCCGAGGACAGCCGCTGCCCGCTGGCGTCCCGCAGGTTCTGCACCGCGTTCATCGCCGCGTCCAACTCGGCCTCCACCGAACTGGACACGAAGGCGCTCGCCGTCCCGTACAGCCACAACGCGGCGTTCTCCGCGCCGAGCGCGTGCTGCAACGCGGTGCCCGTGTCGGCCGCGAGCGTGGTGTCGGCCGACGTCGAACCGTTCAGCGTCGCCGTGCCGCCGGAGGGCGCGGGCGCGGCGGAGGTGGCCGACGTGACCGTGATCGGCTTGCTGTCCAGCGCCTCGGCCAGGCTGGCGCAGCCCGCGGCGACCGAGCCGACCAGACCGGTCCGGTAGCGCGGCAGCTTCGGCATCAGCGTCGCCGCCTGGTGCTGGGCGGTGGTCATGCCCTTCAGCAGTTGGGCGGTGACGGTCGACTCGTCGGTCAGCTTCGGCGGTGCGGCCTTGGTGGTCGGTGACGGGGTCGGGGTGGCGCCGGCCGGTACGCCCGCCGCGCGGTTCACCTCGGCCCGCAGCGCTGACGCCTGCTGTAGCCGGACGGCGGCGATCACCGCGAGTGTCGGCCCGTTGTCGGTGAACGCGGCGGCAGCGGCCTTCGCCGTGGCCGCGTCCTTGGTGGCCGCCGTCAGCATCGGCCGCAGCGGGTCGGGTGGCGGTGGTGGTGGTTGGCCGGTGCACGCGGCGGCCAGCGGTGCCGCGACCGCGACCAGCGCGCCTGCCCGGAGCAGCGCACGCCTGCTGATGCCCACGCCGGGCCCGTTCGTGCCGCCGCAGGCTCCCCGGTCAGCGCCGCGCACAGTCCCCCCTCACCGTCTCCGTGACCGTGCGTGCGCGCCGGCCCGCCCGGTCGGAACCCTCATCCTGCCAGTCCGGCACCGGCCACTCCGTCGGAGTACCCGTGGTCGGCTCCACCCTGCCGATTCCGCCCGACGCGATACGCTGGGCGACCACGGCCGGCGATCCGACGTCGGCCGTGGTCGGCGTGCATGAGACGCCTGACCGGACGTGAGCGAGGAGTAGGCGTGCCCAGCGAGCAGCACGGCGGTACCCCGGCGCGGGACGCGCTCGTGGGCCGGTTGCGCCCTGTGGTCGCCGACGCGGTCGCCGGCCTCGGCGTCGACCTGGAGTCGCTCGAGGTCCAGGTGGCCGGCCGGCGCAAACTGGTCACGGTGGTGGTGGACGCCGACGACGGGGTCGAACTGGACCTGCTGTCCGGCGTGAGCAGGGCGGTGTCGGCCACGCTGGACGAGCACGACGCCATCCTCGGCGGCCCGTACACCCTCGAGGTCACCTCACCGGGGGTCGACCGGCCGCTGACCCGGCCCCGGCAGTGGCGGCGGGCCAGGCTGCGGCTGGTCCGGATCCGCCCGCACGACGGCGCCGAGTTCACCGGACGCGTGGGCGCGTGCGACGAGGCCGGGGTGGAGCTGCTGGTGGACGGCACGCTGCGCCGGGTCGACTATCGGACCGTGGCCAGGGCCACCGTGGAAGTGGAGTTCCGGCAGCCGCCGGCAGCGGAACTGCTGATGCTGGAGAACAGCGGTCGGCAGCACGACAAGGATGCGAAGGAGGAGTCGAGGTGAACGTCGACATCGCCGCGTTGCGAGCGATCGAGCGCGACAAGGACATCCCCTTCGAGACGGTCATGGAAGCGATCGAGACCGCGCTGCTCACCGCGTACAAGCACACCGAGGGCCACCACCCGCACGCCAAGATCGACATCGACCGGAAGACCGGCGTGGTACGGGTACTGGCCCAGGAGGTCGGCCCCGAGGGCGAGATCCTCGAGGAGTGGGACGACACCCCGGAGGGTTTCGGCCGGATCGCCGCCACCACGGCCCGGCAGGTGATCCTGCAACGGCTGCGGGACGCCGAACACGAGCGCACCTTCGGTGAGTTCTCCGCCAAGGAAGGCGAGATCATCGCCGGCGTCGTGCAGCGCGACGCGCGGGCCAACTCGCGCGGCATGGTCGTGGTCCAGCTCGGCGACATCGAGGGCATGCTGCCGCCCGGCGAGCAGGTGCCCGGCGAGCAGTACGAGCACGGCACCCGCATCAAGTGCTACGTCGTCACCGTTGCCAGGGGCTCCCGCGGAACGCAGATCACGTTGTCCCGCACGCATCCCAACCTGGTGCGCAGGCTGTTCGCCCTGGAGGTCCCGGAGATCGCCGACGGCACGGTGGAGATCCCCGCCGTGGCACGGGAAGCCGGGCACAGATCGAAGATCGCGGTCCGCTCCACGGTGCCCGGCGTGAACGCCAAGGGAGCCTGCATCGGCCCGATGGGCGCCAGGGTGCGCAACGTGATGAGTGAGCTGGCCGGCGAGAAGATCGACATCATCGACCACTCGGACGACCCGGCGACGTTCGTCGGCAACGCCCTGTCGCCGGCCAAGGTGATCTCCGTCGAGGTGGTGGACGACAAGGGCAAGGCCGCGCGGGTCGTCGTGCCGGACTACCAACTGTCTCTGGCGATCGGCAAGGAAGGCCAGAACGCCCGCCTGGCCGCCCGGCTCACCGGCTGGCGGATCGACATCCGCAGCGACGCGGCGGGTCCGGCGACCACGGACGAGGACGATCCCGCTACCTCCGGTTACGGCGGCGCGGTTCCGGGCGCCGTCGCAGGTGAGTCGTAGCCGCAACGGCGAGATCCGGTTCGGTGACCGGACGGCCAGGAGATAGACTGGTCGTGGTGCGACGTCATCGACCGGTTCCCGCGCGTCTCGGCCCAGTCCGAACCTGCGTGGGTTGCCGTGCCGCGACGTCGGCCACCGAGTTGCTGCGAGTGGTGGTCGTGGACGGGGCCGTGGTTCCTGATCCCGAGCGCACGCTGCCCGGTCGCGGAGCCTGGCTCCATGTGCGATCGGACTGCCTGCGCACCGCGTACCGGCGGCGGGCGTTGCCCAGGGCCTTTCGGGTGCCGGGTGAGCTCGACGTCGAACCGGTTCGCCTCCACCTGTCGGAGCTGCTCGGCGAGAGCGTCGACGTGGGAGTTCCCTCACGTTCGGTCAGAGCAAGGAAGCAGGTCGACCCGTCATGAGTCAGCCGTGAAGCTGAAGCCATGAACGCGCGACGTTAGGACGAGGTCGACGGCCAGCCCGCCGACCTCACCAGATGAGGAGAGCAGTGGCAGGCAAGGCCCGCGTACACGAGCTCGCCAAAGAGCTCGGAGTAACGAGTAAGGACGTACTCGCCAAGCTCAAGGATCTTGGTGAGTTCGTGAAGTCCGCGTCCTCAACCGTGGAGGCGCCCGTCGCCCGCCGGTTGCGGGATTCCTTCCCCAAGCAGGACGGCGGCAACGGCGGCCGGAGCAACCGGTCCGGCGGCAGCCGTGAGTCCGCCCGTTCGGCGGCCCCGGCGCCCAGCGCCGCAGGTGTGCAGCGCCCGACGGCGTCCGCCCCCGCGGCGGCGTCGACCCGTCCAGAGTCCGGCCCGGCCAGCCCGGCGCCGATCCAGACCGCGCCGCCGGCCAAGCAGGCGGCGCCCGGTGTCCGGCCCGGACCGCGTCCCGGCGCACCCGCGCCCGGCCGTAACAACCGGCCCGCCGAACAGACCCAGGCCCCCGCCGCGGCAGCGGCGTCGGCCGCACCGCCCGAGGCACCGGCCGAACCGGCGGCCCGCCCGCAGCAACAGCAGCCGAGGCAGACCCAGACCCCGGCGGCCGGTGGCCAGTCCGGTGGTGCCGTGGTGCCGCCGAAGCGGCAGGCCCCCAAGCCCGGACCGCGCACGCCGCGGCCCGGCAACAACCCGTTCGGCGTCGGCGGTGGCGGCTCGCCCGCACCGCCCGCTCCGCGTGGTCCCCGCCCCGGCGGCGACCGCCCGCAGCGGCCCGGTGGCGACCGTCCGGCGCCCGGCCCGCGTGGAGACCGCCCGGCACCCGGTGGCGACCGCGGTTCCCGGCCGAGTCCGGGCAACATGCCGCCCCGGCCCAACCCGGGCATGATGCCCCCTCGTCCGCAGCGGCCCGGTCCTGGTGGCGGCGGTGGCCGTCCCGGTGGTCCCGGTGGTGGCGGTGGCCGTCCCGGTGGTGGCGGTGGTGGCGGTGGCTACCGCGGCGGTCCCGGTGGTGGTGGCGGCGGTGGCGGTGGCTACCGCGGCGGTGGTGGCGGTGGCGGCGGCGCTCCGGCCGGTGGTGGCGGTGGTTACCGTCCCGGTGGTGGTGGCGGCGGTCGTCCCGGTGGCGGCGGTCGCGGCGGTGCCGCTGGTGCGTTCGGCCGTCCCGGCGGGGCGCCCCGGCGTGGTCGCAAGTCGAAGCGGCAGAAGCGGCAGGAATACGACAACATGCAGGCGCCGAGCGTCGGCGGTGTCCGCCTGCCCAAGGGCAACGGCGAGACCATCCGGCTGCCGCGCGGTGCGTCGCTGACCGACTTCGCGGAGAAGATCAACGCCAACCCGGCATCGCTGGTGCAGGTGTTGTTCCACCTCGGCGAGATGGTCACGGCCACCCAGTCCGTCTCCGAGGACGTGCTGGAACTGCTCGGTTCCGAGATGAACTACCAGGTCCAGGTCGTGTCCCCGGAAGAGGAGGACCGCGAGCTGCTCGGGTCGTTCGACATCACCTACGGCGAGAACGCCGGTGGTGAGGACGACCTGGCCGCGCGGCCGCCGGTCGTGACCGTCATGGGTCACGTCGACCACGGTAAGACCCGGCTGCTGGACACGATCCGCAAGACCAACGTGCACGAGCGCGAGGCGGGCGGCATCACCCAGCACATCGGCGCCTACCAGGTGACGACGAACCTGGACGACAACGAACGGCTGATCACCTTCATCGACACCCCTGGTCACGAGGCGTTCACCGCCATGCGTGCCCGCGGTGCGCAGGCCACCGACATCGCGGTGATCGTGGTCGCGGCGGACGACGGTGTCATGCCGCAGACGGTGGAGGCGATCAACCACGCGCTGGCCGCCGACGTGCCGATCGTGGTGGCGGTCAACAAGATCGACAAGCAGGGTGCGAACCCGCAGAAGATCCGCCAGCAGATGACCGACTACGGGGTGGTGGCCGAGGAGTACGGCGGCGACACCATGTTCGTGGACATCTCGGCGCGGCAGGGCACCAACATCGATGCGTTGCTGGAAGCGATCCTGCTGACCGCGGACGCATCGCTGGACCTGCGGGCCAACCCCGACATGGAGGCCCAGGGCGTGGCCATCGAGGCACACCTGGACCGCGGTCGCGGCCCGGTCGCCACGGTGCTGGTGCAACGCGGCACCCTGCATGTCGGCGACTCGATCGTCGCCGGCGATGCCTATGGTCGCGTGCGGCGGATGCTGGACGAGTTCGGCGAGGACATCACGGCGGCGCTGCCGTCGCGTCCGGTGCAGGTGGTCGGCTTCACGTCGGTTCCCGGTGCCGGTGACAAGTTCCTCGTGGTGGACGAGGACCGAGTGGCACGGCAGATCGCCGAGCGCCGCGCGGCCCGCAACCGCAACGCGCTGAACGCGTCGAGGGCCAAGCGGGTCAGCCTGGAGGACCTGGACGCCGCGCTGAAGGAAACCAGCCAGCTGAACCTGATCATCAAGGGCGACAACTCGGGTACCGTCGAGGCACTCGAGGACGCGCTGATGAAGATCGACGTCGGCGACGAGGTCGAGCTGCGGGTGATCGACCGCGGTGTCGGTGGCATCACCAAGGCCAATGTGGACCTGGCGATCGCGTCCAACGCGGTCATCATCGGGTTCAACGTGCGGGCCGAGGGCAAGGTGGCCGAGCAGGCCACCCACGAGGGCATCGACATCCGGTACTACACGGTCATCTACCAGGCGATCGACGAGATCGAGCAGGCCCTGAAGGGCATGCTCAAGCCGGAGTACGAAGAGGTCCAGCTCGGCAGGGCCGAGGTCCGCGAACTGTTCCGGTCCTCGCGTGTCGGCACCATCGCCGGCTGCATGGTGCTGTCCGGCGAGATCCGGCGCAACGCCAAGGCCCGCATCCTGCGCGACGGTGTCGTCGTCTCGGAGAACCAGACCATCACCTCGCTGCGCCGGTTCAAGGACGACGCGACCGAGGTGCGGGAAGGGTTCGAGTGCGGTCTGACGGTCAGCTTCAACAACCTGAAGCTGCAGGACGTCATCGAGACCTACGAGATGCGCGAGAAGCCTCGCTCGTAGCGTGATCGTGCTGGGGCCGGCGTTCCCCGTCCGGCCCCAGCACACCCACCAGCCACGGGGACTGCTGACGTGTATGTGGGTGCGCTGGAACTCGACATCCTGCTCGGGGATGTCCATTCGTTGAAGCAGAAGCGATCCGTGGTGCGCCCGGTCATCGCCGAACTGCGCAGGAAGTACGAGGTCTCGGTCGCCGAAGCCGGCCATCTCGACCTGCACCGCCGCGCGCTGATCGGCGTCGCCGTGGTGGCCGCCGACACGACGCACATGCACGAGGTGCTCGACGCGTGCGAACGGTTGGTCGCCGGCCGCACAGAGTTGCAGTTGTTGTCGGCGCGGCAGCGTGTGGTCGGTCCACACGACTGAGCCGCTGTCCCCATTCCCACATGCGATTCCCACATGCGATGACGTGACGACGGAGAGGGAGGTTGTGTCGTGGCCGACGCACCCCGGGCTCGTCGCCTCGCCAAGCGGATAGCGCAGATAGTCGCGTCCGCGCTGGAACACGAGGTGAAGGACCCCAGACTGGCCAAGGTGACCATCACCGACGCCAAGGTGACCGCCGACCTGCGCGAGGCAACGGTGTACTACACCGTGCTGCCCGAGACGCTGGACGGTGACCCGGACACGGTCGGCGCGGCGGCGGCGTTGGAGTCGGCCAAGGGCGTGCTACGCACGCTGGTCGGCCAGGGCACAGGCGTTCGGTTCACGCCGACGCTCGCCTTCATCGCGGATACCGTGCCCGATGATGTCCGCCGGATCGATGAATTGCTGGCCCGGGCCCGAGCAGCCGACGCCGAAGTAGCCCGCCTGGCCAACGGCGCCAGCCCCGCAGGCGACCCGGACCCGTACAAACCACCCCGCGAAGCCACGGATCCCGAGGACGAGTAGGGCGCAGGTTTGCTTCACCGCCGCCGGGCGAGTCGACCGCTAATCGGACGACACGCCCGGCGGCGCGCGCTTGAGCAGGCGATCGAGCCGGCCTGGGCCCTGGCCGTGCCGATCTTCATGTGTCGGCCGTTGAACGGACGACACGCGCAACGGTTGACCACGCCTCGGCTTGGGCTGCGGGCTGCCGGACAAGAACACGCCAGACTGCCGTGTCTCGACCACTCAACGGACGACACGTGCAGGTGCCGGCTCGGGTGTGTCGTCCGCGGAGTGGTCGACGTGCGGAGGAATCGAGTGTCGGTGGCTGGATTGGATGACGCGTGCGGGTGCCGGCCTAGCTGAGTCGTCCGCGGAGTGGTCGACATGCACAGGAGCCGAGTGTCGGTGGCTGAATGGACAACGCGCGGACGCTGGCTCAGTTGGTTCGGCCGCCAAGCGGTCGACATGCAGGGAATCCGTGTGTCTCGGCCGATCAAGGGACGCAAGCCTGGCTCGGTTGAGTCGGCCGCCGAGCGGCCAACAAGGCAGGGGCCGCGTGTCGGCCACTGATCGAACGGCTCGCGCCGGTGGGGTCAGATGAGTTGGCCACTGAGCGATCAACATGCAAGTGGTAGTTGCATCTCGGCCGCCAGGGGGACGACACGCGCGGGTGCTGCTGTGGTTGAGTCGGCCGCTGAGTGGTCGTCACGCCGTTGGCGTCCGCATGTCGGCCACTGGATGGACGACACGCCCCGACGTGCTTGGGCTCGGCCGCCGAGTCCCTTCGGGAATGGAGCGGCCGAGCCAGTCTTCGCGTGTCGGCCGTTCGGAGGACGACACGCCCGGAGTCCTTGCGGGTCGCGTCGCGCGGTGGCGGCCTACAGGTGGCATTGGCTTGTTGGCCGTCTGTGGTCGACTCGGGCTACGGCTTGGTGGCTATCAGGATGTCTCGGACTATTGCCTGGTCCACTCTGTGGGTGAACGCCTGGTACACCGGATCGTTGCGGACTGTCAGGCCCGCTTCCTCGGCAATCGCCGCCAGTTCGGCTCGCTCAGCGACATACGTGTTCCACGCCAGACCCAGCGCCCCACCCGACCGCAGCACCTTCGCCCACCCCGGCATCGCCTCACGCAACAACCGGACCGGCGTCCGAGACAACCCGGCATCCCGGCTCCCGTGCCGCACCCCGTACGGCGCATCGGTCACCACGACATCAAACGAACCAGGCCGAAAGAACTCCGCCGACCGCGCCGTGTCACCGTTCACATAGGACAGTCGCAGCATGTCCCCCGCCTTGTACCGCTCCTTCGTCACCCCCAGCGTCACATCCAACCGCCGTCCCAACTGCGCACGGTCCCGCCGGATCGGCACCACGTTCGCCTCGTGCTTGATCCGCTTGTTCCGCAGCCACGTCCGCACGAACCGCCCGTACTCGTCGAAGTCCTTCCCGTCGACGTCCAGCCCCGCCGCGTCGAACCCGTACATCATCGCCTGGTTGAGCGTCGTCCCCCGCCCACACATCGGGTCGAACACCCGCAGCCTCGCGTCCACGAGATCGGCCGGGCGCGACGTGCTCAGCGCCGTGACGTTCAACACCAACTTGGTGAACAGCTCGTTCGTCTTGCCCGAGTACTTCTGGATCGTCAGGAGATCAGTGTCGAACACGTCCAGCGGCCGCAACGCGACCGGCCGCAACAGGGAACCCTCCACTGCGAACAACGCGTACAGCGCCGACAGGTTCGACAGCAGCGCCACGTCGTGGTCGTCCAGTACCGGAGCGGTGAACGTCACGTACGGCACGCCGCCGATGACGGTCTCCTCGACCGACGAGATCCGGCCGCCGAGCACCGCCGCGTCGAACACGCCGAGCTCCGCCGCCATCAGGCGCACGGACGAGTCCGCGTACACCCGGTTGGCCGACGGGTAGATCATCGCTGCGTACTGGCTCATCAGGCGTGGTGATCCGGCTGGACGACGGTGGACCCGCGCAGCGTAGCTTGCTTGCCATGCGCACAGACCTGACCGGGCAGTTCAAGGCGGCCGCCGCCGTGCTGGCCGACGCGACCGACGTGACACTTCTCGGCCACGTCAACCCGGACGCGGACGCGTTCGGCAGCGCGGTCGGGCTGGGCACGGTGTTGCGGGACCGGGGAGCGACCGTCCGCGTGTCGTTCGGCAACCCGTTGGAGGTGCCGGAGTCGTTGCGGCACTTGGACGACGCCGGGCTGTTCGTGCCGGCCGACGCCGTGCCGGCCGCGCCGCGCACGCTCGTCGTGCTCGACTGCAGTGACGTGAACCGGTTGGGCCCGCTCGGCGACCGGGTCGCCGCCACCCGCGCCGCGGGCGGTGACGTCGTCGTCATCGACCACCATGTCTCCACCGGCGAGTTCGGCACCGTCAACGTCCTCGACGACCACGCGGAGGCCACCGCCACCCTCGTGCTGCGCCTGGTCGACGAACTCGGCGTGCCCCTCACCGAACCGGCCGCCCGCGCCATCTACGCCGGCATCGTCACCGACACCAGCTCGTTCCGCCGGGCCACACCGACGACGCACCTGTCCGCCGCGCGCCTGCTGGAAGCTGGCGTCAACCCCGACCGGGTCGCGCGACCGCTGATGGACAGTCACCCGTTCGGCTGGCTGCGCATGCTGTCCGCCGTCCTGGGCCGCGCAACGCTGGACCCGGCCGCCGCGCATGGACTGGGTCTGGTGCACACCGCGATCACCACGGACGACGCGGCCGGGCTGCGCTACGAGGACGTGGACAGTGTGATCAACATCATTCGCGGCACCCGCGAGGCCGAGGTGGCCGCCGTCCTCAAGCAACTCGGGACCGACCGCTGGAGCGGTTCGCTGCGCGCGATCGCGCGGGTGGACGTCAGCGCGGCGGCACGGGCGATGGGTGGCGGCGGGCACCGGCTGGCCGCCGGGTTCACCGTGTCCGGGACCGCCGACGACGTTCTCGCGCGACTCAAGGCCGAACTCGACCGGGCACCGCTGCTGGCCGGCTAGCGACGGTGGCACGGAACGACGCTCGGCGGCTGGTCGCGCTCGCTGTTCCCGCGCTGGGCGTACTCGCCGCCGAACCGCTCTACGTGCTCGTCGACACCGCCGTCGTCGGCCACCTCGGCGCCGTCCCGCTCGCCGGTCTGGCGCTGGGCGGGCTGCTGCTGTCCCAGGTGTCCACCCAGCTCACCTTCCTGGCCTACGGCACCACCGCCCGCGCCGCCCGCCTGCACGGCGCCGGCCAGCACGAACGGGCCGTCGCCGAGGGCGTCAACGCCACCTGGCTGGGCGCGCTGATCGGCGTCCTGATCCTGGTCGCCGGCCAGGCACTGGCCGGACCGGTGGCCAGTGGGCTGGCCGGCAGTGGCGTCATCGCGGCGGGCGCCGTGCGGTGGCTGCGCATCGCCCTGTTCGGGGTCCCGCTGATCCTCGTCACCCTGGCCGGCAACGGCTGGCTGCGCGGCGTGCAGGACACCCGCAGGCCGCTGCGTTACGTCGTCGCCGGCAACGGCATGTCCGCCGTGTTGTGCCCGATCCTGGTGCACGTCGTGGGGCTCGGGCTGACCGGTTCCGCGATCGCGAACGTCGCTGCTCAGGTGGTGGTCGCCGGGTTGTTCCTGAACGCCCTGCGGCACGAGTGCCGGGCCTACCGGGTGCCGGCCCGCCCGCACCGGGCCGCCATGCGAGCACAGCTGTCCATGGGCCGCGACCTGGTCCTGCGCAGCGTCGCGTTCCAGGCGTGCTTCGTGTCCGCGGCCTCGGTCGCGGCCCGCACGTCCGCGGCCGCGGTCGGCGCGCACCAGGTGGTGCTGCAGCTCTGGACGTTCCTGTCGCTGGTGCTGGACTCGGTCGCGATCGCCGCGCAGGCACTGGTGGGCGCCGAACTCGGGGCGGGACACCAGACCGAGGCGCGGCGGCTGGCGACCAGGGTCACGCTCTACGGGCTGGCCTTCGGCATCCTCACCTGCGCGCTGTTCGCCGCGCTGGCCGGTGTGCTGCCGCACGCCTTCACCGCCGATCCCACGGTGCTGGCACAGATCCCGCACGCCTGGTGGTTCTTCGTCGGGCTCCAGCCGGTGGCCGGTGTGGTGTTCGCCATCGACGGCGTGCTGCTCGGCGCGGGTGACGCCGCCTTCCTGCGTACCGTGACGCTGATCGCCGCCGTCGTCGGGTTCCTGCCGCTGATCTGGCTTTCCCTTGCCTACCACTGGGGCCTGACGGGCATCTGGACCGGTCTGTCGGTGTTCATGCTGTGCCGGCTGGCCGCGGCGCTGACCAGGCTGCGCACCGCGCGGTGGTCGGTGGTCGGTGAGACCCGAGGCTGACCGGGCCCACCGCCATCAGGCAGGATGTCCGGCTGTGTCCCGCCCTTCCGTACCACCCGGTGTGGTGATCGTCGACAAACCGGCCGGCATGACGTCCCACGACGTCGTCGCACGGGCACGGAAGATCTTCGGCACCCGCAAGGTGGGCCACGCCGGCACGCTGGACCCGATGGCCACCGGCGTGCTCGTACTCGGCCTGGAGCGGGCCACCAAGCTCCTCGGGCACCTGGCCCTGGAACGCAAGGCGTACCTGGCCACCATCCGCCTCGGCGCCGCCACCACCACCGACGACGCCGAGGGCGAGATACTATCCGAAGTGGACGCCTCCGGGGTCGACGAGGACGCGGTGCACGCAGGGGTTCGGGAGCTCACCGGCGAGATCCAGCAGGTGCCCAGTTCGGTCAGCGCCGTGAAGGTGGCCGGCAAGCGGTCCTACCAGCGAGTGCGGGACGGCGAGGACGTCGTCCTGCCGCCGCGCCAAGTCGTGGTGCACCGGTTCGACGTGCTGTCGCTGCGCAGGGTCGAGCGGGCCACCGAACTGGACGTGCTGGTGGACTGCTCGTCCGGGACCTACGTCCGCGCGCTGGCCAGGGACCTGGGCGCCGGGTTGGGCGTCGGCGGCCACCTGACGGCGCTGCGCCGCACCCAGGTCGGGCCGTTCGGCCTGCGCACCGCCCGCACCCTGGAACAACTCGCCGACCGCGCCGCCCTGTCGCTGACCCTGGACGAGGCCGTGGCGCTGGCCTTCCCCCGCCGCGACGTGCCGGCGGGGGAGGCCGAGTCGCTGTCCCACGGCGCGCGGCTGGCACCCGGCGGGCTGCCCGGCACCTACGGTGTCTTCGGTCCGGACGGGCACGTCGTGGCGCTGGCCCGGGACGAGAACGACCATGCCGCGCCGCTGGTCGTCCTGGCCCCGGCGGGCTGACGGCCTCCGCGTGCGTGCTCGCCCCGGCCGGGACACGGGCGCCCGAGCCGTGCGGACCGTAGTCTGTTGATCGTGCTGAGATGGCGTGGACTCGATCACCTGCCCGGCAACTGGGGGCGGTGCGTGGCGACCATCGGCGTCTTCGACGGCGTGCACAAGGGCCACCAGGCGCTGATCGGGCGTGCTGTCGAGCTGGCCAAGCAGCGTGAGGTGCCCAGCGTGGTGCTCACGTTCGACCCCCATCCCTCCGAGGTCGTCCGGCCGGGCAGCCACCCTGCCCAGCTGACCACGCTGAACCGCAAGGCGGCGCTGGTGGAACGGCTCGGCGTGGACGTGTTCTGCGTGCTGCCGTTCACCCTGGAGCTGTCCAGGGTGACGGCCGACGAGTTCGTGCACGAGCTGCTGGTGGACCGGCTGCACGTGGCCGCCGTCGTGGTCGGCCAGAACTTCACCTTCGGTTACAAGGCCGCTGGCGACGTCATGCGGTTGAGGGAACTCGGTCACCGGTTCGGGTTCACCACGGAAGGCGCCGACCTGGTGACCGTGCCCCAGGACGGCGTCGGCTCCGACGAGGTCGTCTACTCGTCCACCTACATCCGTTCGTGCATCGACGCGGGCGACGTGGTGGCCGCGGCCACCGCGCTGGGCAGGCCGCACCGGCTGGAGGGCATCGTCGTCCGGGGTGACGGCCGGGGCAGGGAACTCGGCTACCCCACGGCGAACCTGTCCACCGCGCGCTACGCGGCCGTGCCGTCCGACGGTGTGTACGCATGCTGGTTCGTCCACCAGGGCAGCGACCACGCCGAACCGAGGCGGCTGCGCGCCGCGGTGTCCGTCGGCACCAATCCCACGTTCTCCGGCCGGGAGCGCCGCGTCGAGGCGTTCGTGCTGGACCTGGACGAGGACCTCTACGGCCAGCGGGTCGGGCTGGACTTCGTCGCCCGGCTGCGCGACATGGAGCGCTACGACAGCGTCCAGGCATTGATCGACCAGGTCGGCATCGACGTCGCCATCACCAGGGACCTGCTCTCCGACTGATCGCCACCCAGGGTGACCGGTGTCACCGGCCCGCGATGGCTCGATCGCGGCCACCTCGTCCGTTTCCGCCCGCCGGCAACGGGTGGGCTGGCAAGATACCGATCAGTCCAGGTCGGCTACCCGAGGACAGCCAGGAGAGGCGAACGTGGAGGATCCCAAGATCGTCCAGCGCAATCTCGCGCTGCAGCGCGAGTGGTACGGAGAGCCGCTCGGCGATCGGGTTCGCCGCCTCGTCCGGGCGTTCAACATCTCCCAGGCGTACCTGGCCGACGTGCTCGGGATCAGCGCTCCGATGCTCAGCCAGGTGATGAGCGGCAGGCGCGCCAAGATCGGCAACCCGTCCGTGCTGGCCAGGATGATCATGCTGGAACGGAAGGTCTTCATCCCGGACGTCGCCGCCGGTGATCCGGACGCGATGAAGCAGGCCATGGAGGACGTGAAGGAGTCGCGGCCCACCGTGGGCCGGGACGTCCTGCGGGTGGACGCCACCTCGGACGCGAACGCCGCGGTCGACGCGCTGCGCAACATCCTGACCAGTGACGACCTGCTGGCCGCCGCCGAACTGGTGGACGAGGACTTCCCGGAACTGGGCGACCTGCTGCGCAGGGCGGGCGAGCGGCCGGCCGAGGACGGCGCCATACCGATCGTGGAGCGCAGGCCGGCGCCGATGGCGCAGTCGCCCGTGGTCGACCGGCAGGCGGCCGCCGGACCCCGCCCGAGCTGAACCACATGCGCCTGTTCTCCGCGCTGGTCCCGCCGGCCGCGGTGGTCGACCACCTGGTCGGCTGGCTGGCCGACCGCACCCCGGCACTGCCAACGGATCTGCGCTGGATCCCGGTCCAACGCTGGCACGTCACGCTCGGCTTCTTCGGTGACGACGACGATCCGGTGCGCCGCACCCGCTGGCTGCGCCGCCGGGCCGAGGGTCGGCCGGCGCCCGCGCTGCACCTGGCCGGCGGCGGCACGTTCCCCGGCGTGCTGTGGGCGGGCGTCGCCGCGGACGACGACCGGCGGTTCACCCAACTGGCCAGGGCGGCCGGTGCCGGGCGCCGCGGTTACCGTCCGCATCTGACACTGGCCCGCTGGCGGACCGGGCAGCCGGAAAAGGACGTGCTGACGGCGGCCGTCGCCGGGTACAGTGGCCCGTGGTTCACGCCGGAGGCCGTGCTGCTGATGCGCAGCGAGGCCGGTAGGGGTGGACCGACGTACACCACCGTGGAGCGCCTGCCGCTGGTCCGGGGCTGACTGTCAGCGACCCGCCGCGCGGGCGCCGGACGGTGCCGTGCGCATGGCTGATATCCTCGGTGTTTGAGTGCGGCTGCGGTCCGTGGCGGCCGGCACTGTCATTTCCCGGCAATCGGGGACGGCCTGGGGCCGATGCACACGGCACACACAGTGACGAGGAGAACGAGTGGCGCTGTCCACCGAACAGAAGAGGTCCATTCTCAGCGACTACGGGGTGCACGAGTCGGACACCGGCTCGCCGGAGGCCCAGGTCGCGCTGCTGACCAAGCGGATCAGTGACCTCACAGAGCACCTCAAGGTGCACAAGCACGACCACCACTCGCGCCGGGGGCTGTTGCTGATGGTCGGCCGTCGTCGCCGACTGCTCAACTACCTGGCGAAGGTGGATATCGAGCGCTACCGGCAGCTCATCCAGCGGCTCGGCCTGCGTCGATGACACGTCCCGGCGGGGAGTGACCGAACCGGTCACTCCCCGCCGGAGTACCGAACGGAACACAGGGACCGCGTGCCACGGCGTTCGGGTGCGTCCGCCGGTCCTCGGTAGTGGCCGCCAGGTTCGTCGAACCTGGGGCTTCGATCGAAGACCGGCCTCGTCGCAAGGGCCGTGACCTCGCAGCACAGGGGTGCTACGGGTTGCCGCGCGGCCCGCAAGACGAGGAGACAACCGAAAATGACCGATCTCAGCGCGAATGTGACTGAGAACGCGGTGCATGAAGCCACCGCGATCATCGACAACGGCAAGTACGGCACCCGTACCGTCCGTTTCGAGACCGGCCGGCTGGCCAGGCAGGCCGCCGGCAGCGTCGTCGCCTATCTCGACGACGAGACCATGCTGCTGTCCGCGACCACCGCGTCCAAGCAGCCCAAGGAACACTTCGACTTCTTCCCGCTGACGGTGGACGTCGAGGAGCGGATGTACGCGGCGGGCCGGATTCCCGGGTCGTACTTCCGCCGGGAGGGCCGGCCGTCCACCGACGCGATCCTGACCTGCCGGCTGATCGACCGGCCGCTGCGCCCGTCCTTCGTGGACGGTCTGCGCAACGAGATCCAGATCGTCGTCACGGTGCTGTCGCTGAACCCGGACGACGTCTACGACGCCGTCGCGATCAACGCGGCGTCCGCGTCCACCCAGCTGTCCGGCCTGCCGTTCTCCGGCCCGATCGGCGGCGTCCGCGTCGCGCTGATCGACGGCCAGTGGGTGGCGTTCCCGACCAGGGAGCAGTCCAAGCGCTCGGTGTTCGACATCGCGATCGCCGGCCGGGTG
This sequence comes from Pseudonocardiaceae bacterium, assembly GCA_036491115.1. Classification (GTDB taxonomy): domain Bacteria; phylum Actinomycetota; class Actinomycetes; order Mycobacteriales; family Pseudonocardiaceae; genus DATEPR01. The sequence goes on from DASXCQ010000100.1 coordinate 106,467, forward strand.
GTCGGTGACGACGTCGCGATCATGATGGTCGAGGCCGAGGGCACCGAGCAGATGACCGAGCTGATCGCGGCCGGCGCGCAGGCGCCGACCGAGCAGGTCGTCGCGCAGGGCCTGGAGGCCGCGAAGCCGTTCATCCGGGCACTGTGCGAGGCCCAGGCCACCCTGGCCGCCGCGGCCGCCAAGGAGACCGCCGAGTTCCCGACGTTCCCGCCCTACCAGGCCGACGCGTTCCAGGCCGTCGAGGCCGCGGTGAGCGACGACCTGGCCCAGGCGCTGACCATCGCCGCCAAGCAGGAGCGCGAGAGCCGGATCGACGAGGTCAAGGCGCTGTGCCTGGAGCGCGTCGGTGTCGGCGAGGGCGCTGCCTTCGGCGGCCGCGAGAAGGAGGTCGGCGCCGCGTTCCGGTCACTGACCAAGAAGCTGGTGCGGCGCCGCATCCTGCGGGACAAGGTGCGCATCGACGGCCGTGGCATCACCGACATCCGGCAGCTCTCCGCCGAGGTCGCCGTGGTCCCGAGGGCACACGGCTCGGCCCTGTTCGAGCGCGGCGAGACCCAGATCATGGGCGTGACCACGCTGAACATGCTGCGCATGGAGCAGACGCTGGACACCCTGGCGCCGGAGACCACCAAGCGCTACCTGCACCACTACAACTTCCCGCCCTACTCGACCGGTGAGACCGGTCGCGTGGGTTCGCCGAAGCGGCGCGAGATCGGCCACGGCATGCTGGCCGAACGGGCGCTGGTGCCGGTGCTGCCCAAGCGCGAGGAGTTCCCGTACGCCATCCGTCAGGTGTCGGAGGCGCTGGGCTCCAACGGTTCCACGTCGATGGGCTCGGTCTGCGCGTCCACCATGTCGCTGCTCAACGCCGGTGTGCCACTGCGGGCGCCGGTCTCCGGCGTCGCGATGGGCCTGGTGTCCGACGAGGTCGACGGCAGGACCGAGTACGTCGCGATCACCGACATCCTCGGCGCCGAGGACGCGTTCGGCGACATGGACTTCAAGGTCGCCGGCACCACGGAGTTCGTCACCGCGCTGCAGCTGGACACCAAGCTGGACGGCATCCCGTCCGAGGTGCTGGCCCAGGCGCTCGGCCAGGCGCGGGACGCCCGGCTGACCATCCTGGAGGTCATGGCCGAGGCCATCGACCGGCCGGACGAGATGAGCCCGTACGCGCCGCGCGTCACGTCCATCCACATCCCGGTGGACAAGATCGGCGAGGTCATCGGCCCGAAGGGCAAGATGATCAAGTCGATCACCGATGAGACCGGCGCCGACATCTCGATCGAGGACGACGGCACGATCTACATCGGTGCCAATGACGGCCCCAAGGCGGAGGCGGCGATCGGCATGATCAACGCCATCGCGAACCCGCAGCTGCCCAAGGTCGGCGAGCGGTTCCTGGGCACCGTGGTGAAGACGGCCGCGTACGGCGCGTTCGTCTCGCTGCTGCCCGGCAAGGACGGCCTGGTGCACATCTCGAAGCTGGGCAACGGCAAGCGGATCGGCAAGGTGGAGGACGTGGTCAAGGTCGGCGACAAGCTCCGCGTGGAGATCGCCGACATCGACCAGCGCGGCAAGATCAGCCTGATCGTGGTCAACGAGAACGAGGCCGCCGCCCCGGCCGCCGACGAGACCCCGGCTGCCGCACCGGAGCCTGCGACCCGGTGACCAGGCGGCCAGCGCAGGTCCGCCACCTGCACCAGGGCCGAGCGTTGGCCCAGCCGCAGCAGGCGGGCACGAAGGTGTTGGAACGGGACGGTGCGGGTCACGTGGTGACCCGCACCGTCCTGCCGGGTGGCCTTCGGGTGATCACCGAGCAGGTGCCCGGCGTGCGGTCGGCGGCCGTCGGCATGTGGGTCGGCGTCGGCTCGCGGGACGAGTCGCCCGGCGTCGCCGGTGCCGCGCACTTCCTGGAGCACCTGCTGTTCAAGGGCACCAGGAAGCGCACCGCGGCGCAGATCGCCGAGGAGATCGACGCCGTCGGCGGTGAGCTCAACGCGTTCACCGCCAAGGAACACACGTGCTACTACGTGCACGCGCTGGACGCCGACCTGCCGCTGGCCATCGACCTGATCGCCGACGTGGTCTTCTTCGCCACGATGGCGCGGGACGACGTCGAGCTGGAACGCGGTGTGGTGCTCGAAGAGATCGCGATGAGCGACGACGACCCGGAGGATCTCCTGCAGGAGACCTTCAGTGCGGCCATCATGGGCGACCACCCACTGGGCCGGTCCGTGCTGGGCAGCGAGGAGTCCGTCACAGGGCTGACCCGCACCGCGCTGCGCGGCTTCCACCGCAGGCGTTACCAGCCGCACCGCATGGTGCTGGCCGTGGCCGGCAACGTCACCCACCAGCAGGTGCTTCGCCTGGCCCGCAAGGCGTTGAGCGACCGGCTGGTCGGTGACCAGGCGCCGATGGCACCTCGGGCCGGCACACTGCGGCCGGCCAGGCCTGGCCTGCGGCTGCACACCGATGACACCGAGCAGGCCCACCTCATGCTGGGCGTGCGCGCACTGGACCGGCACGACGACCGCCGGTTCGCTCTCGGCGTGCTGAACGCGGCGCTGGGCGGCGGCATGAGTTCGCGGCTGTTCCAGGAGATCCGGGAGCGGCGCGGCCTGGCGTACCAGGTGTACTCGGCCGTCGGGTCCTACGCGGACACCGGCACGCTGTCGTTCTACGCGGGTGCGCAGCCCGACCGGCTGGGCGACGTGGCGGGCGTGCTGCGTGCCGTGCTGGACGACGTCGCCGCCCACGGCCTGACCGACGCCGAGGTCGCCAGGGGCAAGGGTCAGTTGCGCGGTGGGCTGGTGCTGGGCCTGGAGGACTCCGGCTCGCGGATGTCGCGGATCGGCAAGGGAGAGCTCAACTACGCCAACCACCTGACCGTGGAGGGCACCCTGGCCAGGATCGAGGCGGTCGACGCCCAGGACGTGGCCGATCTCGCCGCCGAGCTGTTGCGGCGCCCCGTCGCCACCGCCGTGGTCGGCCCGTACGCTCACCCAGACGACCTGCCAGCCGAGCTACAGGGGTGATCGCCGGTGACCGGAGAGCCCACGTCCAGTCGACCCTTGCGGCCCGCGCGGTCGGCTGACGACCCGATCCGGGTCGGGGTGCTCGGCGCCCGCGGCCGGATGGGCGCCCAGGTGTGCCGGTCGGTCGAGGCGGCGGGCGACATGGAGGTCGTCGCGATGATCGACACCGGCGACTGGATGTTCGACATCGTGGACGCGTCGGCCGAGGTCGTCGTCGACTTCACCCATCCCGACGTGGTCATGGACAACCTGCGGTTCTGCGTCGACCAGGGCATTCACGCCGTGGTGGGCACGACCGGGTTCGACCGGGAGCGGCTGGACACCCTGCGCACCTGGCTGGAGCACAAGCCGGAGCTGGGCGTGCTGGTCGCGCCGAACTTCGCCATCGGCGCCGTGCTGTCCATGCGGTTCGCCCAGCTCGCGGCCCGGTTCTACGAGTCGGTCGAGATCATCGAACTACACCACGCGCGCAAGGTCGACGCGCCGTCCGGCACCGCGGCCCGCACGGCGGAGCTGATCGCCAAGGCCCGCGCGGCGGCCGGCATGGCCGACATCCCGGACGCCACGGCCAAGGCGCTGGAGGGCGCGCGGGGCGCGGACGTCGACGGGCTGCGGGTGCACTCGGTGCGGCTGGCCGGCCTGGTGGCGCACCAGGAGGTGCTGTTCGGCACCGAGGGGGAGACGCTCACCATCCGGCACGACTCGCTGGACCGCAGCTCGTTCATGCCCGGCGTGCTGCTGGCGGTCCGGTCTATTGTGGACCGTCCTGGCCTGACGGTCGGCCTGGAGGCCCTGCTCGACCTCTGAGGTGGGTGCTACTCGACCAGTCGCAGGTCGAGGGTGCCGGTGAGGCGGAGCTCGCGCAGCGGCCTGCCACCGGCGTCCAGCGTGCGGGCGATGCCGTCTGGCTGCCAGTTCGCTCCGGCGTAGAACTTCCGGGACGCGTCGTCGGCCTCCGGAATCCAGGCGATGCCCCGGGTGGCGCCCGTCTCGCGCAGTGCGTGCGCCGCGGTGGCGAGCAGCCGACCACCGTGACCCCTGCGGCCCCAGCGGGGTTCCACCAGCAGGGTGCCGATCAACCCCACCGTGCTCGCGTCGTCCGGCAGGGTGCCGTCGGCCGCCGCGACCTCGCCGTCCGGAGCCGGTCCGGCGGCACAGAAGCCGACCGTCCACTCGCCTTCCGTGGCCACGAACAGTCGCGCCGGTCCGGCCAGTGCGGCCGTCCACGCGCCGCGCGCCTCGTCCGGGTCGATGCCGTCGAGGACGTCCGGCGGCAGCAGGCCGGCGTAGGCCGTCCGCCAGGTGTCGAGCTGGATACGGACGAGGTCCGGGACGTCGTCGCGGGTCGCGGGACGGACTGAGGCGGTTGCCACGGCGGTTGACCCTACGCTCGCCGCGACTGTCGGTGTCACCTGGCACGATCGGTGCCCGTGGACACGATGAGCGCAGCCGTGGCGCGCCGGGTGGCATTGGCCGCACAGGGTTTCGCCGAGCCCCGGCCGACGTCGCCGCCCAACCGCAGGCACCTGGCGAAGGTGCTGTCCCGCACCCAGTTGCTCCAGTTGGACTCGGTGAACGTGGCGGTGCGCGCCCACTACATGCCGGTGTTCAGCCGGATCGGCGCGTACCCGTTCGACCTGGTGGACGACGCGGCATGGGCCGACTCCGCCCGCCGGCCCAGGCAACTGGTGGAGTACTGGGCGCACGTGGCCAGCCTGATCCCGGTCGAGGACTGGCCGCTGCTGCGCCGGCGGATGCGCCTGAACGCCGAGGATCCGAACAGCTACTTCCGCGGTGCTCACGACAACCGAACCCTGCTGGCCGACGTGCTCGCCGTCGTCAAGGACGAAGGACCGCTCGGTGCGGGCGCGATCGAGGACGTTCTCGGTGGCGACGAGTCGCCCAAGCCCAGGCGGCGCGGCGGCTGGTGGAACCGGTCGGAGGTGAAACACGCCTGCGAGTACCTGTTCGCCGCGGGTGAGCTGTCGGTGGGCACCCGCCGGAGCTTCCAGCGGATGTACGACCTGACCGAGCGGGTGCTGCCGGCCGACGTGCTGGACACGGTGATCCCGGAGGACGAGGCGTGCCGGCGGCTCACCGAGAAGGCCGCGATCGCGCTGGGCGTGGCCACCGAGCCCGACCTGCGCGACTACTACCGCCTCGCACCCGCCGTCAGCCAGCGGGCGGTGGCGGAGCTGGTCGAGGAGGGCGTGCTGGTGCCGGTCGACGTGGCCGGTTGGCGGTTGCCTGCGTACCGGCACGTGGCCGCGAAGGCGCCCCGCCGGATCGCGGCCCGGGCCCTGCTCTGCCCGTTCGACCCCGTGGTGTGGCGGCGGGAGCGGACCGAGGCGCTGTACGGCTTCCACTACCGCATCGAGATCTACGTGCCGGAACCCAAACGGACCTACGGCTACTACGTCTTTCCGTTCCTGCTGGACGACACCCTGGTCGCGCGGGTCGACCTGAAGGCCGACCGGGCCGCCGGCCTGCTGCGGGTGCCCGGCGCGTTCGCCGAGCCCGGCGTGGACATGGGCCGGGTGGTGGTCGAACTGGCCGAGGAGCTGGCCGCGATGGCCGACTGGCTCGGACTGTCCGGTGTGGACGTCGGCGGGAAGGGCGACCTGGCGGCGCCGTTGCGGATCGCCTGCCGCTGACAGCGGCGGACCGGGAGGGATGACAGTGATCCGTCATCCCTCCCGGTGCGCGGTCCCCACCGCGCGATTCCCCGGCCGGCGGCGGCATCCCCTCGAACCGTGCCCGCCGGTTTCCCTGTTCCCCCTTGGTTCCCCCGATTCCCCGGTCCCCCGTGTCCGCCGGTCAGCCGACCGCGGACGTCACCACGACGTTGCCCGAACCGGTGCGGCCGCGCAGTTCCAGCTTCGCCTCCGCATCGGCGGGTGGCCGCTCGGACAGGTCGAGTTCGCTGCGCGCCTGGCCGGAGCCGGACCGCAGGTCCAGCCGCGCCTTCGCGCCCGACCGCACGCCGATCCGGATCTCGCCGGAGCCGGTGACCAGTTCCACCTGGCCGCAGGCCGCGTCCGCCACGGTGATGTCACCGCTGCCGGTGCGCACCCGCACGTCGCTCTGCACCGCGCCGAGCCAGACGTCCCCGCTGCCGGTGATGAGCGTGGCCGCACCGCCCACCGAGGAGACCTCGATCTCGCCGCTGCCGCTGCGGGCCCGCAGGCCGGCCAGCATCGGGCCGAGCCGCAGCGCACCGGAACCGGAGTGGATCTCCGCCGGGCCGTCGGCCCGGTCCAGCGTGACGCTGCCCGATCCGGCGTGCAGCTTGACCCTGGCGGCCGGGCCGGTGACGGTCATGTCCGCCGAACCGACGGACACCCCCAGGCTCGACCCGGCGGGGGCGCGCACGGTCACCGCCAGCGGAATGAGGTGGTGCTGCCGGGGCGACTGCACGATCAGCTTGCCGCCGACCATGTCGACGCGGGTCTCCCGGACCACCGTCTGGGCCGCGGTCGCGCCGGTCCCGGCGAACTGTCCGGCACCGAACCAGTCCAACATGCTGGCCAGGCCCTGCATCCACGGCGAGGACGCACTCGGCTCGTAGCGGATCTCGACGCTCGCGCCCGGCTCCTCCACCAGTGCGATCGTCACCCGCCCCGCGCCCAGCGCCACGTCGATCTCCAGCGGCCCACTGGCGTCGAAGTTCTCCCGGCGAACGATCTCCTCGCCACCGGGATCGTCCTGGACACTGTCGTTGATCACGTCGTCCGTCATGATCGTGTACACCGTTTCTCTCCCCAAGTTTCCCGGTCAGCCTTCGACCCAGCCGCGCAGATGGGACTGACCCCGCCCGCCGCGACCGGACCGGTCGTCGTCCTCCCGCCCGCGCTGTTCGCCGGACCATCCCCACGTGCTCCAGTTCTGCTCCCACGGGTTGGTGTGACCCCCGTGGCCGCCGCGAGCGCGGTTGCGACCGCGCTCGCGCAGTGCCCCCTGCACCGCCTGGGACACGAAGGCGTTCAGCGACACACCCCGGGCCGACGCGGCCTCCTCCGCCTTCGCCTTCAGGTCCTCCAGCAGCCGCACGGTGATCCGGCTGATGTCGCCGGTCGGATCGGCCATACTCGGTGGGGGATCGTCGGTCGGTTCGTGGTCGAACGCCGGCGTCCCGGTCACGACCACTTGTACGTCCTGGCCGTCGAGTCTGACCTCGACCACCTTGTCCTCCAGGGCGAGCGTCACCTCGCCCGCCAGGTCGGACAGGGCGTTCATGATCGCCAGTCGGGCGGCGGGCTCGATGCTCGCGGCCAGCACGCTGGCGGTGGTCCTGGTCTGGGCGTCACCGGCTGCGGCGGCGGTGGTGAGGCTGTCCCGCAGTGCCGCGATGTAAGGGCTGAGATCCATGACGCCATCATGACGTCACGCTTGACGCCATGTCAAGGCTTCGTGGCGTCACGATGACGCCACCCTGCTGTCGTGATGGCGCCGTGATGATGTCATCCGTGCGTCACGGGTGTGTCGTCGGACCGTGCGGTTAGGCTGGCTGAGCAGCGGACCAGGGTGGTGCAGAGGGGAGTACGGCCGTGACCGAAACGGTGGCGCCCAAGGTAGTGCTGATCGGCAAAACCGAGTTCTTCCCACCGCCGGACGTGCCGTGGGCGACCGACACCGACGGTGGCGAGGCACTCGCCGAGTTCGCCGGCCGGGCGTGCTACCAGTCGTGGAAGAAGCCCAACCCGGCCACCGCCACGAACGCCGGCTACCTGCGGCACATCCTCGAGGTCGGCCACCTGTCGGTGCTGGAGCACGGCTCCGTCACCTTCTACCTGACCGGCGTGTCCCGGTCGCTGACCCACGAGCTCATCCGGCACCGCCACTTCTCGTACTCGCAACTCTCCCAGCGCTACGTGCCGGAGAAGCGCGCGGCGATGGTCGAGCCGGAGGTCATCGCCTCGGATCCGGTGCTGCACGAGAAGTTCCAGGCCGCGGCCGAGGCGAGTGTCGCCGCATACAACGACCTGCTCACCGGGCTGGAGGAGCGGTTCGCCGACGAGCCCAACCCGACGCTGCGCCGCAAGCAGGCCCGCCAGGCCGCCCGCGCGGTGCTGCCCAACGCCACCGAGACCCGCATTGTGGTGACCGGCAACTACCGGGCGTGGCGCCACTTCATCGCCATGCGCGCCACTGAGCACGCCGACGTGGAGATCCGCTCGCTGGCCGTGGAATGCCTGCGGCAGTTGCAGAAGGCCGCGTCGAACGTCTTCGAAGACTTCGCCATCTCGACGCTGCCGGACGGCACGGAAGTGGCCGCCAGCCCGTTCGTCACCGAGGGCTGAGCGTGCGCAGGCTCACCGTCGACATCCGGCCGGGCGCGTACACCGTGGTGCGGCTGCCCGGCGACGCGCCGGTGCCGGCCGGGTTGCTGGACGGTCCGAGCGACGACCTGGTGTCCGTCACCAGGACGCGCGAGGAGGTGTCGGTGGTGTGCCGCAGCGAGTCGGCCGTGCCGGCGGACCAGGCCGAGCACGGCTGGCGGCTGCTCACCGTGCGCGGGCCGATGGAGTTCACCCTCACCGGGATCACCGCGGCCGTGTCCGGTGCCCTGGCCGCCGCGGGCGTCCCGCTGTTCGCACTGTCCACTTTCGACACCGATCACCTGCTGGTGAAGGACGACGACCTGGCCAGGGCCACCCGCGCGCTGCGGGACGCCGGCCACGAGGTCGTCGGGTAGCGTACGGACATGGGCATCGCGACGGACGAGCGCAGCGCGCTCAGTGACCTGTTCGACGAAGTCGGTCCGGACGCGGCGACCCTCTGCGAGGGCTGGCAGGCCAGGGATCTGGCGGCGCATCTGGTGTTGCGCGACCGCAGGCCGGACGCGGCGGCCGGCATCGCGATCAAGGCGGCGGCCGGCCACACCGAGCGGGTCCAGCGCGCCATCGCCGCGCGGCCCTGGGCCGCACTCATCGACCAGGTGCGCAGCGGCCCGCCCGCGTGGTCGCCGTTCCGCCTGCCCGGCCTCGCCGATCTGGTCAACGGCGCAGAGTACTTCGTGCACCACGAGGATCTCCGCCGCGGCCAGCCGGACTGGGCGCCCAGGCCCGCCGACGCCGAGCGGGACGAGGCCGTGTGGCGGGCCGCGCGGATGACCGGCCGACTGGCCTATCGGCGCAGCCCGGTCGGTGTCCTGCTACGCCGTCCGGACGGCACCGAGTTCACCGTGCACCGCGGTCCGGACACGGTCGCGATCATCGGTGAACCGGGCGAACTGCTGCTGCACGTCTTCGGCCGCGACGCCGTTCGGGTTTCTTTTGACGGTGATCAGCGCTCGATCGCCATCGTGCAGGGCCTGGACCGCGCCTTTTGAGCGTTCCCCGCGCGTTGAAAGTTACGGCAGTGCCGGCAGGTTCGGTGATCGGAGTGAATCTTCGCTCTTGACAGAAGGTCGCCATTGCCGGACTCTCCGTGCAGGACTTCGACGCGCTGGCCGGCGACAGCGGAGAAGGAGTGCCAATGGAGGCACCTACATACCGCGGTTCGTCGTCGGCTGAGGAACGCAAGCCAACGCTCGCTGAAGTGGCGAGACGTGCTGGCGTATCCACCGCGACAGCGTCCCGGGTACTCAACCGGTCCGCGCCGGTCAGCGTCGGTACGCTGGCCAGAGTCGAACGCGCGGTGCGAGAACTGGGCTACGTCAGACATCGCGCACCCAGCGCGACCGCCCGCAACACGGGGGCGGTATCGGTCGTCGTATTCGACGACATGGTTCACTATCAATCGGACGCGTTCTATTCCCGAGTGCTCCTGGGAGCGGAACGTGAAGTGGTGCGTGCGGGCCGGGAACTGGTCGTGCTCACCGCGTTGCGACATTCTCCGCGCGATTCACTGCTGCGTTTTCTGTGCGGCGGTCACGTCGACGGCGTCGTCATGGTCGGTATGCGGGACGACGACACTCCGGCCCAACTGGTGCGGGCGGCCGGAGTTCCCGTGGTCTGCCTCGGCGGGCCACATCTGTCCGACGACCTGCCTTCCGTCGACGCCGACAACAAAGGTGGCGCGAAACAAGCGGTAACCCATCTGATCAAATCCGGCCGCAGATCCATCGCCACCATTGCCGGACCGAGGGACATGGTGGCGGCGTCGGACCGGCTGACCGGTTATCGGCAGGCGATGGAAGAGGCGGGAATGGAACCGGCGGGCGTGGTCTGCCGGGGCGATTTCACCGCGTCCTCCGGTGAGCACGCCATGCTCCGGCTGCTGGACCGGCACCCGGACGTGGACGCGGTGTTCGCCGCGTCGGACATGATGGCGCTGGGCGCACTCCGTGCCCTGCACCGATTAGGCGTCCGTGTGCCGGACTACGTCGCCGTCGTCGGCTTCGACGACGCGGCGCTGGCGAGGCACACGGTGCCGCTGCTGACCACGGTCCGGCAGCCCGTCGAGGAGATGGGCGCGCGCTCCGTGGTCGAGGTGCTGGACGCCGGCGCCGTCGGCGATCGGCGCGTCGTCATGCCGACTACGCTGGTACTCCGAGATTCCGCCTGAACATTCCGCTAAGGTGACCCGCGGGTCGGCATTCGGCCGACGAATGCCGACCCGTCGCGCGGGCGAGCGGAGGGGGCGGGGCGTGACTCGGGGATTCGAGTGCACATTCTTGGAACTGGATGCCATCGGCGACGCACTGGACCTGGATCTGCGCCAGTTTCCGTTCCAGTTCCCGGTACACGGTGAATTCATCGAGGAACGGGTCCGGTTGCTGGAGGCCGCCCACGACTCCCTGACCGGCAAGGGCCTGATCGACGGCCCCCGGTTCGTCCCCGACGTCGAGGACCTGCTCGGCCTGTTCGCGCGGGGGAGTGTGGCGATCGCCGTCGTCGGCAGCGTCGACGGCGAGGGCCTGTGCGCCAGGGCGGTCACCGACAACCGGTTCGGCGTCCTCGCCGTGCAGCACGGCCAGGCGATCACGTTCGACCCGGTCACGCCGGCCTCACTGGTGCGGGCCACGCTGTCCCTGCTGCCCGCTCATCGCCCCGGCCCCGGCAGCTCGGTCATGATCACCGACGACCAGCCGATTCCCGCCGGGCGGCACCGGGCCCGGGAAGAGGACCTGTCCGAGCGCCGGTACCTCCAGTCCGGCCGGTCCGGTGGTGCTTCCGGAGCGAATCAGCTGGCGATCGTGGACGAGATCATGCGCCGGCCCAGGATCGGCAGCGGATACCTGACGGTCACCACCCGCAACCGCAACGGCCGGGAGAGCGAGCCGATGACCATGAGCTGGCTGGACACCGACGCGGGCCGCTACGCCGTCCTCCCCTCCATCGGCCCGGACGGCCGCACCCACGTCACGTACACCCCAGCTGACCAGGCAAGACTCGACCAGAGCCTGACGCGACTGGTGGACCTGGCCACCTGATCGGGTGACGATCTCGAACTTTGGGGAACCGGACACCCGGTGGGATGCGTCTTGCTACCGTGTTCTCACGCTGAGTGTGACCGTGGGGAGGTCGATCGACGATGTTCGCGCCAGAGACCGGCGGAGGTGGCGGAAGCGCGGGCTTCCAGGGCATCACGACGGCGGTGGACAGCCTGGTGGCTGCCGGGAGCGCGGGTTTCGCCCTGAGCGAGAACGGCGGCCAGCCCCTGATCGCCGCGATCCAGTCCCTCCAGGCCGAGGTGCGGAGTGCGCTAGGTAACTCCACGCAGCTCCAGGCCCAACCACCGCTGGGAAGCACGCCGAACGCGAAGGTCTACAAACCGTTCCTCGCCACCATTGCTAGCGATCCGGACCAGGGCGCGATCACGGTGCTGAGAAAGCTGCAGGACGATCTGAACCGGGCCGAGGCCGTCATCAAGCAGGCGATGAAGAACTTCGACGAGGCTGACGCGGACTCCGCGACGAACGTCAACAACTCGGGGATCTGGACCTGATCGAGGTGCGAGGAACCCACGTGAAGCGTCTCGTCATGCTTGCCGGCCTGGCCACATTGACGATAGGACTTGCCGCGTGCAGCGGTGGGCCCACGTTGGGCCAGCCGACCGCTGCGCCGTCCAGTTCCGGTGGCGGCCAAGACACCAGCCCCGCCAACCCCTCATCTTCCGCCAGCAGTTCGGGCGGACTACCGGTCAGCCAGCCTTGTTCGCTGCTGTCCGCCGCGCAGCTGAGCCAACTGGGCGTGTCCACTCAGCCGACCCAGGACATGGTCGGCACCGCCCCCTCGTGCGAGATGGACAACGGCGAGGACAACATCAACCTGGCCATCCGTACGACCGGCGGCCTTGGCGCCCTCACGTCGGCCCAGCTCGGCCGCCCTCTGCGCGACACGACAGTCGGGTCGCATCAGGCCAAGGAATCAGTGAGCACCAACGACCAACCGTGCCTGATCGCCATCGGGGTCGCTGCGTCGTCCAGGGTGGACGTGGTCGTGACCGGGAACGGGGACACCGATCCCTGTCCCCTCGCGATGACCGTCGCCACATTCGTCGAACCGAACTTGCCGTGAGGATGGGGAGACCATGACGGGGAACGGTGTGCCGGATCCGAGCAAGTCGGCGACCAGCAACGCCTACCAGCACTGGCACCTGCATCACTATCACGACGTCAAGAACGTGAACCAGGTCGACCAGGCGGCCTTGAAGCGTGACCGGACCAAGTTCGGCCCGTTCGGCCCGCTCGTGCACAAGTTCGAAGGCACCAGCGAGGTCGACGGTCAGCTCAGCTCGACCGCCAAGGGTCTGAAGCAGGGGCTGACCATGCGGTCGGCGCCGGCCGCCGCGGGCGCCTTCTACCCCGGCATCCCCCACGGCACGCTGTACGACAGCGTGACCAACGGGGTCAGCCCGGACCAGGTCGGCCAGGTCAGCGACACGTGGGTGAGCATCGGCAACGGCCTGACCAACCTGCAGGACACGGTCGCGAAGGGGATCGCGAGCAGCGAGGTGACCTGGCAGGGCAACTCGGGTGACAAGGCCCGCCAGTCGATCGCCACCCTGGGCAACAACGCCGGCCAGGCCGGGCAGGCGTCCCAGTTGGCAGGTGTGCTGTCCGGGCAGCAGTCCGAGGCGCTGCAGAACGCGAAGAACTCGGTTCCGAAGCCGCCGAATCCGGCGTTCGATCCGCAGTCCGCGCAGGCGCATCTGCAGACCATCACCAATCCGGTTGCCTACGCCGCCCAGGCGGCGAAAGACGTGGCGACCGCCCAGGTGCAGAAGGAAGCGCACCAGCAGGCCGCACACATCGTGCAGCAGTACGACCACACCGTCGCGCAGACATCGGCCAACATGCCCGCGTTCGCACCCGCTCCGCCCAAGGCCAAGACGCCGCCCCCGCCCACCAGCCAGCCGATTTCGTCGCCTGGTGGTCCTGGCGGCCCGCCCGGTGGCGGCAGTCCCGTCCAGTCGCCGGTGAGCGGCGGTCCGATCGTACGGACGCCGACCGGACCCACCGGACCGGGCAACGGCGGCAGGCCCGTCACCGGCACACCGGTGCAGATCGATCCGCACAACCCGCTACCCCAGCCCAGTGGCCCACCGGGCACGACCACGACGCAGGGCTTCAACCCGCCGCCGATGACCACTGGGCCCGGCGGACCCTCCACGTTGCCACCCGGCAGCGGCGGCACGGCCGGCGGGTTGGGCGGTGCCGGTGGCGTCTCCGGTGCCGGTGGCGGCATGTTCGGCGGGCCGATGGGTGGCATGGCCGGGCTCGGTGGCGGTGGCGGCGCGAGCGGCGGCTTCGGCGCCGGCGGCGCTCGGTCCGGGATCGGGGCCGGTGGGCTCGGTGCCGGGTCGGAGAGTTCGGCCGGTGGGTCGCGGTCCGGGATCGGGGCCGGTTCGGCCGCGGCTGAGGAGGCCGCGATGGCCGAGGGCGGCGCGGGCGGCGGTCGGGGTGGCGCTGGCGGCGGCATGCCGATGGGCGCGGGCGGCCGTGGTGGTCGAGGCGGCGACGACGGCGAGCACCGGCGGCCGTCCTGGCTGCTGGAGACCGACGAGGGCATCTTCGGCACCGACGAGCGGACGGCACCGCCGGTGATCGGCGAGTAGGGCACGCGAACAACCTGGGCCGCCGTGCCCGCAACCCCCCGGGGCGGGCACGGCGGCCTTGTGCGTGACCACAGACCTGTGACCAGCGCAAGGACATCCTCGACTGACCAGGTCGGGCGTGCCGATCGACCTGGCGCAGCTCAAGCCCGAGCAGCTGGAAGCGCTCATGGAGCACCTCGACGAGCTGACCGTGGACATCGACCAACCCGATGCGAAGGTGCGCGTCTTCTGCGAGTAGGCGAGAGCCCGGTGGGTGTCGCGGGGTGATCGCGACACCCCACTGGCCGTGTCAGGACGCCGCGATGACGTCCACGACGAACACCAGGGTGTCGGTGCCGTTGATGGTCGGTGGGTTGCCCTGGTTGCCGTAGCCCAGGGACGCCGGCACGGTCAGCAGGACTCTGCTGCCCACCGTGTGACCGCCGAGCCCCTGTTCCCACCCGGCGATCACCTGCCCGGCACCCAACACGAAGGCCTGCGGGAAACCCCGCGTCCAGGACGAGTCGAACACCTTGCCGGTCCGCCAGACCGCCCCGGTGTACTGCACGACAACCGTGTTGCCCGCCACGATCCGCGGCCCATTTCCCTGACGCAGCACCGTACTCGTCAGCGTGGCCGGCGGTTTCGCCTTGGTGGGCACCGTAATGGTCGGACCGTTGCGGCCCTGGCCGACGGCCGGCTGGGTCGGGCCGGGGTGGTAGGGCACCGGAACGCCGGTCGCGGCCGCCTTCCCGGAGATCGCGTCCACCACGTCGAACACGAACACCAGCGTGTCGCTGCCCATGATGTTGGCCTGCGGATTGCCTGCCGAGCCGTAGCCGTCTTTGGGCGGCACCACCATCAGCACCCGGCTGCCCACCCGTTGCCCGGCGAGTTTGCGCCACGCCGGCATCGCCGTGGACAGCGGCAGGCCCTGGGGCTGCCGGTCGGTGAAGCTGTCCACCACCAGTCGATCACCGGCCCAGACCTTGCCCTCCACGTTCACCAGCACGTAGTCGCTCGACCCAACCACCGCGCCCTTGCCCTTGATCAGGGTGCTCACCTCGAGATCACTGCTGGGCTTGCCGTTCGGGACCGCGATCACCGGATCGGCGCCGAACGCTCCGGTCACCGTGGGCGTCGGACCGCCGCCGCCGGCACCGCAGCCCGTCACCAGACCGCCGAACACCAATCCCGCCAACACCAACACCCATTTGTTGCGCATGGTCCATCCCGTCCACGACGTCGTACGGCCGAGGGGTGTGCGCACCCGGGACGAGCGCGCACACCCCGACGGTCACTTCGGTGAGGTGATTCAGAAGCCGGCCGGCGGTTGCGCGGTCGGGAACAACTGAGCGAACGTGTCGAACGCGGTCGCGATGTCCGCCTCTCCCCAGAACCGGTGGTAGTTGAAGACCGGCGCCGAGCCGCCGTCCAGGTACGCCTGGACCTTGGGCCATGCGGGGTCGCTCTTGTACCAGGGCCGGATGGACAGGAAGGTGTTCGTCGCCGAGTTCAACGTGATGCCGCCCGGGTACGTACCGGTCCACCCCGCGGGCAGGAACACGCCCTCGAAGGTGGTGGTGTTGAACGTGCTGGTGAAGTTCTTGTAGTCGGTGCGCGTTTCCGGCGCCGAGTACCCCAGCGCGTCCCCGTAGTACTTGTGGACGACGTCCAGGATGTTCTGCGCGGCGGTCTCGGCGGTGGTGTCACCGGACTTGGCCGCGTAGTAGGAGTAGACCTTCGCCAGCGATGTCGCGACGCCGAGGTCGGTCGACGAGTCGGACACCGAGACGTGCAGCCCGGCGTTGGCCGGCGGCGCGGTGGCACCGGACGTGTAGCTCTCGTCCGGCTGCCCCGTCCAGGTCAGGGTGCCGGGCACGGACAGCGCACCGGTGGCGGGATCCGCCGTGGTGACCGACTCCGCCCACTTGACCCACTTGGCCAGGATCGCCTTGGCCTGCGCGTTGCCGGTCTCGAAGTAGTACTCCGCGACCCGCTCCATCGGCCACGTCTGGTAGCCGAACCACTGGTTGCTCGGCGGGTTGTGGTACTCCGGCTCCCAGTCGTAGTACATCCCGTCGAACGTCGGGTCGCCCGCCGGCGGTTTCCCGGCGTCACCGTAGTTGCCCTGCCAGTTGTTCTCGATGCCGCCCGCGATGCCACCTTCGGCGGACTGCAACCACTGGAACAGGTTCATCGACACGGTGAGGCTCTGCGACCAGTCCGCCTGCGCCGTCGGCGACTTCGGGACCAGGTCCGGGTCGGTGGACAGCGCGAACGCCGCGAGCGGGTTCTGGTAGCCCTCGTGGATCGCGTCACCGCTGATCCGCCAGGACCACGCACCGGTCGTGGCGCCGCCCCAGGCGTAGTACCAGGACAGCAGATACGTCTCCTCGTTCGTCTTGCTCGTACCGGCAGGACAGGCCACCGAGCCGAGCTGGCTGCAGTTGGCACCGATCTGCTTGAAGTACTTGTCGAACATGGAGTACCGCAGGTAGTCACCGAGCTCCGCGGCCTTGCCCAGGGTGGTGGAGATGGCCGCCGTCCTGCCCTGCGCCTTGGCGTAGGTGTCGGCCCAGAACGCCGCCTGCACCATGCGGGCGTCCGCGTCCGGCGCGTCGGTGTACTTGTACTGCTGCGCGAAGCTGCCGCCGCCGTTGTTGAACAGGTCGAGGAACCCGTTCGGGCCGCCGAACTTGAACTCGTCGCAGTCCGGCTGCGGGACGGTGTCCCACACCGACTCCTCCGAGCCACGCTGGAACGTGTTGATCAGGCTCGGCGTGGACGTGCCGTCCTCGCACTGGCCGAAGCCGTACCGGTTGTCGGTGTCCATGATCCACGCGGGGGCGTAGATGTTGGACGTGCCGTAGGTCGTCTTCAGCTCGTTGGCCAACGGGTCGGAGCCGACCGGCACCGAGGAGTTGAGCGCCACCGGATACTGGCTCGGCGAACCTTCCTGCGGGCCGTACGTCGCCGGTGCCGTCGGGTTGTACGTGGACTGCCCCGGCTGCTCGGCGGAGTTCGGGATCATGAACTGCTCCATGTTGGCCCAGGCGTTGTTGAACCCGGTCCAGTCACCGGTGACCCGGCCGAAGTCGGCCTCCATCCACAGCCAGTAGCTGTAGGTCTCGGAGGTCGTCTCGTGGCCGTAGTCCGGCGCCTCCACGATCAGGGTCTCCACCGAGTGGTACGGGATGCCCTTGGGGCTGAAGTACCCGTTGGTGGGGTCCTTGATCTTGTTGTAGAGGTCGATGAACCACGTGTCGTACGTGGACGCCGAACCGGCGGCGGCCGCCTCGGTGACGTCGACGGTGGCCGAGCCCCAGCCGGTGGCCGTCGCGGTGAACGTGCCGTGGCCGCCCGCGTCCGCCGCCGCGGTGCCCGAGGTGACGGTGACGGTCTGCGGCGCGTTCCAGTTGACCGGCGTGAACGTCAGCGTGGCTCCGGCACTGACGTGCAGGTCGGGGTCACCGGTCTCGGCGACCGACACGGTGACGTTGGCCGTCGGCTGCGACGACAGCGCCAGGGTGAACGTGCCCGTCGCGCCCTGCTGCACGGTCAGCGACGCCGGGTTGGCCACGATGCTCTGCGCCTCGACCGTGATGGCCACCGGGTCGGACGTGGTGCTCTGCCCGAGATTGTCGGTGGCGACCGCGGTCAGCGAGTAGCTGCCGGCCGGCACGGCGGTCCATTGCACAGCCCACGGCGCCGCCGTCGCCACGCCGATCAGCGTGTTGGTGGTGGCGCTGGTGCTGGCGTAGTAGGACACCGAGGCGATGGTGCCGGTGCCGCTGCTCACCGCGGTGGCCTGCAGGGTGATCGCCGAGCCCGGGGTGAAGATCTCACCGGCCGTGGGGCTGGTGAGCGACACCGTCGGCGCCGCCTGCTGCGGTGGTGCCGCGGGCCCGCCGCACTGCACACCGTTGATGAAGAACACGGTCGGCGCGGTGTTGGTGCCGCTGTAGTTGAAGTTCGCCCCGATCTGGGTGGACGCGCCGGTGGCCAGCGCG
Organism: Pseudonocardiaceae bacterium; assembly: GCA_036491115.1. Taxonomy (GTDB): domain Bacteria; phylum Actinomycetota; class Actinomycetes; order Mycobacteriales; family Pseudonocardiaceae; genus DATEPR01. The sequence goes on from DASXCQ010000100.1 coordinate 124,501, forward strand.
GCGTTCCAGCCGGCGTCGGTCACGGTGACCGCCTTGGCGGCCTGCGTCCAGGTACCGCTCCAACCACCGGACAACGTCTGGCTGCCGCCGTAGGAGTACGTCAGCTTCCAGCCGTTGATGGCCGGGCCGTTGTTGATGATCGTGAGGTTCGCCGTGAAGCCCGTGCCCCAGTCCGTCGGCACCGTGTACTGGACCTGGCAGGACGGCGTGGTCGCCGCTGGTTTGGGTGCCGCCGCGGGTGCCGCCGCGCCGGCCGCGGCGGCGCTTCCGCCACCGACGACCACCGCCGCGACACACGCGAGGCACGACAGCAACACGGTCAGCGACCTGAACCGTGTTCGTCGGGAACTTGATCGCATGCAGATTCTCCTCGGGAGATGAGGGGATGACCGGGAATCAGCGAAACGGAATCGTTTCGCGAGGCCGATCGCGAGCGACTGTATGGTCGGTGTGACGGGGATGTGAAGCGCGCCAACGGGACGTGGCGACCGCTACGGCCTGTTCGACGTGGTGGCGGGCGGTGTATGTACCTTCCCGCGATGACCGCGACGTGAACGTTTCATCACCGGATCGGCCGGGAATACGCTGTACACAACGCGGTGAAAATTACTTTCCGCGGAGACATTGTGAGGAGACATTGTGGAGAGCCGGCCGGACCGCCGAAGGGTGTCCGGCGGCGATCGGCGACCACCGCGCTCCTGCCTGGTGGCGGCCGGGTGAGCGGGTAACTTTCGTCGGTAAGGAGGTAGCGTCACACCATGACCGCGTGCCCAACCGCGTCGCCCGGCAGGCCCTTCGGCCGGGTGCTCACAGCGATGCTCACACCGTTCGACACCGGCGGTGCCCTGGATCTTGACCGGGCCGTCGAACTGGCCGACCACCTGGTCGGGCAGGGCAGCGACGGACTGGTGATCAGCGGCACCACCGGCGAATCGCCGACCACGTCCGACCAGGAGAAGTCCGATCTGGTCCGCGCCGTGGTGCAGGCCGTCGGTGACCGCGCGACGGTCGTGGCGTCCGTCGGCACGTACGACACCGCGCACACCGTGGCACTGGCCAAGCAGGCGGAGACGGCAGGCGCGCACGGCCTGCTCGTCGTCACGCCCTACTACTCGCGGCCGCCGCAGGCCGGGCTGCTGGCCCACTTCACCGCCGTCGCGGACGCCACCGGCCTACCGGTGATGCTGTACGACATCCCGCCGCGCTCCGTGGTGCCCATCGAGGTGGACACCTTGTTCCGGCTGGCCGAACACCCCCGGATCATGGCTGTCAAGGACGCCAAGGGCGACCTGCTGGCCGGCAGCCAGGTGATCGACGGCACCGGCCTGGCCTACTACTCCGGTGACGACGCGCTGAACCTGCCCTGGCTGTCCGTGGGCGCGGTCGGCTTCGTCAGCGTCATCGGGCATGTCGTGTCGGGCCGCCTGCGTGAGCTGGTCAACGTCTACGAGGCGGGCCGGGTCGGCGAGGCGAGGGCCGTCCACCAGAGCCTGCTGCCGGTGCTGCGCGCGTTCAGCCGGGTCGGCGGGGTCGTGTTCAGCAAGGCCGCGGTGCGGCTGTGCGGCATCAACGGCGGCGATCCGAGGCTGCCGCTGCCACCGGCCACCGAGGAACAGGTCGCGGCCATCGCCAGCGACCTGGCCGAGGCCGGCGTGCTGCTGGCCACGACCGCCACCCCGGAGGGCGGCGCGGACCTGGCCGCCGCACGGGTCGCACACGTGGACGCCACGGCCGCGTACGTCCCGGCGACCACCCACACCAGCGCCGGCACGATGGGCGGCCGATGAGCGAGCTTACGAGCGAGTCAATGAACACAGTGCGTTCGCGAATGCGTCCGGCGAACGTCAGCGAGTCGGTGGCATGAGCGTGCCGGCACCCACCGGCCCCGGTCCGAGCAATCCGCCACCTGCCGCACCCGACGGTGGCCTGCGCGTCGTCGCGCTGGGCGGAATCGGCGAGATCGGCCGCAACATGACGGTGTTCGAGTACGACCACCGGCTCCTGGTGGTCGACTGCGGGGTGCTGTTCCCCGAGGACCAGCAGCCCGGCGTCGACCTGATCCTGCCGGACTTCCGGGCCATCGAGAACCGGCTGGACGACGTCGACGGCCTGGTGCTCACCCACGGCCACGAGGACCACATCGGCGCCGTGCCGTTCCTGCTGCGGCTGCGTCCGGACGTGCCGGTGATCGGTTCCCGGTTCACCCTGGCGCTGGTCGCGGCGAAATGCCGGGAGCACCGGCTGAATCCGACGCTGATCGAGGTGTCCGAGGGCAGGCGGCACTCCTGCGGCCGGTTCGACCTCGAATTCTTCGCGGTCAACCACTCCATCCCGGACGCGCTCGCGGTGGCCATCCGCACCCCGGCCGGCCTGGTCCTGCACACCGGTGACATCAAGCTGGACCAGTTGCCGCTGGACGGCAGGCTGACCGACCTGGCCGGCTTCTCCCGGCTGGGCGACGAGGGCGTGGACCTGTTCTGCGTCGACTCGACCAACGCCGAGGTGCCCGGGTTCACCATCGCCGAGCGGGACATCGGCCCGGTGCTGGACGACGTCATCGGGCGGGCCACCCAGCGGGTCATCGTGGCGTGCTTCGCCAGCCACGTGCACCGCGTGCAGCAGGTGTTCGACGTGGCCGCGGCGCACGGCCGCAAGGTGGCGCTGGTGGGCCGGTCGATGGTGCGCAACATGGGCATCGCCACCGACCTGGGCCTGCTCAACGTCCCGGACGGCCTGCTGATCGACCTCAACGAGGCCACCGAACTGCCCGACGACGCGACGCTGTTCGTGTCCACCGGGTCGCAGGGGGAGCCGCTGTCCGCGCTGTCCCGGATGGCCAGGGGCGAGCACAAGCAGATCGACATCCGGCCCGGCGACACCGTGGTGCTGGCCAGCTCCATGATCCCGGGCAACGAGACGTCGGTGTTCAGCGTGGTGAACGGCCTGGCCAGGCTGGGCGCGCACGTGGTGCACCAGGGCACGGCCAGGGTGCACGTGTCCGGCCACGCCCCGGCCGGTGAGCTGCTGTTCCTCTACAACGCCGTGCGGCCGTCCAACGTGCTGCCGGTGCACGGCGAGTGGCGGCACCTGCGGGCCAACGCCGAACTCGCGGTGCGCACCGGTGTGCCGGCCGACCGGGTGGTGATCGCCGAGGACGGCGTCGTCGTCGACCTGGTGGACGGCGTCGCGTCGATCACCGGCCGGGTCGAGGTCGGCCATGTCTACGTGGACGGGTTGTCCGTCGGCGACGTCGGCGAGTCGACCCTGTCCGACCGGCTGGTGCTGGGCGAGGGCGGGTTCATCGCGATCACCATCGCGGTCGACTCGACCACCGGGCGGGCCGTCGCCCCGGTGACGGTGTCCGGGCGCGGTTTCTCCGACGACCCGAAGGCGCTGGAGTCGGTGGTGCCGCTGGTGGAGATGGAGTTGTCCCGGACCGAGGTCGAGGGCATCACCGATACGCACCGGATCGCGCAGGCGGTGCGGCGGGTCGTGGGTCGCTGGGTGGCGGAGACCTACCGTCGCCGGCCGATGATCGTGCCGACCGTGATTCCGGTGTGAGGACCGGCCGACGGCTGGTCACCTGCACCACCACCGCACCGGTCAGCAGGACGACACCGCCGCCGATCTGCACCAGGGACAGCGACTGACCCAGCAGCGCCCAGGCCAGCCCGGTCGCCACCATGGGCTCCACCAGGGACAGCACGCTGACCACGGCGGAGGGCAGGTGGCGCAGGGCGGCCATCCCGGCCAGGTAGGCCACCACCGTGGCGACGGTGGCCAGGGTGAGCAGCAGCAGCCACACCTGCGGCCGCCACGGACCGAACGCGGTGTGCGCGGTGAGCTGGGTGAACGACACCGACCACGGTGGCGCGACCACGGTCACCGCGACGGCGCCGATGATCAGACCCCAGGTGGTGATGCCGACCGGGTCGCCGGTCGCCACGCCGCGCTCGCCGAGCAGGAAGTACGTCGCCGAGCAGGCCGCGGTGGCCAGGCCGGCGATGAGGCCCACCGTGTCCGGGGACAGCCCGTCCCACACCTGCGCGACCAGCACCAGGCCGACGATCGCGAGGCCGACGCCCAGCCACACCTCGCGGCGCAGCCGGGTGCGTCGGACGAACCGCACCCACAGCGTGACCAACACCGGGGACAGGTACTCCAGGAGCATGGCCACGCCGATGGCCAGCCGCCCGATGGTGACGAAGTACAGCAGCTGCACGCCGGCCACGCCGATCAGGCCGTACGCCACCAGCATGGGCAGGTCGGACCGCCGCACCCGCAGCGCGCCCGGCCGGAACACGGCCGTGCCGACCAGCAGGATCACCGCGCCCAGACAGATCCGGATCGCCGCCACCTGCTGCGGTGACAGCCCGGCGTCCATCGCCGCCTTGGCCAGTGCGCCCGACGTGCCGAAGCAGCACGACGAGAACACGATCAGCGCCGTACCCCGGGTGGGGGAACGCGGGAAGGTCGAGTGGGTGGTGGGCACGCGGCCCAGTGTGCATCCCTTACCCGACGCCTCAGCAACCCGCTTTCCAGGGACTCAGGCTGTCCGTCGGGCGGGTCGGGTCGTGGAATCGCGGCATGTCCGGCTCGTCCGGGCGCAGCGGGACCAGGCCGTCGGTGATGGCCCGCATGATGCGGTCCCTGGCCTTGGTGGCGTCGCCGGGGCGGGTGTCGGTCAGGCCGTCGAGGTCGACCGGTTCGCCGAAGTGCACCCGGAAGGTGGGCCTGCGGACCAGGGAGCGCAGCCACGAGGTCAGCACGGGTCGGAGGTCGGCCCAACCGGTGACCACCTCGGTGCCCCAGTAGGCCGACTCGTGCGCGCCCCACTGGCTGATCGGCACCACCGGTGCGCCCGCGGCCAGCGCCAGTCGCGCCACGCCGCTCTTGCCGCGTTCGGGCCACAGCCCTGGATCGTGGCTGATCCGGCCCTCCGGGTAGACGAGAACGGCGACCCGTCCGTCGCGCAGGGCGGCGACGGCGGTGTGGAACGCCTCGACGACCGTGCTCTTGCGGCGGTCCACCCTCAGGTGACCGGACGCACGCAGCGCCGGGCCGAGGACGGGCGCGTCCATGATCCCGCCGGCGATCAGGAACCGCGGCGCGGCACCGGCCCGATGGCAGGCGGCGGTCAGCACCAGGGCGTCGAACACGCCGATGTGGTTCGCGGCCAGCAGAATCGACCGCTCACCGGTCGACGCCGGCAGCGTGCCGGTCACCACGAGCCTGCCGCACAGGGCGACGAGTCCGCGATTCACCCACATCAGGACCCGCCAGAGCGGCGGAACCGAGTTGGGGGCGGCACGGCGTGTCGGCTCGTTCACACCCGTTCGCAGGGCAACCATGGGAGAGCAGCATGGCACGGTCGGATCATGGCCCGTGACGACGGTGGCCATTGTTGCTGGTGGTGCGGAAGGGGTGCCGACTACCGTGAGGGGCATGCCGAGCCGGACGACGCCTTCCAAACGCGGTAGCACCAGCACGCGCTCCCGATCCGGCACCAGGAGCCGGACCGGCACCAGGAGCAAGGCACCGGCCAGGAAACCGGCGGCGAAACGGCCGGGCACCGGCCCGTTCACACTGCTCGCGCGGGGTGTCGGCAGCCTGGTGCGGGCCATCAGCCGGACCAAGGAACTCGACGCGGCGCACCGCAGGGACGGCATCGCGCTGGTGCTGGTGGCGCTGGCCGTGATCACCGCGTTCGGCGTGTGGTTCCAGGCCGCCGGGCCGGCCGGGCACTGGGTGGACATCGGCGTGCGCAGCGCCATCGGCAACGGCGCGATCCCGCTGCCGGCTGCGCTGCTGGCCGCCGGCATCGCGCTGATGCGCAGCGAACCCAAGCCGGAGGCACGGCCCCGGCTGGTGATCGGCTCGCTGCTGTTCGGCCTGGCGCTGCTGGGCATCTTCCATCTCGCGGCATACCAGCCGACCGCCAACGCCGACCGGATGTACGGCGGCGGCGCGATCGGCTACCTGGCGGGCGGATTCCTGGCGCAGGGCCTGACCAGCTGGGTCGCGACGCCGTTGCTGGTGCTGGTCGGGCTCTACGGGGCGCTGGTGTTCACCGGTACTCCGGTGCGGGAGATCCCGAACCGGCTGCGCGCCCTGGCCCGCCGGCCGGCGCCGGACCAGCCCGCCGAGGACGCCGAGACCACGCCGGACCTGGCACCCGCCGCCGACCCGCCGGCCCGGCTGCGCAAGCCGTCCCGCCGCCGGCAGGCCAGCACCGAGCCACCGGCCGGGGCCGGCCAGCCCGAGTTGCCGCTGGACGAGCCGGCCCCGCCGGTCAAGCCGAGGCAGAAGCCGACCGCGGCCGAGCCGACGGAGAAGCCCGCGCCCGCCAAGGTGACCCCGAGGACCGTCGACGGCGACTACCGGTTGCCCTCGCCCGACCTGCTCACCGCGGGCGATCCGCCGAAGGCGCGCAGCAAGGCCAACGACGTGATGATCGAGGCCATCACCGGGGTGCTGGACCAGTTCGCGGTGGACGCGCAGGTCACCGGGTTCACCCGGGGCCCGACGGTGACCCGCTACGAGGTGGAACTCGGTCCGGGTGTGAAGGTCGAGAAGATCACCGCGCTGACCAAGAACATCGCGTATGCGGTCGCCACGGACAACGTCCGCCTGCTGGCGCCGATACCCGGCAAGTCGGCGGTGGGCATCGAGGTGCCCAACTCCGACCGGGAGATGGTGCGGCTGGGCGACGTGCTGAAGTCGCAGCGCGCCACGTCCGACACCCACCCGATGGTGATCGGGCTGGGCAAGGACATCGAGGGCCACTACGTCACCGCGAACCTGACCAAGATGCCGCACCTGCTGGTCGCCGGCTCGACCGGTTCCGGCAAGTCCAGCTTCGTCAACTCCATGCTGGTGTCGCTGCTGTCGCGGGCGACGCCGCAGGAGTGCCGCATGATCCTGATCGACCCGAAGATGGTCGAACTCACGCCGTACGAAGGCATTCCGCACCTGATCACGCCGATCATCACACAGCCGAAGAAGGCGGCGGCGGCGCTGGCGTGGCTGGTGGAGGAGATGGAGCAGCGTTACCAGGACATGCAGGCCAACAAGGTCCGCCACATCGACGACTTCAACCGCAAGGTGCGTTCCGGCGAGATCACCGCGCCACTGGGCAGCGAGCGGGAATACCGTCCGTACCCGTACATCATGGCGATCGTCGACGAGCTGGCCGATCTGATGATGACCGCGCCCCGCGACGTCGAGGACGCCATCGTGCGGATCACCCAGAAGGCCCGCGCGGCCGGCATTCACCTGGTCCTGGCCACCCAGCGCCCGTCGGTGGATGTGGTCACCGGTTTGATCAAGACGAACGTGCCGTCCCGACTGGCGTTCGCCACGTCGTCGCTGACCGACTCGCGGGTCATCCTGGACCAGCCGGGCGCGGAGAAGCTGATCGGCATGGGCGACGGGCTGTACCTGCCGATGGGCGCGTCCAAACCGGTCCGCGTCCAGGGCGCCTACATCTCGGACGAGGAGATCGCCACGGTCGTCGGTTTCGTCCGCGACCAGGCCCAGCCGGACTACCAGGACGGTGTCACGGCGGCCAAGCAGGGTGAGAAGAAGGAGATCGACGCCGACATCGGCGACGACCTGGAGCTGTTGATCCAGGCCACTGAGCTGATCGTGACCAGCCAGTTCGGCTCGACGTCGATGTTGCAGCGCAAGCTGCGAGTCGGTTTCGCCAAGGCCGGCCGGCTGATGGATCTGCTGGAGACGAGGGGCGTGGTCGGGCCGTCGGAGGGCTCGAAGGCCCGCGAGGTCCTGATCAAACCGGACGAGCTGGAGTCGTTCCTGTACACGATCCGGGGCGGCGGCCCGGTCGATGATCACGATGAGGACTCGGAAAGCTCCTTCTGACACCGGTCAGCCTAGTGTTCGCCGACACGCGCGACGCCGGGTCGCGGATTCACGAACTGGATACGACCATGGGTGGCGCACGCACGCGCAGACTGATCGAGACGGCCGGCCAGCACATGGCGGCGGGCGAGCGGGTCCAACTCACGACATTGGCCAAGCTGGGCAGCGCGCCGGTGGCCGCCAACGCGGGCGTGGTGGTGGCGACGAGCATCGTCGGGGCAGCGTTGGGCGGTGGCTGGGGTTTCGCCGGCATGGTGCGCAAGGAGGTCTACATCGTCCTGACCGACCGGCAGCTCATGTTCTTCCAGGCACGTCGCGACACCGGTGCGCCGGGCAAGCATCTGGCGTCGTTCAGCCGGGCCGGGGTGGCCTGCGGCGAGGCGACGAGCAGCGGGCTCGGTCTGTTCGTGAACGTGCGGATCACCGCCGAGGGCATGGACCGACCCGTGCGGTTGCAGTTCGCGCCGATCCCGGCGCGCCTGCGCAAGGAGGGCCGGGAACTGGCGGCCGCGTTGCCGCGTGCGGTGGTCGGCTGATCGCACGGCCACGGGCCCACTCAGAGCTCCAACAACATCCGAGTGTTCCCCAGAGTATTCGGCTTGACATAAGGCAGATCAAGAAACTCAGCCACACCCTCGTCAGCCGACCGCAACATCTGCTGGTAAACCAACCGATCGACCGGCGGCCCGTCAATCTTGACAAACCCGTGCCGCCCAAAGAACTCCGTCTCGAACGTCAGCACGAACACCCGAGCCAACCCCAGCTCCCGAGCCAGATCGACCAACCGCCCCACCACCGCATGACCAACACCCTGACCAGCAGCCGAGGGGGCAACGGCCACCGTACGAACCTCGGCCAGGTCCTCCCACAGCACGTGCAACGCCCCGCACCCGACCACCGAACCGTCCAATTCGGCCACCCAGAACTCCTGCACGGCCTCGTACAACGTCACGAGTTCCTTGGCCAGCAGCACCTGCCCGCCGTAGTGGTCCACCAACGCCTTGATCCGCCGCACATCCGCGATCCGGGCCCGTCGTACCGACAGTTCACTCGACACCGTCCACCCCCACAACGACCGGCTGCCCGTCGGTGATCTCACCGAACCTGGCCAGCAACAGCGCACCGATGAGCGCTACCGCGAATCCCAGGCCGGCCGCCGGCAGCCAACCCGGGCGAGTGTGATCACCGAGGAACAACAACCCGATCAGGGCGGGCGGCACCGTCTCACCGAGCAGGACCACCGCCGTCGCCGCCACCACGCTGCCGCGCTGCATGGCCGATGCGTACAGCCAGCCACCGGTCACGCCCGCGATGGCCACCGCATAGGTCGCCGGGTCACCGACCAGGGACGAGACAGAAAGACTCGGCAGCACCCGCACAGCCGTGCCCAGGACCCCGAACAGCAGCCCGGCGGCCAACCCGAGGGTGACCGTGCGGGCCTGGTCGGACAGGCGTCCGGCGAGCACACCACCGGTCACCAGCAGCACCGCCGCTGCCAGTAGGCCGTAGTGGAACGGGAGACTCGCGTGGCCGGCACCCTGGCTGTGCGCCGACGACCCCAGCAACGCCAGTCCGGCGCACACCGCCCCGACCGACGCCCACTCGGTCCTGGACAGCGTCAGCCGGAACCACCGGGCCGCGCACACCGCCGTGACCGCGATGCTGGCCGCCTGCGCCGACTGCACCAGGAAGAGCGGCAGCATGCGCAGCGCCACCGCCTGGGCCACGAAACCGACCCAGTCCAGGCCGAGGCTGCCGATGAACCGCCACTGCCGCAGCATGCGGATCAGCAGCCGGGGATCGACCCCCTGGCGGTCGTCCAGCGCCGCCCTCGCGGCCACGGCCTGTATGGCCGCCGCCGTGCCGTAGCACACGGCGGAGAACAGCGCACAGAGCAGGCCGACCCACACGCCTTACGACGATAGAGCCCCGACCTGGAGCCTGGGTCGTGCGCCGACCGATCCGTGCGGTCGGCGCGGTCGCGGCCAACAGTTACCCTGACTCGGTGTCCTCTCCCACCGCCGGACGTCGGTTCACCCTGCTCACCCTCGGCTGTGCGCGCAACGAGGTCGACTCGGAGGAGTTGGCCGGCCGCCTGACCGACCGGGGCTGGGCGCATGCGGCCGACGGTGAGGGCGCCGATGTGGTGCTGGTGAACACATGTGGCTTCGTCGAGTCGGCCAAGAAGGACTCCGTGGACACGCTGCTGGCCGCGGCGGACGGCGGGGCCAAGGTGGTCGCGGTCGGCTGTCTCGCCGAGCGGTACGGCGCCGAACTGGCCGAGAGCCTGCCGGAGGCGGCCGCCGTGCTCGGTTTCGACCACTACGCGACGCTGGACGAGCGGCTGGCCGACGTCGTGGCGGGCAAAACTCTTGAATCGCACAAACCGGTCGACCGCCGCACCTTGCTGCCGATCAGCCCGGTGCACCGTCCGGAGGCCGCCGAGCAGGTGGCCGTGCCGGGCCACGGCTGGGGGCCCAGGGTGGTGCGCACCCGACTGGACTCGGCGCCGGTGGCACCGCTGAAGATCGCGTCCGGTTGCGACCGCAGGTGCGCGTTCTGCGCGATCCCGTCCTTCCGTGGCGCTTTCGTGTCCCGGCCGGCCGACGAGCTGGTCGGCGAGGCCGCGTGGCTGGCCGAGCGCGGGGTGCGCGAGCTGTATCTGGTCAGCGAGAACTCGACCTCCTACGGCAAGGACCTGTCCGGCGGACAGGACGCGCTGGCCGCGTTGCTGCCCCGGTTGGCCGCGGTGCCGGGCATCGACCGGGTGCGGGTGTCGTACCTGCAGCCCGCCGAGACCCGGCCCACGCTGGTCCGCGCCATCGCCACGACGCCCGGCGTCGCCGACTACTTCGACCTGTCGTTCCAGCACTCCAGCGAGCCGGTGCTGCGCCGGATGCGCCGGTTCGGCTCCACCGAGTCGTTCCTGGACCTGATCGGGCGCATCCGCGAACTGGCGCCCGCCGCCGGCATCCGGACCAACGTGATCGTCGGCTTCCCCGGCGAGACCGAGGCCGACGTCGCCGAGCTGACCCGGTTCCTGAACGAGGCCCGGCTGGACGCCGTCGGCGTGTTCGGCTACTCCGACGAGGACGGCACCGAGGCGGAGACCCTGCCCGACAAGCTGGACGCCGACATCGTCACCGAGCGGGTCGGGCGGATCTCCGCGCTGGTCGACGAGCTGACCACGCAGCGGGCAGAGGACCGGGTCGGCGAGACCGTCGACGTGCTGGTCGAGCGGCTGGCCGGCGACGAGTCCGACTGCGCGGGCCGGGCGGCGCACCAGGCGCCCGAGGTGGACGGCGAGTGCGTGCTGACCGACGGCTCCGGCCTGGCGATCGGCGACCTGGTCCGGTGCGTCGTGGTGGACTCGGCGGGGGTGGACCTGGTGGTCCGGCCGGTGGACGTCGTGCCGAGGTCGACGTGACCACCCCGGCCGGCGGCTCGTCGGACGCGGTCGGGCCGGCCCACCAGCCCGTGGCCAAGACACCGGTGCCGCTGGTGAACGTCGCCAACATGCTCACCGTGTCCCGGCTGGTCCTGGTACCGGTGTTCCTGGTCACGCTGTTCGCCGCCGACGGCCACCAGACCGGGTGGCGCCTGGTGGCCACGGCGGTGTTCGCCGTCGCGTCCCTCACCGACCACCTCGACGGCAACCTGGCCCGCAGCCGCGGCCTGGTCACCGACTTCGGCAAGATCGCCGATCCGATCGCGGACAAGGCCCTCACCGGCGCCGCCCTGATCGGACTGTCCCTGCTGGGTGAACTGCCCTGGTGGGTGACCGTGATCATCGCGGTGCGTGAGGTCGGCGTGACGCTGTTGCGGTTCTGGGTGATCCGTTACGGCGTGATCCCGGCCAGCCGGGGCGGCAAGGCGAAGACGCTGCTCCAGGTGATCGCGATCGGCCTGTACCTGCTGCCGCTGCCCGGTGGCTGGTTCGACGTGGTCCGGTGGGTGTTCCTGGGTGCCGCCGTGGTGCTGACCGTGGTGACCGGCGTGGACTACGTGGTGCGGGCGGTCCGGCTGCGGGCGCGTGGCCGCAGGGCCGTGGCGGGCGTCCGTGAGTGACGCGCGGACGATCGTCCAGCTCCTGATCGACCGGGGCGAGACGGTGGCCACGGCCGAGTCGCTGACCGCGGGGATGGTCACCGCCGTGCTGACCACCGTGCCCGGCTCCAGCGCCGTGGTGCGCGGCGGGCTGGTGGTCTACGCGACCGATCTCAAGGCGAGCCTGGCGGGCGTGCCGGCGGAACTGCTGGCCGAGCACGGTGCCGTCCACCCGGAGGTGGCACTGGCTCTGGCGGCCGGTGCCCGGATGGTGTGCGGGACTGACTGGGGGATCGGACTGACCGGGGTGGCCGGACCCGACCCGCAGGACGGGGTGGCCCCCGGACGGGTGTACTTCGCGATTGCCGGACCTGCCGGCACGACCTGTCACGAACTGGATCTCACCGGCGGGCGACACGCCGTCCGGTCGGCCTCGGTGGTGGCCGCCCTGCGAGCCCTGCGTGCCGCGCTGACCGGCTGATTCACCTGGCTCGATCACCGTCCGTGGTCGGCCTGGGACGCCCGTTGATCATGGACGTCGGGAACATACCGGGTCACTGGCTCGTTCGCTCTTGGCATAGAGGCACGAAGTCGATGCCGGCCGACGGTCTCGCTCGGTAATCTGGTCGGCACGGGCGAAGGAAGGGAGGCGCGCGATGACTGTGCTGCTGCGCGAGGCGATCGGTGATCGGCTCCGTCATGCCCGCACCAACCAGCACCGCACCCTGCGCGAGGTCTCCCGGGCCGCCCGGGTCAGCCTCGGCTATCTGTCGGAGGTGGAGCGGGGCCGCAAGGAGGCGTCCAGTGAGCTGCTGGCCTCCATCTGTGACGCGTTGGACCTGCCACTCTCCGATCTGCTGTATCTGGTCGCCGCCGACGTGAGTGCGCTCGACGTGCGTACCGTGGAGGACGTGCCGGTTCCGGTCGCCGCAGGCGGCCCTCCGGTCGACGACGATGCCGGTCGCCGGGTTCCGGCGAAGGCGAAGGCGTCGCTGCAGGGCGGTCGGATGGTTCCGGCCGTTGTCGGCACCGACCTGGCGGATCTGCGGTTGCAGCCGGTGTTGCATCACCGGCTGACCACGGCGATCAGCCAGCCGTCGAGGGGGATCACCGTCGCAGCCTGAGACGGGACGGGTACCAGGCGTGCGTGGCCGGCCCTGCGCCGGCCACGCGGTTGGCGTATGGGTTGCGTCGATGTGCCGGGGTCGGTGGAAGCTCGCGTCCGCACCTGACACGATGTAGTCCATACGGTATGAGGTCGTTGCCCGGACGTGGCGTGGTCGCACCCACCGCGGCGAGAGGCAGCAGGGGAGAAGGCAGGCGGAGGAGATGGCCAACCCGTTCGTGAAGACGTGGAAGTACCTGATGGCGGCCTTCTCGTCGAAGGTGGACGAGCTCGCCGATCCGAAGGTACAGATCCAGCAGGCCATCGAGGAGGCCCAGCGGGCGCATCAAGCGTTGTCGCAGCAGGCGGCCGCGGTGATCGGCAACCAGCGACAGCTGGAGATGAAGCTGAGCCGTCAGCTCGGCGAGGTGGAGAAGCTCCAGGCGTCCGCCAGGCAGGCGCTGGTGCTGGCCGACGAGTCGCGTGCCAAGGGGGACGACGCGAAGGCCACCGAGTTCGAGAACGCCGCCCAGCAGTTCGCCACCCAGTTGGTCACCGCTGAGCAGTCGATCGAGGACCTCAAGACCCTGCACGACCAGTCGCTGCAGGCGGCCGGCCAGGCCAGGCGTGCCGTCGAGCAGAACACGATGATGCTCCAGCAGAAGCTGCAGGAACGCACCAAGCTGCTCAGCCAGCTCGAGCAGGCGAAGATGCAGGAGCAGGTCTCCAAGTCGCTCAACCAGATGAGCGAGCTGGCCGCGCCGACCAACACGCCGTCGCTGGACGAGATTCGGGACAAGATCGAGAAGCGGTACGCCACCGCGCTCGGCTCGGCGGACCTGGCCAAGAACTCGGTCCAGGGCCGGATGCTGGAGGTCCAGCAGTCCACGGTCAACATGGCGGGCTCGAGTCGGCTGGAGCAGATCAGGGCGTCGCTGCAGGGCGGGCCGGTGGCCGGACAGCTCACCAGCGGCTCCGGTTCCGGCCACAGCCCGTCGTCCATCCAGCAGGAGATCGCGCAGCGGGTGCAGCAGTCGCAGAACTCGACCGCCGAGCCCAGCCCGGAGGCGGACTCGGCGTCCTCCTGACCTGACATACGCACACGCCCAGCCGGTTCGCCGGCTGGGCGTCGCCGCGTGTGGCGGTGGTGATTCCGACATCAAGCCGAGATCCGGTCGTATCCCCGGTGTAACTCTGGTGGGTATATTCGTGACCCTGGGTGATTCGGACGGAACCTGGCGCCCGTTTTGTCCCAAATACTGCAAACATTCGTGTGATTATCGAACTGTGATGTAGTCAGCCCGGCTACCTGGCGTGGCACTATCGTCGGGACTTGTCGAATGCCGGGGGAGGACATGCGTGGCGCTGTGGACGGTGCACGGCGACGGGCGACGGTTGGGCAACGACGAGGTAGTTCACCCCGATGAGCGGCTGAGCTGGCCGCTCACCGTGGGAATGGGCCTCCAACACCTGGCCGCGATGGCGGCTGCCACCGTGCTGGTGCCCACCCTGACCGGCCTCCCGGTGTCCGCGACGCTGCTGTTCTCCGGCCTGGGCACCCTGCTGTTCCTGCTGATCACCCGTAACCGGGTGCCCGGCTACCTCGGATCGTCCTATGCGTTCGTCGCGCCGCTGGCCGCGGCCCGTGGCGACGGCATCGCGGCCCAACTGGGTGCCGTCCTGTTCGCCGGCGTCCTGCTGGCCGTCATCGGCGTCGCGGTCAAGGCCCTGGGCATCCGGCTGGTCGACTCGGTGATGCCGCCGGTCGTCACCGGCGGCGTGATCGTCCTGATCGGTCTCAACCTGGCGCCGCTCGCCGGTCGGGACGTGGCGTCCGGCCCGCTGCTGGCCGCCGTCACGCTCGCGGTGATCGGCGTCTGCGCGATGCTGTCCCGCGGCCTGCTGTTCCGCCTCGGCGTGCTGGCCGGGGTGGTGGTCGGCTGGATCGTCGCCGCCGTCACCGGCAGCCTGGCCGCGGCCAGCGTGACCGCGCTGGACGCGGCGCCCTGGTGGGGCTTTCCCACGCTGCACGAGCCGCAGTTCCGGTCGTCGGTGATGCTGGCCGTGCTGCCCGCGGTGCTGGTGCTGACCGCGCAGAGTGTCGGCTACACGAAGGCCATCGGCGCGGTCACCGGCCGGGACCTGGACGGCCACGTCGGCGACGGTCTGATCGGCAACGGCCTGGCCACCGCACTGGCCGGCATCGGCGGTGGATCGGCGCTGACCCCACTCGGGGAGAACGTCGGCGTGATGGCGCTGACCAGGGTGTACTCCACGGCGGCCTATCTGGTGGCCGCGGTCGGCGCGATCCTGCTGTCGTTCTCGCCGAAGGTCGCCGCGGCCATCGCGACAGTGCCGGCCGGCGTGGTCGGCGCCATGACGCTGGTCCTGTTCGGCATGGTCGTCATGGTCGGCGTCCGGCACTGGCTGGACAGCGACGTCGACCTGGGCGACCCGGTGAACCTGATGGTGGCGGGCGCGGCCGTGGTGGCCGGCGCGGCCAACCTGACCATCCGGGTGGGTTCGCTCCAGGTGCCCGGCATCGTGTGGGGTTCGGTGTTGATCGTGCTGGGCTACCCGCTGCTGCGCACGTTACGCACGACGCGGCGCGCCTAGTTCCGCGCTGCCCTGCTGATCGCGCGGACCAGGTTCGGTCCCGCGTAGACGAACCCGGTGTACAACTGGACCAGACCGGCGCCCGCGTCCAGCATCCGCAGTGCGTCGTCCACCGCCGCGATTCCGCCCACGCCGATCACCGGCATCGCGCCACCGGTCTCCCGGTGCACGAACTCCACCACCTGCCGCGCCCGCTCACCCAGCGGCCGCCCGGACAGCCCGCCGGTCTGCGACCCGGTGGCCACGTCGGACGTCGCGATGCCGTCCCTGGCCAGGGTGGTGTTCGTGGCGATCACACCGGCCACGCCACCCTCGACGCACACGTCGAGCAGTTCGGCGACGGCGCTGTCGGTCAGGTCCGGCGCGATCTTCACCAGCAGCGGCTTGGCCGGGCCCTCCAGTTCGGCCGCCTCCGCGCGCAACCCGGCCAGCAACTCGGCCAGCAGCCGGCGGTCCTGCAGGCCGCGCAGGCCCGGCGTGTTGGGGGAGCTGACGTTGACCGCGAAGTAGTCGCCGTAGGGGTACAGCTCGCGCAGCGACCGCCGGTAGTCGTCGACGGCGTCGTCGACCGGCGTGACCCTGGACTTGCCGATGCTGATGCCCAGCGGCACGGTCCGCGGCCCGTGCTCGCGCAGCCGCCCGGCCAGGGCTCGCGCTCCGGCATTGTTGAAGCCCATCCGGTTGATCAGGGCGCCGCTGGCCGGCAAGCGGTACAGGCGCGGCCTCGGGTTGCCCGGCTGGGCATGCCAGGTCACCGTGCCGACCTCGACGTGCCCGAAGCCCAGGGCCGCCCAGCCGGGCAGCGCGATCCCGTTCTTGTCCATGCCGGCGGCCAGGCCGACCGGGTTGGGGAAGCGCACCCCGAACACCGTGCGTGGCGCGTCCACGGCGAACCAGCGGCGCAGCGGCGCCAGCGCGGCAGGCACTCCGCTGGCCGCGGCGAGCGCGCGCAGCGTCAACTCGTGCGCGGCCTCGGCGTCTCCCGAGCCGACCCGGAACAGCACCGGGCGGACGACATGCGAGTACAGCACGGGTCTATCGAACCCCAGCCCGGCCGGACGTGCCGCCCGGCGCGGGTCCTGGCTGGCAGCGCGGGCAGAACCAGGTGTGGCGCGCCGGCACGAACGAGCCCTGCTGACCGGACCGGACCGGCGTGCCACAGCGCAGGCACGGCCGCCCGGTGCGCCCGTACACCCAGTGCTGCCGGCCCCGCGCGAGCTCGCCGGTGGTGCTCTGCTCGGGCCGCCATGCGTTGCGGTGCAAGAGTTTCCGACTCAACGCCACGGCACGCGGCACCGCGTCGGCCGGCAGGTCGGCCACCGGCGTCCACGGCGAGACGCCGAGCAGGAAGCACACCTCGGCCTTGTACAGATTGCCCACGCCGGCCATCACCCGCTGGTCGGCCAGCGCGTCGCCGATCTCCCGGCCGCCCTGCCCGGCCAGCCGGCGCGCGGCCTCGTCGGCCATCGTGTCGTCCCAGTCGTCGGCCAGCAGGTCCGGTCCGAGGTGGCCGACGAGTTCGCTCTCCCGGTCGGTGCGCAGCAGGGCCATGTCGTGCAGCCGGAACCCGACGGCCGTCCACTGCTCGGTGGCCAGCACGGCCCGGATGTCGTGCGCCCTGCCGCGCCACTTCTCCGCCGGCCGGTACAGATGCCAGGCACCGTCCATCTTGAAGTGGGTGTGCAGGCTGACGCCGTCGCCGAAGCGGGTGAACAGGTGCTTGCCGACCGACCGCACGCCGAGCACCGACCTGCCGGCCAGCGTGGTCTCGACCAATCGGGGATGCCGCAGTTCACCACGGGTCAGCACATTGCCGGCCAGCGCCTCGTCCATCCGCCGTCCGGCAAGGAAAACCGTGTCACCCTCGGGCATCGCGGCTCAGTCGACCGGTTCTTCCTCCCGCGCCGCACGCCTGCTCCGGCTGGACCGAATGATCCTGGCCAGCAGCAGGTTGAACGCGAGGGAGACCTCCCGGGCGCCGGGCGTGTTCCACTGGTGGATCGGCAGGCAGGCACCCTGCGCCTGCTGCACCGCCAGCCGGTCCGGCAGCGCGACCGGCATCACCAGCGGCCCGAACAGCTCCCGCAGCTCCTCGATCCGGAACTGGTGCTCATGCGAGCGCGGCCGGACGCGGTTGACCACCACACCCAGCGGCTGTAGCCGCGGATTGTGCAGCTCCCGCTCGTTCTGCACGGCCTCGAACGCCCGCTGCACGCCGGACACGGCGAACATGGTCGGCTCGGTGACCAGCAGCGCGCGGTCCGCGGCGACCAGTGCCGACCGGGTCAACTGGCCCAGCGACGGCGGGCAGTCCAGCAGCACCAGCTGGTACTCGGGATCGCCGTCGGCCACGAGACCGTTGATCTGCTCCAACGCCTTGGACAGCTTGCCCAGCTTCTGGGCGCCCGGCTCCGGATGGTTGAGCGCCTCGACCTCCTCCGAGCCGACGAGGACGTCGACGCCCTCGCCCCACGGGCTCGGCGCGACGGCCGAGCGCAGTGTGGCCAGGCTCGGCCTGGCCAGCACGTCCACCAGGCTGCCCTCGGTGTCCGCCGGGTCCAGTGTGGCGGTCGAGTTGCACTGTGGGTCGAGGTCGACCACCAGTGTGCGCACGCCACGCCGCAGCGCGGCGGAAGCCAGTCCGAGTACCACTGTCGTCTTGCCAACGCCGCCCTTGAGGCTCAGCACCGCCACCGTATGCACGTCAGGAATGTTAGATCGGTAAGGCAAGTCCGGTGAGTGGCCAGGTGATGGATCGCGTCCGGATCGTGTCGTGGTGGACGGTCAGACGGCCGGTGTCGGCTCCGGGACCAGGTCGACCGTGGCGGCTGCCGGCCTGATCAGCAGCAGTGCGGCCGACGCCATCGTGCCGAGGAAGATCGTCACCAGCAGGACGCGGTAGTCGACCACGCCGATCAGCGCGGCGCCGACCCCGATGGACACCGTCTGCGGCCCGGTCAGCGCCAGATTGCCCGCCGCGCCCACCCGACCCTGCAGTCGGGCCGGCGTGTACCGCTGCATGCTGGTGCTCCACGCCACGACGAACACGGGCACGCCGAACCCGAGCAGCACCACGCCGGACATCACCGGCAGCAGCGACGGCACCGCCATGGCCAACGAGCCGGCGCCGATCAGTCCCAGGCCGATACCGCCGGCCCTGGCCTCGCCCATGCGGCGCATGAACCATGCCACCGTGACCCCGCCGGCCACCGACCCGACACCCTGCACGCTCTCCAGCACTCCGTAGAACGCGGGTGAGCGGTGCAGGCCCCGGTCGATGACGGCGAACGCGGCCGTCTCCAGCAGACCGACGACGCAGCACGCCAGTGCGACCGCGATGGTCATCTGGAGCAGGAGCGGGACGGCGCGTACGTGCCGGAATCCGGCCATCAGTTCGGTGAGCAGCTTCTGGCCGGAGGCGGGCTCTGGTGGCGACTCGGTGACCCGCACGGCCGTCATGGCCAGCGCGGCCACCCCGAACATGCTGGCCACCGCGATCGCCAGTCCGTGCCCGCCCAGCAGCGTGTACAGGCCGGCCCCCAGCAGCGGGGAGAGCAGTCGCGTCCCCTGGCTGATGGTCTGCAGCAGCGCGTTCGCCGCGCCCAGCCGGTCGTCGTCCAGCATGTCCTTGATCAGAGCGCCCCGGCTGGACCCGAGGATGTCGGTGCTCAGCCCGGCCAGGGCGGCGACGACGTAGATCAGCCACAGCTGGTGCCGGTCGTGGACGGCGAGCAGGCTCAGCACCCCGGCGCCGAAGGCCGCGTTGGTGATGACGAGCAGCGGCTTGCGGCGGGGCACCCGGTCGATCAGCTGGCCGCCCAGCGGCGACAACAATGTCGGCAGACCCAGCGCCAGGAATACCGAACCGGCCAGCGCATTGCTGTGGGTCAGATCCTTGGCCCAGATACCCAGTGCCAGGAACAGCGACGTGGTGGCCACGCTGGACACCGACTGGCCGACCAGTAATCGGCGAAACCCCCTGTCCCCCAACAGATTCATGTCAATGTCCCGGGTACCGCTGATTGAGGAACGAGGCCAGGAACAGGCGGGTCTGCCGGGCGCCCTCGGGGCGCAGTTCGGCCTTGTCCCAGCGTTCCTCGTACTGCTCGACCATGTTCTCGAATTGTTGGCGCAGCGTGGCGGCCTCGTCCGGGGTGAGCCACAGGGTGGCGGCGATCGTGCCGATGATGTCCTGCCATTCCTTCGGCTCGAGGTCACCTCGGCGCAACTGGGTCCGGATCTCGTCGAACTCGGTCTCCAGGAACGCCTCGCTGGCCGCCTCGGCGGCGAGCTTCGCGTCGCCCTCCAGGCTGTCGGTGTCCACGCTCTGCCGCCTGCTGGTCAGCTTCCAGGGCTTCTCCCGGCCCTGGCCGCCCTCCGCCTCCTCGACGAAGCCGTACTTCGCGAGCATGTTCAGGTGGTACGAACAACTGGCCACGCTCTCGCCGAGGACCTCGGAGCACCGGGTCGCGGTGGCCGTCTCATCCGAACCGATCAGCTTGATCAGCTTCCACCTCAGGGGATGGGCGAGCGCCTTCAGGCGTTTGGCGTCGGTGATGGGCTGCCGGGCTTCGGTCATGAAAATCAGGATATCCTGAGCAAGGAGTCTTTCACAAGAATTGTTGCTAAAGATCCGCTGGCAAGCGCCGACGTGCCTGGCCCTAGACTTCCGCCATGCGACCGGACGCGGTGTACCGCGTGCTCGAAGCCGAGGTGGCGGCCGCCAGGGACCGGCGGCAGGACGGGTCTCCCGTCGTGCTGGACGTGGGCGGCGGCAGCGGCGTGTGGGCGGTGCCGCTGGCCCAGGCGGGCTGCCGGGTGACCGTCGTCGATCCGAGTCCGAACGCGCTCGCCACCCTGCACCGCAGGGCCGCCGACGCCGACGTGTCCGGCCGGATCACCCCGGTCCAGGGCGACACCGACGCGCTGCGCAGGCTGGTGCCGGCCGGCGAGGCCGATCTCGTGCTCGGGCACGGTGTCCTGGAGATGGTGGACGACGTCGCCGCCGCGATCGAGGCACTGACCTGGGCTTGTGCGCCCGGCGGTGCCGTGTCCGTGCTGGTGCCCAACCGGTACGGCGCCGTGCTGCACCGCGCCCTGGCCGGTCGGCTGGTGGAGGCGGGCCGGCTGCTGGACGACGAGTCCGGCCAGGTCGACGGCGGGAGCGACCCGCTGCGCAGGCGGTTCGACGTGGCCGGCCTGGAGTCCGCGCTGGTGGACGCCGGCCTGGTCGTCGAGGTGTTGCAGGGTCACGGGCTGGTGTCCGACGTGGTGCCGGGGTCGGTGCTGGAGGCCACTCCGGGTGCGGTGGACGCGCTGGCCCGGCTGGAACTGGCCGCCGCCACCCGGCCGCCGCTGCGCGACGTCGCGGCACGGCTGCACGCACTGGCCCGCAAGACTCGCTGAGCCGCGCTGAGCACCGGGAACGGTCGGTCCGCCCGGTTACACTGCGGCCGTGGGCAGGAGTGGCGGGCTGCCGAGGGAATCGCGCGGCAGGTACCTCGTGGACGAGTCCCGTCCCGCGAGCTGGCCGGACGACACGGGCTGCCCGATCCTGCACGTCGACATGGACGCCTTCTACGCGTCGGTGGAGATCCGCGACCGGCCCGAGCTGCGGGAGCGGCCCGTCGTGGTCGGCGGGATCGGACCGCGCGGCGTGGTGTGCTCGGCCAACTATCCGGCCCGCACATTCGGTGTGCGGTCGGCCATGCCCACCGTGTCGGCCCGGCGGCTGTGCCCGCAGGCGGTGTTCCTGCCGCCCGACTTCACGGCCTACCGTGAGGTGTCCCAGGGCGTGCTGGCCATCTTCCGTGACCTCACCCCACTGGTCGAACCACTCAGCCTGGACGAGGCGTTCCTGGACGTGGCGGGCGCACTGCGGCGCACCAGGATGGCGCCGGCCCAGTTGGGCGCCCAGCTGCGCGCCAGGGTCGAGCGGGAGCACCGGATCTGCTGCTCGGTAGGCGTGGCGGCGACCAAGTTCCTGGCCAAGCTCGCCTCCGGCATGGCCAAGCCGGACGGCATGCTCGTGGTCCCGGCCGTCGACTCGCTGGCGTTCCTGCATCCACTGCCGGTGTCCGCGCTGTGGGGCGTCGGCGAGCGCACCGCGGAGCACCTGGCCAGGCTCGGCCTGGCCACCGTCGCCGACATCGCGGCCACCCCACTGCCCCGGCTGCGCAAGGTGCTCGGCGTCGCGGCGGCCGAGCATCTGCACGCGCTGGCCAACGGCCACGACGACCGGGCCGTGGTGCCCGACTCGCCGGACAAGTCGGTCGGCGCGGAGGAGACGTTCGACGTCGACCACCACGACCGGGACCTGCTGCGCCGCGAGCTGCTGCGGCTGGCCGAGCGGACGGCGGCCGCGTTGCGCTCCCGGGGGCTGCGCGGCCGGACCGTGTCGATCAAGGTGCGGTTCGCCGATTTCACCACGATCACCCGGTCGCGCACGCTGCCCGTCGCCACGGACGTGACCCAGGAGGTCTACCGGACGGCGTGCCGGCTGCTGACCGAGCAGGTGTCGGCGGGCGCGGTGCGGTTGATCGGCGTCCGGATGGAGCAGCTGACCAATGCCGCGGGCGGCGGTGAGCAACTCACCCTGGACGCGCCGGAACGCGGATGGCGGGATGCCGATCTGGCAGCCGACCAGGCCCGATCCCGCTTCGGCACGGCGGCGGTGCGCCCGGCTAGCCTGATCCCCGGTGACGCCGACCGTAAATAACCGGAAAGCCCTACGACCGGTGGCAAAACACCGAACCGCGTCGGTCTGCGCCGCATTGTGCGTGTTTGCCGGCCGACCAACGATTTCCCACTGTCCACAATGGAGCACGCTTGGCAGCCGCGGCAGCCGGCCCGGTATTCCGGTGGAATCGGCGCGGGTCTCCGGTTTGTCGAATCGCCGGGAGGCTCGGCCGTCTTCCGCATCGCGGACAACGCCGGGCCGCCGTACCGGGCAATCCGGTCCCGGCCGAAGGCAATCCACGCCTCGCCAGTCCGTCGGCACGGCTTCGCCGGCACCCGGGTGCGTTTCGTTGGCGGTGCCGTGTTTCCACCGGCCGGTCGAGTGGGCCGGCGAAGTCGATCGGCTGATGTGGACGGCAGCGGTGTGCCCCGACCTGCGAAGACGCGATTGCGGAGGATCACCGCGCCGACACACACCGTTCGACGTAAACCCGATTACCCACTTTTCACGATTGTGCCGCTATCCTGGTTTCCGTCACCACCGGACAGCCGAGCCGGCTCGTCTTTCGGTCGGCCATACAGCGTGTTTGAGAGAGCGAGAAACCATGGCACGCAAGGTTCTTGTGCGACTTGTCGACGATCTGGACGGCTTGCCCAGCGAGGATGTGGCTACGGTCACCTTTTCTCTCGATCGGGTGACGTACCAGATTGATCTGAATGCCGCGAACGCCAGCAAGTTGCGGGACGGCCTGGCCGACTTCGTGGCCGCGGCCCGCCGCACCGGCGGTCGGGTCCGGCGCGGTGCGGGTACTCGCGCGGCGGGTGCCGGCAACGACGGTCCGGCCATTCGCGAATGGGCCAGGGAACAGGGTCACCAGCTCGCCGAGCGGGGCCGTATCCCGTCACACATCGTGGACGCGTTCCGCGCCAGCAGGGGCGCCAGGGCGACGGCCACCGCCACGGCCACGCCGGTGCGGCCCGCACGGGCGTCCAGGAAGGCCGCCGCGGCTCCGGCCAGGGGTGCCACGGTCAAGACCGCCGCCGCCAGCCGGACGGCCGCCAAGACCACCGCGAAGGCGGCGCCGAAGGCCACCGCGAAGTCCGCGGCGAAGACCACCAAGCCTGTGGCGGAGAAGGCCACGAAGTCCACCAGGGCGGCCACCGGCAAAACCACTGCCAAGACCACCGCCAAGACCCCGAGGACAGCTGCCTCGACCGCGGCCAGGGGCACCAGGACGCGTCGGGCGCCGGCGGCCAAGAACCGCTGACGCCTCGGACGTGAAGCTCAAGCTCGACCTGCACGACATCTACAACCGCGGCGCGGACATCGACCACGCCCTGCGGGCGATCATCGACGAGGCGGTGGCCAAGAAGGCCACCGTCGTCGAGATCATTCCGGGCAAGGGCTCCGGGCAGCTCAAGAAGCACGTTCTGCGATTTCTCGACCAGAAGGACGTCAAGGCCCTGTACCACCGGGTGGAGAAGGACTCCAAGAACTTCGGCCGGGTCTTCGTGCACTTCCGCTGGCGCTAGGGAGCGGGCCCCGGCCCGCGATCACGTCACCCGACCGTTATGTCCGGTTGGTCGGTTCGTCATGTGCCGTTCATAGCCCAACCGAATGTCGTTCGTCGCATTGCCGGCTCAGGATGCGGCATCGGGTAGTCGAGGCGACCTCCGGATCGTATCCTTGTTGTGACGACCCCAGGGCGGGGCGCCCGCCGGTGCGCACCACGCACCCGGCGCGTGTACGACAGCAGTGCCGGAGGAGGAGCCATGCCACTCTCCGAGCACGAGCAGCGGCTGTTCGACCAGATCGAGCGCGCGCTCTACGCCGAGGACCCGAAGTTCGCGTCCACCATTCGAGGTGCGCGGCTGCGCCCGTCCAGGCGTCGGCGCATTCAGGGGATCACCCTGTTCGTGCTGGGTATCGCGTTGCTCGTGTGTGGAATGCTCGTGCCGCTGAAGGTGTTCGCCATCCCCGTCGTGAGCGTCGTCGGATTCCTGATGATGTTCGTCGGCGCAGTGCTGACCTGGGCCGCCATGCGGCACGGCGACGTGTCCAGCGGGGCGGACGGCCAGGATGAGGCCAAGCATCGCAGCGGATTCACCCAACGCATGGAGGAGCGCTTCCGCAGGCGCTTCGAAGGCGAGTAGAGGGCATGGGTCCGCGACCGGATCGTCGCGGACCGCCCGTTTCCACCACCACCGGCGTCGCTTCTGGAGAAGCGGCGTCGACCTGTCTGTTCTTCGATCGACGCCGTCTCCCGTCGTGCGCCTTTCCGCCGCAGGATCCGGCGCCGGTCGGCGTTACGGGATCCCCCCAGCATGGTGGGGACGGCGACAGCCGCCCCGGACCACGGTCCGGGGCGGCTGTCGCTCGCGGCTAGTCCTGGTCCTCGGCGTCCGGCTTGCGGTCCCGCACCGGCCGCAGGACCGACCGGGGGAGCAGCCGCGCCCGCCAGGCCAGTGGCGCGTTGCGGTGCAGGCTGCGCCGGACGCTGTCGAACGAGTCGACCACGACCGGCGTGGTCCCGTCCGGTGGCAGGTGCACGCCGTACCAGGACCGTTCCACCTCGCCGACCAGGGTGCGCAGGCTGGACTGGCCCTCGCGGTCCAGGCCGTGCTCGCGGACCATCCGGTTGGCGGCCACCCGCAGGGTGTCACCGAGCTCCACACCGGTACCCCGGTCCCACGACTCGGCGACCAGCTCGGACCAGGCCGCGCCCGCCGCGTCCGGGCCATGGGCCGTGATGGCCCGCTGGTGCCGCCGTCGCCGCCATTCGCGGACCACCGAGGGTGCCGCCGCCATGCCCAGTACGGCCACCAGCGCGGCCAGCCACCAGGAGAACAGCGCGGCCGCGAAGAAAACGCACAGGAAGGCGGCGGCCAGGCCGGCCATCCGCACCGGCCGGGACCACGCGGCAGCGCTGCGGTGCCGGCCGACGACCGTGCCGGCCGCGGCGACCACCAGCAGGCCGAGCACCGTGCCGAGCTGCCACAGCGGCGGGCCGTTGTAGCCGTTGAACGTGGTGATCGTCGTCGAGGCCGGCGCCGGGATCTTGGTCGGGGCCTTGGGCGTGGTGGTCGGGTTGCCGTGCGGCTTGTCCGGATTCTGCCGGCTGCCGGAGTTGGCGCCGCTGTTGTTCTGCGGCGTCTGCACGAAGCCCGGGACCTGGGTGCGACCGTCGGTCAGCGGCGTCGGGTCGAAGGTCACCCAGCCGTAGCCGGGGAAGTAGACCTCGTCCCAGGCGTGCGCGTCCTGCGAGGTGATCGTCCGGTGGCCCTGGGCCTCGAAACCGTCGGTGAAGCCGATGGCGACCCTGGTGGGGATGCCCAGCGTGCGGAGCATGACGCCCATCGCGGACGCGTACTGCTCGCAGAAGCCGGTCTTGCCGTGGAACAGGAAGTCGACCAGGGCGTCACCGGTGACCGGCGGCGCGGTCTGGGTGGAGTAGGTGAAGCCGCTGTTCGGCGAGCGGAAGTAGTTGTAGATGTCCTGCACCATGTCGAACTCGGTGCTGGCGGTGGACGTGACGCGCCGGGCCAGGTCGGACACCCTGGGGTCGACGCCGGAGATCCGCGTGTACTTCTTGGGCACCTGGCTGAAGTCGGAGCCCGCGTCGCGCAGCGCGGCGGCGGTCGGCTCGGTCAGGTCGGCCTGCTCGGTGTAGTCGCCGGGACTGCGCGTCTGTTCGCTGTAGACGATCCCGGAGTCCGTGTCGTAGCGGTAGTCCGGGGAGACACCGCGCAGGTTGGTCGGCATGCCGAACACCGGCAGCCACACGTCCGACCAGTTGACGCCCGCAATGGTGACCTTGGTGGTCTGGTCGCTGGACTGCTGGCCGGGCGCCGGCGGCAGCCGCCGCAGGTCGGCCGGCACCCCGGCGGGCATCTGGGTGCCGCGCACCCAGCCCTTGTCCGGCTGGTAGTCGTCCAGGGTGAGCGCCTGGAGATAGGGCGCGTTCGGCGGTAGGCCGGTGACGTCGAAAAGTTCCGTGGTGCCCTTCTGATCCAGCATGCCGGACAGCACGGTGAACGGCTTGATGCCCAACTGGCCCGTCCCGCCGCCGGTGGCCTGGCCGGGCAGCCGGCCGACGGTGCCGATGATGGTGAACGAACCGCCGATGAACAGCGCCACGATCACACCGACCGCGGTCACCGCGACCGTCGCGGGCGCCACCCCGGTGGTGGCCACGGCGGGCAGCCCGAGTTTGCCGCGCCACACCTGGTGCCGCTGCACGCCGTCCACCGCCAGCATCACGGTGAACGCGCCGGCACCGAGCACGAAGCTCCACCACGGCAACAACGCGTCGTCCAGCGACGCGGGCACCGCGTAGACGCACAGCAGGATCAGCCCGGCGGCGGCCGGCACCCTCGCGGTCACCGCGAACGTGTCCACCGCGATCGCCACCAGGCCCATGGACAGCAGGACCAGGCACAGGATCGCCTGGTCGGGATCCACCGGCGGCACACCGTTCTGCACGTCGTTGCCCGCCTGGCCGAGCACCAGGCTCAGATCGTGCAGCGCTGTCGGACCCGGCAGCACCACCGCGACACCGGAGTTGGTGAACAGCGTGACCGCCAGGCACAACAGCACGAACAGCTGCCCGATCCAGATCACCGGACCGGGCACCTTCAACGCCCGCAGGGCAATGCCGGTAGCCGCGATCACCACGACCACGACGACCACATAGGACAGCCAGCCCAGCCCGGAGACGGTGCCGGTGATCGCGGTCCCGGCGCAGATGCAGGAGATCGCGGCGGCGGCCGGCATGGCCATCGCCGACCCGGCGGTCGGTCCGTTCTTCCTGGCCTGCGGCCTGCGGGCCGGTGGCCGCCGCTGCCGGCCGGTGCCCGGCGGCGGCACGTTCGGGGGTGGCGGTCCGGCGGGCGGTCGCCAGTTGGCCGGGTTCGCGAGGGTGTCGCTGCTCACCGTGTGCCTCCCTGCGCCGTGCGCGCGCGGGCCGCCTCGACCCGGCACAGTTCCATCCAGACCTCGGGGAAACCGGCCTGCTGGCCGGCCACCACGACGCCCCACCCCGACTCGCGCAACAGATCCGCGCTGTCCTGGGGATCGCTCGGCGGGCCCTCGCCGGACCCGGCCCAGGTGCCCACGTCCATGAGCACGGCCAGGCTGCGCGCTCGGCGGGACCGTGCCCTGGCCAGTTCCGCCGCCTCGGTGGTGCCGATCCCGCCGAGGATGGCGATCAGCTCGTGGCCGGCACCGGGGTCGACGCCGTAGGTCATCTCGCCGCGGTGGGTCGGCTGGAGCATCGCCAGCGCGTCCAGCACCACGTCGTCGCTGTAGCCGGTCTCGGCGTTGTCACCGACCAGCACCTGCCCGTCCTCGGCCACCAGCCGCACCTGCTGGCCGCAGCGGTGCAGGTGCAGACAGATGCTGCCGCACAGGCTCACCGCCCACTCCAGGCTGGCCTGCGGGCCGTGTCCCCGGTGCGCGGCGATCCTGCGGTCCAGCAGCACGGTGGTGCCACCGCGCCACGGCCGCTCCTCGACCCGCACCATCAGCTCGTCCCGGCGGGCCGTGGACCGCCAGTGCACCCGGCGCAGGTCGTCGCCCTGCCGGTACTGCCGGACGACCGCGTCGTCCTCGCCCTGGCCGGACCGCAGCCGCACCGACCCGTCGTCACCGATGCCGGTGCCCGACCCGCCGGGCAGCCCGGTCAACGGCACCGTCCTGGGCACCACGACGATCCGGCTCTGCCCGGCCAGTTCCCGCTCGAACTCGGCCAGCCCGAACGGGTCGGTGATCCGCGCCCGCAGCGGGCCCAACTGGTGGATGCCGCGCATGATCGGGTGCACCCGGTAGCCCAGCCGGGCGGTCCCGCGCCTGCGCAGCCGCTCCACCACGAACCGGGGCTTGCCGCCCAGCGTGTAGGGGACGCCGTCCTCCAGCAGCAGGCCGCCGGCCGGCACCGTGCCGTGCGCGTGCACCTCCAGCACGACGTCCGAGTCGTCGCCGGCCGGCACCCTGGCCGGCAGCAGGAACCGCCGGGCCGACAGGCCGACCCGCGCGCTGGCCGCCAGCGCGGCGGACAGCAGCGGCAAGGCGATCACGAACACGGCAACCCGTAACAGGTCCCGCTCGTTCAGCACGGCCGAGCACAGGGCCGCGGCGACGCCTGCGGCGAGCAGGCAGCGGCCCCGGGTGGTCAGGCCGGACAGCGCACCACGCATGGCTTACCTCGCCCGGGTCAGCGGGTGTTGCGCGGCGGCCACTGGACAGCGGCCGCCGCGTCGAGCGCGCCGTGTGGCACCGGCACCCGCTGCAACAGCGTCCGCACCAGTTCCGGTGCCGACCTGCGGGCCGCCTGTGCCTCGGCGGAGAGCACCAGCCGGTGCGCGAGCACCGGGATGGCGACGGCGTGAATGTCGTCCGGCACCACGAACTCGCGGCCGGACAGCGCGGCCTGGGCACGGGCGGCGCGCACCAGGTGCAGCGTCGACCTCGGCGAGCCGCCGAGCCGGACGTCGGGCAGCCTGCGGGTGGCCGACACCAACTCCACGGCGTAGCGGCGGATCTCCGGCGCCAGGTGGATCTGGCGGACCGTGGTGATCAGGCCCTGCACCTGGCCGGCGTTGGACACGGCGGGCAGCCCGGTCATCGGGTCGGCCCCGGCGTGCTCGTCCACCATGGCCAGTTCGGCCTGCGGGTCCGGGTAGCCGATCGACACCCTGGCGGTGAACCGGTCGCGCTGGGCCTCGGGCAGCGGGTAGGTGCCCTCCATCTCCACCGGGTTCTGGGTGGCGATGACCATGAACGGCGCGCTCAGCTGGTAGGGCGTGCCGTCGACGGTGACCTGGCGCTCCTCCATGCACTCCAGCAGCGCGGACTGGGTCTTCGGCGACGCCCTGTTGATCTCGTCACCGATCACGATGTTGGCGAACACCGGGCCGGAGCGGAACTCGAAGTTCATCGTCTGCCGGTTGTAGATGGAGACACCGGTGATGTCGCTGGGCAGCAGGTCGGGCGTGAACTGGATGCGGTTGACCGAGCAGTCGATCGACTTGGCCAGCGCCTTGGCCAACGACGTCTTGCCGACGCCCGGCACGTCCTCGACCAGCAGGTGGCCCTCGGCGAGCAGCGTCACCAGGGACAGGCGCACCGCCTCGGGCTTGCCGACGAGGACACGTTCCACGTTCGCGCTGATACGCTGCGTCACATTGTGCAGCTCGGCGAGTGCCGAGTCGAGCCGGACCGGTGCCGTGCTCGCCGTCGTCTCGGCCGCGGTGGGATCCGGCACATGGTTGGAACTGCCGGGTTCGTGCACAGCTGCAGGGCGGCTCGTCGACGTCACTCGACCTCCTGGGGCGTTCGTCGGGCGACCCGGGGCACTGGTGCCGTTCCGCCGGATCGTCGCGACGTGCCGTCCGGGCGGATGTGCGTCCGCCGCGCTTGCCCGTGCTGACCGGGGTGACCGGGGTTTCGATTTACAGCCTGCCACGAACGGCGCCCCAGGTGGACCGCCGGCATTGGTTCCGGCGCACCACTTGTCCCCACGATCCACCCGACGGTGCGGTGTTGCGGCCGGATTCGCCGGTTTCGACCGTTCCTCGATCGCCCCGGGCATGCCCCGATGCGGTTGGATGCCGTCGCACCTCCCACCTGCCCCCCACTTCGCCCCACGTCCGCTACCAGCGCAAACGACCCCATCGGGCGAGTCGAGCTGGCCGAAGTGCCGTTGACTGTGGCGGAAAGTGGGGTACTGTGGCGGCAAGTGGGGCAGACGGGGGCTCCATGGCTGACCGGTCAGTGGTCAGTGGGGAGGTGGGAGCCGAAATGTTTCTCGGCACGCACACTCCCAAGCTCGACGACAAGGGGCGGCTCACGCTGCCGGCGAAGTTCCGGGATGCACTCGCGGGGGGTCTCATGGTCACCAAGGGCCAGGACCACTGCCTGTACGTGTTTCCCAGGGCGGAGTTCGAGCAGATGGCCCGCAAGGTCGCGGAGGCACCGTTCACCAACGAGGCCGTCCGTGCCTACCAGCGGTACCTGTTCGCCGGCACCGACGAGCAGTTTCCGGACAGCCAGGGGCGCATCTCGATCGCCAATGAGCTGCGGCGGTACGCCGGACTGGCCAAGGAGTGCGTGGTCATCGGCGCCATCACGCGGCTGGAGATCTGGGATTCCGAGGCGTGGCAGCGGTATCTCGACGCCCATGAGGACAGCTACGCGCAGGCGCAGGAGGAGGTGCTGCCCGGCGTGTTCTGACCGGTCAGCGGCCCGAGGAGTGTGCGGGCCGCTCCGGATGACCGGATGCCGTTTGGCCTCGGTCCGCTCGGCTATCGGCCCTGACGCAACTTCCCCGGCGCCAGGTTTGACGGGCGGGCGGGGACCTGACTGCATCCGATCACGCCTGCCGGCACCTTCGGGGGTGGAGGTGTCGGTTCGGCTCACCACCGGCTGATGGGCGCCCGGGCAGAACCGGCACTCGGGCGTCGCGGAGGGAATCAAGGGGGTGTGTCACAGTGGCTGACCCGTCTGACCAGCGGCCCCGGCATGTGCCGGTGCTGCTCGACCGTGTTCTGGCCCTGCTGGCCCCCGCCATCGACCTGCCCTCGGCGGTCTGCGTCGACGCCACCCTCGGCCTCGGCGGCCACGCCGACGCCCTGCTGTCCGCGCATCCCCGGTTGACCCTGGTCGGCATCGACCGGGACACCACCGCCCTGGACCGGTCCCGGGACCGGCTGGCCCGGCACGGCGACCGGGTCCACCTGGTGCACGCCGTCTACGACGAACTGCCCGAGGTACTGGCCGAACTGGGCCTGCCCGAGGTGCACGGCGTCCTGTTCGACCTCGGGGTGTCGTCGATGCAACTGGACGAGGCCGAGCGTGGCTTCGCCTACGCCAGGGACGCACCGCTGGACATGCGGATGACGCCCGGCGTCGGCAAGACGGCGGCCGACGTGCTGAACACCTACCCGGTCGCCGAGCTGACCAGGATCCTGCGCGAGTACGGCGAGGAGCGCTTCGCCGGCCGGATCGCCGGCGCGGTCGCGGCGGCCAGGGCCACCGAGCCGTTCACCACCAGCGCCCGCCTGGTCGAGCTGCTGTACGAGGCGGTGCCGGCGGCCACCCGGCGGACCGGCGGCCACCCGGCCAAGCGGACGTTCCAGGCCCTGCGCATCGAGGTCAACGGCGAGCTGGAGGTGCTGGGCCGGGCCATCCCGGCGGCTCTGGAGTCGCTGGCGGTCGGCGGCCGGATCGTCGTGGAGAGCTACCACTCGCTGGAGGACCGCATCGTCAAGCGGGTCTTCGCCGAGTGGGCGAAGTCGCGGACGCCCAGCGGCCTGCCCGTGGAACTGCCCGGCCACGGTCCCCGGCTGCGCCTGCTCACCAGGGGCGCCGAACAGGCGGACGCGGCCGAGAACGAGCACAACCCGAGGGCGGCGTCGGTGCGGTTGCGTGCCGGCGAACGGATTTCCAGCGGGGAGGTATCGGCATGACAGCACCAGCACGGGTGGGCGGTCCGGCCAGTCGCACCCGTACCAGGACCCAGCCACCGCCCAGGACCCAGCCGAAGGAGCGCGGCACCGGCAAACCGCCTGCCGCGCAGCCAGAGCGCACCACCGGCACCACCCGAGGGCGGTCACCGGCCGCCGAGCGCGCCTACGCCCGCCGGGCGCAGCGCTCCGGGCAGGGTGCCGTCGCGCCGGTCGAGCAGGTCGAGCGCAAGCCGGGATCGGCGTCCCGGGCCACGTTCGTCATCGCGGTGATGGTGCTGCTGGTCGGTGGCGTGGTGGCCACCCTGTGGTTCTCCACCCAGGCCACCGCCGACGCGTACCGCCTGGAGCAGGCGAAGAACACCACCAACCAGCTCCAGGTGCAGGTGGGCCAGCTCCAGCAGCAGGTGGCGCAGCAGGACTCGCCGCCGTCGCTGGCGCAGCGTGCCCGGCAACTGGGCATGATCCCGGCCGGCAACCCGGCCCATCTGGTGGTGGGCGCGAACGGCAAGGTCACGGTGATCGGCACGCCGAGCGCGGCCGAACCGCCGCCTCCGCCGCCCAAGCCGACCACCACGCCGGCCACACCGACGTCCACGCCGCCCGCGTCGACGTCCCACTCGTCGACGTCCTCCACCTCGAACTCGCCGACCAACACGGCGAAACCGTCCACAGGGGGCTGACCACATGCCGCGGCCACCCTCGGGCGCCACCGCCCGCAGGCCGGCCCCGTACGCGCGCGGGCCGGCACCGCGGCCGGCACCCGCGACCCGGCCCTCGGCTCGGCCCAGACCGCGCAAACCGGCCAAACTCGCCTCGAACTCCAAGCCCCGGCTGATCATCGGCCGGTTGCTGATGATCGTCGCCCTGGTGATCGCCGGCCTGAAACTGGTCGACATCCAGGGTCTCCAGGCGTCCGCGCTGGCGTCCAAGGCGCAGCAGCAGAGCCTCACCCCGATGATCATCCCGGCCCAGCGCGGCATCATCACCGACCGCGACGGCACCGAGCTGGCGTTCAATGTGGACACTCGGGCGCTGACCGCCCAGCCCAGGACGATGCGGAAGAACTGGGACGACCCGAGTCAGACCGCCGGCCATGCCGGTGTCAGCTACGACGGGCACACACAGGCCATCGCCGACGAGATGCACCGGCTGATCGGCGACTCGCTCGACGAGCGGCAGGTGCTGTCCGAGCTTCGCTCCAACGTCTCGTTCGTCTACCTGGACAAGTCGGTCGAACCGTCGGTGGCCGCCGAGATCACCAAGGACTTCCCGGAGATCGGCAGCGAGGCCCGGTCCGCGCGCGAGTACCCGGACGGTTCGGTCGGCGCCAACATCATCGGCATGGCCAACTGGCGGACCGATCCCGGCACCACGCCCGGTGTGCACGGCGTGCTCGGGCTGGAGTCCGCGATGGATGGCCAACTGGCCGGGCAGCCGGGTCGCGAGGTGGCGAACACCGAGCAGGGCAACGACTCCGTGGTGATCCCGAACTCGCAGCGGGTGCTGCAGCCCGCGGTCCCGGGCGAGGACGTCCAGCTCACCATCGACGCCGACGTGCAGTACGAGGTCCAGCAGGAACTCGGCCAGTGGGTCAAGGACTCCGGTGCGAAGTACGGCAGTGCCGTGGTCATGGACGCGCACACCGGCGAGGTCTACGCGCTGGCCGACGACCAGACGTTCAACCCGAACAACCCGAACACCATCACCAACGCCAACGCCGGCAACCTCGCCGTGTCCACGCCGTACGAGCCGGGCTCGGTGAACAAGATCGTCACCGCGTCGGCGGCGATCGGCGCCGGTCTGGTCACGCCCAGCACGGTGATCACCGTGCCGCCGCAGTTCCAGGACGGCGACAAGGTCGTCACCGACGACTGGTCGCACGGCACCGAGAAGTTCACCGTCACCGGCATCTTCGCCAAGTCCTCCAACATCGGCACCGACGAGCTGGCCAAGATGGTCGGCCCGAAGCGCTACGACGAGATGCTGCTGAAGATGGGGCTGGGCCAGAAGACCGGCATCGAACTGCCCGGCGAGAGCGCGGGCTTCGTGCCGGCGATGAGCCAGTGGTCCGGGTCCACGTTCGGCAACCTGCCGATCGGCCAGGGCCTGTCCATGACGGTCCTGCAGATGGCGGGGATGTACCAGGCGATCGCCAACAACGGCCTGCGCGTCCCGCCGAGGATCATCAAGTCGGTCACCAAGCCGGACGGCACCGTGGTGCTCACCAAGCAGCCGAAGGGCGTCCGCGTGCTCGGCGTCAAGGACGCCGAGACCGTGCGGAACATGTTCCGGGCCGTGACGCAGAAGGGCCCGTACCCGCAGGACGCGACGGCGCCGTCGGCCGCCGTGCCCGGCTACCAGATCGCCGGCAAGACGGGCACCGCCCAGGTGATCGACCCGAAGTGCGGTTGCTACAGCCACTCCAAGAACCGGGTCACGTTCGCCGGCATGCTGTCCGCGGACAATCCCCGGTTCGTCATCGGGATCATGCTGGAACAGCCCAACGGTGACGTGGAGGGCGGCAAGACGGCGGCGCCGCTGTTCGCGGACATCGCCTCGTACCTGGCACAGCGCTACCAGTTGCCGGTGTCGCCCACCGCGTCGCCGGAGTTCACACTGGTGGTGCCCTAGGACCCCGCAGGTCGCGACCTGTCCCGCACGGGCCGGTCACGGGCGCTGTGCGGGCACCGATCGGCCCGCCGGTAGCCTTCCGCGACGTGCCAGCCCATCCGGAGGACGACATCACCGTCATGCCGCCACGTCCCAGCCGCACGACGCCGGTCGCGTTGGCCGAGTTGGCCACACTGGCCGGTGCCCGGCCGGTGGGCGAGGCCGCCGTCACTGGCGTGACGTTGCGCGCCCAGCACGTGCGGGCCGGTGACCTGTTCGCCGCGCTGCCCGGCAGTCGGGCGCACGGCGCCGATTTCGCCGCCGACGCCCTGCTGGCCGGCGCCGCCGCGGTGCTCACCGATCCGGCGGGCGCCGCGCGGCCCGCGCTGCGGGACGTGCCGCTGTTGGTGCACGGCGACCCGCGCTCGGTCCTGGGCGGGCTGGCGTCCCGGATCTACGGCGACCCGTCGCACCAGCTCGCGGTGCTCGGCGTGACCGGCACCTCGGGCAAGACCACGACCACCGCGATGGTCGCCGCCGGACTGGCCGCCGCCGGCCGGACCGCGGGGCTGATCGGCACGGTCGGCACCCGGATCGGCGGCGAGCGGGTGCCCAGCGCGCTGACCACCCCGGAGGCGCCGGACCTGCAGGCGCTGCTGGCCGTGATGGTGGAGCGCGGGGTCAGCCACGTGGCGATGGAGGTGTCCAGCCACGCGCTGGTGCTGGGCCGGGTGGCCGGCGTCCGGTTCGAGGTGGGCGCGTTCACCAACCTGTCCCAGGACCACCTGGACTTCCACACCGACATGGAGGACTACTTCGCCGCCAAGGCCAGGCTGTTCGACGGCCGGTCGCGGACCGAGGTGGTCTGCACGGACACCGAGTGGGGCAGACGGCTGGTGCGGCCGGGCACGGTCGCGGTGTCCACGCTGCACACGTCGCCCGGTGAACGCGGCTGGGCCGCCGCGGACGTGTCCGCCGACCTGGACGGCGGGCAGTCGTTCACCGCCCTGGGCCCGGCCGGGCTGCGGGTGGCTGTCGCGCTGCGCCTGCCGGGCACGTTCAACGTGGCCAACGCGCTGCTCGCGGTGGCGATCCTGCACGAGGTCGGCGTGCCGGCCGACGCGATCGCGGCCGGCCTGGCCGGTGTCGACGTGCCGGGCCGGATGGAGCGGGTGGTCCTGGGTCAGGACTTCACCGCCGTGGTCGACTACTCGCACAAGCCGGCCGCCGTCGCGCTCGCCCTGGACGCGGTGCGCGCCCAACTGGCGCGGGCCGGCCGGGGTGGCCGGGTGCTGACCGTGCTGGGCTGCGGTGGCGACCGGGACACCGGCAAGCGCCCGATGATGGGTGAGGCCGCCGCCCGCCGGTCCGCGCTGCTGGTGGTCACCGACGACAACCCGCGCACCGAGGACCCGGCCGCGATCCGCGCCGCCATGCTGGCCGGCGTGTTCGCCGTGCCGGAGGACCAGCGTGGCGAGGTCGTCGAGATCGGTGACCGGCGGGCCGCCATCGAGCACGCCGTGGCCGCGGCGCACCCTGGTGACGTGGTGGTGGTGGCCGGTAAGGGACACGAGACGGGCCAGGAGATCGCCGGGGTGGTGCACCCGTTCTCCGATCGGGACGAACTGGCCGCGGCGATCCGCAGGCGGGTACCGGCGCAGCGGTCGGCGGGCCGGTGACGGGATGACTGTGAGGTCGACACCGTGCTGAAGCTGACCTTGGCCGACGTGGCGGCTGCCGTGGGTGGCCGGCTGCACCGGGCCGGCGGCGCCGAACTGATCACCGGTGGCGTCGAGTTCGACTCGCGCGCGCTCACCTCGGGTGACCTGTTCGTCGCGGTGCCCGGTGAGCGCGTGGACGGGCACGACTTCGCCGAGGCGGCGATCCGGGCCGGCGCGGTGGGTGTGCTGGCCGCCCGCGAGTTGCCGGTGCCGTCGGTGATCGTGCCGACCGTCGAGTGGCGCGCCAGCCGGGCGCACGCGCTGGCCGGCGACACCGACGGATCGGGTGCCGCGGTGCTGGCCGCGCTGGCGGTGCTGGCCCGGTCGGTGGTGGACCGGCTGGTGTCGGACGGGCTGGCCGTCGTCGGCGTCACCGGCTCGGCGGGCAAGACCTCCACCAAGGACCTGATCGGTTCGCTGCTGGCCCGGCTCGGGCCGACCGTGGCGCCGCCCAACTCGTTCAACAACGAACTGGGCCTGCCCTGGACGGTGCTGCGGGCCGACGAGCACACCCGGCACCTGGTGCTGGAGATGTCCGCCAGGGGTGTCGGCCACATCGCAGCGCTGGCCCGGATCGCGCCGCCGAGGATCGGGGCCGTGCTCAACGTCGGAACGTCCCACCTGGGCGAGTTCGGGTCGCGGGAGGCCATCGCGCGGGCCAAGGGCGAGCTGGTGGAGGCGCTGCCCGCGGACGGGCTGGCCGTGCTGAACGCGGACGACCCACTGGTGGCGGCCATGGCGGCGCGGACGAAGGCCAGGGTGGCATTCGTCGGCCGGTCGCCGGACGCCTCGGTGCGCGCGGTCGACGTCACGCTGGACGACCAGGCCCGGCCCGCGTTCCGGCTGGTCACCCCGGTCGGCGAGGCGGACGTGCGGCTGAGCCTGCACGGCGACCACCACGTCGGCAACGCGCTGACCGCCGCCGCGACCGCCCTGGAACTGGGCATGGACGTGGTCGGCATCGCCGCCGGCCTGGCCGACGCGCGGCCGGTGTCCCGGCGCCGGATGGAGGTCACCACCCGGCGCGACGGCGTGACCGTGGTGAACGACGCCTACAACGCGAGTCCGGAGTCGATGGCGGCAGCGTTGCGGGCAGTCGTCAGGATGGCGACGTCGGGCGACGGCCCACCGCGCCGGACCTGGGCGGTGCTGGGCCCGATGGGTGAACTGGGCGACGACTCCGCCGCGGGGCACAACGAGGTCGGCGGGTTGGCCGTCCAACTGGGTGTGGACCGGCTGGTCGTGGTCGGTGAACGGGCCAGGGCGCTGCACGAGGGCGCGCACCTGGCGGGATCACGGGGAAGGGAGTCGGTACTGGTGCCGGACGCCGATGCCGCGGTCGCGCTGTTGCGTGACGAGTTGCGGCCGGGTGACGTCGTGCTGGTCAAGGCGTCCAACGCGGTCGGCCTGTGGCGGGTGGCCGACGAACTGCTCGCGGTCGGTGGTACCGCGTGAAGGGCATCCTGATCGCGGCCGCGGCCGCCCTGTTCGTCTCCATCATGTTGACGCCGTACCTGATCCACGTGTTCTCCCGGCAGGGTTTCGGCCAGGAGATCCGCGAGGAGGGCCCGAAGGGGCACGCCATCAAGCGCGGCACGCCGACCATGGGCGGCGTGGCCATCGTGACCGCCATGTGGGCCGGCTACATCGTGGCCCACCTGATCGGCCATTCGCTGCCCACCGCGTCCGGCCTGTTGGTGCTGCTGCTCACCACGGGGCTGGGCCTGGTCGGCTTCCTGGACGACTTCATCAAGATCCGCAGGCGGCGCAATCTCGGCCTGAACAAGACGGCCAAGCTGGTCGGCCAGTTCGTGGCCACGATGGCGTTCGCGATCCTGGCCCTGCAGTTCCCGAACAAGTACGGGTTGCGGCCGGTGTCGGTGAACCTGTCCTACGTGCGGGACATCGCGGCCGTCTCGTTCGGCGTGGTCGGCTTCATCATCTTCTGCTACGTGGCGGTGGCCGCGTGGTCGAACGCGGTCAACTTCACCGACGGCCTGGACGGCCTGGCCGGCGGCACGGCGGCCATGGCCCTGGCGGTCTACCTGGTCATCACGTACTTCCAGACCACGCACGACTGCACGGCGGGCACCAGGGCAGGCTGCTTCTACGTCCGGGATCCGCTCGACCTGGCCCTGGTGGCGGCGGCCGCGATGGGCGGCTGCGTCGGCTTCCTGTGGTGGAACGCGGCGCCCGCCAGGATCTTCATGGGTGACACGGGCTCGCTCGCACTGGGCGGCCTGTTCGCCGGGCTGTCCATGACCACCCGCACCGAACTGCTGATGATCGTGGTCGGCGGTCTGTTCGTCGTCGAGGCGCTGTCGGACGTGCTGCAGATCGTCGCGTTCCGCACCACAGGCAGACGAATATTCAAGATGGCTCCGTTCCACCATCATTTCGAGATGGCCGGGTGGGCGGAAACCACCATCATCATCAGATTCTGGCTACTCGGGGCCACGGCGGCGATGTTCGGGCTCGGCCTGTTCTACAGCGAGTGGCTCAGCTACGGCGGCGGGTGACATGTTCGGCGATGGACTCGCCGGCGCGCACGTCCTGGTGACCGGCGCCGGTGTCACCGGAGGGCCGGTCGCCAAGGCGCTGCTGGCCAGGGGTGCCCGGGTCACGGTGACCGACGCGAACGCCGAGCGGCTGCGCGATCTGGCGGCGACCCTGGAGGGCGTGCGGGTCGAGCACGACCTGCGGCAACCGCCGCCCGACGTCGACCTGGTGGTCACCGCGCCCGGCTGGCGGCCCGACTCCCCGGTCCTCACCGCCGCCGCTCGGGCCGGGGTCGAGGTGATCGGGGACGTCGAGCTGGCCTGGCGGATCGGTGCCGAGCTGCCGGAACCACCGGTGTGGCTGGTGGTCACCGGCACCAACGGCAAGACCACCACCGTGATGATGTTGGCGCACATCCTGGTCGCCGCCGGGGTGGACGCCGTGGCGTGCGGCAACATCGGCGTACCGGTCATCGAGGCCGTCGACGCGGGCGTGCCGGTCCTGGCCGTCGAGTTGTCCAGCTTCCAGCTGTTCTGGGCGCCGTCGGTGCGGCCGGCGGCCGGCGTGGTGCTGAACATCGCGGAGGACCACCTGGACTGGCACGGCGGCATGGCGACCTACTCGGCGGCCAAGGCCCGTGCCCTGACCGGCGCCGTGGCGGTCGCCGGCGTCGACGACGACACGGTGGCCGCGATGCTGGCCGCGGCGCCCGCCTCCAGGAAGATCGGCGTGCGGCTCGGCGAGCCGGGTCCCGGCGAGTTCGGTGTGCTGGACGGCCAACTGGTGGACCGGGCGTTCGCCGACGGCGAGCCGCTGGCCGAGGTCGCCGACATCCGCCCGACCGGGCCACCCGGGGTGTTCGACGCGCTGGCCGCGGCCGCGCTGGCCAGGTGCTACGGCGTGGCACCCAAGGCCGTCGCGGCCGGACTGGCCGAGTTCCGGCCGGGCGAGCACCGGTCCGCCGTCGTCGCCGAGATCGACGGCGTGCGCTACGTGGACGACTCGAAGGCCACCAACCCGCACGCGGCGGGCGCGTCCCTGCACGCCCACGAGCGGGTGGTGTGGATCGCTGGCGGCCTGCTCAAGGGTGCCGCGGTGGAGGACCTGGTGCGGGATGCGGCCGGGCGACTGGCCGGCACGGTGTTGATCGGTGCCGATCGCGAGGTGATCGCCGCCGCGCTGGCGCGACACGCGCCGGATGTCCCCGTGCACCGGGTGCCGGCGGGAGACGATGATCCCATGTCCGTGATGTCGTCGGCGGTACGTGCCGCGCGTGCCATGGCCCGCCCCGGCGACGTGGTACTGCTGGCTCCGGCCGCGGCGTCGATGGACATGTTCACCGACTACAAGCATCGAGGCAGGGCGTTCGCCGCCGCGGTCACCGCGTTGGGCGCGGAGCGGGAATGACCAGCCCGGCGCGGGGCATCCGGGACACGCGGGAGTTCCGCCGGCCGGTCCGGGCGGGCCGGCCGACCACCCGTCGGACCACCCGGGAGCCGAGCAGGTCCGCCCGCGTCCGGGGCGCCCTCGGTCCGCTCACCGCGTGGCTGGGCCGCCCGCTGGCGTCGTTCCACCTGGTGCTCGCCGTGTTCGGGCTGCTCGCCGCGATCGGCCTGGTCATGGTGGCGTCCGCGTCGCCGGTCGAGTCGCTGCAGACCGGCTCGACGTCGGTGTACACGCTGTTCAAGAAGCAGCTGGCTTTCGCCATGATCGGCACGGTCGTGTTCTGGCTGGGGCTGCGGGTACCGCTGAAGCGGATCAGGGCGCTGTCCGGGCCCGCCGTGGTGGTGTGCATCGCGCTGCTGCTGCTGGTGCTCACGCCGCTGGGCCACCGGGTGTCCACCACCCGCGGTTGGTTCGTGTTCGGCCCGGTGTCGTTCCAGCCGGTCGAGGTGGCCAAGCTGGCGCTCACCCTGTGGGGTGCGCACGTGCTGGTCACCAAGCGGGCGCTGCTGCACCAGTACCGCCACCTGCTGGTGCCGGTGGTCCCGGTGGCACTGCTCATGCTGACGCTGGTCATCCTGCAACCCGACCTGGGCAGCACCGTGACGCTGGCCGTGGTGATGTTCGCGCTGCTGTGGTTCATCGGCGCGCCGCTGCGGCTGTTCATGACCTTCGCCGTCGGTGGCCTGGCCGGCATCGCCGCGCTGTCCGTCGGCGCGTCCTACCGGCTGTCCAGGGTGCTGTCGTTCCTGCACCCGGATGCCAACGATGCCGCGTCCTACCAGGCGAAGCAGTCGCTGTACGCGCTGGCCGACGGCGGCCTGTTCGGCAAGGGCCTCGGCATGGGACAGTCCAAATGGGACTTCCTGCCGAACGTGCACACCGACTTCATCTTCGCGCTGATCGGCGAGGAGCTCGGCTTCGTCGGCTGCGCGCTGGTGCTCGGCCTGTTCGCCATGGTCGCCGTGGTGGGCATGCGGATCGCCACCCGCAACATCGACCCGTGGATCAGGGTGGTCGCCGCGACCCTGACCACCTGGCTGATCGCCCAGGCGGCGATCAACATCGGCTACGTCGTCGGCCTGCTGCCGGTGACCGGCATCCCGCTGCCGATGATCTCCTACGGCGGCAGTTCACTCGTGGTCACCATGCTGGTGTTCGGCATCCTGGCCAACTGCGCCCGGCACGAGCCGGAGTCGGTGGCCGCGCTGCGCACCCAGGGCCCCGGCCGCTTCGGCAGGCTGCTGCACCTGCCCGCTCCGGACGTCTACCAGCCGCCGGTGCGTCGGCGGCCTGCCCGGCCGTCCACCCCGCCCAGAGCGTCCGGCCGCCCGGCCCGCTCCGCACCCGGTCGCACGGCGACGCGCGGTGGTGAGGAACGATGGGCGCCTGGCCGGTACGGCGTCGGGCGCGCCACCGGCAGAGCGGCGGAAGGAGGCTGGCGTTGAGTGACAGCGAGGCGTACACCCAGCGGTTCTCCGGGCTGTCCCTGGTCGACGGGCCGTGCGTGGTGGTCGCCGGTGGTGGCACCGCGGGTCACGTCGAACCGGCGCTGGCCCTTGCCGACGCCGTGATGCGGCTGCGCCCGGACGCCAGGGTGGTGGCCCTGGGCACCCGGCGCGGGCTGGAGAACAAGCTGGTCCCGGCCCGCGGCTACCCGCTGGAACTGATCCCGCCGGTGCCGATGCCGCGCAAGCCGACGCCGGAACTGCTGCGGCTGCCACTCAAGGTGCGCGAGTCGGTGCGCACCACCAGGGCCGTGTTCAGCCGGGTCGGCGCCGACGTCGTCGTCGGGTTCGGCGGCTACGTCGCCCTGCCCGCCTACCTGGCCGCCCGCGGCCGGCTGCCCATCGTGGTGCACGAGGCCAACGCGCGGGCCGGCCTGGCCAACAAGATCGGGGCCCGGTTCGCCATCGCGGTCGCCGCCGCCGTGCCGAACAGCGGCCTGGCAGGTGCGCAGGTGATCGGCATCCCGCTGCGCCGCTCCATCACCTCGCTCAACCGGGCCGCGCTGCGCGCCGAGGCCCGCCGGTTCTTCGGCCTGGACCCGAACGCGCCGACCCTGCTGGTCACCGGCGGTTCGCAGGGCGCCCGCACGCTGAACCTCGGTGCGTCCGGCGCCGCGCGGGAACTGGGCGCCGCCGGGATCGGCGTGCTGCACGCCTACGGCCCCAAGAACACGCTCACCGTGGACCGCGACCCCCGCCGTCCCGCCCCGCCGTATGTCGCCGTGCCCTACCTGGAGCGGATGGACCTCGCCTACGCCGCTGCCGACGCGGTGCTGTGCCGCAGTGGCGCCAACACCGTGGCCGAGGTGTCCGCACTCGGGTTGCCCGCCGTGTTCGTGCCGCTGCCGATCGGCAACGGCGAGCAGTCGCTCAACGCCCAACCGGTGGTGGACATCGGCGGCGGGCTGCTGGTGCCGGACGC
This sequence comes from Pseudonocardiaceae bacterium, assembly GCA_036491115.1. GTDB lineage: Bacteria > Actinomycetota > Actinomycetes > Mycobacteriales > Pseudonocardiaceae > DATEPR01. The sequence continues at coordinate 166,996 of DASXCQ010000100.1, forward strand.
CGAACTCACTCCGGCGAAGGTGGTCGAACTCGTGGTGCCGCTGCTGACCAATCCTCCGCGGCTGGCCGCGATGAGCGCGGCCAGCCAGGGCAGCGGCCACCGGGTCGCCGACGAGACACTGGCCAGGATGGTGCTGGCGGCGGTGCGGAAATGACCGTCCTGGATGGCGCCCATCTGATCGGCATCGGCGGCGCGGGGATGAGCGGCATCGCCCGCATCCTGCTGGCGCGCGGTGTTCCGGTGTCCGGTTCGGACGCCAAGGACTCGCCGACCGTGCTGGCGCTGCGGGCGCAGGGCGCGCGGATCGGTATCGGCCAGTCGGCCGACAACCTGGACCTGCTGCCCGGTGGGCCGTCGGTGGTCGTGGTGTCCAGCGCGATCCGCGACGACAACCCGGAACTGGCGCGGGCACGGGCACGGGGAATCACCGTGCTGCACCGGTCGGCCGCGCTGGCCCAGCTGATGGCCGGCCACCGGGTCACCTGCATCGCCGGCACCCATGGCAAGACGTCGACCACGTCGATGCTGACCGTCGCGTTGCAACACTGCCGGCTCGACCCGTCGTTCGCCATCGGCGGCGACCTCAACGAGTCCGGCGCCAACGCCCATCACGGCACCGGCGGCCTGTTCGTCGCCGAGGCGGACGAGAGCGACGGATCGTTCCTGGCGTTCACGCCCTCGGTCGCCGTCGTGACCAATGTGGAGGCCGACCACCTCGACCACCACGGCACGCTTGCCGCCTACACCAAGGTGTTCGACGACTTCGTCGGTCGCATCGAGCCGGGCGGCGTGCTGATCGCGTGTGCCGACGATCCCGGCTCGGCCGCGCTGGCCGACCGGGCGGCCGCCGCCGGGGTGCGGGTGCGGCGGTACGGCTTCGCCGCCACCGGCCCGGACGACGCCGTGTTGCGTGACTTCCAGGCTCTCGGCGGCACCAGTGACGAGCGGGCCGGTGGCGGTGAGGTGACCGTGACGCTGGACGGCCACGACGTGCTGCTGCGGATTTCCGTGCCCGGCAGGCACATGGCGCTCAACGCGGCGGGCGCGCTGCTGGCCGGCCTGGAGTTGGGTGCGCCGCAGGACGGGCTGCTGGCCGGGTTCGCCGGTTTCGGCGGGGTGCGTAGGCGGTTCGAGTTCAAGGGCCGGTCCGGCAAGGTCCGCGTGTACGACGACTACGCGCACAACCCGACCAAGGTGGCGGCACAGCTGGCCGCGACCCGCCTGGTGCTGGGCGCTGAGGGCCGGCTCGTGGTGATCTTCCAGCCGCACCTGTACTCCCGGACCCGCGACTTCGCCGCCGAGTTCGGCCGGTCGCTCGGGCTGGCCGACGAGGTCGTCGTGCTGGACGTGTACGGGGCGCGGGAAGAGCCGATCCCCGGCGTGACCGGGCGGCTGGTGGCCGACGCGGTCGACCTGCCGGGCCATGTGCACTACGAACCCGGTTTCGACCGGGTGCCCGACCTGGTGGCCGGGCTGGTCTCGGACGGTGATCTGGTGCTGACGATGGGCGCCGGTGACGTGACGATGCTCGGTCCTGAGGTGATCGCTGCCCTGGACCGGCGGCTCGGGTGAGCACCCCGAGGGACTCGTCCCGCGGCGGTCAGCCGACCCGGGAGCGGAGTGCCGCGGTCGAGAAGGCCATGCGCCGCCGGGAACGCCGGGAACAGCACATGTCCAGCCGGCCGACCCGATCGCGTCCGGAGCGCTCGGCCCGTCCGGCGCGTTCGCCGAGGGATCCCGTCCGGTCCCGCCCGAGTCGGGTGGAGGTCGTGCCGACCAGGCGCCGGGTGCTGGCGCGGCGCTGGGTGGCGCTGTCGGTGGTGCTGGGTGTGGTCCTGCTGGCGGCCGCCGTGTGGTGGACGCCGCTGCTCGGGGTGCGGTCGGTGCAGGTCAGCGGTGCCCGGCAGCTGACCGCCGACCAGGTCAGGGCGGCGGCGGCGGTGCCGGACGGCGAGCCGATGCCGCGGTTGGACCTGCGGTCGATCCAGGCCAAGGTGCGGCTGCTGCCCAGGGTGGCCACGGTCCAGGTGCAGCGGGCCTGGCCCAGCACGGTGCGGATCGAGATCACGGAGCGTAGCCCCATCGGATATCTGGCCGAGTCCGACGGAATCCACCTGGTGGACGCCACCGGCCTGGACTACGCGACCGTCGCCACGCCACCGCACGGCCTGCCCAGGATCGCGCTGACCGTCGTGGCGCCCACGGACCAGCGCACCGCCGCCGTGGTCGGCGTGCTGCGGGCGCTGCCGGCGCAGTTGCGTTCGCTGGTGGTGACGGTGAGCGCGAAGACGCCGGGCAGTGTCACGCTGGGGCTGACCCACGGCAGGACGATCCGGTGGGGCAGCGCGGACGACTCGGCCCGGAAGGCGGAAGTGCTCGCGCCGTTGATGACGCGGCCGGGGAAGGTGTACGACGTGTCCAGTCCGGAGCTGCCAACGGTGTCCTGACAGCGTTTCCGGACGATCGTGCTCGCGTAGCGTGACGAACACGTGGGCCGCCGTTCGGCGTGGCTGCTGGACCCGGCCTTTTCTGGTGCCTACCGTCCTGTCCACACAGTATGGGGTTGACATGACTCTGAACCTCTGGTTGAGGTTGAGGGTTGGCCGGGACCCGACCTACCCCCAACAGGGCGGCCGGCGTGAACACCTACGCTCGAGAAGGCAGCCACGATCAGGAAGGCGGATCCGATGACGCCCCCGCACAACTACCTGGCGGTGATCAAAGTCGTCGGCATCGGCGGCGGCGGGGTCAACGCTGTGAACCGCATGATCGAGGTCGGGCTGAAGGGCGTCGAGTTCATCGCGGTGAACACCGACGCGCAGGCGCTGCTCATGTCGGACGCCGACGTCAAGCTCGACATCGGTCGCGAACTGACCAGAGGTCTCGGCGCCGGAGCCAATCCTGAAGTCGGCCACAAGGCGGCCGAGGACCACCGCGAGGAGATCGAGGAGGTCCTCAAGGGCGCCGACATGGTCTTCGTCACCGCGGGTGAGGGTGGCGGCACCGGAACGGGTGGCGCCCCCGTCGTCGCATCGATCGCGCGCAAGCTCGGTGCCCTGACCATCGGCGTGGTCACCCGGCCGTTCTCGTTCGAGGGCAAGCGCCGGGCCACCCAGGCCGACGAGGGCATCACCGCGCTGCGCAACGAGTGCGACACGCTGATCGTGATCCCCAACGACCGGCTGCTGCAGCTCGGCGACATCGGCGTCTCGCTCATGGACGCGTTCCGCTCCGCGGACGAGGTGCTGCTCTCCGGTGTCCAGGGCATTACCGATCTGATCACCACGCCCGGTCTGATCAACCTGGACTTCGCCGACGTCAAGAGTGTGATGTCCGGCGCGGGCAGCGCGCTGATGGGCATCGGATCGGCCAGAGGTGACGGCAGGGCGGTCCAGGCCGCCGAGAAGGCGATCAACTCGCCACTGCTGGAGGCGTCGATGGACGGCGCCTACGGCGTGCTGCTGGCCATCGCGGGCGGTTCGGATCTCGGCCTGTTCGAGATCAACGAGGCCGCGTCGCTGGTCCAGGAGGCCGCGCACCCCGAGGCCAACATCATCTTCGGTACGGTGATCGACGACTCGCTCGGGGACGAGGTGAGGGTCACGGTGATCGCCGCCGGGTTCGACAGCGGCACGCCGACCCACAAGAAACTGGACCCTAGAGGGGCGGTCGCGTCGCGAGGGGCCGTTGCGCCCGCCTCATCCGGCCAGGTGGCCACCCCCGCCCCGAAGCCCACCCCGGCTCTCACCCCGCCTCCGGTTCCTCGGCCGGAACCGCCGGTACAGCGGGCTCCCACTTCGTACCCGGCGCCGTCCGCCCCGGTCGGCCACAGCAGCACCCGGCCCGGTATGCCGGCGTCCGGTCTGTCCGGGCACGGTTCGGGCAACGGCGGTCTGCCCAGCCGGGCGGTGCCGGTCACGGAAGACCCGGACGACGAGGTGGACGTGCCGCCGTTCATGCGTCGGTAGGTTCCTGCCTCGCTAGGGTGGTTCGTGTGCGGGTTCGGCGGGTGGTCACGACGAGGGCCGGCGGCCGGTCGGTGGCGCCATATGAGTCGTTCAACCTCGGCGTCGGCGTCGGGGACGATCCGGCGGCGGTGGCGGCCAACCGGCAGCGGCTGGCTTCCGAGTTGGGTTTGGCGCCCGATCACGTGGTCTGGATGGAACAGGTCCACGGCCGCTCGGCGTCGGTGGTCGACGGTCCGCGCACTGATGTTCTGTCGGCGACGGACGTGGCCGTCTCCACGCGTCCCGGGGTCGCGGTCGCGGTGCTGACCGCGGACTGCGTGCCGGTCCTGTTGGCCGACGCCGATGCCGGGATCGTGGCGGCGGTGCACGCCGGGCGGGTGGGGGCGCGGGTCGGGGTGCTGCCGGCGGCGTTGGCGGCGATGCGGTCGGCGGGGGCGCGGATCGACAAGGTGGAGGCGTTGCTCGGGCCGGCCGTGTGCGGCGAGTGTTATGAGGTGCCGGCGCCGATGCGGGACGACGTGGCTCGTCATCTGCCGGGGAGTGCGAGCAAGACGCGGCGGGGGACGCCTGGGTTGGACCTGCGGGCCGGGTTGTGGCAGCAGTTGGCCGACGCCGGGGTGGCCAAGATCGGGGTGGATCCTCGGTGCACGGTCGAGGACAAGACGCTGTTCAGCCATCGCCGGGATGGGACCACGGGCCGCTTGGCGGCGGTGACGTGGCTGGAGCCGGAGGAATGATCCGGCTGCCTGGCCGCGCTGAGTCGACCTCTGAAGGGCCGACCCGCGGTCCGGTGGGCGATGCAGGCAGCGGCGGTCCCGAGTTGGTCATGGGGCGGACGACGCGCCCGAGGGAAGCGCCGGCTGGGTCAGCTGTCGTTGGCACTTGTGAGTTGATCGTCGAGCGGTCGACATGCGCGGCCGGGGGTGGTGCTGACGTGGCCGTTGGGTGGACGACCCGTGCGGCGCTGTGCGGATGGAGCGCGGGTGGCCGGCGGGGGTTGGTGGGCTCGTGAGTGGGGATGGGGACTCAGGCCGGCGGTTGGCGGAGTTGGCAGCCAATCTCGCCGCGGTTCGGGCACGGATCGAGGCCGCGTGTCTCGCCGCCGGGCGTGACACCAGCACTGTTCGGCTCATCGCCGTCACCAAGACCTTTCCCGCCGCCGACGCCGCCCTCCTCCTCGATCTGGACATTCTCGACCTCGGGGAGAATCGGGACGTCGAGGCCGCCACCAAGGTCAAGGACGTCGCCGAGCTGCGACCCGACATCACCCCGCGCTGGTCGATGGTCGGCCGCCTGCAACGGAACAAGGCGCGATCCGTGACCGAATGGGCCGCCGAAGTACAATCCGTCGATTCCGGACGACTCGCCGACGCGCTCCAACACGCCACCACAACGTCACTCGATCGAGGGAATCGCGCCACCTCGCTCGACATCCTCGTCCAAGCGAGCATCGACGGCGACCCCGACCGGGGCGGCTGTCCACTCGACGATCTTCCTGCCCTAAGTGATCACGTCGCGTCCCTCGGCGCGCTACGGTTGCGCGGTGTGATGGCGGTCGCACCTCTGGGCATGCCGCCTGAGCAGGCATTCGAACGGCTCGCGGCCGCCGCCGATCGGTTGCGTGCCGATCATCCGACCGCCACCACGGTGTCCTCGGGCATGAGCGGTGACATCGAGGCGGCGATCAACTACGGGTCGACGTGTGTGCGTGTCGGAACCGCCTTGCTCGGCGGACGGCGGTTAGCCTCGCCGTAGGCCGTCGGAGGGGAGACCGGCGCGACTCGCGGGAGGGAAGGGCTGGGCCATGGGCAAGTTGATCAACCGGCACAGTGCGTCCGCGAAAACCTCCGACACGCGCCCGGCCACGGCAAGCACAGGGTCCGGCGACGTGATGGACGTGAGCGGACCGCCGAGCGCCGCTGAGGTGACGGCATGAGCGCTTTTCAGAAGCTGAAGGCGTACTTCGGCATGGTCCCCGCCGACGAACTCGACGAGTACGACGACGACCGTTACGGCGGCGGCTACGGCTCGGCCTACCAGCCGAGCGAACCCGACTACGACTACGGCGACCGCATCGGCCGCCGTCGCCCGCTGGGCAGCCCCCGGCCGGTGTCCCGGTTGGACGCCGCAGACGATTTCGGCGGTTACGACGAGCGGCCGCGCACGCCCCGGCGGCCGTGGACCGAGGAGCCGATCCCTCCTGCCCCGCCGGCCCACCGCGCGGTCACGCCGGTCCGTGGCGCGCTCGCGGTCGAGCCGGAGGTCGAGCCCGCCCCGAGGACGCGGCAGCCGGAACCGGCGCCCGCGCCGCATCCGCTGAGCAAGATCACCACGCTGCACCCGCGCAGCTTCCCCGAGGCCAGGGCCATCGGCGAACGCTACCGGGACGGCGCTCCGGTGATCATCAATCTGACCCACATGAGCGACTCCGACGCGCGCCGGTTGGTGGACTTCGCCGCCGGGTTGGCGTTCGCGATGCGGGGCTCGATCGACAAGGTCACCAACAAAGTGTTCTTGATCTCACCGCCCGACATCGACGTGACGGCCGAGGATCGGCGACGCATCGCGGAGGGTGGGTTCTTCAGCTAGGGCAGGATCGTGGCACAGTTGGACCGTGGAGACCGTCCGGTTGGTGCTGTACTACATTCTGTTTGCCTTCTGGCTGCTGCTCACGGCGCGTGTCGTGGCCGAACTGGTGCGAGCCTTCGCCAGGGAGTGGCACCCCGCCGGCGGGGTTGCGGTAACGCTGGAGAGCATCTACACAATGACCGACCCACCCGTGCGTTTGGTTCGTCGGGTCATCCCGATGGTGCGGATCGGCGGCGTGGGACTAGACGTATCGATTATGGTGCTGCTGCTGGTTGTGTTCATCCTGATGCGACTGGTCAACCCGGGTTGACGGGGATCCCGGTTACCAGGCAGCCGTGAGTGCGTGAGGTGATCTGATGGGCTTGACCCCCGCTGACGTGCACAACGTCGCGTTCAGCAAGCCACCTATCGGCAAGCGGGGCTACAACGAGGACGAGGTCGACGCCTTCCTCGACCTGATCGAGGCCGAACTGGCGCGCCTGCTCGAGGAGAACGGCGACCTGCGGCAGCAGGTCGAGCGGTTGGACCAGCAACTGGACTCCGCACGGGCCGAACTGGACAACGCCCGCTCGGCACCCGCCCCCGTGGTGTCCCGCGTGGCTGATGAGGTGCCGTCCCGCAGGCTCGCCCCGGTGCCGCCGCCGACCTCGATGGAGGAGACGACGCCCGGCGGCATGGGTGGCGGTGACCACCACGTGCAGGCCGCCAAGGTGCTGGGCCTGGCGCAGGAGATGGCCGACCGGCTGACCGGCGAGGCCAAGGCCGAGTCGGACAGCATGCTGTCCGAGGCCAGGACGAAGGCCGAGCAACTGCTGTCCGAGGCACGCGCCAAGTCGGACACGATGGTCAACGAGTCGCGGACCCGCGCCGAGACCATGCTCAACGAGGCCCGTACCCGAGCCGAGACCGTGGAACGGCAGGCCAGGGACAAGGCGTCCACGCTGGAGCGGGACGCGCAGCGCAAGCACAACGAGCTGATCAGCACCATCTCCAACGAGAAGAACTCGCTGGAGCAGGAGATCGACAAGCTCCGGACGTTCGAACGCGAGTACCGGACCCGGCTCAAGACGTTCCTCGAGTCCAGCCTGCGCGACCTGAACGACCGCGGCTCGGCCGCACCGTCCGAGACCCGGTCACCGCAGACCGGCTACTCGTTCGGCCAGCGGGCCGAAGCCGGCTGAGTGGCGTCGGACTAGGCACGACAGGCGAGACCGAGGCCACGGGCCATGTTGGTTGTCGTACTGGTGTTGGTCCTGGCGGCCGCGGCGCTGCTGGTCATCGCGCTGGTCACCTCGGCCACGCTGTGGGCGTGGCTCTCGGTGGGCGTCAGCGTCGCCGCGGCGCTGGCGCTGCTCCTGGACTGGACCCGGCGTCGCCAGGCCCGGGTGGAGGACGAGGCGCGCCGGGCCGTGGAACCGCGCCCCGCCCCGACGGTCGCGCCACCGCCCGAGGAGGCTGGTGACGCCGAACCGGCCGAGGAGGACACCGACGCCGCCGATCTGCTCGTGGTGGGCGACCTGGACACCGAGGTCCGGGTCGTCGACGAGCGGCCGCGCTATCACCTGGCCGACTGCACGTGGCTGGCCGGCCGCCCGACGCTGGGCCTGCCCATCACCGAGGCGCGGCAGTTGGGGTTCACGCCGTGCGCGGTGTGCTCGCCGGACAGCACGCTGGCCGCGGCCAAGCGGACGGCGAACTAGCCGGAACAAACAGGCTTGGCGGCCTGGTTATCCTTCTTGTACGGCGTTGATCCGGCCATCACCGGGGAGCCTCCGGAAGAACGGGCCGACTCGGCCTCAGTAGAACCGGACGGGACCGGCCCGTCACAGCCGGCAACGAGTGGTCGACCGAGCTGTGGGTCGACAATCGGGGTGGTACCGCGGGACACCGCCAGGTGTGTCGTCCCCGGGCGGTCTCGCGAGCAGGTCGCGAGGCCCGGCGAGACGAACGACCCGCGAGGAGCCTGACCGATGTCGTACCCCAGGGCGCACACCGCCGACGTGGCGGGTGTGCCGTCGCAGCCGTCGTTCCCCGAGCTGGAGACGGCCGTACTGGACTACTGGTCGTCCGACCGCACGTTCCCGGCCAGCGTGGCCGCCCGCCCGACCGGCGAGGACGGCGCCAACGAGTTCGTGTTCTACGACGGCCCGCCGTTCGCCAACGGCCTGCCGCACTACGGGCACCTGCTCACCGGCTACGTCAAGGACGTCGTGCCGCGCTACCAGACGATGCGCGGCCACCACGTGGAGCGCCGGTTCGGCTGGGACTGCCACGGCCTGCCGGCCGAGGTCGAGGCGGAACACCAGCTCGGCATCAAGGTGAAGGCCGAGATCGAGGCGTTGGGCGTGGCGGCGTTCAACGACGCCTGCCGCACGTCGGTGCTGCGCTACACGCAGGACTGGCGGGACTACGTGACCCGCCAGGCCCGGTGGGTGGACTTCGACAACGACTACAAGACGCTCGACACCGACTACATGGAAAGCGTCATGTGGGCGTTCAAGACCCTGTCCGACAAGGGTCTGGTCTACGAGGGATTCCGCGTGCTGGCGTACTGCTGGCGCTGCGAGACCCCGCTGTCCAACACCGAGCTGCGGATGGACGCGGACACCTACCGGGAGCGGCAGGACCCGGCCAGCACGGTGTGGTTCCAGCTGGAGACCGGTGAGCGGATCCTGGCGTGGACGACCATGCCGTGGACGCTCATCCCGAACATGGCGATGGTGGTCGGCGAGGACATCGACTATGCCGTGATGGAACTGGACGGCGAGCGCTACGTCCTCGCCGAGGCAAGGCTGGGCGCCTACGCCAAGGAACTGGAGGGCGCGGTCCAGGTCGGCACGCTGAAGGGCAGCGAGCTGGTCGGCAGGCGCTACACGCCGCTGTTCGACTACCTCACCGAGCAGGCCGAGGACACCAAGGCGTTCACCATCCTGGCCGGCGACTTCGTCACCACCGACGACGGCACCGGCGTGGTGCAGGTGTCGCCCTGCCACGGTGAGGACGACTTCAACGTGTGCACGGCCAACGGGATCCCGCCGATCCTGACCGTGGACCCGCACGCCCGGTTCACCTCGATGATCCCGGACTACGAGGGCGTGCAGGTGTTCGACGCGAACAAGCCGCTGCTGCACGAGCTGCGCGAGCGCGGTGTGCTGTTCCGCCAGGACAGCTACCTGCACCCGTATCCGCACTGCTGGCGGTGCCAGAAGCCGCTGATCTACAAGGCGGTGTCCAGCTGGTTCGTGTCGGTCACCTCCTTCCGGGACCGGATGGTGGAGCTGAACCAGGAGATCAACTGGGTGCCGGCGCACGTGCGGGACGGGCAGTTCGGCAAGTGGCTGGCGGGTGCCCGGGACTGGTCGGTGTCGCGCAACCGGTTCTGGGGTTCGCCGATCCCGGTGTGGAAGTCCGACGACCCGAACTATCCGAGGGTGGACGTGTACGGGTCGCTGGACGAGCTGGAGCGCGATTTCGGCGTGCGCCCTGCCGATCTGCACCGCCCGTACGTGGACGAGCTGACCCGGCCCAATCCGGACGACCCGACCGGCAGGTCCACCATGCGGCGGGTGCCCGAGGTGCTGGACTGCTGGTTCGACTCCGGGTCGATGCCCTTCGCCCAGGTGCACTACCCGTTCGAGAACCGGGACTGGTTCGATCACCACTACCCCGGTGACTTCATCGTGGAGTACACCGGCCAGACCCGTGGCTGGTTCTACCTGTTGCACGTGCTGGCCACCGCGCTGTTCGACCGGCCGGCGTTCCGCAACTGCGTGGCGCACGGCATCGTGCTGGGCGACGACGGGCAGAAGATGTCCAAGTCGCGGCACAACTACCCGGACGTGAAGGAGGTGTTCGCGCGGGACGGCTCGGACGCCATGCGGTGGTACCTGATGGCGTCGCCGATCCTGCGTGGCGGCAACCTGATCGTCACCGAGCGGGGCATCAGGGACGCCGTGCGGCAGGCCGTGCTGCCGCTGTGGAACTCGTGGTACTTCCTCGCCCTGTACGCGAACGCGGGCGGGCGGGAGGGTGTCACCCGCACCGACAGCGAGCACGTGCTGGACCGCTACATCCTGGCCAAGACGCACGACCTGGTGGCCGACGTGACGGCGGCGATGGACGTCTACGACCTGTCCGGCGCCTGCTCGTCGATCCGCGAGTTCCTGGAGGTGCTGACCAACTGGTACGTGCGCCGCTCCAGGGACCGGTTCTGGGCGGGCGACGCGGACGCGGTCGACACGCTGCACACCGTGCTGGAGGTGACGTGCCGGACGGCGGCGCCGCTGCTGCCGCTGACCACGGAGGCGGTGTGGCGCGGGCTGACCGGTGAGCGGTCGGTGCACCTGGCGGACTGGCCGGCGGCGGACGTGCTGCCCGGCAATGACGCGCTGGTGTCCGTGATGGACGAGGTGCGCCGGGTGTGCTCGGCGGCGCTGTCCCTGCGCAAGGCCAACAAGCTGCGGGTCCGGCTGCCGCTGGCCAGGCTCGTGGTGGCCGCGCCGGACGCCGACCGGCTGGCCGACTTCGTCGAGCTCATCGCGGACGAGGTCAACGTCAAGCAGGTCGAGCTGACCACGGACGTGGCCGCGCACGGCCACTTCCAACTGGTGGTGAACGCGCGGGCGTGTGGTCCCCGGCTGGGTGCCGACACGCAGAAGGTGATCCGGGCGGTCAAGGCGGGCGAGTGGTCCACCACCGACTCGGGTGCCGTCGTCGCGGCCGGGATCGAACTGCTGGACGGCGAGTACGAGCGCAAGCTGGTCGCCACCGACCCCGGTGCCACGGCCGAACTGCCCGGTGGCAGCGGCCTGGTGGTGCTGGAGACGTCGGTGACCGACGAGCTGGCCGCCGAGGGCGTGGCCAGGGACGTGGTGCGCGCGGTCCAGCAGGCCCGCAGGGACGCCGGACTGGACGTGTCCGACCGGATCACCGTGACACTGATGGTGGACGACACCGTGGGCGGCGCGGTCCGCACGCACGAGCGGTTCCTGCGGTCCGAGACGCTGGCGGACGACGTGGCGTACACCCCGGCGGACGGGGCAGACGCCGGCACGACGGCCACGGTGGGCGACGGCACCACGGTCGGCGTGGTGGTCACCCGGAGTTGACCGGTGGAGCGGGTGGGGACGCCGAACGGGTTTCGGCGTCCCTCGCCCGCACCCTTGTCATTGACATACGCACCGTGTGGGCGGCAATACTGGCCGTATGGGCGTACACATCCAGGTTCGCGACGTGCCCGACGCCGTTTTCCTTGCGCTGAAAGCACGTGCGGCCGGCACCGGCCGGCCCCTGTCGGAGTTCCTGCGCGAACTGCTGGAGGCGGCCGTGGCCGCGCCGGCCACGGTGGTCGCCCCGCGGACCGCGGACAGCGCGGTGGCCGCACGCGACTGAACGCCCCTCGGAATCGGGCGCCGCGGATTCGCCGGCGGGCGGTAGCGGCATCATGGCCCCGGTGAGCGAGTACCGGTTCGCCGTGCGGGTCAAGCCCGGTGCCCGTCGCACGTCGGTCGGTGGTCGCTGGCCGGGCCGGCTGGGTGACGCCCTGGTCGTGGCGGTGATCGCGCCCGCCGTGGACGGGCGGGCCAACGACGCCGTGTGCCGGGCGTTGGCGGACGCGCTGGACGTGCCGGTCCGGCAGGTCAGGGTGGCGTCCGGGGCCACCAGCCGGGACAAGATCATGGCCGTGGCGAACGCCGAGGTCGCGACCAGGGTCGATGCGTTGATCGGCACCGCCGACGGCGACCAGGGAGAATGAAACCCTGGCCGACCGGCGGAGGAGGTGCCGTGCTCCATCTGTCCCTCGTGCTCGGCATCTCGGCTCTGGTGCTGCTCGTCGCCGTGCTCGGCATCCGGTTCTCCAACCGGCTGGGCCTGCCCTCGCTGCTGCTGTATCTGGGCCTCGGGCTGGCGCTGGGCGAGTCCGGCATCGGGATCCGGTTCGACAACGCGGCACTGACCCAGGCGCTGGGCATCGCCGCACTCGTCCTGATCCTGACCGAAGGTGGGCTCACCACCCGGTGGCAGGCCGTGAAACCGGCCGTGGGACTGGGGATCGTACTGTCCACTGTGGCCGTTGTGGTGAGCGTCGCGGTCACCGGCACAGCACTGCACTACCTGCTGTCCCTGGACTGGCGGACCGCGCTGCTGTGGGGTGCGGTGCTGTCGTCGACCGACGCGGCCGCCGTGTTCAGCGTGTTGCGCGGGGTGGGAGTGAGCGGGCGGCTGTCCGGCGCCCTGGAGCTGGAGTCCGGTCTGAACGACGCCCCGGTGTTCATCGCCGTCGTGCTGCTCGCCGGCACCGACCCGCTGTCCTGGGCCACCCCGCTGCTGATCGTCTACGAGTTGGTGATCGGCGCGGCCGTCGGCGGGCTGATCGGCTGGGGCGGGGGTTGGCTGCTGCGCAGGGCGGCGCTGCCGGCTACCGGTCTCTACCCGCTGGCCACGGTCGCGATGTGCCTGCTCGCCTACGCCGGCGCCGATCTCGCGCACGCCTCCGGCCTGCTCGCCACCTACGTGTGCGGGCTGGTGCTGGGCAACTCGCACCTGCCGCACCGCTCGGACACGCTGTCGTTCGCCGAGGGATTCGGCTGGCTGGCGCAGATCGGCCTGTTCGTGCTGCTCGGCCTGTTCGCCTCACCGCCCAAGCTGCTCGCCGCCCTGGTGCCGGGCCTGGTGGCCGCCGCGGTGATCGTGGTGCTGGCCCGGCCGCTGTCCGTGGTGCTCGCGTCGCTGCCGTTCCGATTGCCCTGGCGAGATCAGGCGTTCCTGTCCTGGTCCGGGTTGCGCGGCGCGGTACCGATCGTGCTGGCGTTGATCCCGCTGACCGAGGGCAGGCCGGGCGCCCAGCAACTGGTCGGAGCCGTGTTCGTGGTGGTGGTCGTGCTCACCCTGGTCCAGGCCGGCACGTTGCCGATGCTGGCCAGGGCGCTCGGGCTGAGCGGATCGGTGAGCCAGGACGAGATGGAGATCGACTCGGCGCCGCTGGACGAACTGGACGCCGAGGTGATCCAGGTGCGCGTGCGGCGCGGTTCGAAACTGCACGGCGTCTACCTCAACGAACTGCGTCTGCCCGAGGCCGCCACGATCAGCCTCGTGGTGCGCGACGGGGCCGCGTTCACCCCGAACGGCAGGACCCGGCTGCGTGAGGGCGATCAGTTGCTCGTGGTGGCCACCGACGCGGTCCGGGACGCAGCGGAACGCCGGATCAGGGCCGTCGACGCGGCAGGCCGATACGCTCGCTGGAAAGGCGTTGAGGACGGCTGAGCGGTGGCGATCGCATGGGCATGGAGTTCGGCATCTTCGACTCGTTCGACCTCGGCCGCACCGAGCCGGGTGACGTGCTGGCCAGCCGGCTGCGGTTCGCCCGGACCGCGGAGGAACTGGGCGTCGACCACTATCACGTGACGGAGCACCACGGCACGCCGCTGTCGGTGTGCCCGTCGCCCAACATCTTCCTGTCCGCGCTGAGCCAGCGGACCAGCCGGATGCGGTTCGGCGCGCTGGTGAACGTGCTGCCGGCGCACCATCCGTTCCGGCTGGCCGAGGAGATCGCCGTGCTGGACCAGCTCTCCGGCGGGCGGGTGGACATCGGCGTCGGGTCCGGTGTCAGCCCGTACGAGCTGGCCGTGTTCGGCGTGGATTCCGCTGACGCGAAGGCGATCTACCAGGACCGGCTGGTCGACCTGACCACGGCACTGCGCACCGGCCGGCTGGCCTCGCATGAACTGTCCGTGCTGCCGGTGCAGCGGCCGTACCCGCCGCTCTGGTACGCGTCCAGCAACACCGCGTCGGCGGCCTGGGCGGGCGCCAACGCGGTCAACTTCGTCGGCCGGTGGAACGGCGGCGCGGTCACCACGGCCGTGGTCGCCTACCGGGACGCCTGGGCCGGCCACCGGGACGACGCCGACCGGCTCAACCCGCACGTCACCGAGCCCAGGGTGGGCATCGCGGCCGGCCTGGTCATCGCGGACAGCGACGAGCAGGCGTGGGACGTCTACGGCCGGGCCAACGACCTGTTCTGCGAGCGGGTCACCCACCTGTGGCACGCGCACGACGACCACCGGGTGGACCGCGCGTTCGCCACCGAGACGATGCTGGCCAACGGCGCGGCCTGGGTCGGCACGGCGGACACCGTGCGGGACATGGTGGTCCACCAGGTGGCCACGTCGGGTGTGAACTACGTCGAACTGTCCGCGTTCTTCGGCGACCTGACGCGGGAACAGGCCGAGCACAGCCTGCGCGCGTTCGTCCAACAGGTGGCACCCGCGGCCCGGCAGGCGTGCACCTGGTAGCCCTCCCGGCCGAGCACCCCTTCTGATACGGGACAATGGTCGGGTGAGCACGGAATCCAACGCGGAGCAGGCCGCTGTCGACACGTCCCTGCCGCCCCGGCGGATCTGGGTCCTGGCGGTGGTCGCCGTGGTGGCCGTTGCGCTCGACCAGATCGCGAAGTACCTGGTGGTGGCCCATATCGAGGGCGAACCGCCGGTGACCGTGCTGTCCGGCGTGCTCTACTTCGACGTCTTCCGCAACTCGGGCGCCGCGTTCTCCATGGCCACCGGCCTGACCTGGGTGTTCAGCCTGGTCGCGATCGCCGTCGTGATCGCGATCGTGTGGATCGCGCCCCGGCTGCGGTCGGTCGGCTGGGCGTTCGGGCTCGGCCTGGTGCTGGCCGGCGCGCTGGGCAACCTCAGTGACCGGCTGTTCCGCTCGCCCGCACCGCTGCGCGGCCACGTCGTGGACTTCATCTCCGTGTTCAAGCCGCTGGGTCAGGCGTTCCCGATCTTCAACCTGGCCGACTCGGCGATCACCGTCGGCGGCGTGCTGATCGTGCTGCTGGCGCTGCTGGGCAGGGACTACGACGGCGGAGTCGCGCGGCGGGCCAAGGAAGCCCAGGACTCCGCTCCCGCGGCCGAACAGGACCCCGCGTCGTGACCTCCTCGCGCACCCTGCCGGTGCCCGACGGGCTGGACGGCATGCGGGTGGACGCCGGCCTGTCCCGGCTGCTCGGCCTGTCCCGCACGGTGGTCGCCGAACTGGCCGAGTCCGGGGAGGTGCTGCTGGACGGGCGGGCCGCCGGCAAGTCCGACCGGCTCACCGCCGGCGCGTGGCTGGAGGTCACGCTGCCCGAGCCGGACGCGCCACTGGAGATCGTCGCCATGGCGGTGCCCGGACTCACCGTGCTGTACTCCGACGACGACCTGGTCGTGGTGGACAAGCCGGTCGGCGTCGCGGCGCATCCCAGCCCCGGCTGGACCGGCCCGACCGTGGTCGGCGGGCTGGCCGCCGCCGGGATCACCCTGGCCACCAGCGGCGCGGCCGAACGGCAGGGCGTGGTGCACCGGCTGGACGTCGGCACCACCGGCGTGATGGTTGTGGCCAAGAGCGAACACGCCTACTCGGCGCTCAAGCGCGCGTTCAAGGAACGCACGGTGGACAAGCGCTACCACGCCGTCGTGCAGGGCCTGCCCGATCCCAGCAGGGGCACCATCGACGCGCCGATCGACCGGCATCCCAAGCACGACTACAAGTTCGCCGTGGTCGCCGGCGGGCGGGCGAGCGTCACGCACTACGAGGTGCTCGAGGCGTTCCGCAACGCGTCGCTGGTCGACGTGAAGCTGGAAACCGGTCGCACCCACCAGATCCGCGTGCACTTCGCCGCGCTGCACCACCCGTGCGTCGGCGACCTCACCTACGGCGCCGATCCGGTGCTCGCCGAGCGGGTGGGCATGCGACGGCAGTGGTTGCACGCCAGGTCGCTGGCGTTCGAGCACCCGGCCGACGGCCGCTGGGTGGAGTTCACCAGCCCGTACCCGGACGATCTGCGGCACGCGTTGGACTTCCTGCGCGACCAGTGACGAAGGAGCAGCGTTGACGAAGGGACAGGTGCTGGTGATCGGCATCGATGCCGCCGCCATCCCGGGTCTGGACGCGGGAGCGGTCGGGGCGGCGATCACCCGTGGTCAGGACCGGTTCGCCGAGCTGGGCATCGAGGCCGACGTGTGCTCGGTGGCGCTGGACGCGAACGCCGAGGGCCTGATCGTGGAGGCCCTGACCCGCAAGGACTACGACTGTGTGGTCATCGGCGGCGGCATCCGCAAGCCCGAGGCCCTGCTGGAGGTCTTCGAGAAGGTGGTCAACCTGGTCCGGCAACACGCACCGGGTGCGGCCATCGCCTTCAACACCAGTCCCGAGGACAGCCCTGACGCCGCCCTGCGCTGGCTGAGCCAGTAGCGGCCCGGGCCATCCACACGGAACTCACACACGGGAGCCGGGAGGTGGTCGAGGGCCGTCGCCCAGAACTGGCTGCCTACTCCTCCACGGTCCAGGTCAGCGTGTTGTGGTCGTCGTCGGGGCGGAAGCTCCACCGGATCGACGTGAGTTCCGTGGTTTCCGGGAGCACGTAGACGGTGTGGCCACCCTGGGTTTCGCCCGGTCGGACGCCGATCCGGTGCGGCGGCCGGGACGACAGGGACACGGGCGCCTTGCCGACGGTCTCACCGTCCTGGGCGACCAGCACCAGGTACAGGTCGGGCAGTTGCGGGAACGGCGTCGAGCCCCGGTTGGTCATCTCGGTGTGCACGACGACCGACCGTTCGCCCTCGCGCAGCCGGTAACCGGCCGCGGTGAACAGGAAGTCGGCCGGGTCGACGACCTCCACCAGTTGGATGGCGACGGTCTCGCCGTCCGATCCGTCGGTCAGCAGCGTCTCGCCGACGCGGCCCTGCCGGGTCGGCGCCTGGGCGGGCGCGGCCGGAGCGGGCGCCGCGGCGCCCGCCGGTGTGCCGCCGGGCGGGGTGGTCCAGGCCGGGCGGGTCGGCTGGTCGCCGCGCGCCCAGGACGAGCTCTGCGGTGGACCCCAGGTGCTCGTCGGGTCCGGTCGCGGCGGCTGCTGGGGAACCGGCGGCGCGGGTTGCACCGGTGGCGCGGGCGGCCGTGGTGGGGCCTGGTACTGCGGCTGCTGCGGCGCCGGGTAGCCGCGCTGCTGGTAGCCGGGGGGCGGGTAGTTCGCCAGCGCGCCGGAGATCGCGTTGCGCAGGCCGTACTGATCGCACTCGACGCCGACGATCAGCGGCAGTCCGGCCGCGGACAGGGACACCAGCCGGGACGCCACGTCACGGGGGTCCATGCCCAGGCGGGCCGCGATGTCGTGCACTGCTGCCTTGCCCGTCTCGGCCACGAGCGAGAGCAGGCGGATGTCCACGGGATCCGGGGCGGCCACGGCTCGCACGCTACCCGGTCGGCCAGGACGACGCCGAACCCCTCGACGTCAGCGGGCGCGGTTGTGCAGCACCGCCGGCCGGTCCCGGTGATCCATCCGGACCACGACGTCCGCGGCCAGTTCGGGGTCGACCTCGTCGGCGTACCGAGCGTAGGCGGGCAGCGTCCAGCGGTCGTCGTCGCCGATCTGCCTGGCCAGCGCGGCCGGCGACAGGGTGAGGTGCACGGTCAGGTCGAAGTCCAGACCCCTGCCCAGCAGCAGCGCGCCGGCCACCAGCACCACCCCGCCGGCCGGCAGTGTCACGTAGCCGGCGCGGCTGGCCCGGTCCGCGGTCGCGTCCCAGCGGGCCGGCAGCACCCGCCCGGTGCCGTCCGGTGCCATCGGCAGCAGCACCTCCCTGGCCAGTGCGCCCGCGTCCAGCCAGTCGTCGTAGTACGCGTCCGGATCGGTCCGGCCGCGTTCCAGCCGCAGCGACGCCGGCCGCAGGTAGTCGGTCGCGCGCACGATGATCGCCTGCCGGCCGCGCAGCCGGACCGGGTCGACCAGGCTGCCGGCCAACTCGTCCGGCCTGGCCGGTGGCGCGCCGTCCAGCGCGACCCGCAGCCACGATTCCGGTGCGGCGCCACCGATCGTGTCGGCGAGTTCGTCGACCAGTCCGTCGGTCGTGATGGGTCGTACCGGCACCTTCGTCCCGTCCTTCGTCCGGTCGATCATGGCTACGATCGGCACCACGATCTCGATTGTCGGCAGCCCCCGGGAGGTCCGTCATGCCGGACACGGTCACGTCAGTGCGCGAACTCGCCGCCGAGTTCGTCACGGTGATGTGCGACCAGGATCCGCCGGCGGCCACATTCTTCGGTCTGGACGGCGCCCACGACAAGCTGGGCGACCTGAGTGAGGCGGCCGACCAGCGGTACAACGCCAAATACGCCGACCTGGCCAGGCAGGCCGCCGCGATCGACCCGGACACGCTGTCCCCGTCGGACGTGATCACCAGGGCGATGGTGATCCAGCAGGCGGACACCAGGATCCGCACCACGGACAGCAAGCTGGTCGAGTACGCGATCACCGACTTCTTCGTCGCACCCGCCTCGGTGCTGCTGACGATCCTGCCGATGCTCGCGCCGAGCACGCCGGAACTGGCCGAGGCGTACCTGGGCCGGCTGGCCGCGGTGCCGCTGTACCTGCGCCAGGCGGCCGACCGGCACCGGCAGGGCGTCGCCGCCGGCCGGACGCCGGTGGCGCATCTCGTTGTCGCCGCCACCAAGCACATCGACCGCTACCTGGCCGATCCGGAACACGATCCGCTGGCCGGGATCACCGCGCCGGAGGGTGGTCCGGCCGATTTCGCCGCCCGCCGCGACCAGTTGCTGGCCGACGTCGTCCGACCGGCGTTCGCCGCCTACCGGGACGCGCTGACCAGCGACATCCTGCCGCACGGCAGACCGGCCGACCGGCCGGGACTGTGCTGGCTGCCCGGCGGTGACGTCCTGTACGGCAACCTGGTCCGCGCCCACACCACCACCCCGAGGATGCCGGACGAGCTGCACCAGACCGGCCTGGACATCATCGACCGGCTCCGCGCCGAGTACGCCGAACTGGGCGGCCGCGCGCTGGGCACGACCGACCTGGCCGAGATCTTCCGCAGGCTGAAGTCCGACGACGACCTGCGCTGGCGGACCGGGGACGAGTTGCTGGACGCCGCCCGGCAGGCGATCAGCAGGGCGGAGGCGGCAGCACCGGAGTGGTTCAGCATGCGGCCGGAGCAGTCCTGCGAGGTGCGGCCGGTGCCGGAGGCGGACGCGCCCGGTTCGGCCGCCGCCTACTACATGGCGCCCTCGATGGACGGCTCGCGGCCCGGCGTCTACTTCGCCAACACCTACCAGGTGACCGAGCGGTTCCGGCACCAGGCGGAGACCATGGCGTTCCACGAGGGTGTGCCCGGCCACCACTTCCAGATCGCGATCTCGCTGGGCCTGTCCGACCTGCCGATGCTGCGCAGGCTCGCCGACGTCAACGCCTACGCGGAGGGCTGGGGTCTGTACTCGGAGCGGTTGGCCGACGAGATGGGCCTGTACTCCGGTGACGTCGCGAAGCTGGGCATGCTGACCGCGGACTCGATGCGCGCCGGCCGGCTGGTGGTGGACACCGGGCTGCACGCCAAGGGGTGGAGCCGCCAGCAGGCGGTGGACTTCCTGTCCGAGCACACGCCGATGGCGGCGGTGGAGATCGAGGCGGAGACCGACCGCTACATCGCCTACCCCGCCCAGGCGCTGTCCTACATGGTGGGGCGGCTGGAGATCCAGCGGATCCGGAGCATGGCCGAGGCGGCGCTCGGGGACCGGTTCGACGTCCGCGGCTTCCACGACGTCGTGCTGGGCAACGGCCAGCTGCCGATGTCCGTGCTGGCCGACGTGGTCGACTCGTGGGTGGCGAGCCGTGCGGCTGGCTGAGGACTTTCTCACCGATCCCCATCCGTCGTGGCACCGCCTGCGGGACGAGGCGCCGGTGGAGCCGCTGCCGCTGCCCAACGGCAGGCGCGTCTGGCTGGTGACCCGGTACGACGACGTGCGGACCGCACTGGCTGATCCGTTGCTGGGCAAGGATTCCCGGCGCATGGAGGAGCTGTTCGGGGCGCGTGACCGGCGATCGGAGTTCCAGGCTGGCGGCGTGTTGGGCGCGCACATGCTCAACAGCGACCCGCCGGACCACGAGCGGCTGCGCCGGCTGGTGAACCGGGCGTTCACCGCGCGCCGGATCGAGGGCCTGCGGCCCAGGATCGAGGACATCACCGCCGGCCTGCTGGCCGCGATCGAATCCGGCAGCGAGGTGGACCTGCTCGACGCGTTCGCGTTTCCCCTGCCCATCACGGTGATCTGCGAACTGCTCGGCATGCCCGAGGACGACCGGGACGAGTTCCGGGCGTGGTCGAACACGCTGATCTCGGGTGGCCACCGGGAGACCGTGCTGGCGGCGCAACGGTCGATGGCGGCGGCCCTGGCCGCACTGGTCGCGGTGAAGCGCGCCGATCCGGGTGACGACCTGCTGTCCGATCTGGTGCGGGCGCGGGACGCGGACGACCGGCTGTCCGAGAACGAGCTGACGTCGATGGCGTTCCTGCTGTTGGTTGCCGGCCACGAGACGACGGTCAATCTGATCGGCAACGGTGTGCTCGCCCTACTGGACAATCCGGACCAGCAGGCCGCGCTGCGCGCCGACCGGTCGCTGCTGCCGGCCGCGATCGAGGAGATGCTGCGGTACCAGGGTCCGCTGCGGAACGCGACGATCCGGTTCACCCTGGAGCCCACCACGATCGGCGGAGTCGAGGTGCCGGCGGGCGAAATCGTGATGCTGTCGGTGGGTTCGGCCAACCGGGACGACCGCCGGTTCACCGAACCGGACGAGTTCGACCTGGCGCACGACCCGACCGGGCACCTGGCGTTCGGGCACGGCAGCCATTTCTGCCTGGGTGCTCCGCTGGCCAGGTTGGAGGCGGAGATCGCGTTCACCGGCCTGCTGAACCGGTTCGACCACATGGAACTCGCGGTGCCCAGGGACGAGCTGCGCTGGCGGCCGGGGAACCTGATCCGGGCGCTGGAACGGTTTCCGGTGCGGCTGGGCTGAATCCGGCGGAATCCGGCAACCGGGTGACCGGCGTAACGGCTGTCGGGCCTCGGTGGACGATGTGGGTATGACGGACCCCAAGGCCACCGAACGCGTGCCACTGCCCGGCAGCGCGCGGACCACGCTGACCGATGCGGCCAGCCCTCTCGTCGACCCGGACGAACGGGTCGAGTTCACCGCCGTCCTGCGGCGCAGGGCCCACCTGCCCGGCGACCTGGTCGAGACCATGAACACCGTGTCGCGCACCGAACTCGGTGACCGGTTCGGCGCCGACCCCGACGACGTCGCGGCGGTGCGTGCCGTGTTCGAGGCCGCCGGCGTGACGGTCACCGGCGACCATCCGGGGTCCAGGCGCCTGTCCGCCGAAGGCCCCGCGGCCGCGGTGACCGCGTTGTTCGGCACCGAACTGCGCCGGGCCACCAGTGTGGACCCGACCAGTGGCGCCTCCGTGCGGCACCGGGCGCGGACCGGTGAGCTGCGGGTGCCGTCGGCATTGGACGGCGTCGTCGTGGCCGTGCTGGGCCTGGACGACCGGCCGCAGGTGCGCGCGTACGTGCGGCCACACGCGGATCCGCAGGCCCGCGTCGGGTTCGACGTGCCGACGTTGGGCACCGTCTACGACTTCCCGGCGAACACCGACGGCACCGGCCAGGTGGTGGCGATCGTCGAGTTCGGCGGTGGCTTCGGCCAGGACGACCTGGACGCCTACTTCGGCGGACTGAACATCCCGACGCCGTCGGTGACCGCGGTGAGCGTGGACGGCGGCCAGAACGTGGCAGGGCAGGACCCGACCGGCGCCGACGGCGAGGTGCTGCTGGACATCGAGGTGATCGGCGCGCTCGCCCCGAAGGCCACCGTGAAGGTGTACTTCGCGCCCAACTCCGACCAGGGCTTCGTGGACGCCGTGTCCACGGCCGTGCACGACTCCCCGACGCCGGCCGTGGTGTCGATCAGCTGGGGCCAGTCCGAGGACCAGTGGACCGAGCAGGCGCGCAACTCACTGGACACGGTGTTCGCGGACGCGGCCGCGCTCGGTGTCACGGTGTGCGCGGCATCCGGCGACAACGGCAGCCAGGACGCGGAGACCGACGGTCAGCAGCACGTCGACTTCCCCGCGTCCAGCCAGTACGTGCTGGGCTGCGGCGGCACCCGGCTGACCGCGTCCGGTGGCACGGCCCAGTCCGAGACGGTGTGGAACGACGGCCAGGGCGGCGGCTCCACCGGCGGCGGCGTGAGCGACGTGGTCGGCGTGCCGAGCTGGCAGACCACGGCCGGCGTGCCGGCCAGGGTCGGCGGCGGCACCGGCCGGGGCGTGCCGGACGTGGCGGGCAACGCCGACCCGCAGACCGGCTACAACGTCCGCGTGGACGGCAAGACCGCCGTGTTCGGCGGCACCAGCGCCGTCGCTCCACTGTGGTCGGCCCTGGTATGCCGGCTGGTGCAGGCGCTGGGTCAGCGGCTGGGCCTGTTGCAGCCGGTGCTGTACGAGCCGGCGAAGCCGGGCATGCCGGTCACCGGCTTCCGTGACGTCACCGAGGGGAACAACGGTGCCTACCAGGCCGGTCCGGGCTGGGACGCGTGCACCGGGCTCGGTGTCCCGAAGGGATCGGAGCTGTTGACCGTGTTCGGTCAGCACATCGGTGGCAACGCGTCGTAACCTCGCCGGCGTGCCTGCCGACGAACTGCTCGCCCTGGACGCCGCGCACGTCTGGCATCCGTACGGGCCGATGCCGGGCGCGGTCTCGCCTCTCGTGGTCGAGTCCGCGTCCGGCACCCGCCTGCGGCTGGCCGACGGCCGCGAGCTGGTGGACGGGATGTCCTCGTGGTGGGCCGCGATCCACGGCTACCGGCATCCGGTGCTGGACGCCGCCGTGCGCGACCAGCTGGGCCGGATGAGCCATGTGATGTTCGGCGGCCTCACCCACGAACCGGCGGTCCGGCTGGCGGTCCGGCTGGTGGAGCTGACGCCGGAACCGCTGCGGCACGTGTTCCTCGCCGACTCCGGTTCGGTGTCCGTCGAGGTCGCGATCAAGATGTGCCTGCAGTACTGGCGGTCCGTCGGCCGGCCGGGCAAACGGCGGCTGCTCACCTGGCGCGGGGGCTACCACGGAGACACGTTCCACCCGATGAGCGTGTGCGACCCGGACGGCGGCATGCACAGCCTGTGGCGCGGTGTGTTGCCGGAACAGGTGTTCGCCGACCAGCCGCCCACCGCCTACCAACCCGGCTATGCCGACCACCTGGCCGATCTGGTGGCCGGGCACGCCGACGAGCTGGCCGCGATCGTGGTGGAGCCGGTCGTGCAGGGTGCCGGCGGCATGCGGTTCCACGATCCCGGTTACCTGCGGGTGCTGCGCGAGCTGGCCGACCGGCACGACGTGCTGCTGGTGTTCGACGAGATCGCCACCGGGTTCGGCCGGACCGGTGAGCTGTTCGCCGCCCACCTCGCCGGTGTCAGCCCGGACGTGATGTGCCTGGGCAAGGCGTTGACCGGCGGATACCTGTCGATGGCCGCGACCCTGTGCACCACGGTGGTGGCCGAGGGCATCTCCCGGGGCGAGGTACCGGTGCTGGCGCACGGGCCGACGTTCATGGGAAACCCGCTGTCCGCGGCCGTCGCGAACGCCTCGATCGACCTGCTGCTGGCCGGTGACTGGCGGGCCGACGTGGCCCGGATCTCCGGGCGGCTGGGGGAGGGCCTGGCGCCGGTCGCGGACCTGCCCGGTGTGGTGGACGTGCGGGTGCTCGGCGCCATCGGCGTGGTGCAGTTGGATCACGCCGTCGACCTGCCGGCGGCCACGGCAGCGGCGGTGGCCCGTGGCGCGTGGCTGCGGCCGTTCCGCGACCTGGTCTACACGATGCCGCCGTACGTCAGCACCGATGACGACCTGGCAACCATCTGCGCAGCGGCAGAGGCGGCAGCCCGCGCCGGGTGACGTAACCTGACGGTCTGTGGGCATCCTTGTGGTCACCGGGACCGGCACGGACGTGGGTAAGACGGTGGTCACCGCCGCCGTCGCGGCCCTCGCCGCCGACCGGGGCCGCACAGTGGCCGTGCTCAAGCCCGCGCAGACCGGCATCCCCGCCGGTGCGCCCGGTGACCTGGCCGAGGTCCGGCGACTGGCCGGCCCGGTGACCACCCGCGAACTGCGCCGCTACCCCGATCCGCTGTCCCCGGCGGCCGCTGCCCGCCGCAGTGGTGTGCCACCGATCACACCGGCCGAGGCGGCGGCCGCCGCGTCCGACCTGCTCGACGGGCACGACATCGTGCTGGTCGAGGGAGCGGGCGGGTTGCTGGTCCGGTTCGACCCGGACGGCGGCACCGTCGCCGACGTCGCCTGGGCGCTGGGCGCACCCGTGCTGCTCGTCGCGCACGCCGGCCTGGGCACCCTCAACACCACGGCGCTCACCGCGGAAGCGTTGGTGCGCAGGGGAATCGAGTGCATCGGCGTGGTGGTGGGCCGGTGGCCCGCTCGGCCTGACCTGGCCGCGCGGAGCAATCTCGTCGACCTGCCGGTAGCCGCCGGGGCGCCGCTGCTCGGCGTGCTGCCCGACGGCCTGGCCGGCCTGTCGCCGGTCGAGTTCCTGGCCGTGGCGCGCGGCTCGCTGTCGCCCTGGCTGGACGGTGACTTCGATTCCGACCTGTTCACCGCGGCTCACACGGCATGAGAGAGTGGCGATCCCCGTTTCAACCGCGCAAGGAGGGTGTCCGTGACCAGCGACGTCAGCTCTGACGTGCTCGCCGAGGCCAGGGAGCAGGTGCTCGGCCGAGGTGTCGGGCTGGCGCAGGAGCAGGTGCTGCGGGTGCTCGAACTGGCCGACGACCGCGTGGCCGACCTGCTCGCCCTGGCGCACGAGGTGCGCGAGCGTTGGTGCGGTCCGGAGGTCGAGGTCGAGGGCATCGTCAGCGTGAAGACCGGCGGCTGCCCCGAGGACTGCCACTTCTGCTCGCAGTCCGGCCGGTTCCCGACACCGGTCCGGTCGGCCTGGCTGGACATCCCGGGGCTGGTCGAGGCGGCCCGGCAGACCGCGGCCACCGGCGCCACCGAGTTCTGCGTCGTCGCCGCCGTGCGCGGGCCGGACGCCCGGCTGCTGGCCCAGGTGCGGGAGGGCATCGCGGCCATCCGCGCGGCCGGACTGGACATCAACATCGCCTGCTCGCTGGGCATGTTGACGCAGGAGCAGGTCGACGAGCTCGTCGCCATGGGCGTGCACCGCTACAACCACAACCTGGAGACCGCCCGCTCGCACTTCCCGAACGTGGTGACGTCGCACACCTGGCAGGAGCGCTGGGACACGCTGCGGATGGTGCGCGACGCCGGCATGGAGGTGTGCTGCGGCGGCATCATCGGCATGGGCGAGACGCTCGCCCAGCGCGCCGAGTTCGCCGTCCAGCTCGCCGAGCTGGAGCCGGACGAGGTGCCGATGAACTTCCTCATCCCCAATCCCGGCACGCCCTACGCCGACTACCCGGTGGTCGCCGGCCAGGACGCGCTGCGGGCGGTCGGCGCGTTCCGCCTCGCCCTGCCGCGCACCATCCTGCGGTTCGCCGGCGGCCGTGAGCTGACCCTGGGCGACCTGGGCGCCGAGCAGGGCATGTTGGGCGGTGCCAACGCGATCATCGTCGGCAACTACCTGACCAACCTGGGTCGGCCCGCGCAGCAGGACCTGGACATGCTGGCCGACCTGAAGATGCCGATCAAGGCGCTGAGCGAGACGTTGTGACCGAGTTCTGCGCATGGTGCGGCCAACCGGCCGGCAGCGCTGACCACGAACACTGCCGGGCGCGACTGGCATTGGTCGACCCGCCCCGGTACTGCGTGCGGTGTGCGCGCCGGATGGTGGTTCAGGTCACTCCGGCCGGCTGGACGGCGACGTGCAGCCGGCACGGTCAGCTCACTGCCAACTGACCGCCGCCGGGCGACGCTGTTCCTGCGGGCACTAGGGTTGCCCAGGAGTTTCGCGGAAGGGGTGTCGTGTCGGAGCAGCCGGTCCAGCAGGTGCCGCAGGCGGCCGGTGGGGCCGACCGGGCCACGTCGGCCAACCGGGTCAACGCCCTGTTCCCGACCCGGCGGCCGACCGTCGTCGTCCGCGCCGACCTGCTGCCCGCGATCAGCGTGGTGTCCACCGCCGCACTGGTCGGCCTGCCCCTGGCATGGATCTGGTCCCGCATCGCGCCCGCCATCCCCGGCGTGCTGGACACGTCCGGCCAGCCCGTGCCGCTGCCCTCGCCCTACGGCTACCACCGGTTCGACGATCTGGCGATCTTCATGCTGATGGGGCTGGTCGCCGGCATCGCCATCGGCGTGGCCATCTGGATGCTGCGGGAGCGGCGCGGCCCGGTGATCATGTTGGCCGGCGTGCTGGGCGCGTTCATCGCCGCCTGGCTGGCCATGCACACCGGCGAGTCGTTCGCCGCGGGCCACTACGCGCTGGCCACGGCTCCCCGGGCCGGCGCGGTGTTCGACATCGCGCCCCGGCTGGAGACGTCGTGGGCGATCATCGTGCAGCCGTTGGGCACCGCACTCGTGTACGGCGTGCTGGCGGCCTGGAACAGCACCAACGACCTCGGCCGCAGGCTGCGCTAGCCAGGTCCTGTTTCACAAGCCTCCCTTTGCCCGAGTCACCGGCTGCCGCCCTGGGCGTTCCCGCCGCTTGGCTAGGCTTGTGAAACAGGACCTAGTTCAGGTTCGGCTGCTGGTCGAGCTCGGCCAGTTGCATGGGAACCGCGTGCAGGTTGCCCAGGATCGCCGACTCCACGTTGAGCAGTTTCCGCGCCAGGCGTAGCCGCCGGGCAGGGCACCGTTCCTCCAGCAGCCGCTGCCGGTCGGTCGCGTCCAGCAGGCAGTCGGCGGCCACCAGGTGGGCCAGGTCGGCGGGCTCGGCGTCGGCGGGCGGTTCCGACCAGTCCTCGCGCTGCCACGCCGACCGGCAGTACCGGCGATGGGCGGCACGGGCGGACGTGACCAGGGCCGGCATCAGTGCGGCCAACTGGTCGGCGGGTGCCGAGTCGGGCAGCCATTCCACCGTGGCCAGCAGGTAGGGGGCCGTGGTGGAGTCGATGTCCAGCAGCCGGAATCTGCGGTCCCCCTTGGTGACGATGTCGAACCGGCCGTCCGGCAGCGGCTTGACCTCGCGCAGCAGTGCGGAGCAGCCGATTTCCCTGACCTGGTCGATCTTCTCGACGTCGTAGCCCCAGCCGGGCTTCTTCGCGATGACGCCGAAACACCTGCCCGGCAGGGTCTCCCTGACCAGGTCCATCGTCAGTTGCCGGTAGCGGGGCTCGAAGATGTGCAGTGGCAACGACGTTCCCGGCAGCAGCACCGCTGCCAGCGGGAACAGTGGGATCGTCTCGGCCACCCTCCTACGTTACGTCGTCCGCCCTTTCGCTGCGCGCTGATCGGGCTGAGCCTGCCGGGGTGGCCGCAGCACCGCGAACGGGTCCGTGACCTGCATCCCGTGGTCGGTGAACCGGAACTGCGCGGCCGGCCGGCCACCGGACGGGCCGGGTGCCGCGGTGGCCCCGGTGGGGGCCAGCAGGCCGCGCCGGGACAGCACCCGTTGCAGGTTCGTGGCGGATACCCGATAGCCCAGTGCTGCCGAGTAGATCTCGCGCAGCTCGGACACGGTGAACGCCGGTGGCGCCAGCGCGAAGCCGAGATTGGTGTAGGAGAGCTTGGAGCGCAGCCGGTGCCGGGCGCGCAGGGCGATCGCGCCGTGGTCGAAGGCGGTGGGCGGCAGCGCGTCCACCGGGTGCCAGTCGGTGTCGTCGGGCACATCGGGGTCGAGTCCGGCGGGGACCAGGCCGAGGAACGCGGTGGCGATGACGCGCGGGCCGGGCACCCGGTCCGGTGCGCTGAACACGGCGAGTTGCTCCACATGCGCCAGTTGCCGGACGTCGACCTTCTCCGCGAGTTGCCGGCGGATCGACGTCTCCACGTCCTCGGTGGCGCCGAGGACGCCGCCGGGCAGCGACCAGTGGCCCGCCGCCGGCTCCTTTGCCCGCTGCCACAGCAGAACTCGCAGTGACTTCGCTCGCACTTGGAGCACAGCGGCCAGGACTTCGTGTGCCGGCTGGTTCACCTGGCTGATACTATCCACGCAGGTTTTCAACCGAAAGTCGAAAACCCTGGAACCGGCGTTACGAATGGGAGGGCGGGATGACCGCGACGATCGAGCGGGGTGCGGACGGTGTCTACGGCGGCGTCACGGCGAACGACGCCTGGGCCGACGAGGTGCGCGAACTGGCCGCGGCACGGAACGCGGTGATCCTGGCGCACAACTACCAACTGCCCCAGATCCAGGACATCGCCGACCACACCGGTGACTCGCTCGCGCTGTCCCGCATCGCCGCCGAGTCCGACGCCGCCACGATCGTCTTCTGTGGTGTCCACTTCATGGCCGAGACCGCGAAAATCCTGGCGCCCGACCGAACCGTGCTCATCCCGGACGCGCGAGCCGGCTGCTCGCTCGCCGACTCCATCACCGCCGCCGACCTGCGGGCCTGGAAGGCGGACCATCCCGGAGCCGTCGTGGTGTCCTATGTGAACACGACGGCGGAGGTCAAGGCGGAGACCGACATCTGCTGCACGTCGTCCAACGCGGTCGACGTGGTGGCGTCCGTCCCGGCCGGCACCGAGGTGTTGTTCTGCCCGGACCAGTTCCTCGGCGCCCACGTGCGGCGCGAGACCGGCAGGGCCAACCTGCACGTGTGGGCGGGCGAGTGCCACGTGCACGCCGGCATCAACGGTGCCGAGCTGACCGCGCGCGCCGCCGCCGAACCGGACGCGGAACTGTTCATCCACCCCGAATGCGGCTGCGCCACGTCCGCGCTGTACCTGGCGGGCGAGGGCGCCGTGCCGGCGGAGAAGGTGCGCATCCTGTCCACCGGCGGGATGCTCGACGCGGCGCGCCGGACCAGGGCCGGCAGCGTGCTGGTGGCCACCGAGATCGGGATGCTGCACCAGCTGCGCCGGGCCGCGCCGGACGTGGACTTCCAGCCCGTCAACGGTCGGGCGTCCTGCCGGTACATGAAAATGATCACACCGGCGGCGTTGCTGCGCTGCCTGCGGGAGGGCGCCGACGAGGTCGTGGTCGCTCCGGACGTCGCCGAGCGGGCGCGAGGCGCCGTGCGGCGGATGATCGAGATCGGCCGGCCCGGGGGTGCGGAGTGAGCTACCGGTGGACGGCAGACGCCGATCTGGTCGTGGTGGGCAGTGGTGTGGCCGGGTTGAGTGCGGCGCTGGCCGCTCGGGACGCCGGGTTACGGGTCCTGGTGGTCACCAAGGCGGGCGCCGGTGACGGCAACACCCGCTGGGCGCAGGGCGGGGTGGCCGTCGTGTTGCCCGGCGAGCACGAGCGCGGCGACACCGTGTCGGCCCACGTCGCCGACACTCTCACGGCGGGCGCCGGCCTGTGCGACGCCACGACGGTGGCGGCGATCCTGGCCGACGGTCCGGCCGCGGTGACCGACCTGCGTCGGCTGGGCGCGGTGTTCGACTCCGGTGGCGACGGCCGGTTGGCGCGCACCAGGGAGGGCGGGCACACGGCGTTCCGCGTCGTGCATGCCGGCGGCGACGCGACCGGTGCCGAGGTGGAGCGGGCGCTGCTGGCGGCGGTGCGCGACGGCGGAGTGCCGTTGCTCACCGGGCACGTGGCCGTCGACGTGGTGCACACGTCGCCGGGTGCGGTCGGCGGGCTGCTGGTGCTGGACGACGGGGGCGTGCCCGGCCTGCTCGCCGCGCCTGCCGTGCTGCTGGCCACCGGCGGGCTGGGCCAGCTCTACCAGGCGACGTCGAATCCGGCCGAGGCTACGGCCGACGGGCTGGCCCTGGCGCTGCGCGCGGGTGCCACGCTGGCCGACGTCGAGTTCGTGCAGTTCCACCCCACGGTGCTGTTCACCGGTCACGACGCGCGCGGCCACCGGCCGCTGGTCACCGAGGCGGTCCGCGGTGAGGGTGCGGTGCTGGTGGACTCGGCGGGCGAGCGGGTGATGGCGGGCGTGCACCCGTTGGGCGATCTCGCGCCACGGGACGTGGTGTCGGCCGCGATCACCCGCCGCATGGTGGACACCGACACCGACCACGTCTACCTGGACGCCACCGGCCTGCGTGCTGTCGCGTTCGCCGAGCGGTTTCCGACGGTGCACTCGGCCTGCCTCGCGGCCGGGATCGATCCGGTGGCGGAGCCGATCCCGGTGGCCCCGGCCGCCCATTTCGGCTGCGGCGGCGTGGTGTCCACCGAGGACGGTCGGACGCACCTGACCGGGCTCTACGCCGCGGGCGAGGTGGCCCGCACCGGTCTGCACGGCGCGAACCGGTTGGCGTCCAACAGCCTGCTGGAGGGCCTGGTGGTCGGGCGGCGGGCGGCCCTGGCGGTCGCCCGCGACCTGGCCGCCGGCCTGCTCGGCGACCCGCGCACGGTGGAGCAGGCCACGCTGCCGGCAGCCGCGATCGCCGGCCGGGACGTGTTGCAGCGTGCGATGAGCCGGTACGCCGCCATCGGCCGCTCCGCCGACGGCTTGCGCACCGCGTCGGCCACCGTCGACGCGGCGACCATCGTTCGTCCACTCTGGACCAGAGACGCAGTGGAGGACGCCGCGTTGACCCTGGCCGCGCGGGTGCTGCTCACCTCGGCCGAGGCCCGCACCGAGTCGCGCGGCTGCCACCTGCGCACCGACCATCCCGACCGCGACGACGTGGGCCGGCGGTACAGCCAACGGGTCCGGCTGGACGTCGCCGGTCACCCGATCCTGGTGGCACCACTGGCATTGCGGGGTGTGGCATGACGTCCCACAGCACGGCCGCACTGGCGGCCGCCGGACTGGACGATGCGGACGTGCGGCGCGTGGTGGAGACCGCGCTGGGCGAGGACCTGCGCTACGGCCCGGACGCCACCACCGCCGCCACCGTGCCGGCCGACGCGGTGGCCGTCGCCGCGCTGACCCCGCGCCGGCCGGGCACGGTCGCCGGTCTGCCGATCGCACTGGCGGTCTTCGACTCGGTGCTGGGCGAGTACGACGTGGTGGACCAGGTGCCGGACGGCACCGCGCTGCCCGCCGGCAAGCCCGCGCTGGTGGTGCGCGGCAGGGTAGGTGGCCTGCTGACCGCCGAGCGGACCGCGCTCAACCTGCTGTGCCACCTGTCCGGCGTGGCCACGGCGACCGCGGCGTGGGTGGCCCAGGTGGCCGGGACCGGTTGTGCCGTCAGGGACACCCGCAAGACACTGCCCGGCCTGCGGCTGGTGCAGAAGTACGCGGTGCGCCAGGGCGGTGGCGTCAACCACCGGCTCGGCCTCGGCGACGCCGTGCTGATCAAGGACAACCACGTGGTGGCGGCCGGTTCGGTGGCTGCCGCGCTGGCCGCGGTCCGGGAGCGGGCGCCGCACCTGCCGTGCGAGGTCGAGGTGGACGGGCTGGACCAGCTGGACGCGGTGCTGGCCATGGCGGCGGACGAGGTGCTGCTGGACAACTTCACGCCGGAGCAGTGCGCCGAGGCGGTCCGCCGGCGCGACGCGGCCGGTGTGGCCACCCGGCTGGAGGCGTCCGGCGGCCTGACCCTGGACCGGGCCAGGGCCTATGCGTCGACCGGCGTGGACTACCTGTCGGTGGGTGCCCTGACCCACTCGGTGGTGGCCCTGGATCTGGGGATGGACCTGGAGTAGTCAGAGCCTGCGGTTGGCCAGGACCGGGATCTCCTTGCGGGCGGTGTCCACGAGCGTGCGGTCGATGTCGACGACGAGCAGGCCGGGGCCGGCGTCGAGGGCCGCGACCTCGCGGCCGTAGGGGTCGGCCACGAGGCTGTGGCCGATGCCGGTGGGTGCCTTGGGCGACGGTGTGATGCCGCTGGCCGTGGGGTCGGCCTGGCCGCACGCCACCACCCACGACGTGCTGTCCAGCGCCCTGGCCCGGACCAGCAGTTCCCACTGCTCCCGCTTGCCCGGCCCGGCACCCCAGGACGCCGGCAGCAGCACCACGTCCGCACCCCGGTCGGCCAGCGCCCGGAACAACTCGGGGAACCGCACGTCGTAGCAGGTGGCCAGGCCCAGCGTCACGTCGCCGACCGGCAGCACCACGAGTTCCCTGCCCGGCGCCACCGTGGCCGACTCGGCGAAGCCGAACGCGTCGAACAGGTGGATCTTGCGGTACGCCACGTGGTGGCCACCGCCGGTGAGCAGCAGCGTGTTGTGCACCCGGCCGTCGTCGGCCGGCGTGAACATGCCGGCCGCGACCAGCAGGCCGGTCCGGTCGGCGATCGCCGCGACCGCCGTGGCCCACGGCCCGTCCAGCGGTTCCGCGACCGGGCCCAGCGGCACGCCGAAGCAGGCCATCGTCGCCTCGGGGAAGACGGCCACGCTCGCACCCCGCTCTGCCGACCGTTCCGCGCATTCGCGGACGAGTTCCAGGTTGGCCAGGGGATCTGGCGTCGACGTGACCTGACACAGCGCGATCCGCACGTCTTGCCCTCCGTTCTCACCGGGGGTCGCCGACGCACCGACTAGGGTCGGATGCCGTGCGCCGACGGTTGCTGCTGTCCATCATCCCGGTACTCGCGATGGCCGCTGCCTGCACCGGCACGCCCACCCCGAGCGCGTCCGGCCGTCCGGACAACACCGCGATGGTGCTCGCCGAACCCGTGGAACCGGCCAGCCTCAACCCGCTCGACGGTTACGCGCCCAACGGCGCCGCCAAGATCTTCGACGGCCTCTACGAGTACCAGCCCGACGGCACGCTCCACCCCGCCCTGGCCGCCGCACTGCCGGTGCCCTCGACCGACGGCCGCTCATGGACCGTCACGGTGCGCGACGGCATCCGGTTCAGCGACGGCACCCCGTTCGCCGTGACCGACGTCGTGGCCACCTACAAAGCCCTGCTCGACCCCCGGTTCGCGTCCCCGCTGCGTACCTCGTACTCGATGCTCTCGTCCGTCACCGAGGTCAACGACTCGACGGTCCGGTTCGGCCTGGCGTACCCGTACGCGCCGTTCCCGGACAAGCTGGTGCTGGGCATCGTGCCGGCGACCGAGCTGTCCACTGTCGAACCGGTGACGGAACTCGCCATGGACACCAAGCCGATCGGGACCGGCCCGTACACGCTGGTGTCCTGGACGAAGGGCGTGCGGCTGGTACTGGCCGCGAATTCCCGCTATCCGGCGGCACTCGGCGGCCCGCCGAAGGTGAAGAAGGTCACGGTCATGTTCGTGCCCGGCGACCAGGACCGCGTGACGCAACTGCGCAACGGGAAGTTGGACGGCGCCGCCGTGTCCCCGGCCCAGGCCGCCGGCTTCACCCGGTCCAACGCCTTCACCGTGCTCACCGATCACAGCGCCGACCTGCGGGCGGTGCAACTGCCGGTGAACGACCCGGTCACCGGTGATCCGGCGATCCGACTGGCGCTCAACGAGGCCGTGGACCGGCAGGCGCTGGTCACCGGACCGCTCAAGGGCACCGGCAACCCGGCGGCCACACCGCTGCCGGCCGTGCTGCCCGAGTTCGTCGAGCCGTCCGCCACGTTCAAGGTCAACCAGGAGCAGGCGCGCACCGAACTGCTGGCCGGCGGCTGGGTGGCCAACACCGGTGGTGGCCGGGCGAAGCACGGCGTGCCGGCCGCGTTCACCCTGGCGTACCCGGCGGGCGACACGGTGGACGCGGCACTGGCCACCGCGTTCGTGGCCGACGCCAAGGCCGTCGGCGTCACGGTGACACCGCTTGCGGTGCCCCAGACCGAACTGACCGAGCACGCCAGCTCCGACGCCACGCTGATCGGCACCGGCAGCCCGTTCGACCCCGACCTGGACCTGTATCCGTTGCTGTCCACCGCGATGGCCGGCGCGGACAGCGCGATCAGGACCGCGCTGGGCACCGGCCGCCGCACCCTCGACCCGGCCCAGCGCGCGGTAGCGTACCGGCAGTTCCAGAAGGCGTATCTGGCCGCGCCGACCATGGTGTGCCTGGTTTTCGTCGATCACACATATGTGATGCGGGACAACTGGACCGGGTACGCTCCGGTGACGGACAGCGCGTCGCAGGGCGTCACCTGGGGGCCATGGTGGAATCTCGCGCAGTGGACACCACGGTGACCGCGATCGACCTCGCGGCCGTGCGGGCGGACACGCCGGGCTGCCGGACCCACGCCTTCCTGGACAGCGCCGGATCGTCCCTGCCGCCCACGCCCGTGCTGGACACCGTGCTCGGACATCTGCGCCGGGAGGCCGAGATCGGTGGCTACCTGGCCGCCGGCGAACGCCTCGACGAACTGGAACGCGGCTACCCGGTGTTCGCCGAACTGCTGGACTGCGCACCGGACGAGGTGGGATTCACCGACAGCGCGAGCCGGTCCTGGCTGGCGCTGATGGACTCGGTGCCGCTGGCCGAGGGCGATCGGGTGCTGATCGGCCAGGTCGAGTACGCCACCAACGCGGTCGCGCTGCTGCGCAGGGCGGAGGCGACCGGTGCGGTGGTGGAGGCCGTGCCGTCGGACGAGTCGGGCGCGCTGGACGTGGCCGCGCTGCGGGACATGCTGGACGAGCGGGTGCGGCTGCTCTCCCTGGTGCACGTGCCGACCAACGGTGGCCTGGTGAACCCGGTCCGCGAGGCCACCGAGGCGGCCCACGAGGTGGGTGCGCTGGTGTTGCTGGACGCCTGCCAGTCGGTGGGGCAGTTCCCGGTGCGGGTGGGCGAACTCGGCGTGGACATGCTCAGCGGCACCGGCCGCAAGTGGCTGCGCGGCCCGCGGGGCACCGGCTTCCTGATGGTCCGGCGGCCGGCGGCGGAACGGTTGTGGCCCAGGCTGATCGACCACATCGCCGCCGAGTGGGTGGCGCCGGACCGGTACGAGCTGCGTGGCGACGCCCGCCGGTACGAGCTGTTCGAGTACGACGTGGCGGGTCGGCTGGGCCTGGTCGCCGCCGCCGAGTACGCGCTGCGGCTGGGCATGGACGCCATCACCGACCGGGTCGGCCACCTCGCCGGCCTGGCGCGGGACGGCCTGGCCGCGCTGCCCGGCGTGCGGGTGCGGGACCTGGGCTCGCGGCAGTGCGGGATCGTCACGTTCACCGTGGCCGGTGTGGCCCCGGCGACGGTCCGGGACAAGCTGCGCGAGCGGGGCGTCACGGTCACCGTCAGCCCGGCCAAGGGCACGTTGCTGGACGCGACGGCCAGGCACCTGGACGAGGGTGTGGTCCGGGCGTCGCCGCACTACTTCGTGGCCGAGGACGACATCGCCCGGCTGATCGCCGAAGTGGCTGATTTGTCCGGTTAGCCCGGCCGCTGCCGCAGGTGCCGGAACCCGTAGGCTGGGCGCATGCTCCGCCGTACCGACCTGCGCGGTTCCGTGCCCGCCCCGGCCGCACTGCGTTCGCTGCTGCCCAGGGCAGACGTCGACGTGGAGGCCGTGGTCGACCGGATCCGGCCGATCGTGACCGACGTCGCCGCCCGTGGCGTGCCCGCGGTCCTGGACCACACCGAGCGGTTCGACCGGGTCCGCCCGGCGGGCGTCCGGGTGCCGGCCGACGTGATCGCGGCCGCGGCCGACGCGTTGGACCCGGCGGTCCGCGACGCGCTCACCGAAGTGATCGATCGGGTCCGCATGGTGCACGCCGACCAACGCCGGGTGGACGTGACCACCCAGGTGGTGCCCGGCGGCACGGTGACCGAGCGCTGGGTGCCGGTGCGCCGGGTCGGCCTGTACGCGCCCGGTGGGCTCGCCGTGTATCCGTCCAGCGTGGTGATGAACGTGGTTCCCGCGCAGCTGGCCGGGGTCGAGTCGCTGGTGCTGTGCTCGCCGCCGCAGGCCGAGTTCGACGGCCGGCCGCACCCCACGGTGCTGGCCGCCGCCGGCCTGCTCGGCGTCACCGAGGTGTGGGCGGCCGGTGGCGCGCAGGCGGTGGCCCTGCTGGCGTACGGCGGCACCGACACCGACGGCACCGCCCTCGACCCGGTGGACCTGATCACCGGGCCGGGCAACGTCTACCTCACGGCGGCCAAGCGCCTGGTCCGCGGCCTGGTCGGCATCGACTCCGAGGCCGGCCCGACGGAGATCGCCGTGCTGGCCGACCACACCGCCGACCCGATGCACGTCGCCGCCGACCTGATCAGCCAGGCCGAGCACGACACCCTGGCGGCCAGCGTCCTGGTCACCACGTCACCGGAACTGGCCGACGCGGTGGACGACGAGCTCAAGCGCCAGGTGGTCATCACCAAGCACACCGAGCGGATCACCGAGGCGTTGCACGGCAGCCAGTCCGGCTGCGTCCTGGTATCCACTGTGGAGGATGGACTCCAGGTGGTGGACGCCTACGCCGCCGAGCACCTGGAGATCCAGACCGAGCACGCCGCCGATGTCGCCGCCCGGGTCCGCAATGCGGGCGCGGTGTTCGTCGGCGTGTACTCCCCGGTGTCGCTGGGCGACTACTGCGCAGGCTCCAACCACGTGCTGCCCACCGGCGGCTGTGCCCGGCACTCGTCCGGGCTGTCGGTGCAGACGTTCCTGCGCGGCATCCACGTCGTGGACTACACCGAGGCGGCGCTGCGCGACGTCGCCGACCGGGTGGTCACCCTGGCCGACGCGGAGAACCTGCCGGCGCACGGCCAGGCGGTCACGGCACGATTCGGTGGTCGCTGATGACGGTGGGCGAAGGCGTCGACCTGGTGGACCTGCCGCTGCGGTCCGACCTGGTGGGCCGCAGTCCCTACGGTGCGCCACAGATCCAGGTGCCCTACCGGCTGAACACCAACGAGAACCCGTACCCGCCGCCGCCGGGCCTGGTGGACGACATCGCCGACGCCGCCCGGCGGATCGCCGGCACACTGCACCGCTACCCGGACCGGGAGGCCGTCGAGCTGCGCACCGCGCTGGCGCGCTACCTGGCCGACGGCACCGGCGTGCCGCTGACCGAGCGCAACCTGTGGGCCGCCAACGGTTCCAACGAGATCATCCAGCAGGTGCTGCAGGCGTTCGGCGGTGTGGGGCGCTCCGCGGTGGGCTTCGAGCCGTCGTACTCGATGCACCCGATCATCGCCGCCGGCACCAGGACCGAATGGCTGCCCGCACCCCGGCGGGCCGACTTCTCACTGGACGTCGCCGATGCCGCCCGGATCGTCACCGAGCGGCAGCCGGACGTCACGTTCGTCACCAGCCCGAACAACCCGACCGGCCAGTCGGTGCCGGCGGATCAACTGCGGGAGCTGGTGGCCGCGGCGCCCGGCCTGGTCGTGGTGGACGAAGCGTACGCGGAGTTCTCGGCCCAGCCCAGCGCCGCCACCCTGCTGGCCGAGTTTCCCGCCAAGCTGATCGTCAGCCGCACCATGAGCAAGGCGTTCGCCTTCGCCGGCGGCCGGCTGGGCTACCTGGCCGCGGCGCCCGCCGTGGTGGACGCGCTCCAGCTGGTCCGGCTGCCCTACCACCTGGCGGCACTCACCCAGGGCGCGGCGCTGGCCGCGTTGGCGCACGCCGAACAGACGCTGGGGTCGGTGGCCAAGCTGATCGCCGAACGCGAGCGGGTCGCGGCGCAGCTGGCCGGCCTGGGCTACCAGGTGGTGCCCAGCGACGCGAACTTCATCCTGTACGGCACCTTCGCCGACCCGAAGGCGTCCTGGCAGTCCTACCTGGACAAGGGGGTGCTGATCCGGGACGTCGGCATCCCGAACCACCTGCGGGTGACCATCGGCCTGCCGGCCGAGAACGACGCGTTCCTGTTGGCCAGCAAGGAGATCACCAGGTGAGCCGGATCGGTCGCGCCGAGCGCGCCACCAAGGAGTCCACCGTCACGGTGGACATCGACCTGGACGGAACCGGCACGGTGGACGTCGCCACCGGCGTGCCGTTCTTCGACCACATGCTGGCCGCGTTCGGTATGCACGGTGCGTTCGACCTGGCCGTGAACGCCACCGGCGACACCCACGTCGACGCCCACCACACCGTGGAGGACGTGGCGATCGTGCTGGGCCGGGCGATCCGGCAGGCGCTGGGCGAGCGGGCCGGCATCCGCAGGTTCGGCGACGCCTGGATCCCGATGGACGAGGCGCTGGCGCACGCGGTGGTCGACGTGTCCGGCCGGCCCTACTGCGTGCACACCGGCGAGCCGGACACCATGGCCGGATTCGTCGTCGGCGGCCACTACGCCACGGTGCTCAACCGGCACGTCTTCGAGTCGCTGGCCTTCCATGCCCAGTTGGCGCTGCACGTCCGGGTGCTGGACGGCCGGGACCCGCACCACATCACGGAAGCCGAGTACAAGGCGGTGGCCAGGGCGCTGCGCGCGGCCACCGAGACCGACCCGAGGCTGACCGGCGTTCCGTCCACCAAGGGCACGCTGTAGCCCACCAGGAGAAGTCGAGGATTCGCGGTGTCCAAGGAAGTCGTGCTGATCATCCTGATCGCGGTGGCGGGTTTCCTGGTGGGCGGCGTCTACACGACCTGGAAGACCGCGCGGGTCACGGCGACGGTCCTGGGCGTCGCGGCGGCACTGGCCATCGCCGGTGCGGTCGCCTGGTACATGTCCTGACGCGACGATGCAGACGTCAGAGGCCCGGCGTGCGGTGGCCGCGGCCATGTCGATCGCCTCGTCGCTCGACCTGACGGTCGAGGACGCGGTCATCGTGCACGACTCGAACCGGCTCACCCTGCGTCTGCTGCCCTGCGACGTCCTGGCCAGGGTGGCACCGGTGACGCATCAGGCCGCCCGGTTCGAGATCGAGCTTGCCCAACGGCTCGCCGAAGCCGGGAGCCCGGTGGCCGCTCTCGAGCCTCGCGTGGAGCCACGCGTCTACGAGCGTGACGGTTTCCTGGTCACGCTGTGGACCTACTACGAACCCGCGACGCCGCACGAGGTCTCACCGGCCGACTACGCCGATGCGCTCCAGCGGCTGCACGCCGGCATGCGCACGATCGATGTCCCCACGCCGCATTTCACCGACCGAGTCGACGAGGCCCTACGCATCGTGGCCAGCCGCGACCACGGTCCGGACCTGGCCGATGCGGACCGGGAGCTGCTCGGTACCACGTTACGACGCCTGAGCGAGGCGATCGGCGAGCGCGGAGGCGCCGAGCAGTTGCTGCACGGCGAACCGCACCCGGGCAACCTACTCAGCACGAGGAACGGGCCGCTGTTCGTCGACCTGGAGACGTGCTGCCGCGGACCGGTCGAATTCGACCTGGCCCACGCGCCCGACGACGTCGGCGAGCACTATCCGGGCGTCCGGCACGACGTGCTGCGCGACTGCCGGCTCCTGATGCTGGCGATGATCACGGCGTGGCGCTGGGATCCAGGTGACGAACTCCCAGACGGGCGCCGGTTGGGCACGGAGTGGCTCGGCCGGCTCCGGGCAGCGCTGGACACCCCGGGCTGACCGTGGGTCGCGCGCCCTCAGCCGTCCAGGAACTCCGGCGGCACGGCGGCCACGAGCCACACGCCGTTGTCGCTCACTCGGAATTCGTGTCCCGCCAGGGCCATCCGGCCGGCGGCGACGGTCAGCACGACCGGATCGCCTCGACGGGCGCCGACCGTTCGTGCCGTCTCGATCGTGGCCGACAGGTGCACGTCGTGCCGGCTCATCGGGCGCAGGCCCTCGCGCCGGATCGCGGGCAGGAAGCGCGCGACCGTGCCGTGGTACGGCAACGACGGCGGGCCGGCCGGCCGCAGCCCGAGGTCGACGGCGACGCTGTGTCCCTGGCTGGCCCGGATGCGGGTGCCCGTCGGGTCGAACGCGAACCGCTGCTTGTCGTTGCCGGCGACGACCTCGCCGAGCTCGTGGCGGCTGATCCGCTGCCCGTGGGCCGCGAGCGCGTCCAGCAGCACCGTCACGTCGACCCAGCCTGCGTCGTCCAGTTCGATGCCGATGCGTTCCGGCGCGTGCCGGAGGTGGTAGGAGAGCCGTTTCGAGACTCTCCCGATGTCTGTCACGACGTCAGGAGAGCAGGCGGGACCCGAGGCCCGCAACGGGATTCAGTCGATGCCGCCCTCGCTGCGGGCGCGCAGTTTCAGTGCGCCGGTGCCGAGGTTCGCGGCCACGTCGTCCGGGTTGTGCAGGGCGCAGCTGCGCAGGGACAGGCAGCCGCAGCCGATGCACGACGTCAGCCGGTCGCGCAACCGCTGCAACGCGTCGATCCGGGTGTCCAGCTCGACCCGCCAGGACCGGGACAACCGGGCCCAGTCGGTCTTGGTGGGCGGCCGTCCGTCGGGCAGGGTGGCGAGTGCGTCGCGGATCTGGTCCAGGCTCAGCCCGACCCGTTGCGCGGTCCGGATGAACGCCAGCCTGCGCAGGACGGCCCTGGGGTAGCGCCGCTGGTTGCCTGCGGTCCGGGTGGACGTGATCAGGCCGGACTCCTCGTAGAAACGCAGGGCGGTGTGCGGCACTCCGCTGCGTTCGGCCACCTGACCGATGGTCAGTTGCTCGGGCAGTGATGACACTCCGTCATGCTACGCCTTGACTTCGACATAGCTTGAGGTTGCACGGTTGTCCCATGACAACGACAGCACCCTCGAAGTACTCCGAACTGCCCGCGTTGATGGGCAGGATGACCGGCGACGAGAAGCACGCGATGGCCGCCTCCTCCACGGTGGACGTGCTGTGGGTGCTCTACGACCAAGTGCTCGACGTCACGCCGGACCGCGTCGACGACCCCGACCGGGACCGCTTCCTGCTGTCCAAGGGACACGGCCCGACCGGCTACTACGCCGTACTGGCCGCCAAGGGATTCATCGACCCCGACCTGCTCGCCGGCTGGACCGGGCGGGACTCGCCGCTGGGCAACCACCCGGACGCGAAACTCCTGCCCGGCGTGGAGATCGGCAGCGGCTCGCTGGGTCACGGCCTGCCGCTGGCCGTCGGCGTCGCGCTCGGCCTGCGCGCCCAGGGCCGGACCAAGCCGAAGGTCGTCGTGCTCGTCGGCGACGGCGAACTCGACGAGGGCAGCAACCAGGAGGCGATCGTGCTGGCCGGCCGGCTCGGCCTGGACAACCTGCTGGCCGTCGCGATCGACAACCACAGCTCCACGCTCGGCTGGCCGGGCGGCATCGCGGACCGCTTCGCGCTGGAGGGCTGGACGGCAGCCACCGTCGAGGGCCGCGACCACGACCAATTGGCCGACGCGTTCACCCG
This sequence comes from Pseudonocardiaceae bacterium, assembly GCA_036491115.1. Classification (GTDB taxonomy): domain Bacteria; phylum Actinomycetota; class Actinomycetes; order Mycobacteriales; family Pseudonocardiaceae; genus DATEPR01. Next base: position 208,495 of record DASXCQ010000100.1, read on the forward strand.
ACCCCACCCCGGCCGGCCGGCCGCCGTGGTGGCCACGATCCGGCGGAGGGCCTGATGACCACCACCCAACCGATCACGATGCGGGACACCTTCGCGAGGACGGTGGCCGAGCTCATGGACACCGATCCCCGGCTGGCCGTCGTGCTGGCCGACATCTCGGCGGACCTGTTCGCCGGCGCCGCCGCCCGGCATCCCGACCGGGTGATCAACGTCGGCATCCGCGAGCAGTTGCTGGTCAGCGTCGCGGGCGGCCTGGCGCTGAGCGGGATGCGACCGGTGGCGCACACGTTTGCGCCGTTCCTGGTGGAGCGGCCGTTCGAGCAGGTGAAACTGGACCTCGGCCACCAGGACGTGGGCGTGGTGCTGGTCAGCTACGGCGGCTCCTACGACATGTCCGCCGCCGGCCGCACCCACCAGTCGCCCGCCGACATCGCCCTGATGGACTCGTTGCCCGGCTGGACGATCCACGTGCCCGGCCACCCGGCCGAGGCCGACCGGGTGCTGCGCGAGGCGATCCCCGGCGACGACCGGGTGTACGTACGGCTGTCCGGCCGGTCCAACGCCGAACCGGTGTCCGGCACCGGTGTGCGGGTGGTCCGGCCCGGCACGAGGGGTGTCGTGCTGGCCGTCGGTCCGGTGCTGGACCAGGTGTTGGCCGCCACCGACACGATGGACGTGGCCGTGGCGTACACGTCGACCGTCCGGCCGTTGGACGGTGCCGGGCTGCGGTCCGCCGTGCTGGCCGCGCAGCGGTCGGACGTGGTGCTGGTGGAGCCGTACCTCGCCGGCACGTCGGCGCATCTGGTGAACGCGGCACTGGAGGACCTGCCGCACCGGGTGCGGTCGCTGGGCGTGAGCCGGGAGTTCGAGGTGCGGATGTACGGGTCGCCGACCGACCACGACCGCGTGCACGGGTTGGACCCGGCGGGTATCGCGGCGGCCGTGCGGTCGTTCCTGCGCTGACGTGCCGGTAATCTGACGCCGTGCCTCATGTCGTCGTCCTGGACTACGGGTCCGGCAATCTCCGGTCCGCCGAACGTGCCCTGCGCAGGGTCGGCGCCGACGTCGAGGTCACGGCCGACTTCCACACCGCACTGGACGCGGACGGCCTGGTGGTGCCCGGCGTCGGCGCCTTCGCCGCGTGCATGGCGGGCATCGACGAGGTGCACGGCCGGCGGATCATCAGCAGGCGACTGGCCGGCGGCCGGCCGGTGCTGGGCATCTGCGTGGGCATGCAGGTGCTGTTCGAGCGGGGCGTCGAGCACGGCGTCGACGTCCCCGGCTGTGCCGAGTGGCCGGGCACGGTGGAGCGGCTGAACGCCGAGGTCCTGCCGCACATGGGGTGGAACACCGTCCGCACGGCACCGGGCTCGCAGCTGTTCGCCGGTCTGCCGGCCGACACGCGGTTCTACTTCGTGCACTCCTACGCTGCCCGCACCTGGCTGTTGCGGGACACCGGACCACTGCCCGAACCGCTCGTCACCTATGCCCACCACGGCGAGGATTTCGTGGCGGCGGTGGAGAACGGTCCGCTGTGGGCGACCCAGTTCCACCCGGAGAAGTCCGGGGACGCCGGTGCCCACCTGCTGGAGAACTGGCTGAAATCCGTGTGACCTCCACCACGTTCCGCAACGTCAGAGTCGCGGAACGCGACAGGCCGGTGATCTGACCGATGCGTGAGCATTGGGCGCCGAGTTACCCATGGAATGCGCAATGCCGCGCATCCCATGACACATTCGGAGCGTCCCCCATGCAACCGAACGTCTCATCAGTCCCCAACCGCCGGCGGCGCCGGATCGCCGTCCTGTTCGCCGCCGGCGCCGCGACCGGCCTCGCATTCACGGCCGCCGCGGTCGTCCAGGCCAATGCCACCGCCGCCCCGGGCAGTGGGTGTGCCCAGGTGGCCGTCATCACCGCCCGTGCCTCCGGCGAGGCGGCAGGCGAGGGCATCACCGGCGCGCTGGTGACCCAGATCGTCAACTCCAGCAGCCAGACCGTCAGCCGCGCCTCGGTGAGCTACCCGGCCACACTGACCAACTACGCCAGCAGCTCGGCGCAGGGTGAGTCGGCCCTGAAGACGCAGCTGACCAACGAGGTCAGCGCCTGCCCCAGCACCAAGGTGGTCCTGCTCGGCTACTCGCAGGGCGCACAGGTCGTCGAGGACATGTTCAGCGGCGGCGGTGGCGGCATCCTCGGTGCCACCACGGCGCCACTGTCCACGTCGATCACCAACCACGTGGCGGCGGTGGCCACCTTCGGTGACCCGAGGCACGTCACCGGCCAGGCCGTCGACCTGGGCACCGCGCGGACGAACGGGCTGTTCCCGCGCAGTGCGTCCCAGGACAGCGCGCTCAACGCGGCGGCGTCCCGGATCCAGGCGTACTGCGACGCCAACGACGAGTTCTGCGCCAGCGGTGCGAGCCTGCAGGTGCACCTGACCTACCTCGACCGCTACCAGAACGCGGCGGCCAGCTTCGTGCTGGGCAAGGTCGGCGGCTGACCGGCAGTCCGGACAGCCGACACGTGAAGGGCTGATCCGCACCGGGGTGCGCCGGTGCGGATCAGCCCTTCACGCCGCCTTCGTTGGCGCCACGGACGAAGTAGCGCTGGAAAGCGATGAACACGATGCCCACCGGAATCGTCGCGAGCAGTGCGGCGGACAGCTTCAGCGGGTACTGGGTACCGGCGCCGAGCGAGCCGGTGACCAGGTCGGCCAGCCCGCGCGGCAGCGTGTAGAGAGTGGGACTCTGCACGGCGACCAGCATGTTGGTCAGTTCGTTCCAGGAACCCTGGAAGGCCAGGATGGTCAGCGTGATCAGTGCCGGCCGGGCCATCGGCAGAACCACCGACCAGTACAGGCGGAACGTGCCGGCGCCGTCGATCCGGGCCGCCTCCTCGATACTGGTCGGGATCGTCTCGAAGAACTGCTTCATGATGAACACACCGCCCGCGTCGGCCAGCAGCGGCAGGATCATCGCGCCGTACGTGTCGTAGATGCCCAGCTGGTTGAGCACCAGGAACTTCGGGATCATCAGCACGACGCCGGGCACGGCCATCACCGCGATGACCCCGGCGAACAGGGCGCCCCGGCCGGGGAACCGCAGCCGGGCCAGCGCGTAACCGGCCAGCGAGTCCAGCAGCAGCCTGCCGCCGGTGACGAACAGCGTCACCACCACCGAGTTGAACGTCCACAGCGGAAAGTCGGTGGAGCCGTTGAACAGCTTGTCGAAGCTGCTGCCGATGGTGGGCGGGCGGGGAATCGGAGACAGCGGGTGGGCGGCCGCGTCCGGTTGGGACTTGAACGATCCGGCCACCTGGATCACGAACGGGTACAGGAAGATCAGCGCGAACACGATGAGCACGGCCATGCCCACCACGACCGCGACGATGGTGCGCCTGCGGCGCCGGTTGGCATGCCGGTGCCCGGCGGGCGGTGGCGTCGCCACCACCGGCTCGACCGTCGTGGCCGTCATGCCGTGCCCTCCCTGCGCATGCTCCGGCGCAGCCGCCGCTCGGCGCGCCGCTCCCGGCCGTCGTCCTTGTCCCGCAGCAGGAAGCGCTGCACCAGTGTCATCACCACGATGATCGCGAACAGCACGAACGACATCGCGGCGCCCGCCGGGTACTGCTGGTCACCGAAACCGGTGGTGTAGGACAGGTAGGCGGGGCTGAGCGTGGTCTTGTCCGGGCCACCCTGGCTGATGATGAAGATCTGGTCGAACACCTGCCACGAGCCGATCAGCCCGAGCGTGATCACCAGGAACACCTGCGGCCGCAACTGCGGCAGCGTGACGTGCCACAACCGCTGCCACACGTTGGCGCCGTCCAGGATGCTGGACTCCTCGACGTCCATCGGCAGGTCCTGCAGCGCGGCCAGGAAGATCAGCATGAACGTGCCGGACGTGGTCCACACGACCAGCATGATGATCGCGCACATCGCCACGCTCGGCCCGGACAGCCATTCCCACCAGGACAACCCGAGCAGGCCGTGGTTGGCCAGCGCGCCCGGCGGGCTGTTCGGGTCGACGATGTGCAGCCCGCCCAGGATCAGGTGCAGCAGGCCGTCCGAGTCGTTGAACCAGGACGGTCCTCGGATGCCGACGAAGCCGAGCAGGGTGTTGATCGCGCCGGTCCCGGTGAACATGAAGAGGAACAGGATGCTGATCGCGACCGAGCTGGTCACCGACGGGAAGTAGAACGCGGTGCGGAAGAACGTCCTGCCCATCAGGCGGCGCTGGTTGACCACCATGGCGAGGAACAGGGCCAGCCCGGTCTGCAGCGGCACGACCAGCAGCACGTAGTAGAGCGTGTTGCGGATGCTGGTCATGAAGTCTTCCCGTTCCAGGCCGGGACGCACCAGCAATTGCGCGTAGTTAGTCCCGCCGGCGAACGGCACGCCGCCGGCGAACGGACTGCCCTGACCGGTCCACCCGGTCAGGCTGACCCACAGCGCCATCAGGATCGGCACCAGCAGGAAGACGATCAGCAGCACCACGGCGGGCGCGCTGAACAGCCAGCCGGCCGTAGCCTCCCCGGGGTACCGTCCCCGCCGGCGGCCCAGCGGCCGGCGGGGACGGCGTGCCGCCGCGGCGGAGGTGGCGGCGCTGCCACCTCCGACGACGGGCGGGGTCGAGACGGACGCCATGGACTGATCAGCCACCCAGGGCGGACGTCAGGTTCGTCTGCAGCCGCGACAGGACCGCCGAGGGCGAGGTCTTGGCGAGCTGTGTGAGCTGCGTGTCGTAGTCGGCGAGCACGTCGGAGACCTTGGGCGCGTTCACCGGGCCGACGCCGTTGGGCGCACCGGCCAGGAACGCCTTGTCCGTCGGGAACTGCTGCTCGTAGGTGGCCTGGACCGACTGGCGGGACGGGATCACGCCGAACGCCTTGGCGAACGCGAGCTGCTGCTGGGGCGCGGTCATGGCGTTGACGAAGGCGATGTCAGCGGCGTGGTTCTTGCTCTTGGCGCTGACGCCCCAGCACTGGGTGAACTCGAGCGTGCCGGGACCGGCCGGACCGGAGGGCATCGGGGCGATCTCGTACTTGATCTTCGGGTAGTCCGACTTCATGGCGCCCTCGATCCAGTTGCCCTCGATCGTGATGGCGGCCTTGCCGGTGCCCAGGGCCTCGCCGCCCCAGCCGGTGTCCAGCTGCGACGAGTACTTCATCAGACCCTGCTTGAGCAGGCCCTGCACGTAGGTCAGCGCCTGGACGTTCTGCGGCGAGTCGGCGTCGGGCTTGCCGGACTTGTCGACGATGGAGCCGCCGGCCTCCTTGATGAAGGCGTCCACGCGGTCGTGGCTGGGGCTCACGGCCAGCGGCACGATGCCCTTGGCCTTGATCTTCTGCAGGTCGGTGGTGAACTGGTTCCACGTGGTGGGCAGGTCGGCGTCGGTCAGCCCGGCCTTGGACCACAGGTCCGTGTTGATCACCAGGCCGAGGGTGGAGAAGTCCTTGGGGGCGCAGTAGAACGTGCCCTTGTAGGTGAACGCGGCCCGCAGCGTCGGGTAGAAGTCGTTGGGGTTGTTGACCTTGTTGCCGTACGGGTACAGCGCGCCCACGCTGGCGTAGTCGGCGACCTTGGAGGCGTCCATGTAGAACACGTCCGGTGGCTTGTTGCCGGCGAACGCCTGACCGAGCTGCTGGTCGATGTTCTGGGCCGGGGTGACCGTCGCCTTGTTGCCGCTGCTCTTGGCCCACGCCGCCGCGGCCTGCTTGACGGCCGCCGTCTCCGCGTCACCGGAGGACGCGATCAGGATCTGCAGGCTGGCCGGTCCGGTCTTCTGGGCGGGTTGGCTGTTGTTGCTGTTGAAGCCGCTGCCACAGCCTGCGGCGAGCAGCGCGGCGGCGGCCAGTACGGCCGCGCCCGCCAATGGACGGGTCATGCGTGACATGACGACTCCTTTGTCGTGGGGAGTTGTGCCGGGGAGGGGGAGTCGGGCAGGGCATCGGATCAACCTGACTGGCGGATGACCAGATGTGGGGCGAGCAAAACCTGCTGTTCGGCGTTGGTGTCGCCGGGTCTGTCGAGGTAACTGGTGAGCAGTTCGACGCAGGTCGCCGCGGCCTCGCGCAGCGGCTGCGCCACCGTGGTCAGGCCCAGCGCCGAGGCGACGGGCGAGTCGTCGAAGCCGATCACGGGCAGAGTGGAACCGCCCCGGCTGACCTGGTCGGAGATCATCCGGTGGGCGCCCAGCGCCAGGGTGTCGCTCGCGCACACCAGCGCATCGGCCGCGTGTCGACGGATCAGTTCCTGCGCCGAGGCATGGCCTTCGGCGACGGTGTTCTCGGTGGCGGTGGACAGTTCGGCCGGATCGACGCCCGCCGCGCGGAGGGTGGTCTCCCAGCCGGCCCGGCGGTCGTCGCCGACACCGGAGCCGATCGGCCAACCGACGAAGCCGATCCGCCGAAAGCCCTGGTCCAGCAACCGTTCGGTGGCGGCCGATGTGCCCGCCTTGCCGTCCACGTCCACCCACCAGTGCTTGGCCCGCACACCCCACGGCCGGCCGAAGGTCACGAACGGCACACCCTGCTTGCGCAGCCACGTGGTGCGCTTGTCCCTGTGGTGCGTGCCGGTGAGGATGAACGCGTCCAGCTCGTAGGAGTTGAGCAGGTCGTTGTAGGTGTTGATCTCGTCGGTGTCGTCGGTCGCGGTGAACACGAGGGTGCGGAAGCCGTACCGCTCCGCGGACTCCGTGACGGCGTGCACGAATCGATCCAGGATGGAGCCGGCCACCACGTCGTCGCTCAAGGGCGCCGTCCGCATGGCGATGAGGTTGGACCTGTGGGTGCGCAGTTGCCGGGCCGCCCGGTGCGGGCGATAGCCGAGCTCGCTGATCGCCGCCTGCACCCGTTCCCTGGTGTCCGCTTGTACCCGATGTGGTGCGTTGAGCACATTGGACACGGTTTGTCGGGATACGTTGGCCCGCGCGGCCACCGTGGTGATGGTCGGCCGTTCGTCGCCCATGCGCGTCCCTCCCGGCCACGCATGGTCCCGGTTGGCGTGGCCGCGAACATTTGATCGTTCAAATCGTTGCTGTACAGTCTTAACCCGTCAGGTCGCTGTCGTCAACCACCTCACCCGAGGAGGGGTCTTGGCTTATCTGCAACCGGCTCTGCACGACCTCGACCTGTGCGTGCGCGCACCGACCGCAGTGGCCAGTGACCACACAGGACAGTTGCTCGGCAGCAGAGGGCATGGCGTGCTGCACGCCGACGTCCGGGTGCTGTCGCGTGCCGAACTGGTGGTCGAGGGCACCGACCTGGAGCTGATCCGGGCGGTTCGGGACGGCAGCTCGCGGAGCCGGTTCGTCAGCCTGGCCCGGTCGCTGGGCGATCCGGGCCCCGACCCGACGGTCCGCGTCGAGCGGCACCGAGAGACCACAGTGGACGGTGTGGAGGAGCGCATCCACATCGTGTCCACCGCACGAACACCGGTGCGCACCACCGTCCGGCTGCTGCTGGCCGCCGACCTGGTGGACATGGCCGAGGTGAAGTCCGGCCGCGACGGCGACCCGGTCGCGTTCACCGCCACCGCCGACGGCCTGACCTGGGGCCGCGACGGCCTGACCGCCACCGCCACCGGCGAGCGGGCCCGGGCGATCGCCACCGGGGACGGCGGCCGGCTGGAATGGCAGCTCGATGTGCCGCCGCGCACCACCGAGGTGCTGACCTGGCGGCTGGTCGCCACCGACCCGGCCGCCGTGGTCGGCGCGCCCGTGTCCGCGGTCGAGTGGGAACGGCCCGAGGTCACGGCGGACGACCGCAGGCTCACCGCGCTGCTCGACCAGGCCCTGGACGACCTGGCCACGCTGCGCCTGGTCACCACCGACCAGCCGGACCAGCCGTTCCTGGCCGCCGGTGCGCCCTGGTTCTTCACCCTGTTCGGCCGGGACAGCCTGTGGGCGGCGCGACTGCTGCTGCCGCTGGGCACCGACCTGGCCGGGTCGACGCTGCGCGCGCTGGCCGGCCGGCAGGGCAAGACCACCGACCAGCGGACCGCGGCCGCGCCGGGCAAGATCATGCATGAATTGCGGCGCAACGGTTTCGTGGAACCGAATACCGGCTTCTCGCTGCCCGCCGTCTACTACGGCACGATCGACGCCACCCCGCTGTGGGTGTGCCTGCTGCACGACGCATGGCGCTGGGGCATGCCGGCCGAGGACGTCGAGGACCTGCTGCCCAACGCGGAGGCGGCGCTGGGCTGGCTGGCCGGCGACGCCGACCCGGACGGCGACGGCTTCCTGGAGTACGTCAACGAGACCGGCGCCGGCCTGGCCAACCAGGGCTGGAAGGACTCCGGCGACTCGATCCGGTTCCGCGACGGCCGCCTGGCCGACCCGCCGATCGCGCTGTGCGAGGTACAGGGCTACGCGCACGAGGCCGCCGTCAAGGGCGCGGCACTGCTGGACGCCTTCGGCCGCTCCGGCGCCGACCGCTGGCTCGGCTACGCGGACGACATGGCCACCCGGTTCCGCCGGCGGTTCTGGGTGGCCGACGAGCACGGGCCGTACCCGGCCATCGCACTGGACAGGGACAAGCGCCCGGTCGACGCGTTGACCAGCAACATCGGCCACCTGGTCGGCAGCGGCATGCTGAACGCGGAGGAGATCGAGGCGATCGCCGGTCGGCTGGTCGCGCCGGACATGTCGTCCGGCTTCGGCCTGCGCACCATGTCCAGCGAGGCGGGGGGCTATTCGCCACTGTCCTATCACTGCGGCACGGTGTGGCCGCACGACACGGTGATCGTCGCGCAGGCACTGAGCGAGGCCGGTCAGGAGTCGGCGGCGGCGGAACTCGTCGGCGGCCTGCTCGCTGCCGCCCCCTCGTTCGGCTACCGGCTGCCGGAGTTGTTCGGCGGCGACTCGGTGACCGACCTGCCGCAGCCCACCCCGTACCCGGCCGCGTGTCATCCGCAGGCGTGGGCGGCGGCGGCCGCGGTCGGCATCCTGCGGGTGCTCACCGGCCTGCGCCCGGACGTGCCCAACCGCACCGTGGACATCGCACCACCGGCCGGCAGCCCGGTCGGCGCGCTGTCCGTCCGCGGCCTGCGCCTGGGCAGTGGTCGGCTGGACCTGGCGGTGGACGCGGCAGGCCATCCGGTGTCGGTGCGCGCCCCGATGGGGGTCACCGTCATCGGTCGGGGACGCTCCGGAGTGGACTTGCCCTCACGGGACGTGATGGGCATAGCGTCGACACGTGGAGCGGACGACTGACGGCAAGCGGGTCGGGGAGGTGGCCAGGGCCACCGGCCTCACGGTGCGCACCCTGCACTACTACGACGAGATCGGCCTGCTCGTCCCGTCCGGACGCGTCACCACGGTCATCGGCTGTACTCCGCCGACGACCTGGCCCGGCTGTACCGGATCAGCAGGTTGCGCACGATCGGCCTGACACCGCAGGACATCGGGCGTGCCCTGGACGGCGCGGACACCTCCCTCTCGTCCGTCGTGAACCGCCACATCGACCAGTTGGACAGCCAACTCGCCGCCGGGCACCGGCTGCGGTCGCGGCTGGCCGTCCTCGCCGACGCCATGGCCACCCGGCAGGCGCCGGCACTGCGGGAGTTCCTGGACGTGTTGGAGGGGATGACGATGGTGGACTCGACCGTGCAGCGCCGGATACCGGTGCTCGTCCACACCGACATCGAGGCAGCTCACCGTTACCTGACCGAGGTGCTGGGCCTGGAGGCCGGCCGGCTGGACCGGGACGCGGACGGCGTCGTGGTGCACGGCGAGGTCACGGCGGGCGACGGCGTGATCTGGCTGCGCCGCGTCGCACCCGAGTTCGGCCTGGACTCCCCGTGCAACACCGGCGGCGTGGAGACGGCCGGGCTGTCCGTGGTGGTCGACGACGTCGATGCGCACTACCCGGCGGGCCAGAGAGCTGGGCGCGGAGATCCGCTACGAGCCGCAGGACATGCCCTACGGCGTGCGCGAGTACGCCCTGCGTGACCTGGAGCAGCGGCTGTGGGCGGTGATGACGCCGCTGGCCTGAGCCGGTCGTGCCTGCCGCTACGCTGCCCGCGTGACTTTCACGCTGTTGCCGGCCGTGGACGTGGCCGACGGCAAGGCGGTGCGGCTGGTCCGCGGCGCGTCCGGCACCGAGACCGACTACGGCGACCCCAGGTCCGCCGCGCTCGCCTGGCAGACCGACGGCGCCGAGTGGGTGCACCTGGTCGACCTGGACGCCGCGTTCGGCCGCGGGGACAACCGCGAGCTGCTGGCCGGCGTCGTCGGCGAGCTGGACGTCAAGGTCGAGCTGTCCGGTGGCATCCGGGACGACGACTCGCTGGCCGCCGCGCTGGCCACCGGGTGCGCCAGGGTCAACCTGGGCACGGCGGCGCTGGAGAACCCGGCGTGGTGCTCGCGGGTGATCGCCGAGCACGGCGACCTGATCGCGGTCGGCCTGGACGTGCGGATCGGCGAGCAGGGCCACCGGCTGGCCGGGCGCGGCTGGACCACCGACGGCGGCGACCTGTGGCCGGTGCTGGAGCGGCTGGACGCCGACGGCTGCGCCCGTTACGTGGTCACCGACGTGAGCAAGGACGGCACCCTGCAGGGCCCGAACCTGCAACTGTTGCGGGACGTGTGCGCGCGGACCGACGCCCAGGTCATCGCGTCCGGTGGCGTGTCCAGTGTGGACGACCTGCGGAAGCTGGCCACGCTGGCCGACGACGGGGTGGAGGGCGCCATCGTCGGCAAGGCCCTGTACGCGGGCGCGTTCACGCTGCCCGAGGCATTGGCGGCCGTGGCAGACTGACCGGCGCCACCGGGTCTGTCTAGCGCTGGAAGGCGAGCTTGCCGGCCAGTCCGATCATGGCGAGCCCGCCTGCGGCCTTGACGGCCTTGATCCGGCGCGGTCGGCGCAGGAACCAGGACCGCAGACCGGCCGCCGCGTGCACCCAGACGGTCTCGATCACGACCTGGACCAGGCCACCCGCGAGGCCGACGAGCAGCATCTGCAGCGTGGCGTCCCCCAGGGCGTGGTCGACGAACTGGGGCAGGATCGCCATGAGCGAGACGATGCTCTTCGGGTTGCCGACCCCGACCAGGAATCCCTGCCGCACGAGCTGTCGTCGTGACGCCACGCCCGATCCGCCGACCGTGGCGAACTCGTCGGTCGCCCCCGATCGTGCCGCGAGCAGCGAGCGCACCCCGAGCCACAGCAGGTAGAGGGCACCGAGGATCTTCACGACCAGGAAGAGCTGGGCCGACGCCGCCACGATCGCGCCGAGGCCGGCCAGCACCAGACCGAGCAGCACCAGACCGAGCAGCACCAGCCCACCCACGGCGTTCCCGAGCACGATCCACATGGCCGAGGATCGACCGGCCGTGATCGCCCGGCTGGTCTCCAGGACCACCGATGGTCCGGGGATCACCGACAGCAACGCCGACAACGCCAGGAAGCCGGCCAGGAGCGCGGGATTGACGGGCATTTGGCCACTATTACCACGGCACCGCAGGTGGAAAACCCGTTGACGCCGATGATATACGATAGCCCGCCGCGGCCGTGCTCAATGCGTGCCGCCGACACGCTGGCCGAGCAGCGCATTTCGGGCGTGTGCGATCCTGTCGGCGTGGGTGTTGCGGTGCGGGTGATCCCCTGTCTGGACGTGGACGCTGGCCGGGTGGTCAAGGGCGTCAACTTCGCCGACCTGGTGGACGCGGGCGATCCGGTCGAGCTGGCCGCCGCCTACGACGCCGAGGGCGCCGACGAGCTGACCTTCCTGGACGTGACCGCGTCCTCGGGCGATCGCGAGACCACGTACGACGTGGTGCGGCGCACCGCCGAGCAGGTGTTCATCCCGCTCACCGTAGGTGGCGGCGTGCGGAGCCTCGACGACGTCGACCGGTTGCTGCGAGCCGGAGCCGACAAGGTCGGCGTGAACACGGCCGCGATCGCGCGGCCGGAGCTGCTGAACGAGATCTCCCGCCGGTTCGGCGACCAGGTCCTGGTTCTTTCCGTCGATGCCCGGCGGGTGACCGGCGAGACGGCCACACCCAGCGGTCTCGAGGTCACGACGCATGGCGGCCGGCAGGGCACCGGCATCGACGCCGTCGAGTGGGCGGCCCGCGGCCAGGCTCTCGGTGTCGGGGAGATCCTGCTGAACTCGATGGATGCAGACGGCACGACGCGGGGCTTCGACCTCGAGCTGATCCGGGCGGTCCGGTCCGTCGTCAGCGTGCCGGTCATCGCCTCCGGTGGAGCTGGCGCGCTGGCTGACTTCCCGCCGGCAGTCACCGCGGGCGCCGACGCGGTCCTGGCGGCCAGCGTCTTCCATTTCGGCACGCTGCGGATCGGTGCTGTCAAACAGACCCTGCGGGACGAGGGCATCGAGGTGCGCTGACGAAGGCCGTCGCTGCGACGGAAGGCACAATAGAAAGATGTCTGTCGCAGTTCGTCCGACGTCACTCGACCCGGCCATCGCCGCCCGTCTCAAGCGAGACGACCACGGCTTGATCGCCGCAGTGACTCAGCAATGGGACACCGGCGAGGTGTTGATGGTGGGCTGGATGGACGACGAGGCGCTGCATCGCACCCTGACCACCGGCCGCTGCACCTATTGGAGCCGCAGTCGGCAGGAGTACTGGGTCAAGGGGGAGACGTCAGGCCACCAGCAGTGGGTGAAATCAGTTGCGCTCGACTGCGATGGTGATGCAGTGCTCGTCTCCGTCGATCAGGTCGGTGCGGCGTGCCACACCGGTGATCGTCGCTGTTTCGACGCCGGCGGCGACCTCGGCGCCGCTATCGGCACCGCACCCGCCAGTGAGTGACGAGGCATGAGCAGCCAGCCGGCCGGTCAGCCGGCAGAGATCCTCGCTGACGGCGTCATCCATCCGGATCGAGACACCTTCCTCGCCGACCTCGGTCGGCACCGCGTCGTTCCGGTCGTCCGCAGGTTGCTTGCGGACGCGGAGACCCCGATCAGCGCCTACCGCAAGCTTGCCGCCGGCCGCCATGGGACGTTCCTGCTGGAGTCCGCCGAGCACGGTGGCGTCTGGTCGCGCTACTCCTTCATCGGGGTGCGGTCGGCCGCCACACTGTCCGAGCGGGACGGGCGCGCCGTCTGGACCGGGATCGGCCCGGACGATCATCCCGATGACCCGCTTGACGCGCTTCGGGATGCAGCCGCGCGACTGCACACTCCGCGACACCCCGGTCTCCCGCCGCTGACCGGAGGTCTGGTCGGCTACCTCGGATACGACGCCGCGCGGCGGATGGAGCGGTTGCCCGAGCTCGCCGATGACGACCTCGCGATGCCTGAGCTTCATTTCATGCTCGCGACCGATCTCGCGGTGCTCGACCATCGCGACGGCACCTTGCTGTTGATCGCCAACGTGGTCCGCGGTCTGACGCCCGATGCTGACACCGATCCCGGCGCGGCGTACGACGAGGCCGTGGTGCGCCTCGAGTCGATGACGGCGGACCTGTCGAAACCCGCCGAGGCATCGGTGGCGACGCTGACGCGAACCGCCGACACCAGCTACGAGGAGCGCACGACCCGCGAGGACTACATGGCGGCGGTCGACATCGCCAAGGAGCACATCAGGGTCGGTGACTGCTTTCAGATCGTGGTCTCGCAGCGTTTCGAGATGACG
>DASXCQ010000101.1:0-30715 GCA_036491115.1 Pseudonocardiaceae bacterium
GTCGGCCCGCCCCACTGGTGCGTGCAGGGCGAAGTCGCGGAACGTGCCGGCCGCCGGTGGCAGCGCCTGGTCGGCCGTCCACACCAGCCCGATGACGCGGGTGGCCCTGGGCACCACGGCCAGTTCCACGACACCCTCGGCCAACGGCCGCTCCGCCGTCGGCAGGATCGCCACCCCGAGGCCGGCCGCGACCAGGCCGCGCAACGTGTCGGCCTCGTCGCCCTCGAACGCCAGCACCGGCACGAATCCGGCCGCGGCGCACATCTGGTCGGTGATGCCGCGCAAGCCGTAGCGGCGCTTCAGGCCGACGAACCGCTCACCGGCCAGTTCGGACAGTCGGACCCGGCTTCGCCGGGCCAGCCGGTGCCCGGCCGGCACGGTGACCGCCAGGTCCTGTTCGGCCACCCTCGCTGTGGCGAACTCGGGTTCCGGCGGCGTCGGTGAGGTCAGGGCCAGGTCCACCTCTCCGGTCCGCAGCCAGTCCAGCACGTCCTCGTGCCCACCCTGGCGCAGGGTGAACCGCACACCGGGATGGCTGGCCCGGAATCGGCCGAGCAGGTCGGGCACCCGCTGCTCGCCCATGGTGTGCAGGAACGCCAACGCCACCTGCCCGCGTTCCGGGTCGGCCTGGTCCACGACCTGCCGGCAGGTCGCCTCCAGAGCCGCCAGCGCGACGCCGGCACCGGCCGCCAGCTCGGCGCCGAGCCGGCTGCACCGGATGCCTCGCCCGTCGCGGATGACCAGGGGAGTGCCGACCTGGGCGGCCAGTTCGGCCAGCCATCGGCTCGCGGTGGGTTGCGGGATGCCGATCCGGTGGGCCGCCCTGGTGAGGTGGCGTTCTGCGGCGACGGCGCGCAACAGGGCAAGCCGCGGTGCCAGTCCTTCGGCCAGTTCGCGGGCCGCTTGATCGGTCATCCGGCCCTCCCATCAGCTTTGATTCATCAACGGATCAATCTGTCGTCGTCACCATATTGGACGGATCGATTCCGTGCTCCTACCGTCGACGGTCATGGTCGCCGAACTCGCCGCCCCGGCACCGCCCGGCCATCGCCGGGGCACTCCCGAGTTCGTGCGGATCAGCCTGGCGATGTGCTGCGCCGGCCTGGCGACCTTCACCACGCTCTACTGCGTCCAGGCGCTCCTGCCGCAACTGGCCGACCGCTTCCAGCTCACGCCGGCCACCGCCAGCCTCGCCGTCTCGGTCGCCACCGCGGGGCTGGCCGTCGGCGTGATTCCGCTCACCGCGCTGTCCGAGTCCGTCGGCCGCACGCCGATGATGACCGCCGCCCTGTTCAGCTCGGCCGTACTGGGCATCCTGGTCGCGCTCAGCCCGACCTTCGGTGTGCTGCTGGTGCTGCGGGCCCTGCAGGGGCTCGCGCTGGCCGGGTTGCAGGCGGTCGCCATGACCTACCTGGCCGAGGAACTGCACCGCGACTCGCTCGGTGTCGGCATGGGCCTGTACATCGCCGGCAACGGCGTCGGCGGCATGGCGGGCCGGCTGCTCGGCTCGCTGGTCAGCGACGCGGCCGGCTGGCGGTGGGCGCTGGCCGTCGTCGGGTTCGTGGCGCTGGCGTGCTCGGTGGTGTTCGGGCTGTCCGTGCCGCCGTCGGCCCGGTTCCGGCCCCGGCCGCTGCGGCTCGGCGCGCTGGCCGGGTCGGTCGCGAAGGCGGTCACCGACACCGGGCTGCTGCGCCTGTTCGCGATCGGCGTACTGGCCATGAGCTGCATGGTCACCGTCTACAACTACCTGGCGTTCCGCCTGCTGCGGGCCCCGTTCCACCTGTCGCCGTCGCTGGTCGGCCTGATCTTCGTCGTCTACCTGGCCGGTTCGGCGTCCGCCACCGCGGCCGGGCGGCTGGCCGACCGGTTCGGCAGGCGGCGGACCATGTGGCCGGCGGCCGTCGTGCTGCTCGCCGGGGTGGCCCTGCTGGTGCCCGACCACCTGGCCGTCGTCGTGCCGGGGCTGGTGGTGTTCACCGCCGGCTTCTTCGCGGTGCACGCGCTGGCCAGCGCCTGGGTGGGCGCGCGGTCGTCGACGCTGCGGGTGCAGGGCTCGGCGATCTACCTGGCCTGCTACTACCTCGGTTCCAGCGTGGGCGGGTCGCTCGGCGGGCTCGCCTACGGCGCCGGCGGCTGGCCGGGCGTCACCTGGTACGTCGGCGCGCTGGCCATCCTCGTCCTGCTCGGCGTGGTCAGCCTGCGGTCGCCCGCCGGGTGACCTTGCGGGCGGCCACCAGCAGGCCGTCGGCCACCGGCAGCAGCACCGGCACCAGCCCCTGGTCCTCGCGGACCGCCTTGGTCACCTCGCGCAGCGCCGCCGCCTCCTGGTCGCGCCGCGCCGGGTCGGACGTGCGGCCGGTGCCCAGGACATCGGCGAACACCAGCACGCCGCCCGGTCGCAGCAGCTTCACGCCCAGCTCGTGGTAGCGCGGGTACTCGGCCTTGGCCGCGTCGAAGAACACCAGGTCGTAGCCACCGTCGGTGAGCCGGGGCAGCACGTCCAGAGCCTGGCCCATGATCAGCCGCATCCGCCCGGCCGGGACACCCGCCTCGGTGAACGCCCGCCTGGCCTCCCGTTGCACCTCGGGCTCGATGTCGATCGAGGTCAGCACCCCGTCCGGGGCCATGCCGGAGAGCAGGCACAGCCCGCTCACGCCGGCCCCGGTGCCCACCTCGACAACCGCCTTGGCCTGCAGGACGGCAGCCAGGAACCGCAGCGCGGCACCTCCCGCGTTGCTGATCGCGCCGCAGCCGTACTCCCTGGCCCTGGCCCGTGCGCCGACCAGGATGTCGTCCTCGGGCAGGTACCCATCGACGTAGTCGTTCACCGTCCCGAGTCTTGCCGGGCCGGGCGTGGTGCGCTCGTCGGGCGTCACAAGGCAGGACAGTAGCGCCGCGCTGTACGGAGATCGGGTGAACGCGCCGGGTTGTTGCCGAACGGTTCTCAGGGAGGTCTCAGGCCGCTCTGAGTAATGACTCACCGAGACGGGCGAACATAACGGGTGACAGCGTCATGACGGCCGTCGCGCCACCTCCTCGGCAATGTGGGAGTGGCAGACCGGGGAGCAGGGGAACAACGTGAGCCGTACCGACGTTCAAGGGGCGAAGGGCCAGCCGGCCCGTGGAGGTGCCGACCCGCCGATGCGTACGTCAGCGAGTGAACAGCTGGAGGTCACGTCCCCAGGGGAAGACGTGGCCATCTGGAAGCCGCCCTCGTGGGACGACATCGTCCGTGAGCACGGTGACCGGGTGTACCGCCTGGCGTACCGGCTGTCCGGCAACCAGCACGACGCCGAGGACCTCACGCAGGAGACCTTCATCCGAGTGTTCCGGTCGCTGGCCTCCTACCAGCCGGGCACGTTCGAGGGCTGGCTGCACCGCATCACCACCAACCTCTTCCTGGACCTGGCCCGGCGCCGCTCCCGGCTGCGCATGGAGGCCCTGCCCGACGACACCGACCGGCTGGCCGGTGACGACCCGAGCCCCGAACAGCTCTACACCGACACCCACCTGGACCCCGACCTGCAGGCCGCACTGGACGAGCTGGCACCCGAGTTCCGCGCCGCCGTCGTGCTGTGCGACGTGGAGGGCCTGTCCTACGAGGAGATCGGCGCCACGCTCGGCGTGAAGCTGGGCACGGTGCGCAGCCGCATCCACCGGGGCCGCCAGGCGCTCCGGTTGTCCCTGGAACGCCGGCGTGAGCTGGCCGAGGAGGGTGCCGGGTGAGTCGTGTCGTAGTCTGCGCCGAGGTAGCCGTTTCGGTGGAGGACCGGTCATGAGTGAGCGCGGCGGTTGGACCATCGCGACGCTGCCCGAGGCCCATCTGGCCCCGGACGCCGTGGTGGCCTTCGTGGACGGTGAGTTGAGCGCGGGCGCGTTCGACCGCGCCTCCGCGCACATCGCCCGCTGCCCGCTGTGTGCCGCCGAGACCACCGTGCAGCGGCAGGCCAGGGACGCCGTGCAGGCTGCCGGCGCGCCCCGGATGCCGGCCGGCCTGCTGGCCGCCCTCCGTGCCATCCCCACCGACACCGACCTGCCCGACGACGTCGACCGCCTCGCGCTCACCGCGGACGGGGAGGTCGTCGCCGTGCAGCGTCCCGACCGGGCCGCGTTCGGCTCCGGCCCGGTGCTCGGCTCGTCCGCCCCGCTGGGCACCGGCAGCAGCGTGCTGCGCACCGGTGGCCACAGCCGCCGTGCCGTGCAGGGTGCCGGCGTCGTGGCAGCCGGCCTGGTGCTCGGCGCGCTCGCCGTGGTCGGCCCGCACGCCGTCGCCTCCGGCCGCGTCCCGGCCACCCAGAACGTCGACGGCGCCACCGGCGGCGTGGTGCAGGCCGATGTGGTCACCCCGCTGGGCGGCAACGTGGCCAGGCCCGCCGGCAACCCGCACATGACCCCGCTCGCAGCGGCGAACTGACCCGCCCGAAGTTGCCTGCTACGCCCATTTCACCGTTGGTCCGGCAGGCTGCCCGTAGGGTGGTTGCCCAGTGACCGCGCAGCGTCGACACGGGGAACGATGAGCGAGGAACCGAGTTCGGAACGGCCCATGCCCGCCGGCGGCCAGGAGGGCGACGACGGCCGGCCTCGGCTCGGACCCCGTCCCCTGGACCGTCCGTCCGTCGACCCCGGCCTTGAGTCGGTGTTCGGCCGCCCGGACGGTGTGCCCAGCGCGTTCGACCCTCGGCAGTCGCCGCGTGCCGAGCCGACCAACGGCGCCGTGCGGCTGTCCGCACCGCCGCCCGAGGCCCTGGCGACCGCGTTCGGCCGCCCGGCGACCACTCCGGACGTGATCCTGCAGCGGGCGCCGGGCAGCCGCCCGGACGACGACCTCGACGAGGACCGGCCCGGCTACTGGGACGGCGGCGAGCTGCGCAACCCGTGGCGTGATCCGGGTGCCGGCGCGGCCCTCGGCCCACCCGCGGTCACCGGCACGGTTGACGACGACACGGACACCCCCCGCCGCGCCGGACCACTGCTCAGCGTCCCCGAGCTGCTGTTCGGCCGGCGGGTCAAGCCCAGCGCGCTGCTCGTGCTGTTCGCGTGCACCCTGCTCGTCGGTGCCATCGGCGGGGTCGCCGGCTGGGCGATCAGCACCGGCGCCGACCGGCTGACCGACGTGGGCGCGACCATCGCCGCCGTCGACCCCGGCCGTGAACGGGCGCCCAACTCGGTGGCCGGCATCGCCAGCCGCGTCGCGCCCGCCGTGGTGTCGTTGGAGGTCGAGCAGGGCAACGCCGGTGACGTCGGCTCGGGCGTGGTGATCGACCCCAGGGGCTACATCCTCACCAACAACCACGTGATCTCCGTGGCCGCGCAGGGGTCCGGCGGCCAGATCACCGCCGTGTTCAGCTCCGGCGCCCGGGTGTCCGCGTCGATCGTCGGCCGCGACCCGGTGACGGACCTGGCCGTGGTCAAGGTCAACGCGACCCGCCTGACGGTCCTGCAGCCCGGCACGTCGGCCAACCTGGAGCCCGGCGACCCGGTGATCGCCATCGGCTCGCCGCTGGGCCTGGCCGGCACGGTCACGTCCGGCATCGTCAGCGCGCTGCACCGGCCGGTCACCGCGCAGGGCGAGGACGGCGGGCCCACCGTGGTCTACGACGCCATCCAGACCGATGCCGCGATCAACCCCGGCAACTCGGGTGGCGCGCTGGTGGACGCGTCCGGCGCACTGGTCGGCGTCAACTCGGCCATCCAGACGTTCGGCAGTGCCGACTCCGGCGGTGGCGGCAGCATCGGCCTCGGCTTCGCGATCCCGATCGACGAGGCGAAGAAGATCGCCCAGGAGCTGATCCGCAACGGCACGGTGGCGCACGCGTCGCTGGGGGTGAACACCCGGTCGGTGTCGGCGAACGCGTCGGACGGCGCCCAGGTGGTCAACGTGACCACCGGCGGCGCGGCCGCGGCCGCCGGCCTCCGCGAGGGCGACGTCATCACCGCGCTGGACGACCGGCCGATCGGCAGTTCCACCGAGTTGCAGGTGGCAGTGCTCGACCATGACCCCGGACAGACAGTTATCGTGAAGTTCGCCCGGCAGGGGCAGGAGCACAGTGTTCGGGTAACGCTGCGGTCCGATTGAGCAGATACCCTGGGCGACAGCGTTTTCCCGGGTTTGTCGCACTGGAGGTGGCGTCGGATGTTCGACATCGGGTGGGCCGACTTCTTGGTGCTCATCATCGCGGGCCTGTTCATCCTCGGCCCGGAGCGCCTGCCCGGTGCGGCTGCCTGGCTCGGGAAGACCGTCCGGCAGGTGAGGCAGTACGCCTCCGGCGCCCAGGAGCAGCTGAAATCCGAGCTGGGACCGGAGTTCGAGGAGCTGCGCAAACCGCTGGAGGACCTGCGCGGGCTGCGCAACTTCGACCCGAAGCGGGCCATCACCAAGCAGGTGTGGGACCTGACCGGCGGCTACGATCCCCGCGAGGACCTCAAGGTCGACCTGCCCAGCCTGACCGGTTCGAACGGGAAGAACGGGACGAACGGGTCGAACGGCATCAAGCAGAACGGTTTCCCGGCGCCCACCACGCCCACGATGCAGCAGCCGCTGTCGCCCGGTGAGCAGCCCCCGTTCGATACCGACGCCACCTGACCGACCAACCAGATGGATTGACCATCGGCCCCCAAAGTGAGCGGGCCGACCCAGTTCGCTGCCCTCGGCCGATGGTCACGTTCGGTGGCCATCGGCCGAGTCGCGTCAGCGGCCTGCGGGGCTGACCGACAGCAGGCGCCCGGCGAGGCCGCGGGAGCGGACGGACAGCCGCTCGGCCACCTGCTTGAGCACCACGGCGGCGGGCGCGTCCGGCTGGGCCACGACGATCGGGCGGCCGACGTCGCCCGACTCGCGCAGCCGGGGGTCGAGCGGCACCTGGGCCAGCAGTGGCACCTCGGCGCCGGTGAGCTTGCTCAGCGAGTCGGCCACGATCTGGCCGCCACCGGAGCCGAAGACGTCCATCCGGCTGCCGTCCGGCAGTTCCAGCCAGGACATGTTCTCCACCACGCCGACGATCCGCTGCCGGGTCTGCTGGGCGATCGCGCCCGCCCGCTCGGCCACCTCGGCCGCCGCCGTCTGCGGGGTCGTGACCACCAGGATCTCGCCGTTGGGGATCAGCTGCGCCACCGAGATGGCGATGTCACCGGTGCCCGGCGGCAGGTCGAGCAGCAGCACGTCCAGGTCGCCCCAGTACACGTCGGCCAGGAACTGCTGCAGCGTGCGGTGCAGCATCGGGCCGCGCCACACCACAGGGGCGTTGCCCTGCTTGAACATGCCGATCGAGATGACCTTCACGCCCTGCGCCTGCGGCGGCATGATCATGTCTTCGACCTTGGTCGGCCTGGCCTCGGTGCCGAGCATCCGGGGCACCGAGTGGCCGTAGATGTCGGCGTCCACGACCCCGACGGACAGGCCGCGTTCGGCCATCGCGACCGCCAGGTTCACCGTGACACTGGACTTGCCGACCCCACCCTTGCCGGACGCGACGCAGTACACCCTGGTCAGACTGCCCGGCTGGGCGAACGGGATCACCGGGTCCTTCGAGTCGCCGCGCAGCGATTTGCGCAGCTCGGCGCGCTGCTCGTCGTTCATCACGTCGAGCGTCACGCGGACGTCCCGGACGCCGGCCACCGCGCTCACGGCGGCCGTGGTGTCCTGGGTGAGCTTGTCCCGCAGCGGGCAGCCGGCCACCGTCAGGTAGATGGCGACGGCGACCGTGCCGTCCGGGTGGACGGCCACGTCCTTGACCATGCCGAGCTCGGTGATGGGCCGTTTGATCTCCGGGTCGATCACGGTGGCGAGCGCGGCCCGGACCTGGTCGACGCTCGGGGTGCCCTGCTGGGTGGTCTGGCTGCTGGTCACGTCTCGTGCACCGGCCTTCTGTCTGGACAATGCCCTGGTCGGCGAACCGACCGGGGTCGGGAGCGCTACCACTCCATGTTACGGGCGGTGGGTGGGCGACTCGGCCGGCGGTGCGTTCTCCCACCGTGTGGGCTGTTCGGGGACCCGCCAGGATGTGGACCTTCGCGGTCCGTAACATCGTTGTTCGTGCCTCCATCGGGTGCGGCTCGCCTGCTGAGCCGGACGGAACTGGGCGTGTGGCGGTCGTTCCTGCGAGCGCACGCGCACCTCACCCGCGTGCTGGAAGCGGAACTGCTCGCAGCGCAACGGCTTTCCCTTGCCTCGTACGACGTCCTGGTCCAGTTGGCCGAGGCGCCCGACCGCCGGCTGCGGATGACCGAGCTCGCCGACGCCGTCCTACTGTCCCGGTCGGGTGTCACCCGGCTGGTCGACCGGCTGGAGCGCGGCGGCCTGGTGGCCAGGGCCAGGGTGGACACCGACGGGCGGGGCGTTGTGGCGGTGCTCACCCAACTCGGCTACGACCGCCTGCGCGACGCCACCGGAGCGCACCTGTCCGGCGTGGCCAGGCACTTCGCCGGCCGGCTGGACAGCACCGAACTGGTCGCGTTCGGCGACACCTGCGAGAAGCTCGCCGCGGAGAAGCCGCCAGAGGAGTGAGTCAGCGTCGCTGGTGCTCCGGTTCGTCATCCCAGGCGGGCGAGTCCCGCACGGTCTCGGCGTTGGGCTGACCACCCTTGCGCTTGCGTGGCTTCACCTCGTGCACCAACTCCTGGCGCAGCCGGTCCAACTCGCCGCGCAGGTAGTCGCGGGTGGCGATCTCGCCGATGGCCAGGCGCAACGCGGCCAGCTCGCGGGTCAGGAACTCGGTGTCCGCCTTGGTCTGCCCGGCCCGGACCCGGTCCTCCTCCAGCGAGATGCGGTCCCGGTCGTCCTGCCGGTTCTGCGCCAGCAGGATCAGCGGCGCCGCGTAGGCCGCCTGGGTGGAGAAGGCCAGGTTGAGCAGAATGAACGGATAGGGATCCCAGCGCAGCGAGGCCGCTGACAGGTTCAGGATGATCCACACGACCACGAACAGCGTCTGCCAGAACAGGAACGGTCCGGTGCCCATGAATCGGGCCAGCCGTTCGGAGAACCGGCCGAACGCCTCGGGGTCGACCTCGACGGTCAGCCTGCGCGGCCGGCGTGGTTGGTCCAGCCGGCGGCGTGGCATGGTCAGCTCAGGCATGGCTTGGCTCCTGCCGGTCTTCTGCCGGATGCGGGTAACGACCGGTCTCCCGCCAGTCCTCCGGCAGCAAGTGGTCCAGGACGTCGTCCACGGTGACGGCGCCGAGGAGATGTTCCTCGTCGTCCACCACCGGTGCGCACACGAGGTTGTAGGCCGCGAAGTAGCGGGTCACGTCGGCGAGCGGGTCGGTGGGGGACAGGCTGTCCAGATCAGTGTCCACCACGCCGGCCACCAGGTCGGACGGCGGCTCGCGGAGCAGCCGCTGGAAGTGCACGCAACCCAGGTAGCGGCCGGTCGGCGTGGCCTGCGGTGACCGGCACACGAACACCATGGTGGACAGCGCCACGGCCAGGTCGGCGTTGCGCACCCTGGCCAGCGCCTCGGCGACGGTGGCGTCCGGCGAGAGGATCACCGGCTCCGGGGTCATCAGGCCGCCCGCCGTGTCGAACGAGTACTGCAGCAGCCGCTTGACCGGCGCGGACTCCTCCGGCTCCATCAGTGCGAGCAGCCGGTCCTTCTCCAGTTCCGGCAGCTCGGCCAGCAGGTCGGCGGCGTCGTCCGGGTTCATCGCCTCCAGCACGTCCGCGGCCCGCTCGTCGTCCAGGTGGGCCAGCAGGTCCTTCTGGTCGTCCTCGGGCAGCTCCTCGATGATGTCGGCCAGGCGCTCGTCGTCCATCGCGTCGGCCACCTCGTAGCGGCGTTTGGTCGGCAGGTCGAGCAGGGCGCTGGCCACGTCCGCCGGTCGCATGCCGTCGAACACGGCGATCAGCCGATGGGCGCCCTGCGGCTGGGTGGTCAGGTCGAGTAGGCCGATGCCGCCGACGTCCTCCCAGGCCAGCACCCGCAGCGGGCCGCGGCGGGACAGCAGCCGGTTGCGTTCCTGCACGGCGAGCTTGGTGACCAGCCAGTCCCTGGTCCTGGTCTGCTCCATGGCGGCGTCCACCACGACGGCGGTGATCTGCTCGCCCACGTCCAGCCCGGCGGCCGGCCCGGCCAGCGTCACCCGCGCGTCCAGTAGTTGGCCGACCACCAGCACCTCGTTCGGCCGCTGGCTGAACCGGCGCAGGTTGACCCGGCCGGTGGCCAGGGTCACCGCGTTCGGCTCGATCGACGTGACCCGCAGCATCGGCACGAAGATCCGCCGTCGGGACATCACCTCGATGACGATGCCCAACGCCCTGGGCGGTTGTCGGTCCGGTCGCAGACCGGCCACGATGTCCCGCACCCGCCCGATCGACTCGCCGTCCGGCCCGAACACCGGGAGCCCGGCGAGCCGGGCTGCGAATACCCTGTTCACGGCTGCCATGCGGCTGAGGTTAGTGGCCGCGCTCATGCTCGGAGAAATCGACAGACCGGGCACCCGTGGCGGTCAGCCGTAGGTGGCCGTGGCAATCCCGGCCAGCGTGTCCACGAACGGGAATCCGCCGTACTCCAGCGCCCCCAGCCAGTTGCGCACCGCCCGCACCAGGGTCCACGCCCTGGCCTTCTCCGGATCCAGCCCCGCCACCTCGACAATGCGTGCCGTCCGGTCCGGAACGCCTTGTGCCCCACCGGATTCCTCGTACCTGTTCCACAACAGCGGGATCACCGCGAACTCCGGGTCGCCGGCGATCGGCTTGGGATCGATGAGCAGCCACGGCTCCCGGGTGCCACGCAGCACGTTGAAGTAGTGCAGGTCCTCGTTCACCAGCAACGATCCGGCCGCCGGGCCGAGCGTCCGGCAGTGATCGACGGCTTCGTCCAGCATCGTCCGCGGGACCGGGTGACCCAGGGCGGTGTTCTGTCCGGGCAGCTCCTCGGCGTAGGTGGCCGCCACCTCGGTGAGCCGGCGGTGCAGCGGCGGCGCCGGCACGATCAGGCGGCGCAGCACTAGGGACGCGGTGTCGACGGCCTCGGCCAGTGGTTCCTCGTTCAGGGAGTGGTGCGGGTCGAGGCGCTCCAGCAGCAGGACGTAGTCGTCGTCCGCGTACACCCGCACCGTGCCCTCGCCCGCCCACGTGGTGAGCGCGACGGCCTCGTCGGCCGCTTCCGGGTGCGGCCAGGACAGTTTCAGCATCGCTGGCGTGCCGTCGGCGCGGACCACCGGCCAGACGACGCCGACGTAGCCGTACAGCGCGGGACCGTCCGGGCGCAGGTCCCAGCGCCGTGCGTACCTCCGCACGGCCTCCGGGAGGGTGGCCAGCCAGTCACCCCGTTCGGCCAGGTCCTGCTCGTCGAACTGGTCCAGGTAGCCCTGCGGCACCGCGAACGTCACGGGCGCCGACGCTACGGGTGGTGTGAAAGACGACTCAAGCGAATAGCGGCCGGACGCCGCGCGTGCCACTGTTACCGATCAGTACCCAGCCGACTCCAGGAGGCTCCCGTGGTCGACCGCCTTCGCCCCCGCCGCTCCTGCCTCGCGGTGCCCGGCAGCAACCCGCGCTTCCTGGATAAGGCCCGCACCCAGCCGGTCGACCAGGTGTTCCTGGATCTTGAGGACGCGGTGGCGCCGCTGGCCAAGCCGGGCGCCCGCAAGAACATCGTGGCGGCGCTGAATGAGGGCGGTTGGGGCGACCGGATCAGGGTGGTCAGGGTCAACGACTGGACCACCGAGTGGACCTACCGCGACGTCGTCGAGGTCGTCGAGGGCGCGGGCGCCAACCTGGACTGCCTGATGCTGCCCAAGGTCCAGACGGCCGACCAGGTCCGGGCGCTGGACCTGTTGCTGACCCAGGTCGAGAAGACCATGGGTTACGAGGTCGGCCGGATCGGCATCGAGGCGCAGATCGAGAACGCGCTCGGACTGATCAACGTGGACGACATCGCGCAGGCGTCGCCCAGGGTGGAGACGATCATCTTCGGCCCGGCCGACTTCATGGCCAGCATCAACATGAAGTCCCTTGTGGTCGGTGAGCAGCCGCCGGGTTACGACGTCGGCGATGCGTACCACTACATCCTGATGCGGATTCTGATGGCCGCGCGGGCCTACGACAAACAGGCCATCGACGGTCCCTATCTGCAGATCAAGGACGTCGAGGGCTATCGGCGGGTGGCCGGCCGCGCGGCGGCGCTCGGCTTCGACGGCAAGTGGGTACTGCACCCCGGCCAGGTCGAGGTCTGCAACGAGATCTTCAGCCCGACCCAGGCCGACTACGACCACTCGGAGAACATCCTGGACGCCTACGAGTGGTACACGTCCGAGGCAGGTGGCAAGAAGGGCTCGGCGATGCTCGGCGACGAGATGATCGACGAGGCGTCCCGCAAGATGGCCCTGGTGGTAGCCGGCAAGGGCCGTGCGGCGGGCATGACGCGCGGCGACCGCTGGACCCCACCGGAGGCGTGACACGCCGCCGGACCGGTGTTAAACGCCATGTAACTCCTCGTAGGGTGATCACATGGCTGACTGGACGCTCGACCGGATCGACATCGAGGGATTCCTCTCGATCCGATCGGCCGGCGTCCCACTGAACCGACTCAATGTCCTGGTCGGCGCCAACGGTGCCGGCAAGACCAACTTCGTGCGGTTCTTCGAACTGCTCGGCAGGCTGGTGGACGGTGAGTTGGGGCTGTTCGTCGGCCTCAACGGCGGGGCCGGTGCGCTGCTCAACGCGGAATCCCAGGAGATCGCACTTCGGATTCGGTCAACCAATCTGGACTACAGCGCGACCCTGGGCCAGGCGGCCGATCAGAATTTGATCTTCATTTCGGAAGACGCACGTGAGTCGGGCGCCGAGGAAGTCATCGAGATGGACAAGGGAGGGTCCGAAAGCGGGCTTCGGCGGCTCGGGTATCCGCTGGGGACGATGCTCGCGGGCGTCCGGGTGTTCCATTTCCACGACACCTCGGTGCGGTCGCCGATCAAGCAGCTGGTCCCGACCGCGGACAACATCGCCTTGCGCAACGACGGTGGGAATCTCGCGGCAGTGCTGCTGGATCGGGCGGAGAGTGGCGACGGGGCCAAGTAGCTCGCCTACCGGCGGATCATCGCCTCGATCCGCGCTGTGGCGCCGTTCTTCCGGGACTTCGTCCTCCGTCCGGAGGGCCAGGACCGGGTGCGGCTGCGCTGGCGCCAGGTCGATGCAGACACGGTTTCCTCGGCCGACCAGATGTCGGACGGCACCCTGCGTTTCATCTGCTTGGTGACGCTGCTGTTGCAGCCGGAACTGCCGGCGGTCGTGGTGCTGGACGAGCCGGAACTCGGGCTGCACCCGTTCGCGATCGTGCAACTGGCCGATCTGCTCGGCCAGGCCGCGCCGCGGAGCCAGGTGGCGTTCGCCACCCAGTCGGTGACGCTGCTGGGCCAGTTCCGGCTCGACCAGGTCATCGTCGTCGAGCGCCAGGACGGCGCGTCCGTCTTCCGCCGGCCGGACGCGGCCTTGTTGACCGAGTGGCTCACCGAGTACTCCGTCGGTGAGCTGTGGGAGAAGAACCTGCTCGGTGGCCGGCCGACCCGTGAGGGCACGGATGGCTGAGCCCCGAGTGCACGTGCTGGTCGAGGGGCAGACCGAAGAAGTCCTGGTGCGGGACGTCCTGGAGCCGCGCCTCGCGTCGGCCGGCTGGCTGGTGACCAGCTCGATCGTGGCGACCAAACGCCCGCGCCGTCGAAGCGCCTGCTCGGCTACCGCAAGGACTACCTGAAGACGACCGACGGACCGCGGGCGGTCAAGGAACTCGGGCTCGGCAGGCTTCGGCAGCGGTGTCCACACCTGGAGGCCTGGCTGTCGGGGCTGGAGACGCGGGTGTAACGGCGAGACGGTCTTTTCGGCACGTGACCGGCGTAATATCACCGGGTACGCGGCACGGCCGCTCCGGTCGGTCGCGGCTGGACTCGGGAGCGTGTCACATGACGGCTCTGATTGACGTGCTGATCGGTCTCGGTGCCTTCGCCGTGGTGACGGGCATGACCGGGGTGCGGGTGGTCAAGCAGTACGAGCGCGGGCTGGTGTTCCGGTTCGGGCGGGTGCACCAGGACCCGCGCGGGCCCGGCCTGACGGCCATCATCCCGATCGCGGATCGCATGAAGAAAGTGAACATGCAGATCATCACCCTGCCCGTGCCGGCGCAGGAGGGCATCACCAAGGACAACGTGACCGTCCGGGTGGACGCCGTCGTCTACTTCAAGGTGATCGACCCGATCCTGGCCATCGTCAACGTGCAGGACTACCGGTTCGCCGTGGCACAGGTGGCGCAGACGTCCCTGCGCTCGATCATCGGCAAGAGCGAGCTGGACGACCTGCTGTCCAACCGGGAACGCCTCAACGAGGGCCTGGAGCTGATGATCGACAGCCCGGCCCTGGACTGGGGCATCCACATCGACCGGGTGGAGATCAAGGACGTCGCGCTGCCCGAGGCGATGAAGCGGTCCATGTCCCGGCAGGCGGAGGCCGAGCGGGAGCGGCGGGCACGGGTCATCTCGGCGGACGGTGAGCTGCAGGCATCCGAGAAGCTCTCCCAAGCCGCGGCGAAGATGTCGGACACGCCTGCTGCCCTCCAGCTGCGGCTGCTGGAGACCGTGGTGCAGGTGGCCGCGGAGAAGAACTCGACGCTGGTGCTGCCGTTCCCCGTTGAATTACTCCGGTTCCTGGAGCGCAGCGCGGAGGCGGCGACGGCGGCGGCGCACACCGCGAGCACGGAGAGCCGGCAGCAGGTGCACAACGAGCACAACGAGCGCCCCGACGACGAACGTCGCGAGATCGACGGCCGTGAGGTGCCCGAACTGCCGTGAGATAACGCACAGATAACGGCCGAAGCCTTGCCAGGCGCCCTCCCGATCGGGTGATGCTGGGGGACGTGGCTAAACATCGGCAACCGAGAGAACGGCGCCTGCGCAGGCGGGACAACCTGTACGAGCGGAGCTTCCGCACCTGCGCCGGGTGCGGCGAGGACGTGTACGTGCTGGCGGTGGACTGCCGGGGATGCGGCACGGCCGTGGCCGGGTGAGCACGCTCACCGCACACGGCACCACACAACTGCCATACTGCTCGGTAACTTGCTTGTCGCGATGAGGAGTTGCCCATGGCCCGCCTCGCCCAGACCGCCGGACTCACCGACGTGCAGCAGGAGATCCTGGCCACCGTCCGCGACTTCGTGGACAAGGAGATCATCCCGCACGCGCAGGCCCTGGAGCACGCCGACGAGTACCCCGCCGACATCGTCGAGGGCATGAAGGAGATGGGCCTGTTCGGGCTCACCATCCCGGAGGAGTACGGCGGACTCGGCGAGTCGCTGCTGACCTACGCGCTCGTCGTCGAGCAGATCGCTCGCGGCTGGATGAGCGTGTCCGGCGTGATCAACACGCATTTCATCGTGGCGCACATGATCCGCCACCACGGCACGGCGGAGCAGAAGTCCGCGTTCCTGCCCAGGATGGCCACCGGCGAGGTGCGCGGCTCCTTCTCCATGTCCGAACCGGATCTGGGGTCGGACGTCGCGGCGATCAAGACGCGGGCCCGGCGGGACGGCGACGACTACGTCATCGACGGCGCGAAGATGTGGCTCACCAACGGCGGCAGCTCCAACCTGATCGCGCTGCTGGCCCGCACCGACGAGGCAGCCGAGAAGCCGCACCAGAACCTGACCGCGTTCCTGGTCGAGAAGCCGACCGGATTCGGTGAGGTGACACCGGGTCTGACGATTCCGGGCAAGATCGAGAAGATGGGCTACAAGGGCGTCGACACCACGGAAGCGGTGTTCGCGGACTACCGGATCGGTGCCGACAGGGTGCTGGGTGCCGCGCCTGGCAAGGGTTTCGCGTTCATGATGGACGGCATCGAGGTCGGCAGGGTCAATGTGGCCGCGCGGGCGTGCGGCATCTCGATCCGCGCCTTCGAGCTGGCCGTGGACTACGCCCAGCAGCGCCGCACCTTCGGCAAGCCGATCGCCGAACACCAGGCGATCGCGTTCAAGCTGGCCGAGATGGCCACCAAGGTCGAGGCCGCGCACCTGATGATGGTCAACGCGGCCCGGCTCAAGGACGCCGGCACGCGCAACGACGTCGAGGCCGGCATGGCCAAGCTGATCGCCAGCGAGTACTGCGCCGAGGTCACCCAGGACGCGTTCCGCATCCACGGCGGCTACGGCTACTCCAAGGAGTACGAGATCGAGCGGCTGATGCGCGAGGCGCCGTTCCTGCTGATCGGCGAGGGCACCAGCGAGATCCAGAAGACGATCATCAGTCGCGGTCTGCTGCGCGAGTACCGCGCCCGCTGAGCCGGCACACCGCCTCGGCGGGCGTGCCGTAGGCTAGATGGTCTGGTGACGCACGCCACCCGCCAGATCCGGGCGGGCCGGCAGGTCATTACCGTGCGCGGGTGTCCCGATCGCGAGCGGGGCTGTCCGTTGGCACGATATCCGCAGCCGCGTACGCGGTGTGTGAGCCCGCGACGATGGGGTGATGACGGTGACGAGCTCGTTCTCCGGGGCCGGGGCGCCACGGCTCGGTGTGCCGAGGCTGCCCACCAAGCCGACCGGCTGGCCGGTCGGGTCCTACGACAACTACGAGGAAGCCCAGCGCGCCGTGGACTTCCTGGCGGACAATCAGTTCCCGGTCCAGGAAGTCACCATCGTCGGCGTCGACCTGATGCTGGTGGAGCGGGTCACCGGCCGGCTGAGCTGGGGCAGGGTGCTGGGCACCGGCGCCGCGTCCGGCGCGTGGTTCGGCCTGTTCGTCGGGCTGCTGCTGAGCTTCTTCGACACCCGTAGCGGGCCGATCTACCCGATTCTGGTCGGCCTGGTCGCCGGTGTGCTGTTCGGCCTGATCTTCGCCGCCGCCGGGTACACCACGTCCCGGGGCCGGCGGGACTTCCAGTCCGCCAGCCAGCTGGTGGCCGGTCGCTACGACGTGCTGTGCCAGCCGCGCAACGCCGAGAAGGCGAGGGACCTGATCGCCAAGCAGTCGATGCGGCCGCAGCCCGGCCAGCTGTAGCAGGACCACCCGGTGGTGTAGCCGTCCACACATTCGCCGCCGTGGACGGCATCCTCGGTTCACACTGTGACCTTCGCGCGTCCACCGGGGTAGGAGGTCGATGGTGCAGTTCGGGCGTTACTACGAGGAGTTCGAGGTCGGCGCGGTCTACAAGCACTGGCCCGGCAAGACGGTCACCGAGTACGACGACCACCTGTTCTGCCTGATCACGATGAACCACCACCCGCTGCACCTGGACGCCCACTACGCGGGCGAGACCACCGACTTCGGCAAGAACGTGGTGGTGGGCAACTACATCTACTCGCTGCTGCTCGGCATGTCGGTGCCGGACGTGTCCGGCAAGGCCATCGCGAACCTGGAAGTCGAGTCGCTCAAACACGTCAAGCCGACGTTCCACGGCGACACCATCTACGGCGAGACCCAGGTACTGGACAAGACCCCGTCGAAGTCCAAGGACGACAGGGGCGTCGTGTACGTGGAGACGCGCGGCTACAAGCAGGACGGCACCGTCGTGTGCGTGTTCCGCCGCAAGGTGATGGTGCCCAAGCGGTCCTATGGCGACGCCCGGGGCGGCGAGCAGCCGGGTCGACCCGAACCCAAGGAGTGACACCCAGTGCCGACCGAGCTGGACCTGGTGCGGCGGCGGTTGCGGCGCTTCGCCGACGAGGAGGCCGTGCACGAATCGCCGCTGTACACCCATCTCGCGCTGTCGGCGGCCGATGACGACGACGTCGCCGCGCTGCTGGCCGCCGCCGAACCGCACCACGCGCGGGCCACGCTGTTCTTCGCCGCCGTGCACCGGCTGGTGATCGCCGACCCGGTCAGCGAGCTCGCGTACTACTACCCGACCGTCGGCGGTGAGTACGGGGTGGACGGTGCGACATGGCCGACGTTCCGGGCCTTCGCACTGGACCACGCCGAGCAGGTCCGGCACCTGGTGACCACCCGCACCACGCAGACCAACGAGGTGCGCCGGGCGGCTCTGCTGTTCCCGGCCGTGGCGCAGGCGGCCAAGCAGGCCGGCCGGCCGATCGGGCTGCTGGAGGTGGGCACCAGCGCCGGGCTGCTGCTGGGCATGGACCGCTACGGCTACCGCTACCAGGCCGAGGACGGCGAGCAGGTGACGGCGGGCCCGGCCAAGGCACCCCTGGTGCTCACCAGCGTGCTCAGCCGGGCCGACGGCGCCCGCAGGCCGGCACTGCCGAAGAACCTCAAGGTGGCCGCCAAGGTCGGGCTGGACCGCTCACCGGTCGACCTGACCGACGAGGAACAGCTGGCCTGGCTGGAGGCGTGCGTGTGGGCCGATCAGCCGGAGCGGGTCCGGCTGCTCAACCAGGCCGCCGTGGCACAGGTCAAGGACCGGCCGGTGTTCGTCACCGGCGACGCCGTGGACGACCTGGCTCGGGCGGCCGAGCGGGTGCCCGCCGACCTGCCCCTGGTGGTGCTGTCCAGCCATGTGCTGGCCTACCTGCCGGCGCAGCGGCGGGCCGAGTTCGTGGCCGCGTTGGCCGCGTTGGCCGCCGACCGGCCGCTGTGGTGGGTGAGCCAGGAGGCGTACGAGGCCGGGCTGCGCCTGGTGTTGCCGGATCGGGCGGATCTGACCTTCGACCCCGACACACCATTGGGCACACTTGGGCTGGTTCGTTGGCGGGACGGACAGCCGGAGGCCGCCGCACTGGCCCGCACGGCGTTCCACGGTGAACGGATCGTGTGGCTGGCCACCTGATCGGCGGACGCCCGTTCGGCCGAGCGGCCGGAACGGCCGGACGGCGGCCGGTCAGCTCGGCCGGGTGATGACGCCCCAGTCCCACAGGGTCTCGGCCAGGCGGTCCACCAGCTGGCCCGCGTAGTGCAGCTCGGAGAACTCGGCCGGGCTGACCCACCGCGCGTCCGCCGCGTCGGTGGCCGCGTTCGGGGTACCGCCGCTGGTCGTGCAGAGGTAGTCGTAGATCTCGTAGATCCCCTGTGGTGCCGGCCGTTCCACCATCCCGACCAGCCGGTCCACGGTGACGGTGAGTCCCGTCTCCTCGTCGGCCTCGCGCCGCACGGCCGCCTCGTCGTCCTCGTCCGGCTCGACCCGCCCGCCGGGCACGGACCACTTGCCGCGCCCCGGTTCGTTGGCCCGCAACACCAGTAACAGCCTGCCGTCGGGGTCGACGACGAGGGCTCCGACGCACCTGATTGCCGGCAGTGCATGCATGGTCATGCGTACTCTCCGTGATCGAATCCCGAGTAGTGAGGCAGTCCTTACACCAGAGCGGTATAAAAGTCTCCGCATCGCGCGGAGTGCGGTACAACGATAACGACCGGCACCACACAGATGTACGAACGTAACCAGCGGACGGGGTCGATCGACGTGAACCTCAAGAAGCTCCTTACTTGGGCGGGCATCGCGTTGGTGCTGTTCTTCCTGATCAGCGCCCCCACCCAGGCATCGGGCCTGGTCACCAACATCCTGGACCTGCTGAAGAACGGCGCAGAGGCAATAGTGACCTTTGTACAGTCGCTGTTCTAGCCCGACTGCGGGACAATAGGGGTCATGTTCGCACCGCGGGACCCGGACGAGTACCTGCTGCAGACCGAGCGGCGGGTCATCCGCGTGCGCAGGCACTGGACCTACGTGCTGTGGGACGTGTTCGAGGCGATCGCACTGCTCGCCGTCGCCGTGATGGTCTCCTACCTGCTGCCCGACGGGTACTGGCTGTTCCAGAACATCCTCTGGTACGCGGCCCTGCTGGTGGTCCTGCGCTTCGCCTACATCGTGGTGGACTGGTGGGTCGAGCGGATCGTCGTCACCGACAAGCGGTTCATGCTGATCACCGGCGTGTTCACCAACCGCGTGGCGATGATGCCGATCAGCAAGGTCACCGACCTGACCTACGAGCGCACCTGGCTGGGCCGCCTGCTCGGCTACGGCACGCTCATCGTCGAGTCGGCGGGCCAGATCCAGGCACTGAACCGGATCGAGTTCCTGCCCCACCCCGAGGTCGTCTACGACGCGATCTCCGAACTCGTGTTCGGCGACAAGCAGGCCCAGTCCGAGCGCTTCTCGATGATCAAGGCGCAGCGGGCGGCGCGCGGCAAGAAGCTCGTGCCCTAGTTTGGGCACATGACCTCCCTGCTCACGCCGACGGGCACCGCCGCGCTCGTCACCCTCAAGCGCGACGGCCGGCCGCAGCTGTCCAACGTCGGCTACACCCACGACGAGGCCACCGGCCTGATCCGGATGTCGATCACCGACACCAGGGCCAAGACCCGCAACCTGCGGCGCGATCCGAGGGCCAGCCTGTACCTGACCTCGGCGAACGGGCGCGACTACCTGGTGCTCGACGGCACCGTCGAGCTCACCCCGGTGACCACGGACCCGCACGACGCGACCGCGGACGAGCTGGTCGAGGTCTACCGGACCATCGCCGGCGAGCATCCGGACTGGGACGAGTTCCGCGCCGCGATGGTGGCCGAGCAGCGGCTGGTCGCCCGGTTCACCGTGGCCCACACCTACGGTTTCGGCGGCGCCTGAGCCCAGGCTGATCAGCGGGTCGGTCAGAATGGCCCGGTGATGTTCCCGTGATGGCCTCGACCCGGATCGACCTGCACACCCATTCCCGGGTGTCGGACGGCACGGACAGCCCGGCCGAACTGGTGGCCGCCGCGTCGGCCGCCGGCCTGGACGTGGTGGCGCTGACCGACCACGACACCACCACCGGCTGGGCGGAGGCCGCCGCCGCGCTGCCGCCGGGGCTGACGCTGGTCCGCGGTGCCGAGCTGTCCTGCACGTCGCCGGACGGCAAGGGCGGGCGCTGCACGGTGCACGTGCTGGGCTACCTGTTCGACCCGGAGTCGCCGGTGGTGCTGGCCGAACAGCACCGGCTGCGCGGCGAGCGCCGGGCCCGGGTGCGCACCATGGCCACCCGGATGCGCGAGGACGGCCTGCCCGTCGACCCGGACGACGTGCTGAGCAGGCTGCCGGACGGAACGTCCGCGGGCCGGCCGCACCTGGCGATGGCGTTGCAGCGGGCCGGGCTGGTGAGCAGCGTCAGCGAGGCGTTCGCCACGTACCTGAGCCGGGGCCGTGGCTACTACGTGCCGAAGGCGGACACCCCGGTGCTGGACGCGATTCGGATGATCACCGACGCGGGCGGGGTGACCGTGCTGGCCCACGCCTACGCCAGCACACGGGGCCGGATCGTCACCGCCGAGGTGATCGCCGACCTGGCCACTGCCGGGCTGGCCGGCGTCGAGGTGGACCACCCGGACCACGACGAGCGGGCCCGGGCCGAACTGCGCGGCCTGGCCGCCGAACTCGGCGTCGTGATGACCGGGTCCAGCGACTACCACGGCCGCAACAAGGTCGTCCGGCTCGGCCAGGAGACCACGGCGCCGGAGGCGTTCGACGCGCTCGTCGCGCGGGCCAGCGGAACACCGCTGACGGTCGGGCGGGCGGCGGGGTGACGTTCTTCGACACCACCCTGTTCGTCGAGGCCACGGTCACGCTGATCGTGATCATGGACCCGCCGGGCACGATCCCGGTGTTCCTCGGCCTGGTCGGCCGGCGGTCCCGGGCGGCGCGGATCAGGGCGGCCCGGCAGGCGGTGCTGGTGTCGCTGGCCGTGATCACGCTGTTCGCGGTGGCGGGCGAGGCGATCCTGGCCTACCTGGGCATCGGCATCCCCGCGCTGCAGGGCGCAGGCGGGCTGTTGCTGCTGCTGATCGCGCTGGACCTGTTGACCGGTAGGGACAACACCGAACCCAGCGCGGTGGACGACGTGAACGTGGCACTCGTCCCGCTGGGTACACCGTTGTTGGCCGGTCCCGGCGCGATCGCCGCCACGATCGTGTACGTCCGCCAGGCCCACGGGCACTTCGGCTCGTACCTGGCGTTGGCGGCGGCGATCCTGTTGGTGCACCTGGTCTTGTTCGTCTGCCTGCGCTACTCCGGTGGGGTGATCCGGCTGATCAAGGAGAGCGGCATTCTGCTGCTGGCCAAGATCGCCGGCCTGCTGCTGGCCGCGATCGCCGTGCAGCTGGTGGCCAACTCGGTGCGCGGGTTCGTGGCCGGGGGCTGACGCGGAGTTGTCGGTGGCACTGCGTACCGTAGAAGGTGTGCAGGGTCAGCTCGGTTTCGACAGCATGCCTCGCAAGCTCGTCCGAGTCACACCGGCGAAGCTGGGCACATGGAACGACTGTCCCCGCCGGTACCGGATGAACTACCTCGACCGGCCGTCGCCGGGCAAGGGCGCGCCCTGGGCGCACGCGACGCTGGGTGCGGTGGTGCACAACGCCTTGCGCGCCTTCTTCGACGTACCGCCCGCCCGGCGCACGCCGGAGACGGCCGCATCGCTCGTGGTGAGCAACTGGCGGGACGAGGGCTTCGCCGACCCGAAACAGGCCGCCGAGTACCGGGAACGGGCCCAGGACTGGGTCTCCGGCTACGTCGCCGGCATCGACACCGACCTCGATCCGATCGGCGTGGAGCGCTGGGTGTCCACCCCCGCCGGGACGATCATCGCCGAGGGCCGGGTGGACCGCATCGACGTGCGGGACGGTGAACTCGTGATCGTCGACTACAAGACCGGCAGGCACGCGCTCACCACCGACGACGCCAGGGGCTCGCAGGCGCTGGCCCTCTACGCCGTCGCGGCCCGCCGCACCCTCCGGAAACCGTGCCACCAGGTGGAACTGCACCATCTGCCCAGCGGCACGGTCGCCGTCTGGACGCACACCGACGAGACGCTGCAACGGCACGTCCGGCGTGCCCAGGAGGCCGCGGCCGACCTCACGAAGGCCACCGAGCGGCTGGCCGAGGGTGCCGCACCGGACGACGTGTTCCCGCCTTCGGTCGGCTGGCACTGCTCGTGGTGCGACTTCCGCCGGCACTGCCCGGAGGGGCAGGCCGCGGCACCCGAACTCGAACCCTGGGCGTTGCTGAGCCGGTAGTGAGGTCCCGTGATCCGGAAACCGCGCGACGACGACGAAGGGACGGCCGATTCCGTGGCCGACGCGCAGACCAGCCCGCTGGGTGAACTGCGGTCCGAAGCGCCCACCGACGAACTGCCGGTCGTCGGCGGCACCGGCCGGCGGGGTGCCGGCCTGGTCGCCGGGCTGAGCGGTGTCGTGCTGTGTGTGCTGCTCTTCATGGCCGTGAGCATGGTGATCGCGCAGATCACCAGCCGTGGGCACGACCAGCCGGGGCCCGGTGCGCTGGCCGTCGGCGCGCATGTGGCCGGTCTGGCGGTCGGCGGTTTCTGCTACGGGGTGACGCGGCGGCGGGGTCCTCGCCGGCTGCTGGCGTTGCTGGCCGGCGTCGTCGTCCTGGTGTTGCTGCTGTGGTTCTTCTGGTGGTCCCCGGTGCCGGCCTGACGGTTACGAATTGGCCAGCCAACTCCGCCAGGTGGGCAGCAGGGTGCCCAGCAGCGCGTCCGGGTTCTCCGTGTTGGGGGAGTGCTTCGCGCCCGGTACGACGGCGAAGTCGGCGTCCAGCCGGTCGGCCATGTCCCGCTGGGACGCCACCGACCACGCGTCGTCCGCCTCGCCGCACACCACCAGGCTGGGTGCGCCCATCGCCCGCAGCGTCCTGGACAGCTTCGCCACCCGGTCCGGTTCCGTGCGCAGTGCCGTGCTCATGCCCAACAGGCCCGCCACGCCCGAGCGCAGGATGCGCAGCCGGTAGAACTCCTTGAGCTCGTCCGGCGTGGTGGCCCAGTCCGGTGACGTCGAGTCCATCGTCTCGCGCAACCGCTGCGCCGCCGTGACACCGTGCTTGCGCACCGACGGCTCGGCCAGGTCCAGCGCGCCCCGCCGGTAGCCGGGCGGGAGCTCACCGGGACCCGAGTCCATCAGCGTCAGCCCGATGATCGGCGCGTCCGCCAGCACCGCCCCGCGTGCCACCAATCCGCCGTAGGAATGGCCCAGCAGCAGGATGCGGCGGCCGTCCGCGACCATCTTGCCGATCATGTCGGCGATCACCGCGCCCAACGCCTCCGGCCGGTAGGCCGACTCGTCGTCCGGCCCCTCCGACTCGTGCTGGCCGGGCAGGTCGATCGCGATCACCTCGACACCCGCATCCGAGATCGGGTCGAGCAGCGGGGCGAAGTCCTCCTTCGAACCGGTGAAACCGGGCAGCAGCAACGCCGTCGCGCCCAGCTTCGGCCCGGCCGCCCACGCCTGGAGCGCGGCGACCGTTCCGTATCTGCTCGGCAGGTCGACCCTGGCCGCCCGGTGCGGACTGAGCTGGGAAGGCTTCGGCACTGTCACAGAACCGAGTCTGCCTCACCGGAGGCCGCTGTGCCGCCATCCGCACGGGGTAGTGCCGCGTTCAGTGCAGAGCGACGAGCGTCGAACCCCGCTGCTCGAACACCACCGGACCGAGCGCGGCCATGGTGATCTCGCCGGCGTAGCCGTGCCGGTTCACGCCGATGTCGCCGACCTTCGCGCCGCTGGCCTGGTTGAGCACCAGCAGCGCCGCGCGCACCGGCACCAGGTACTGGCCGGCGAACACCACACCGGGGCCGAGCGTGTCCGGCACCGTCCACTCGGGTGCGAAGTTCGTGGTGGACAACGCCACCGTGGACGAACCGGTCCACCAGTAGATCGCGCTCGGCCCGGTGGTGACCGGTACCACCCGCCCCGCCGGGTCGCCGGCCATGTCGCCCGGTGTCAGCGCGATCGGGTACGACGCGAGCTGGTTGCCGCTGTCCGCGCCGAACACCACCAGCCGGCCGGGGTTGGCCTTGGCCACGGCGATGTACTGGTCGTTCATGGTCACGATGCGGGTGCCGGTCCCGCCGATGTCGGTGCTGAACAGCACCGACGGCGTGTCCGCGGCCTTGGCCGTCGCCCGGTAGACGGTCAGCCGGTCACCGGGCTCGCCGGGGCACCGCTCGATCACGCCGATCTCGCCCGCCCACGCCACGACGGAGCCGTAGTGGCAGCCGGTGCGCGGCTGCACGTGCGGGTTCTGGAAGTCCGGTACGGTGCCGTACTCCATGGTCTGCACCATGTCCGAGCGCCAGGTGTCCAGCAGCGTCGGGCCGGTGGTGGTGACGTAGGTGCCGTCGAAGACCAGCCGGGTGCCGAGCTGGGCGTCGCCGTTGCGCTGGGCGCCGCGGGCACCGGTCGTCGGGTCGAGTTCGGTGACCTCGTTGCAGTTGGATCGGTGGTAGACGGCGACGATCTTGCCGTAGGCCGGCGCCACCGTGCAGAGGGGTAGGTCGCGGGTGTAGCTCCAGCGCTGCTGGCCGGTCAGCGGGTCCAGGCCGGTCACGGCGCCGTCGTTCCCGGTGACGACGGTCGGTCCGGACACCACCGGTACGGGCGTCGCCGGGCTGGGGCGGGACCAGAACTCGGCCAGCGAGGGCGGGAAGTGGGCCGGCGCCCGTGGTGGTTGGACGTTCGCCGGGCCCGGGTCCAGGACGGTGTTGTGAATGTCACTTCGCGACCACACCACCAGGCTGGTGACCAGGGCCGCCACCACGATCAACACGGCGACGACGTAGTCGACGGGCCGACGGAAGGGATTCGGCCCCTGACGTCGGACGTGGTGTGGATGCACTCGGCGGTTCCTGCTCTCTCGTGCTACTGGCGGGGCCATCCAAGCACAGCCCCCGAGAGATCAGGGTGAACCGTCGGATCTGCCGGACCGGACCCGGCCGCCGGCAGCAACTTGCACGGACACGAACCGGTCCGCCCCGGTGGGGCGAGCCGGTTGCGCTCTGCTGTCGCCGCACGGCGAACGAATCGGCCCGCCCTGGTTGGGGCGGGCCGGCTGGTCACTCTTCGCTCGACTTGTCCTCGTGGCTGACGTCGGCGCCCGCGCGGCGGCGGGTGCGGCGGCGCCGGGCGCCCGGCTCGCGCTGTTCGGCCGGGGCCGGGGTCTCCGGGCGGGTGTCCTGCGGTTCGGTGCCGGTCTGGCCGGCAGCGGCACTACCGCTCCTGCGGGTGCGGCGGCGCCTTGGCTTGGCCTCGCCACCGGTCTGCTCCTCGGCAGCCGGCCGGTCGGTGCGCCGTTCCCCGCCGCTGCGGCGCCTGCTGCGCTTGCGCGGCGCGGACTGGCTCTCGGACCGGCTCAGCTTCTCCATCGGCTCGGCCGACAGGCCGGCCCTGGTGCGCTGGCCGAGCGGGAGCCTGCCGGTGGCGTCGGCGGCGATGCCCAGGTCGGACTGCAGGTGCTCGGACGTCGAGTAGGTCTCCGGCGGTTCCGGCATGTTCAGGCCGAGGGTGTCGCTGATCAGCTTCCAGCGCGGTTCCTCGTCCCAGTCGACCAGGGTGACCGCGACACCGGTGCGCCCGGCCCGGCCGGTGCGGCCGATGCGGTGCACGTAGGTCTTCTCGTCCTCGGGGCACTGGTAGTTGACGACGTGGGTGACACCTTCGACGTCGATGCCCCTGGCCGCGACGTCGGTGGCCACCAGCACGTCGACCTTGCCGGCGCGGAACGCGCGCAGTGCCTGCTCGCGGGCGCCCTGGCCCAGGTCGCCGTGTACGGCGGCGGCCGCGAAGCCGCGCTCGGTGAGCTCGTCACTGACCTTCTGCGCGGTCCGCTTGGTGCGGGCGAAGATCATCGTCAGGCCACGGCTCTCGGCCTGCAGCACGCGGGCCACGACCTCGATCTTGTCCAGCGCGTGTGCCCGGTAGACGAACTGCGTGGTGCGCTCGTGGATGGCGCTGGCGTCGGTCTCCTCGGCCCGGATGTGCGTCGGCTGGTTCAGGAACGCCCTGGCCAGGGTGATGATCGGGCCGGGCATGGTGGCCGAGAACAGCATGGTCTGCCGCTCGTCCGGGACCATCCGCAGGATCCGCTCGACGTCGGGCAGGAAGCCCAGGTCGAGCATCTCGTCGGCCTCGTCCAGCACCAGGCCGCGCACCTTGCCCAGCACCAGGTGGCGCTGCTCGGCCAGGTCGAGCAGCCGGCCGGGGGTGCCGACCACGATGTCCACGCCGCGCCGCAGGGACGCGATCTGCGGCTCGTACGGCCGGCCGCCGTAGATGGCCTCGACCCGTACGCCCAGGTGCCGGCCGGCGTCGGTCAGGTCGCGGGAGACCTGGAGGCACAGCTCGCGGGTGGGCACCACGACGAGCACCTGTGGTGTCCCGTCGCCGGGCAGGTCCAGCCGCTGCAGCAGCGGCACGCCGAACCCGAGCGTCTTGCCCATGCCGGTGCGGGCCTGGCCGATGACGTCCTCGCCGGCCAGGGCCAGCGGGAGGGTGAGTTCCTGGATGGCGAACGTGTGCTCGATGCCGGCCTCGGCCAGTGCGCGGACGATCTCGTCCCGCACGCCCAGCTCGGCGAACGTGGGTGTCTCGTCGCTGACCTGCGCGGCCTGCAACGGGTGCGACGGGTCGGCTGCGGGCAGTCCGGCCTCGCTGTGCTCCAGCGTGACCGGATCCAGATGTTCGCCTGTGATATCCGCCATGTCCGAAGTGTTGATGGTGTCCGTGTGACTCTGCACGGTGTGTGTTGTCGCCTCTCTCGTCCAGCACGCAACTGCCTGGACGGGCCGCTCGACCGCCCATCTGCCGACTCAGCACGCCAGCGACCAGGCGGGAGAGGCCAGCGAGGTGTTGCGCGCGCTCTCCACCGATGCCGCCGTCCGGCGCACATCGTGGTCATCCACCCGGCTCCGACGCAGGCAGTCCCTGCCGGCGGATGCCGAGTTCCCCGCCATCCTACCTGGCCGACCCGTCGGAAATCGCCAATCAGTGACCGACGCCCCGCTCCGCGTCGCCCGGTGCCGGCCGTTCTGGTTGGCCGCCGGCCCGATCGATACGCTCGACGCCATGAGTGAGGCGGACCAGCAGGTCGGACCGGTGCCGACGCTGACCGACGGTGTCGTGGACCTGCTGGGCCTGCTCGCCTACGGAGAGCTCTCCGCGTTCGATCGGCTGGCCGAGGACGCGCGGCAGGCGCCGACCCTGTCCGGCCGGGCGGCGCTGGCCGAGATGGCGGCCGCCGAGATCGGCCACTACCAACTGCTCGAGACCTACCTCGCCGACCACGGCGTGCGCGTCGAGGACGCGATGTCGCCGTTCGTCCGCGCGTTCGACTCGTTCCATCTGCTCACCTCGCCCCGGTCCTGGCTGGAGTCGCTGGTGAAGGCGTACGTCGGCGACGGCCTGGCGGCCGAGCTGTACCGGGAGATGGCGACCTGGCTGGACGAGCCGACCGCCGACCTGGTGCACACCGTGCTGGCCGACACGGGCCACTCCGCGTTCGCCGAGCGCGAAGTCAAGGCGGCCTGCGCGCAGGACCGGTCGGCCCGCGACCGCCTCGCGCTGTGGGGCAGGCGGCTGCTCGGCGAGGCGCTGACCCAGGCACAATATGTTGTGGCAGAACGGGATGGGCTCGCCGAGCTGATCGTGTCGGGGTCCGGCGACCTGGCGGGCGTGGCCGGTCTGTTCCGTCGGATGCAGCAGAGCCACGGCAAGCGGATGGCCAGTCTCGGGCTGGGCTGAGCACCGGGTGAGTCGGCTTCTCGACTAGGCTGGCGATGTTCTGATCGGGTCTGTTGTCATGCGGTTGTCCGGAGGTTCAGCGTGGAGGTCAAGATCGGCGTCGCGGACAGCCCGCGGGAGCTCACGGTGTCGAGCGCGCTGACCCCGGACGAGATCGAGAACCTGGTCTCCGAGGCGCTGGCTCACGACCAGGGCACGCTGACGCTCGTCGACGAGAAGGGCCGCCGGGTCGTGGTCCCGGTGGCGCGCATCGCCTATGTCGACATCGCGCCAGCGGACACCCGCCGGGTGGGCTTCGTCGCCGGCTCCTAGGGCCTAGTCCGCCGGCAGTTCCGTGTCGATCCGGAACGGCGGCGTGCTGATGCCGGTGATCCGGTAGCGGCGCCACGGGTCGGGGTCGGACACCTCGCCGGTCGCCTCGCCACCTTCGGTACGCAGCACCGCCGTCCGCTTGCGCCCGGCGACGAGTTCGTCCAGTTCGTCGCTCGCGGCGAACCTGCCGTACCAGTGATAGTGGCCGTCGATGGGCTGGAAGTGGCCGCGCAGGTTGACGTCCACACGCACCTCCCGGTCGGCGAGCAGCAGCGTGGCCGGTCCGGTGTAGCCGCCGTCGGTCATGCCTTCTCCAGTTGCGCCAGCGGCACCGGCTGATGCGGGTCGAGGGTG
Organism: Pseudonocardiaceae bacterium; assembly: GCA_036491115.1. GTDB lineage: Bacteria > Actinomycetota > Actinomycetes > Mycobacteriales > Pseudonocardiaceae > DATEPR01. Next base: position 29,092 of record DASXCQ010000101.1, read on the forward strand.
ACGCCACCGGCCCGCAGGAGGCCGTCGATGCCGTGCCAGATCATCGTGGTCAGGTGGTTGGTGAGTTGGTCCCTGGTCACGCCGTCGGGGTGGTCCAGCCACCACTCGACGGACCCCTGGACCAGGCCGACGATGCCGTGCGCGGACGGCGCCGCCATGGCCGGGTCCATCCGGAACAGCGTCAGGTAGGCGCCGAGCAGGTCGGTGAGGACGCCGGCGATCTTGGACTTGTCCTCCTGCACCAGGTCCCGTTTGGTCGGGTTGGGGCGCAGCACCAGGAAGCGGTACAGCTCCCGGTAGTCGTCGACGAAGCCGACGTAGCAGTCGACCGCCCGGCGGATCCGCTCGAAGATCGGCCCGTCGTCGGCCAGCGCCGGCACCACCTTGGCCATCAGCAGGGCCGTGGCCCGCTCGCCGACCGCCTGATAGAGGTCGGCCTTGTCGGTGAAGTGCCGGTACAGCACGGGTTTGGTGACCCCGGCCGCGGCGGCGATCTCGTCCATTCCGGCGTCCGGGCCGAACCGGCCGACCGCCCGGATGGTGGCCTCGACGAACTCGGCCCGCCTGCCCTCCCGGTGCGCGCGCCACCGTTCCTTGCGCGCGTCCGGGTCGCCCGTCGGCCGCTTGACAGATCGCCCCATGCCGATGCACGCTACCACAAGTAACAGTTACCAGCGGTAACACGTAAGGGGACGCACGATGAGTCGCGCGGTACAGGTTGCCCAAGGAGCTGATCGGGAGCGCACCGCGGAGCGCCTGCTCAAGTCGTCCGCGGCGAAGTTCTACGACCCCGACGTCGACGTCGACTGGTCGGCGGAGCCGGTCCCTGGCATGTACTACCAGCCAGAACACCGGCTCTCGCTGTACGGGACACCGTTGTGGGAGCAGCTCTCCGCCGAGCAGCGGGTCGAGCTGTCCCGGCACGAGGCCGCCAGCGTGGCCAGCAACGGCATCTGGTTCGAGGTGATCCTGATGCGGATGCTGCTCAAAGAGGTCTACCAGGGCGACCCGCGCAGCAACCACGTCCAGTACGCCCTCACCGAGATCGCCGACGAGTGCCGGCATTCCGTCATGTTCGGCAAGATGTCCGAAAAGCTGGGCTGCCCTGCCTACGGGCCCGGGCGCAAAGGCCTCGCGCTCGGCAAGTTCTTCCGCGCGACGGCAAACCCGGTCGAGATCTTCGCCGCCGCGCTCTTCGTCGAAGAAGTGCTCGACGCCCTTCAGCGTGAAGCGACGAAGGATGACGACCTGCAGCCCCTCGTGCGCGACGTCATGCGAATCCATGTCGTCGAAGAGGCCCGCCACATGCGTTACGCGGCGGAGGAGCTTGCGCGGCAATGGGAGACGCTGCGCGGTAGCCGCCGGTTCGTGAGCTCCGTCCGGCTGGCGATCGCCTGCATGACGGCGGCTGAGCGGCTGGTGCATCCCCGCGCGTACGGCGCCGTTGGTCTCGACATCACCGAGGCGAAGGCGGCCGCCCGGGCGAACCCGCACTGGCAAGCAACCCTGGCCTTCGCATCCCGCGAGGTCATGGCCGATTTCGAAGAGCTCGGGCTGCTGGACGTGGCCCCTGCGCGGTGGATCTACCGGCGGGCCGGGCTCTGGCCGACCGACTGAGCCATCC
>DASXCQ010000102.1:0-62366 GCA_036491115.1 Pseudonocardiaceae bacterium
GGTCCGGGTGAACCGGGGGTCGACGTGGATGATCGTCGCACCCTTCGCCTTGGCCTCCATCACCCACTGGAACCCCACCGGGTGGCACTCGGCCATGTTCGAACCCTCGATGAGGATGCAGTCAGCGTTCTGCAGATCCTGGAGGAACGTCGTGGCACCGCCGCGACCGAACGTGGTACCCAGACCGGGCACCGTGGCGGAGTGTCAAATACGAGCCTGATTCTCGATCTGGATGGCACCCAGCGCGGTGTACAGCTTCTTCATCAGGTAGTTCTCTTCGTTGTCCAGCGTCGCACCGCCGAGACTGGCGATGCCGAGCGTGCGCTGGACGTTCGTGCCGTGCACCGAGCGTTGCCAGGTCTGCCTGCGGGTGGCGAGCACCCGCTCGGCGATCATGTCCATCGCGCGGTCCAGCGACAGCGTCTCCCACTCGGTGCCGTGCGGACGCCGGTAGAGCACCGTGTCCACCCGCGTCGGGCTGGTCACCAGCTGCTTGCTCGCCGAACCCTTCGGGCACAGGCGGCCGCGGGAGATCGGCGAGTCCGGGTCACCCTCGATCTGGATGACCTTGTCGTCCTTGACGAAGATGCGCTGGCCACAGCCGACGGCGCAGTAGGGGCAGATGGACTTGACCACCCGGTCGGCCCGGGTGGTGCGTGCGGTGAGTTCCGCGGAGCGTGCGGACTGGGACGCGGCGGCCTTGCCTACCGGATCCACCCCGCTGACCTGCCGGTATACCGGCCAGCCCTCGATCCACTGCCGAACTCCCACAGTGACCTCCGTTCACGGCCGCACGCTGCCCCTGACCGTACCTCCGCTGATCACCTCGCGCATCAATCGGTGCCGAACAGCGCGTCATACAGGTTCCGCATCGCGGAAGCAGCGCAAACACGGCCACACGTAAAGGATCGGTGGCGGCGTCCACGATGGGACTACCGTCACCGATCCTGTGCGATCAAACGTCAACTGGTTGTCGTCGATCATGTCGGTAACAAACCATTTCGCGACCATTCTTCGTCGCGTCACGGTCACGCCGGCCACTACCGGCGGATCACCAACCAATCGGAATCTTCGACCGGGTGCGCGAAAGTGCAGGTCGTCGGTTTAGTACCAGTGGGCGCGGCCGCCGATGCGACGACCAGTGCCGCCGAGCACGGCGAACACGACGCCGACCAACGCCAAAATGACACCGATCGTCCACAAGACCGGAATACCGACCACGAACCCGATGATCAGCAGAATGACACCAAGGACAATCACCGTGTAATCACTCCTCTTTTACCGGGCGTCCGGCGCCGGTAGCACCGGTGGTAACCCGCTCGTGTTCCAGGTATTGCCCGTAGCGCCAGGTACGAAACAAACACCCAGCGTCACTACGCCAACAGGAGCAATGCCGGATATGGACGGGTCGGGGATCATGGCGCCATGGGTGCACTGGACGGTATGGCGGCACTGGTGACCGGTGGTTCCCGCGGGATCGGGCGGGCGATCGTGACCAGGCTGGTGGCGGACGGCGCCACCGTGGTGTTCAGCTTCAGCGAGAACAAGGACGCGGCGGCCGAGGTGGTCGCGGCGGGTGACGGCAAGGCGTTCGCCGTCCAGGCCGACCAGGGAGACCTGGCCGACCAGGAAGCACTGTTCGAGGAGGCCATGCGGCTGCTGGGCGGGCTGGACATCCTGGTGAACAACGCCGCCGCCGGTACGACCGGTCCGATCGTGGACGTGACGCCCGAGATGTACGACCGGGCGATGGACGTGAACGCGAAGGGCCCGTTCTTCGCGATGCGGTTCGCCGGCAAGCACATGCGGGACAACGGCCGGATCATCAACATCTCCACGGTGAACACCCGGATCGTCCCGGCGATGGCGTCGCTGTACGCGGGGAGCAAGGCCGCACTGGAGTTGTTCACCAAGGTCGCCGCCTACGAGTTCGGCGGGCGGGGCATCACGGTCAACGCCGTGTCACCGGGCGCGACCGATACCCAGATGCTGCACGACGCCAACCCCGGCGACACGTTCGAGTCGACGGTCGCGTTCACCGCCCTGAAGCGGCTCGGTCGCCCGGCGGACGTCGCCGACGTCGTGGCGCTGCTGGCCGGGCCGGACGCGCACTGGATCACCGGCCAGAACATCACCGCTTCCGGCGGTCTGATGCTGTGACGGTCCGACGTATCGTCGGGGTATGACCACCGAGGACTTCGCACGGCAGTGGCAGGAGTGGCACGACAAGCGGGAGCGTGACCTGGCCGACCCGTACGGGTGGCTGGCGCTGGTCTCCCTGGAGTGGCTGAGCGAGAGCCCGAGCGAGTACGCGGGCGTGCCCGGCCTGTGGTGGCAGAACGCGGACCGCTCGGTCGGGTACGTCGACCCGCGCGGCGCCCGGATGACACACGACGGCGAGCAGCTCACCGGCGAGCACCGGTTCGAGCTGATCAACAGCGGTCCGGGCACCCGTGTGGTGGCCGGCAACCTGGAGATCGAGGTGGCCAGGCGGTCCGGCTACCTGATCCGGGTGCACGACCCGAAGGCCGACGTGCTCCGCGACTTCCACGGAGTGCCTGCGTACCAACCGGATCCGGCATGGGTGCTCACCGCGCGGTACGAGGCGTTCGACGAGCCGCGCCCGACCACGGTGGGTGCCGTGGTGCCCGGCCTGACCCACGTCTACCAGGCGCAGGGCCTGGTGCGGTTCGAGCACGACGGCACCGAGCACACCCTGACCGCGTTCAACGGCAAGACGCCCGGCACGCTGAACATCCTGTTCACCGACGCGACCAGCGGTGTCACGACGTACCCGGCGAACCGGTCGCTGGGCGTGCAGCGGCCGGGTCCGGACGGCGTGGTGCTGGACTTCAACCGCGCGCTGAACCTGCCGTGCGCGTTCACCGACTTCGCCACCTGCCCGCTGCCGCCGGAGGGCAACGACCTGCCGTTCGCGGTGCCAGCGGGCGAGAAGCTGCCCTACGAGCGCGGCGGGGAGTGAACCGGCTGGCGCGCGTCGACGGCGACGTCGCCGGGCGCCCACGCCGGGGCCGAGCCCTCGGCGCTGAGCGTGACCACGGCGCCGGTGGCGTAGCTGTCGGTGCCGTGGATGCGCACCCGCAGGGTCGGTGGGCCGCACGGCTCGTCCGGCTCGACGGTGATCAGTGACTCGTGGCCCTGGTAGCTCTGCTCGACCACGGTGCCGGTCAGGCCGACGGCGCCGCGACCCCTGTTGATCGTGATCTGCTCCGGCCGGACCAGCACGACGGCCCTGGTCGGGGCGATGGAGTCGGTGGCCAGGTCGCCGAGTGCCGTGCTGGCCACCGAACCGTCCACGGTGGCGTGCACCAGGTTGGCCTCGCCGAGGAACGCGGCCAGTTCGGGGTCGACCGGGTTGGCGTAGATGTCGCGCGGGCTGCCGGCCTGGGCCACCCGCCCGTCGCGCAGCACGGCCACCTGGTCGGCCATGGACAGGGCTTCCTGCTGGTCGTGGGTGACGAGCACGACCGCGGTGGCCGACGCGCGCAGCACGCGGGCGATCTCGGCGCGCACGCTGGCCCGCAGCGCCGCGTCCAGTGACGAGAACGGCTCGTCCAGCAGCACCACCGACGGTTCCAGCGCCAGGGCACGGGCCAGCGCGACCCGTTGCTGCTGCCCACCGGACAGTTCGTGCGGGTACCGCTTGCGCAGATCGGCCAGCCCGACCAGGTCCAGCAGCTCGCCCACCCGACCGGACCGGCGGGCACCGCGCCGCAGCGCGAATCCGACATTCGCCGCGACCGTCAGATGCGGGAACAACGCGCCTTCCTGGGGCACGTAACCCAGTCCGCGCCGCTCCGGTGGCACGTGCACACCGGGACCCTCGATCACCCGCCCGGCCAGCCGCACCACACCGGACCGAGGTCGCTCGAAACCGGCCGCGATCCGCAGCAGCGTCGTCTTGCCACTGCCGGACGAGCCGAGCACGGCCGTGATGGACCGGTCCGGCACCCGGAGGCTGACATCGCGGAGGACCTCCGTGGCGCCGAACGCCATCGCGAGGCCCTGGATCTCCAGAGCATTGCCGATCATGCGCTGACCACCGTCAGGTCCCCTCCTCGCCGCCGGGAGAACCACGTGCCGAGCACCATGCTGGGCACGGCGGCCACCACCACGATGACCGCAGCATAAGGTGCGGCCGCGCCGTAGGCGGTGTTGGTCTGGTAGGCCCAGAACTGGGTGGCCAGGGTGTGCACCCCGGTCGGGATCAGCACCAGGGTCGCGGTGAGTTCGGTCACCGCGGACAGGAACACCAGGCAGAACGCGGCGCCGACACCGGGCGCGATGATCGGCAGCGTGACCCGCCAGAACACCCGCAGCGGCCGGTTGCCCAGGGAGCGGCCCATTTCCGCCAGCCGCGGCGAGGACTGCATGGCCGACGCGCGCACGCACACCAGTGCCAGTGGGAAGAACAGCAGCGCGTACGCGACCACCAGCAGCCAGCTGGTCTGGTACAGCGGGAAAACGTACCGGACGGCGAAGAACACCAGGCTCAGCGCGATGACGATGCCGGGCACCGACTGGATGAGATAGGTGCTGCGCTCCACCACCTGCGCGATCCGCCCGCGCCGCTGCGCGGCGAGCACGGCCACCGGGATCGCGGCGAGCGTGGCCAGCAGGGCGGCGCCCGCCGAGTAGCGGGCGGTGGCCAGTGTGGCGTCCAGCAGTGTGGTGCTGGCCGGCAGCGTGGTGTGCTGGGAGTGGGTGAGCCAGTAGACGACGGTGCCGACCGGCACACCGACGGCCAGGACGACGAGCGCGCCGAGTGCGCCCAGCGTCGGCACCAGCCACGGCCCCAGACCACGGCGGACCGGCGGGCGGGACGCCTGCGGACCACCCCGGCTGACCCGGCCCCGGCCGCTGGACAGGCCCTCGCCGAGCAGCACGACGATGCCGAGCACCACCAGCAGCAGCGACATGGCGGCCGCCGACGAGGTGTCGATCTGGAGTTCGGTGAAGATCTCGGTGGTGAACGTGCGGAAGCTGAGGATCTCGAACGCGCCGAACTCGGCCAGCAGCGCCAGGATCACCACCAGGCTGCCGCCCAGCACGGCAGGCCGGATCTGCGGCAGCACCACTCTGCGGAAGGTGGCCACCGGGCCGAGTCCGAGTGCGTGCGCCGTCTCCTCCAGCGCGGGATCGGTGCGCCGCAACGCCGCCGACACCGGCAGGTAGACCAGCGGGTACAGGTCGAGCGTCATCACCACGGTGGCCGCGGGCAGGCCGATGAACGTCGGGAAGATCGAGTGCCACGCGTAGCCGACCACGAAGTCCGGAATGGACACCGGCAGCACGAGCAGCACGCCCCACACCCGTTTGAACGGCAGGTGGGTCCGTTCGACGCACCACGCGGCGAACGTGCCGACCACGGCGGTGAGGAACGTGACCAGGACGGACAGTTCGACCGTGTTGGCGAGCAGTTCACCGGACAGCGGGCGCAGCAGCACCCGGCGCAGTTCCGCCCAGCCGACGTTCTGCGCCTGCAACAGCAGGAACACCTCGGGCAGCAGCAGGCCGAGCGCGACGATCACCGCCACCAGGTAGAGCGCGGCGCTGCTGCCCTGCCGGGGCCGGAAAACCGGCCGCAGCCGCCGCGCCGTGGTGGGCGCGGCCGGGGCCGGTGCTGGGCGGGTTGCCGTCACAGGAGTCCGGCCTGCTGCAGGAGCATGACCGCCCTGTTCCCGTCACCGATCTGGTTGAGGTCGAACTGCTTGGGCTTGTCGTTGGACAGCGGTGGCAGGTTCGGGTTGGTCACGCCGGAGCCGATCGGATACTCCCAGCTGTCACCGCTGGCCAGCACCTTCTCGCCCGCGTCGCTGACCAGGAACTTCACCAGTGCCTGGGCGGCGGCCTGGTGCTTGCTGGACTTGATCACGCCGGCACCGGAGACGTCGAGCAGGTAGCCGTCGTCGCCGGGGGCGAAACGGGCCAGCGCGGAGTGCAGGCCGGTGGCGCCGACCTCGTCCTTGAGCCGGTACCAGTAGTAGTGGTTGATCACGCCGATCTGGGTGACACCCTTGTTCACGTTGGCGACCAGCGTCTCGTTGTCCGGGTCCTGGTGGGCGCCTGCGTTGGCCTTCAGGGCCTGCAACCACTTCACCGCGGCGGCGTCACCCTTGTCCGCGGTGACCGAGGTGACGACGGGCTGGAAGTCCGTTTCCCCGGGGGCGATGTCCAGCTTGTTCTTCCACTTCGGGTCGGCCAGGTCCATGACCGACTTGGGCAGCTGGTTCGGCTTGAGATCGTTGGTGTTGTACACCATCACGCTGACCCGGGCGGACACGCCGATCCAGTTGTGGTCGCCTGCGCTGTACTGGGCCGGAACCGCGGACAGCGCGGCCGCGTCGACCGGGGAGAGCAGGCCCTTCTCGTCCAGCCGGACCAGCGGCGGCGTGTTCTCGGTGTAGAAGGCGTCGGCGGGCGAGTTCGAGCCCTCCTGCTCGATCTGCTGTGCCAGCACGTCTTCGTCATCGCTGCGCACCTTGACCTGGACGCCGGTCTGCTTCTCGAAGGCGGCCACCAGCGCGTTGGTGGTCTCCTCGTGCTGTCCATTGTAGAGTGTGATGGTCTGGCCGGCGAGCGAGGCGGCACTGGACGGTCCCCCATCGGCGGCCGTGGACGGCGAGGACGACCCACTGGCGGCCGTTCCACTGCCACAGGCGGCAAGCACGACGATCGCGACCGCTGCCGACAGCGCACCGAGCACTGCTCGGGGTCGTAGCCGTGCGACTGTGGGACTCATCGGTACCGCCTCCACGCGTGTCCGTTGACTGGGTCTGCCGGAGCTTAGGTTAAGCAAACCTAACCTCTACCCACGGTGTGACGGAAGGACCATTGCGGTCGTCCTGTAACGGGACATCGCGTCGTCGCACGTCAGCGAACTACTGACGGCTCGGACCCGGTCACCGCTCAACTTTTACAGTCGTGTAGAAATTCTACATGCCTGTAGATGGAGGCCGGTCGTGCGCAAACGGATCCTGATCGTCTCCGCGCGCATCGGCGCAGGTCACGACGGCGCCGCCAGGGCGATCGCCGACCGGTTGACCGAGCACGACATCGAGCACGCCGACTTCCTGGACCTGCTGCCCGGCCGGCTCGGCCAACGCCTGTGTGACGCGTACCACCGTCAGCTCAACTCGGCGCCGCGCACCTGGAACTGGCTGCTCACCGGACTCGGCGCACCCTGCGGCGCCGCGGTGGCGATCCGGCTGGCCTGGTTGGCCGGCGACGATCTGCTGGCCAGGAGCGGGTCGCGACACGACCTGGTGGTGTCGACCTACCCGCTGGCCAGTCACGCGATGGCGCGGCTGCGCAGCACCGGCCGGTCGGCGACGCCGTTCGCGGTGTACCTGACCGATCCGTGGGTGCACCGGCTGTCCGTCTGCCCCACCGCCGATCTGCACATCGCGCCCAATCCGACCGCGGCCGCCATGGCCAGGCGGTTCGGCGCCACGTGGGTGGAGATCGCGTCCCCGGCGGTCGGCCCGCTGTTCCGGCCGGCGCTGGACGCCGTGGAGCGGGCGGCCACCCGATCCGCGTTCGGCCTGCCGGACGACCGGCGGCTGGCACTGGTGGTCGCCGGATCGTGGGGTGTCGGCAAGGTGGCCGAAATCGCCAGGGACGTCGCCGGGTCGGGTACCGCGGTGCCGGTGGTGGTCTGCGGGCGCAACGGCGACCTGCTGCGCAGGCTGCAACAGGCCGGCTATCCATATGTGTTCGGCTGGGTGGACGACATGCCCCGGCTGATCCGGGCCTGTGACGTGGTGCTGCAGAACGCGGGCGGGCTGACCACCTACGAGGCGCTGGCCAGTGGCCTGCCGGTGCTGACCTACCTGAGCCTGCCCGGCCATGGCCGCGCCAACGCACGCGTGCTGGACCAGGAGGGCATCGTGCCGTGGGTACGGAATCCGACGACACTGCCCACGGCGCTGGCCATCCCGCCGCCCGCGCGGTTGACCGGTCAGGATCCCGCCGTGCTGCTGGACAAGTTGCTGGCGGTCACATGAGGACGGTATGGCCCGCCGCCCTGGCCGCGGCCGGACTGGCCAACGCGGCGCCCGCGGCCGCCTTCCTGCCCGGCCTGCGCCGCACGCTGCTGCCCGTGCTGGCCGGTCACGGCGACTTCCGCCACGTGGCACTGACGTTCGACGACGGGCCGTCGGACGAGTCCACACCGCTGTTCCTGGACCTGTTGCGGCAACGGGACATCCGGGCCACGTTCTTCGTGCTGGGCCGGCAGGTGCTGCGCGCGCCGGGCGTGGCGCGGCGGATCGTCGACGACGGTCACGAGATCGCCGTGCACGGCTGGAGCCACCGCTGCCTGTTGCTGGACGGTCCTTTCCGGACGTTCACCGGACTACGAGATGCCTGCGACGCCGTGGAAACGACGACCGGGGTGCGGCCGGTGTGGTTCCGGGCGCCGTACGGGGTGTTCAGCGGCTGCTCGCTGGTGGCCGCGCGGACGCTGGGGTTGACACCGGTGTTGTGGAGCGCGTGGGGTTTCGACTGGACCGCACGCGCGACAGGCGATTCGGTGCACCGCACGGTACGCAAGGACCTGCGAGGCGGCGGCACGATCCTGTTGCACGACTGCGACGTGTCGTCCGCGCCCGGCTCCTGGAAGTCCACTCTGGACGCCCTGCCGCTGGTGCTGGACGACTGTGCCCGGCGTGACCTGCGGGTCGGGCCGCTGCGCGACCACGCCGTCGGTCAGCCGGCCGCCAGTCGGGCGAGGATCGCGGCCGCCGGTTCGGACGTCGCGCAGCGGTAACCGGTGCCGGCCCACAGGTTGACCAGTTCCGGATCGCCCGCTGCCGCCGCTGCCCTGCGCAGCGGGCTGGTCAGGTGGTGCAGGGCCGGATAGCCGGCCGGGGCCTGGTCGGCGAAGCGGTCGGTGAACGTGTTGCGCAGGGCACGGGCCGGCCGGCCGGTGAACGCCCTGGTGACCACCGTGCGGTCCCGTGCCGGGTCGACCAGTGCCGCGCGGTGCACGGCAGACGCGCCGCTCTCGTCGGACAGCAGCAGGATCGTGCCCACCATCGCGGCCGTCGCACCTGCCCGCAGCACGGCGGCCACGTCACCGGTCGAGACGATCCCGCCCGCCGCCACCAGCGGCAGCGGGACCGCATCACGCACCTGAGCGAGCAGGTCGGCCAGTTCGACCGTGGCCGGCGGCCGCAGTGGCGTCAGCGTGCCCCAGTGGCCACCCGCGGCGGACGCCTGCACGGCCAGCACGTCCACCCCGGCGTCAGCCGCGATCCGCGCCTCGTCCGGCGAAGTGACGGTCTGCACCACCACGGTCCCGGTCCGGCGCAGGTCCGCCACCAGTCCCGCGTCCGGCACGCCGAACGTGAAGCTCGTCACCGGAGCGGGGTCGGCCAGCAGCAGGTCGATCTTGGCCTGCCAGTGGTCGTCGTCCTCGACGGGATCGTCGGGCAGGTCGATGCCGTATCGGTCGGCGTCGGCCCGTAGCGCGTACGCGTACGCGCGGTACGCGGCCGGGTCGGCGGGCAACGGGTTGGGCGCGAACAGGTTGACGCCGAACGGCACGCCGGCCGCGCGAACCGCCGCCAGTTGTTCGGCGAACGCCTGCGGAGTGCGGTAGCCGGCGGGCAGGAAGCCGAGACTGCCGGCCGCCGCCGCGGCGGCGACCAGCGCGGGCGTGCTCGGCCCGCCGGCCATCGGCGCGGCCAGCACGGGATTGGTGACGCCCAGATCGGACAGGGGGAAGCTCACGCGGCGGCTCCGGGACGACGACGGCCCCACCAGAAGTAGGACAGCGAGCCGAGCGTGTTCGCGGCGCTTGCCACGGCCCACAACGGTTTCGGCCCGCGCACCTGCTCCGCCGGGCGGCGGGACAGGTCCAGCCACGCGCTCACCGCGAGGACCGCCTGGATCGACCCGGCGACCAGGATCAGCCGCCGTTGGGCAGGTGCCAGGTCGCTCCACTTCTGCTTGGCCATGCCACTCGCCTCCTCGGCGCCAGGGGCGGCGCCCTGCCCAGGATAGGAGTGCGCGGGCTGGCACAGTGGTCGGCGTGACCAGTGTCGACGAACGCCGGACGGGGTACCGGGCGCTGCTGGGCAGGGCGGACCTGCGCAGGCTGGCCGGCATCGACGTGTGCGCACGGCTGCCGCAGGGCATGGTCAGCATCACACTGCTGCTGGTGGCATCCCAGCACGGCGCGTTCGCCACCGCCGGTCTGGTGGTCGGCGGCTACACACTGGGCCAGGCGCTGACCGCGCCGCTGCGGGGTCGGCTGGCCGACCGGCTGGGCCTGCGGGCGGTCGTGCCGGTGTGCCTGACGGCGTACCTGGCGGCACTGATCGCCCTGGGCGTGACGGCCAGGGTGCACCCGATCCCCGTGCTGCTGGTGGGCACCGCGCTGGCCGCCGGCCTGTGCACGCCGCCGCTGAGCCCGGCGATGCGCGGCCTGTGGGCCCGGCGCACGCCAGGACCGCTGCGCCCGGCCGGTTTCGCCCTGGACGCCGCCGTCTTCGACCTGGCCATGATCGCCGGCCCGGCGCTGGCCAGCGTGCTGGCCACCGGCCTGTCGCCGACGACAGCACTGGTGGCGCTGCTCGCCCTGACCACGGTGGCCGCCACGCTGATGTCCCGCCAGCCGCGCGACCCGACGCCCAGGGTGGCCGCCGGCCGGCTGGGCGCGCTGCGGTCGCCCGCGCTGCGGCGGCTGCTGGTCACGGCGGCGCTGGTCAACCTGGCGCTGAGCGCGGTCGAGGTGTCGCTGACCGCGTACGTGCGCGACCACCACGCGACCTGGGCGGCCGGTCCCCTGCTGGCCGGCGTGTCGATCGGCAGCATCGCCGGGTCGTTGCTGCTCGGCTCTGGGCGAGCCAGCAAGGCCGGACTGGCCCGGCTGACCACCGGCTACCTGGTCGGTCTGGCCGTGCTCACCGCGGCCACGCTGTTCGCCCCGCTGCTGGCCGTCGCCGCGCCGCTGGCCGGCCTGTGCCTCGGTCCGACGCTGGCCACGCTGTTCACCTCGGCGGCCGACGCGGCCCCGGCCGGGACCGCGACCGAAGCCCAGTCCTGGATCAACACGATCATGTCCGGGGGCGCGTCACTGGGCGCGGTGGTCGCCGGCCTGACCGCGGCCAACCCGATGCTGGGCATCGCCATCGCGACGGGGGCGACCGCCATGGCCGCCGGGACGGCGATGGTTCGCCGCGATGGCTGACCCGTACCGCGACGGGGACCTCGTCGAGTTGTACGACCTCGACAACCCCGGCGGCGAGGACCACGCCTACTACCGTGCGCTGGCCGACGAGATCGACGCGCGGTCGATCATCGACCTGGGCTGCGGCACCGGGTTGCTCACCCGGTCGCTGGCCGGGCCGGGACGAACCGTGATCGGGGTCGACCCGAGTCGCACCATGCTGGAGTACGCCCGCCGGCAGCCGGGCGCCGAGTCGGTGAGGTGGGTCCAGGGCACCGCGACCGCGCTGGCGCCCGGAACAGCCGATCTGGCCCTCTGTACCGGCAATGCGATCATGCACGTCAGCCCGCGGGAACTGCCCACCACCCTGCGCTCGCTCGCCGACTCGCTCCGCTCCGGCGGCACACTCGGCTTCGAGAGCCGCAACCCGACCTACCGGGAGTGGGAGCGCTGGACCCCCGAGGCCAGCTACGGCGAACGCGTCACGCCCGCCGGGCTGCTACGGGAATGGCTCGACGTCACCGAGATCGACCGGGGTCGGGTGGTCTTCCACGCGCACAACGTGTTCCCGGACGGCGAGGACCGCGTCTACACCAGCGTCCTGTTCTTCCGCACCGCGCAGGAGTTCCAGCGAGAGCTCGACGTGGTGGGCTACACGGACATCACGTGGACCGGCGACTGGCACGGCGGGCCGGCCGGCGACGGCTCCCGGATCTTCGTGTTCCGGGCCCGGCGGGCCTGACCACCGCCACTCAGGCCGGTGGCTCCCACAGGCCACGGCGGCGCAGCACCGGCAGCACGCCCTCGCCGAACCGGTAGGCCTCCTCCAGATGTGGCTGCCCGGAGAGGATGAACTCGTCGATGCCGACCCGGTGGTACTGCTCGATCAGGTCGGCGACCTGTTCGTGGCTGCCCACCATCGCCGTGCCCGCCCCGCCGCGGACCAGTCCGACGCCCGCCCACAGGTTCGGGTGGATCTCCAGTTCGTCGGTGCGCCCTTCGTGCAGCGCGATCATCCGCTGCTGGCCCTCGGACTGGCTGCGGGTCAGGCCGCGCTGCGCCTCGGCGATGTCGGCCGGGTCGAGTGCGGCCAGCAGCCGGTTGGCCTCCGCCCACGCCTGGTCGGCCGTGTCGCGGGTGATGACGTGCAGCCGGATGCCGAACCGCATGGTCCTGCCCTGTTCGGCCGCGGCGGCACGGACCGACTCGACCTTGGCGGCAACGGCGTCCGGCGGTTCGCCCCAGGTCAGGTAGACGTCGACGTGCCGGGCGGCGACCGCGCGACCGGCGGCGGACGAGCCGCCGAAGTACACCGTGGGCAGCGGGTCGGGCACCCTGGCCAGCCGGGCCCGCTCCACCTGCAGGTGGTGGCCCTTGAAGTCGACGTCGGCGCCGGTCCAGAGTTGGCGCACGACGGTGAGGAACTCGTCGGTCCGCTCGTACCGCTCGTCCTTGCTGTAGAAGTCGCCGTAGCTGCGTTGCTCGGCGTCCTCGCCGCCGGTGACGATGTTGAGCAGCAGCCGGCCGCGGGAGTGCCGCTGGAACGTGGCGGACATCTGCGCGGCCAGTGTCGGCGACAGGAGACCGGGCCGGAACGCGACCAGGAACTTCAGCCGTTCCGACTCACCGACCAGCATCGCCGTGGTCAGCCAGGCGTCCTCGCACCACGCGCCGGTGGGTGTCAGCACGCCGACGAAACCGAGTTGTTCCGCGGCGCGGCAGATCTGGCCGAGGTAGCCGATCGTCGCCGGGCGGTCGCCACCGGCGGACATCAGATCGGTGCCGTGTCCGCCGCCGACGAGATCGCGGCTGTCACCGTAGGTGGGCAGGAACCAGTGGCAGGTCAGCGTCATGACGGTCCTCAGGTCGGGTGGTGCTCCGCCCGCCACCGGTGCACGGCGGCTCAGGGCAGTTCTACCACCAGCGCGGCCTGGGTGAGTCCGGCGCCGAACCCGACGAGGAGTGCCTGCCCGCCGGACAGATCGTCCTGTGTGGACAGTAGCTGGTCCATCGCCAGCGGGATGGATGCCGCGGACGTGTTGCCCGCCGTGCGGACATCCTGCGCGACGACGACCCGCTCGGGCAGTTCCAGCGCCTTGGCGAGCGCCTCGGTGATCCGGATGTTGGCCTGGTGCGGGATGAACGCCGCCAGGTCGGCCGCGGTCATGCCGGCCAGTTTCAGCGCGGCCCGTGCGGTGGTGGGCGCCTCCCTGGTGGCCCACCGGAACACCGACTGGCCGGCCATCCGCATCGTCGGCCACTCCGCTGTCGGGTCGTCACGCAGCACGGTCCACGGTGCCGAGTGGGCGATCATGTCACGGCCGGAACCGTCGGAACCCCACGCGACCGGCGTGATGCCGAGCTCACCCGGGCCGACGACGACAGCACCCGCGCCGTCACCGAACAACACCGCGGTCGACCGGTCGTGCGGATCGATGATGTCGGTCATCTTGTCCGCACCGATCACCAGGACGTATTCGGCGGTACCCGCACGCACCAAGGCGTCCGCCGTGCCGAGCGCGACACAGAATCCGGCGCAGGCGGAGTTGACGTCGAACGCGGCCGCCCTGCTGCCCAGTCGGTCGGCCACCTGCGGGGCCGCCGCCGGCGTCTGTTCCAGGTGGGACATGGTCGCGACGATGACGGTGTCGACGCGGGACGCAGCGATTCCGGCCCGTGCCAACGCCGATCTGCCCGCCTCGACGGCCATGCTGACCACGTTCTCGTCGCGCCCGGCGAACCGACGGGTCTCGATGCCGGAACGGCGACGTACCCATTCGTCGGTGGAACCGACCAACGCGCAGACCTCGTCGTTGGACACCACACGTTCCGGTCGGTACGCACCGACACTGACGATGCGCGCCCCGCACGTCACCTGTTTCATGTCGCCACCGCCCCATTCCCCAGTCACGCCAGGCGCTCCCACACGCCAGGCAGCCGAAGAACGCACCCCTGCGTCGCGTCGAACGCTACACGGTCCGATCCGTCCCGCAAGCCGATTGCGTAGTCGACACGCGAGTCGCGGCCCGTCACCACTCGAACGGCGACGGACCGCGACACAACGCTTGGCGGAACGGGGAAAGTGACAGTGACGTAACCGTCAGTTCGCGGTTACGTCACTGTTGCCATCAGGACTGGGGTGCGCCGCCGACGTTGTCGTCGGCCTGGGGTCCGACCGCGAACCGGGCCCGCCCTTCGTCGTCCAGTTGACCGTCCAACACCTTGTCCGACAGATAGGCCGCTGCACCCGGTTCGAGGAAGATCCGCGCACCGGTCTCGCCGACGACCTCGTCGCGATCCACCGGTTCCGGCACGATCTCCAGGTCCAGACCGCCCGAACCAGGGTCCTCACCCGTGGTGGCGATGCGCAGTCCCGCTGTATCCGGCATGCCCGAAGCGGCCGTGATGGTGTTGACGACCTCGACGGCCGCGGGGGTCAGTGCAAGCATGGTGCTGCTCCTTCCACACTGTGGCTTACGAGAGCTTGCCAGCGTAGTCCCCTCGCTCTCGCACCGCTGACCGCTCGACGTAGATCCACAGTGGACGAGTACGGCACGTGCGGCCGGAAAACCCGGTGCGCCACGACGTTCGGCGGACGACCATGGTGTCATGACACCGATGCCCGCCGGCGGACCGGTGGTCCGGCCGCTGGCCGAGTCCGACGCATCACTGCTGGTCGCGGCCACCAGTGGTGAGACCGGCCACACGATGTGGCGGCCGTGGCCGATCGGGCCGTTCGACCTGGCCGGCGCGCGGGAAGTGCTGCGTGACTGGCAGGGCGACAAGGTGTCGTACGGCATCCTGTCCGGCGCCGACCTGATCGGCGCCGTGGGCGTGCTGCGGGACGGTCCGGACAGTGCCGAGATAGCCTACTGGGTCCGGCCGGGGAGTCGCCGCCAGGGCGTCGCGTCGTACGGGCTGGCCGAGGTTACCCGCTTGGCGCACGCCACGATCGAGCGCCTGTGGCTGGAGATCGAACCGGCCAACACGGCATCCCAGCGACTGGCCGCGAAGGCCGGTTACCGCTATGAGACAACGCTTCCGCACCACTGCCGATTCTGGCACACCGACGATCCGGCGTCAGACGACTGGCACGACTGTCTGATTTGGACGTACGAGTCAGTCCACTGACGACAGTGTGGCCACAGCCTCGTCGCGGTTCGGGTAGCCCCGGATGTCGGCCACCTGGCCGTCGGTGATGCGGAAGACCTGGTAGATCATCTGGCCCCGCCGGGTGCGGACCGGGTCCCTGCCGGTCACCCGCAGGCCCAGCAGGACGGCGTCGGGCCCGCTCACCGTCTCGGTGACCGTCGCGCGGACGCCGGCCTCCGCCGCCTTGCCGTACCAGGCCAGGACGTCGGCCCTGCTGTGGCACGTCTCCGGGGTCTCGTCCTCGCCACCCCAGCGCACGTCCGGGCGCAGCAGGGGCGCCAGGGTCGTCAGGTCGCCGGAGTCGAACGCCGCTCGCAGCCGCTGCGCCACGATCTCCACCGTGTCGGTCATGCCGGTGACGCTAGCCCGACGGGTGCGCTGTGTCACCATGGCCGCCGTGCGCTCCCTGCCCTGGTCGATCCCCGTCCTCGCGGAGCGGGCCCGGCGGCTGATGGTGCCCGGCGAACGGCGGCTGCTGGGACTGGCCGGGGCGCCGGGCGCCGGCAAGAGCACCCTCGCGCTCGCCCTGTGCGCCGCGCTCGGCCCGGCGGCCGCGCGGGTGCCGATGGACGGGTTCCACCTGGCCAACCAGGTGCTGGCCGGCCTGGGCCTGGCCGACCGGAAGGGCTCGCCACCGACGTTCGACGCGGGCGGCTTCCAGGCGCTGCTGCGCAGGCTGCGGACCGCCGACGAGGACGTCGTCTACGCGCCCGAGTTCTACCGCGACCTGGAGGAGCCGATCGCGGGTGCGCTGCCGGTGGGCAGGGCCGTGTCGCTGGTCGTCGTCGAGGGCAACTACCTGCTGCTGGAGGACGGCCCGTGGTGCGGCACCGCCGAACTGTTCGACGAGGTGTGGTTCCTGCGGCCGGACGAGACGGTCCGCAGGCAACGACTGCTGTCGCGCCACCGGTCCTCCGGGCGTTCGGCCGAGGACGCCGAGTTCTGCGTGTCGCACAACGACGATCCGAACGCCGAGGTGGTCGCCGGCACGATGGGTCGGGCCGACGTGGTGGTCAGCCCCGAGTCCTGAGCCCGTCCATCAGCAGGTCGAGCAGGCGGTCGACCTGCTCAGGGCCGGCCGATGCCAGCGCCATGCCGCTGATGCTGACCAGGATGTCGAACGGCTCGACGTCGTCCCGGATCGTGCCGGCCGCCACGCCCTCCTTGACCAGCCTGGCCATCGCCCCGTTCACCCTGGTCCGGCTCTCCGCGAACGGGTCACCGCCGGATGCGATCACCGCACGCAGGGCGTCGGCCATGCCGTGCTTGGTGCTCTGGTAGGCGACGAAGTGCCCCATCCAGTCTCGCAGGGCGACGTCCGGCGGCTCGGTGGCCAGCAGCTGTTCCGCCCTGGCACACAGCCCGGCCAGTTCGTTGCGGTAGACGGCCTCGATCAGCGCCTCGCGGGTCGGGAAGTGCCGGTAGAGGGTGCCGATGCCGACGCCGGCCTCCTTGGCGACCGCCTCCAGGGTCACGTCGGCGCCGCCCCCGGTGAACGCGTGCACGGCGGCCGCGAGCAGCCGGTCCCGGTTGCGCTGGGCGTCGGCGCGGAGCCTGCGGGGCGGGTCCGCGGTCATGTGGCCTCTCTCATAGTGGCGAAGTGGAGCTTCCTCCGGTTAGTCTGGAGGACAAGTGGAGGTTGCTCCGTTTGTAGTCTAGCGGATCGAGTGAGAGCAATGAGCAGCAACGATCGCATCACCACCCCGTTCGGCGCCCGGTCCACGGCGGCCGAGGTCATCCTGGGCGTCGACCTCGTCGGCCGGCGCGCCATCGTCACGGGCGGCTCGTCGGGCATCGGCACCGAGACGGCCCGCGCACTGGCCGGCGCCGGAACCGACGTGACCCTCGCCGTGCGGGACGTCGCGGCCGGCGCGCGCGCCGCCGCCGACATCACCGCCACCACCGGCAACCAGAGGATCACCGTCACCCCGCTCGACCTGTCCGACCAGCGGTCGGTCGCCGCGTTCACCGCGGCCTGGACCGGCCCGCTGCACCTGCTGATCAACAACGCCGGTGTGATGAACACGCCGGAGACCCGCACGCCGGAGGGCTGGGAACTCCAGTTCGCCACCAACCACTTCGGCCACTTCGCGCTCACCACCGGCCTGCACGACGCGCTCGCCGCCGCCGGTGGCGCCAGGGTCGTGTCGCTGAGCTCCCGTGCGCACGTGCGGGCCGGCGTCGACTTCGACGACATCCACTTCCGGGAACGCGAGTACGAACCGATGCTCGCCTACGCCCAGTCCAAGACCGCGAACGTGCTGTTCGCCGTCGCCGCGAGCGACCGGTGGGCCGACGACGGGATCACCGTCAACGCCGTGCACCCCGGAGCCGTACTGACCAACCTGACCCGGCACATGGACCAGGCCGAGCTGGACGCGGCGATCGAGAGGGGCCGCGCGGCAGGCGAGGAGTTCAAGACGCCCCAACAGGGTGCGGCCACCTCGGTGCTGGTCGCCACGTGGCCGGCGCTGAAGGGCATCGGCGGGCGGTACTTCGAGGACTGCAACCAGGCCGAACGGCACCTGCCAGACACCTACGGCGTCGCCGATCACGCCCTGGACCCGGCCGGCGCGCAGCGGCTGTGGGAGGTGTCCGAGGCGACGCTGGCGATCAAATCCTGAACGAGTCGAGGGTTTCCGCAGCGAACAACTCGTCCGGCCGCAGCAGCCGGTCGGCCAGGCCCTGGGCGTGCGAGTAGCGCAGGAACGTGGCCAGGGTGTGCTCGTTGGCCGGTAGACCGTAGGGCCAGAAGTCGTCGCCCATCAGGTCACGGGCGCGGTCGAACTCGGTGTAGCTCCACGGCACCATGGACAGCGGTGCCGCGGTCTCGGCGAGCCGCTCGGTGGCGACGGCCTTGGCCCGCGTGAACGCCTTGTACAGGGACTGGGCCAGCCAGGGTCGCCGCTCGTACACGTCCCGCCGCAGTGCGATGACGTGCATGATCGGGAAGACGCCGGTCGCGCGGTAGTAGTCCTCCTCCGCGGCCCTCGGGTCGGCGAACAGCCGCCGGACCCGGGGGTCGCGGTCGAGGAACGGGCGTGGGCTGCGCGGGGTGTAGATCGCGTCGATCTCGCCACGCACCAACAGTTCGGCCAGCGTGGTGCCCGGTTCGATCGGCGCGATGTCGATGGTCGGCGGGAGGTCGACGGCCGCCTTCTCGATCCGCCCCGGCTCGTGCAGCCCGCCGGTGCGGTAGCGCACCGACTCGACGGGGACACCGTGGCGCTCGTCGATGATGCCCCTGATCCAGACGTTCGCGGTGAGCTGGTACTCGGCGACGCCGATCACCTTGCCCACCAGGTCCTCGGGCCGGTCGACGCCGCCGTCGGCGTGCACGTAGATGCCGTTGTGCCGGAACGACCGCGACGGGAACACCGGTATGGCCACGAACGGTGCGTCGTGGCACAGGCTGACCACGTAGGACGACAGGGAGAGTTCGGCGACGTCGAACTCGTGGTGGCGCATCATCCGGTAGAACGTCTCCTCCACCGGCAGCGTCAGGTACGTCAGGTCGACGCCTTCCGGTCGCACCCGCCCGTCCGCGAGAGCCTGGGTCCGGTCGTAGTCCCAGCACGCCAACGTGAGCGAGACACCCATACCCACCTCCAGGTCGAATGGTCATACCTTAGCCGAGGTGTACCGTGACGCTTCCGCTCGAAGGGGGACGACCCGGTGCGCAAGATCGTCTACAGCATGTCCATCTCGCTGGACGGCTTCATCGAGGCGCCGCACCGGGACATCAGCTGGCACAAGGTGGACGCTGAGCTACACCAGCATTTCAACGACCAGCTCGGCACGATGGGCATGTTCCTGGACGGCCGCGTCATGCACCAGCTGATGGCCGAGTTCTGGCCCACGGCGGACGCCGATCCGGACGCCTCACCGACGATGGCCGAGTTCGCCGGCATCTGGCGGAACAAGCCGAAGATCGTGTTCTCCCGGACGCTGGCCGAGGCCGGCTGGAACACCATGATCATGCGGGACGTCGTCGTCGACGAGATCATGGCGCTGAAGGACCGGCCGGGCGGTGACCTGGCCCTGGGCGGCGCCGAGCTGGCCACCACGTTCCGGCGGCTCGGCCTGATCGACGAGTACCGGGTCTACGTGCACCCGGTCGTCATCGGCACCGGCAAGCCGATGTTCCTGCCGGTGGCCGCGGCCGACGACCTGCGCCTGGTCGACACCCACACGTTCGGCAACGGAGTGGTGATGCTGCACCACGCGCGAGCCTGACCGGAGCGCCGGCCCAGCCGCGCGTGGTACCTCAATGCCGCTGCGTCAGTCCAGCGCCGCGTTGAGCGTGATCGTCGTGCCGGCGAGCGCCTTGCTGACCGGGCAGGTCCGCTCTGCGGTCGCCGCCAGCTCGGCGAACATGTCCGCACCGAT
Organism: Pseudonocardiaceae bacterium; assembly: GCA_036491115.1. Classification (GTDB taxonomy): domain Bacteria; phylum Actinomycetota; class Actinomycetes; order Mycobacteriales; family Pseudonocardiaceae; genus DATEPR01. The sequence continues at coordinate 19,739 of DASXCQ010000102.1, forward strand.
GCCGGGCACCTTGGCGCGCAGCGTGATCGCGACGCCGCTGATCTCGAAGCCGCCGCCCTTGGCCGGGCCCAGCGTGACCTGGGCGCCGACGTCGATCGAGTCCGCCGTCAGTTCGTGCGAGGCGAGCACGCCGGACAGGTTCATGGCCAGGCAGGCCGAATGCGCTGCCGCGATCAGCTCCTCCGGGCTGGTCTGCCCGTCGGGGTTGCCGGCCCGGGTCGGGAAGGAGACGTCGAACTGGCCGGCGTTGGACGAGTCGAGCGTGACATGACCGGTGCCGGACTGTAGGTCGCCCTCCCAGTGCGTGGTGGCGTCGCGACTCGGCATGATTCCCTCCTGGTGGCTCGGGGTAGCTGCCGGGTCAAGATAGCCCGGCACCGATCCCGGCAGCGTCTCGCCCACCACCCAGAAGCGCCGCCGATCAGTCGTGTCCAGGAAATGTCCAGGAACTGACTCAGCCACCCATTCCGCTGAGCGTCAACCGCGTCGCGACCCCGGTCTCCAGGGCGAGCAGGTGGCGCTTGCGGTCCAGCCCGCCGCCGTACCCGGTCAGGTCGCCGGACGAACCGACCACCCGGTGACACGGCACGATGATGCTGATCGGGTTCTTGCCGTTGGCCAGCCCGACCGCCCGCGACGCGGTGGGCCTGCCGATCCGGTCGGCGAGTTGGCCGTAGCTGACCGTCTCGCCGTACGGGATGGTGCACAGCGCCCGCCACACGGTCCGCTGGAAGTCGGTGCCGTGCATGACCAGCGGGAGGTCGAAGTCGCGGCGGGTGCCCTCGAAGTACTCGGTGAGCTGCTCGATCACCGCGTCGAACGGCGTGGCGTCCGGCACGCCGAACGTCTCCTCGAGCGGGCGGTGCCGCTGCCTGTCCATGTACAGGCCGGTCAGCATGCCGTCCTCGGCGACCAGCGTCAGCGGGCCGGTCGGGCTGTCCACGACCGTGTGCACGCGCAGGCTCATGAGCACAGTCTGCCGTCCACCACCGACCAGACCTGGCGGAAAAACGACATCACCCTTCGGTGGCCAGGGTCGCCCGCATGAGTGTCACCTGATAGGGCCCCCACCGGGACATGGTGAAGTAGACGTCCTGCCCGTCCGACGCCCACGGGTGCAGGTAGCCGCCGTACAGGCCGGGGTACTCGGCACCGGGCACCACGGTCACCGGCTCACTCCAGGGCCCGGTCAGCTCGCGGGCCGAGCGCAGTACGAGCGCGACGCGGCTCTCGTCCAGGTACAGCGCCAGCCAGGCGTCGCAGAACCCGTTGTGCCGCACCGACAGCTCACCGACCGAACCGGCGAACACCGGCCGCGCGGCATAGGGATCGCCTGCCGCCCAGCCACGGCCGGTCCAGAACTCGTAGGCGTCCACATCGGATACGCTGCCCTGGTCGACCCTGGCCAGCGACGCCGAACCGAAGCGGCCGTTGGGTGTGCCGACGAGACACACGTGGTCGCCGTCGGCCACGAAAGCGCCCATCTGGAACGGGTGGTCGCGGGCCCGCCGGTTGGGCCACCGCGCCGCATCGGGCTTGCGCCAGGACCGGCCGTGGTCGTCGGACACCGCGATGCCGGCGTAGTTGGTGCGCCAGTGGCCGGGGGCGCCCCAGTCACGGACCGACATGTAGTGCACGTAGTCGACGCCTGCCGCGGTGATCCCGGCGGTCGGGATCACCGTGCTCTCCTTGCGTGCCGTCCTGTCCCTGGCCAGGAACTGCTCCGCCGTGCCGTCCGGCCGGGTGACCAGCGCGTCCAGGGACAGGCCGCCCGCCAGGTCGGTGGTGGTCGACACGGCCAGGACGTTGCACCGCCAGTCGGCGTCGCCGGGACCGGCGCCGTGGCCGCCCCAGCGCTCGCCGTAGCTGTCGCCGAACGCCACCAGGACCTCGCCCTGTCCGTTGTCCCACGGTATGCCGAGATCGGTGCCGTACACGCCGAACCGGCTACCGGTCCGGTTCGCCGACGACTCCCCCGTCACGGCACCGATCAGTTCGGTCCGCGTGACCCGCAATGCGGTCACCTCCGCGGTCGGTTGGCTATGTTGGGCCCATGCCAGTGATCCCCGATGAGCTGATCGACCTGCTGGACCGTCCACTGTACGGCCACCTGGCCACGGTCCGGCCGGACAACACCGCCCAGGTCAACCCGATGTGGTACGCGTGGGACGGCGAGTTCCTCAAGTTCACCACCACCACGAGGCGGCAGAAGCACCGCAACACGCAGCTCAACCCGTCGGTCGCGATGTCCGTCACCGATCCGGACAAGCCGTACCGCTACCTGGAGGTGCGCGGCGCGATCGAGCGCGTCGAACCCGATCCGGAAGGCGCGTTCTTCGTCGAACTCGCCCGCCGCTACGGCTCCGACATGGATGCGCCCGCGGACAAGCAGTACCGGGTCGTCTACTACCTGCGGCCCACGTCCTACAGCACGCAGTAGAGCGCTACTCCTCCGGATCGAGCCAGGCGATCTGGACGTGCTGCGGGGCGCGCTTCCTGGTGACCAGCATGCCCCGGCCGGGTGGCTGCGGGGTCGGCCGGACGGTCCCCCACAGCGTGCCCTCCTCACGCGAGCCGTTGCCCACCAGGCCGGGCGTGCCGATCTCCTTCAGCCGGCCGATGATCGGGTCGTACGTCGACCGGGTGGCACCGCCGGTCCGCCGCGCCACGATCATGTGCAGGCCGATGTCCTTGCCCTGGGCCAGGAACTCCGACAGCGGCGTGAGCGGATTGCTCGCCGGGGTGACCACGAGGTCGTAGTCGTCCACGACGACGAACAACTCCGGCCCGTGCCACCACGTCCTGTCGCGCAACTGCTGCTCGGTGGCCGCGGGGCCGGGCAGCCGGACGGCCATCGCCTGACGGACCTCCCCGATCAGGCCGGTCAGCACGGTGCCGGACGGCGCGTAGCCGAGCAGGTGGTCACGGTCGACCAGGCCCAGCATGGTGCGCCCGTAGTCGACGACCAGAATGGTGGCCTTGTCCGGCGGATAGTGGGTCGTGATGCCGCGCACGATGGTGCGCAGCAGGTTCGTCTTGCCGGACTCGTCGTCCGCGAACGCGACGAAATGTGGTTCCGCCGCGAAGTCGAGGAAGACGGTGGCCAGTTCCTCCTCGTTGACGCCGATCGGGATCAGCGCGGGCCGGTCGACGTCGTCCGCCGACGGTAGTTCCCGGTACCGCAACAGATCCGGCAGCAGCCGAACCATCGGCGCCCTCGGTCCCTGCCAGTTCGCCGCGCTGAGGGCCACCGTGCGGCTCAGGTGCTCCGGCAGCCCGGCGACCGGGTCGGCCGGCGTTTCCCCGCCGCCGGTGTAAGGCAGCGCGGCGAGGAAATGGTGGTGCCCGTCGGCGGCGATGCCCCGGCCGGGACGGTCGCCAGGCACGTTCCGCGCCGCCTTGCGGTCCACTTCGGACTCGGCGGGATCGCCGAGGCGCAGCTCCAGCCGGGTGCCGAGCAGGTCCTTCAGCGCCGGCCGGATGTCCGCCCAGCGGGACGCGGTGACGACGACGTGCACCCCGTAGGACAGGCCGCGGCCGGCCAGCCGCACGATCGCCGCCTCCATGGTGTCGAAGTCCTGTCGGATCGTCAGCCAGCCGTCGACGACCAGGAACACGTCGCCGTGCGGGTCGTCGACCAGTTCGCCTCGGCGGCGGCGCATCCGGTACATCGCCATCGAGTCGATGCCCAGTTCCCGGAAGCGCTGTTCCCTGCGGTCCACGATCAGCTCGAGTTCGGCCACCGTGCGGCGCACCTTCTCCGGCTCCAGCCGCCCGGCGACGCCGCCGACATGCGGCAGGTCGGCCAGCGCGAGCAGGCCGCCACCGCCGGAGTCCAGGCAGTAGAACTGGACCTCGGTCGGCGTGTGGGTCAGTGCCATCGACACGACCAGCGTCCGCAGCAGGGTCGACTTGCCCGACCGCGGACCACCGACCACGGCCGCGTGGCCCGAACTGCCGCTCAGGTCGACGACCAGCGGATCGTGCCGCTGCTCGTACGGCCGGTCCACCACGCCGACCGGCACGGTGAGCGACCCGCCGTCCCGGCCGTCCGCGTTCAGCCCCCGGTGCTCTGTGACGTGCAGCGGCGGTAACAGTTGGTCGATCGGCATCGACCGGTCCAGCGGCGGCAGCCAGACCGGCCGCGCCCGGGGGTCGTGCCCGGCCAGCCGGTCCACCAGCACCTCGAGCAGGGTCGGCGGCAGACCGTTCCGGTCGCCGTCGGCCTGCTCGGTCGCCGGTTCGTCCGGCTGGTACGCACCGGACACGTAGGCCGACCGGAACCGGGTCGACCGATCGCCGTGCACCGCCAGGTAGCCCGAGCCCGGGATGGGCGGCAGTTCGTAGGCGTCCGGCACGCCGATCGCCGCGCGGGACTCGGCGGCGGAGAACGTCCGCAGGCTGATCCGGTAGGACAGGCTGGAGTCCAGGCCGCGCAGCCTGCCCTCCTCCAGCCGCTGCGACGCCAGCAGCAGGTGCATCTGCAAGGACCGGCCGACCCTGGCGATCTGGAGGAACACGTCCAGGAAGTTCGGGTTCGCGATCTGCATCTCGGAGAACTCATCGATGCAGATGAACAACGCGGGCAACGGTTCCAGGTCGCCCCCGGCGCGCAGCAGCTCGTCGTAGGCCCAGACGTCCTTGACCCCGGCCGCGGCCAGTATCGCCTGGCGTCGCGCCACCTCACCCAGCAGCGCCTCGTGCATCCGGTCGACCAGGGTGAGATCGTCGGCGAGATTGGTGATCGACGCCGCTACGTGCGGCAACCGGGACAGGCCCTGGAAGGTGGCGCCGCCCTTGAAGTCCACCAGCACCATGTTCAGCGTCAGCGGCGAGTGGGTCAGCGCGAGCGCCAGGACCAGCGTGCGCAGGAACTCCGACTTGCCGGAGCCGGTGGCGCCGACGCACAGGCCGTGCGGGCCCATGCCCTGCGCGGCCGCCTCCTTGAGGTCCAGCTCGACCGGTCGGCCCTGCTCGTCGACGCCGACCGGCACCCGGAAGCGGGCCGCTCTCGGCCGGTACTGCCACGCCGCCGCCACGTCGAACGTGGCCGGGTCGTCGGGAATGCCCAGCATCTGCAGGAGCGACAGGTTCTCCGTCGACGCGTCCTCCGACGTCAGCGTCGAGTAGCCCAGCCAGGCGTGGGCGCTGCTGTCCACCATGCTCTCGACCATCGACACCAGGTCGTAGTCGCTCTCCGTCGCGTCCCGCCTGGGCAGCGCCACCTGGAACCGCTGGCCGGCGTGCAGGCCCCAGCCGGGTAACTCGGGCAGCGACGCGGACATCGCCGGGCTGATCCGCGAGTTGATCGGGTCGTCCAGCAGCAGTTCGATCCGGCCCAGCAGCAGCCGCACGATCTGGTCGGGCAGTTCGGACCAGTGCCGGGTCGTCACCACGACGTGCACGCCGAACGCGAGGCCGACACTGGCGATCTTGACGACGTCCTCCACGAACGACCGGCGTTCGGCGAACCCCTCCCAGCAGTCGATCACCAGGAACACGTCGGCGAACTCACCGCCGGGCAGCTCACCGCGCCTGCGCCGCCGCCGGATCTCGTTCATCGAGTAGATCCGCTGCTGGCGGAACAACGCCCGCCGGCTGGTGATCACGGTCCGCAGGTGCTGCAGGACGGCGTCCACGGCCTGCGGCTCGTCGTCGCTGACCACGGCCCGCACGTGCGGCACGTTGGACAGCACACCCAGCCGGCCTTCCCAGTCCAGGCAGTAGAACTGCACGTCCTCCGGGGACCGGATGTAGGCCAGCCCGAGGATCAGCGTGTGCAGCAACGTCGACTTGCCGGCGAACAGGCGGCCAACCACCAGCAGGTGGCCGGTCTGCCCGGTCAGCTCCAACTGCACCGGCGCCACCTTGCCGCCCGGGTGGATGGTGTTGCCGATCGGCGTGGCCAGCGACTCCTGCGCGTCGGAGCGCTGCGCGTCCGAGTCGACGACCTTGGTCAGCAACGTGCCCAGCGTCGGCGACCCGCCGACCATCCGGTCCCGCCACGCCGACCGGCGGGTGGTGGCCACCCGGAAGTCGCCCTTGATCCGGTCGTGCCTGGTCGGCGTCTGCGGGACGTGCGACTCGCGGACCCGGTCGTACACGTAGGAGTACAGCTCGTCCGCGGTGATCACGCCGTCGTCGTTGCCGTCGGCCGTGCCCGTCTCCAGGCCCTTGATCACGGCGGCGGTGAACACCGAGCCGACCCCGCCGTCGGTCGCGGTGCCCAGCACGAGTTCGTTGCCCTCGTAGGCGTACTCCAACTCGTTGGTCGCGGTGATCACGTAGGTGCCGCGACCGAGCAACTGGGCCTCGTAGTCGATCGAGGTGGACGACCGCACCATCAGCCCGTTGGAGAACGCGCCGCTGTAGCAGCAGTCCAGGAGCACGGCCTTCACGCCGGCTTGGGACTCCTCGAGCATGCCCTGCACGGTGCTGGCCGCGACGGCGGTGGCGTAGGGCCGGTCCAGTTCGGTGTTGCAGGCGGCGAAGAACAGCTTGTCGTGGTCGTTCTTCAGGCCGTGACCGGACAGGTAGAGCAGCACCAGGTCGTCCGGGCCGCGACCGGCGAACAGCTCCTCGATCCGCCGCTCGATCTCCGCCTTGGAGTCGTCCAGCACGACGCCCACGGCGTCGAAGCCGCCGACCTCGCTGTCGAGGAGGAGTTCGCGCAGGTGCTGTGCCTCGCCGACGGGCGCCCGGAGGCGGCGTAACCGGAGATCGGTGTACTGGGCGGTCGCCACCAGCAGCGCGTAACGGCCGGGCATCGGCTACCGGGCACTCTCGTCGGCACCCGCGGTCAGTTGGTGGATCAGGTCGCGCTGGGCGTCCTCGCTCAGTCCGGTGAAGCGGTACTCGTCCTCGCCGCGCCGCACGGTCACCGACCGCGCGCCGGTCCGCCTGATGTGCGCGATCAGCACGCTGGCCAGCGCGGACATGGTGCCGGTGGACAGGACGCCACTGACGATCAGTTCGCCGACCGACAGTCCGGCGCCGGTGCGGGCGTCCGGCGGCGGGTCGGTTCGCGGGCGGGCGACCGTGACGAGGCCGGTGGCGACCAGGTCGGAGCGCAGGGTGGAGGTCAGGTGGTCCAGCCGGTGTGCGTCGGTCCCGTCCGCCTCGACGATCAGCGTCAACCGGGTCATCCGCCGCTCCGAGGGATCATGGCCAGATCTGTGTATGTAACCGAACGTACACCAGCGACCACCAGTGCGGACGCGGTTGCGCCGGTGCGGACGCGGTTGCGTCGGACCAGGGCAGACTGGGCGCATGGAGTATCTCCCGCACTTCCGCCGCGAGGTCACGGCGTTCACGGCGGCGGCGCGGCGGGCGGTCGGCTCGGCGCCGCCGGTGCCGGCGTGCCCCGGTTGGTCGGTCGTCGATCTGGTGACGCACCTGGGGTGGGTGCACCGGATGCTGACGCCGGTGATCCGGGACCGGTCGACGTCGCCGCCCACCGGGTCTTTTGTCGTTCCGTCTGGTGGGGATGTCGTGACGGCGGGCCTGGTGGACTGGTTCGCCGAGGGCGCGCAGGAGTTGGCGGCGTTGTTCGGTGCGTGCCGGCCGGACGAGCCGGCGTGGAGTTGGTCGCGGGAGCACACGGTCGGGTTCTGGTTGCGGATGCAGACGATCGAGGCCGCGGTGCACCGGTGGGACATCGAGGGTGCGGTCGGTGGTTCGGCGGAGGCGCTGGATTCGGTGGTGGCGCGGGATGTCGTGAGTCAGACGTTCGAGGTGATGGTGCCGGCCCGGCGGGGATGGCATGCGGCGCCGGCCGGTTCCGGGGAGACGTTTCGCTTTCGGCAGACGGACGAGCCCCGGGAGTGGACGATTCGGTTCGAGGATGACAAGCCTTGTCTGGTGGACGGTCCGGGGGACGTGACGTTGGCCGGCACGGCGTCGAACCTGGCGCTGTTCCTGTGGCATCGGCTGCCGGCCGCGGAATGCGGTGAGATCGAGGGCGACCTGGCAGTGCTCGACAGATACTTCGCACTGGTCCCGCCAACCTGACCGGCTGGCCGATAGTGGCCAACTCGCGGCGCTCGTCACCCAGACGAGGCGACCACCAGAGGGTCATGTCGTTTTTTCGCTACACAGGCCCTGAGCCTGGCCCTATCCTCAACGGAGTGCATGACGAGAGTGACTGGCGCCTGCGGGCCGTTCGGTCCAAGGACGGGCGGTTCGACGGATGGTTCTACACCGCCGTCGTGACCACCGGCATCTACTGCCGACCGAGCTGCCCGGTCGTCCCGCCCAAGGTCGTCAACATGCGCTTCTACCCGAGCGCCGCCGCCGCCCAACAGGCCGGCTTCCGCGCCTGCAAGCGCTGCCGGCCCGACGCCAGCCCCGGCTCACCCCTCTGGAACCAGCGCGCCGACGTCGTCGCCAGAGCGATGCGGTTGATCGCGGACGGCGTCGTCGACCGGGACGGCGTGGCGGGGCTGGCGAACCGGCTCGGTTACAGCGTCCGGCAGGTCGAGCGGCAACTGGTCGCCGAGTTGGGCGCCGGTCCACTCGCCCTCGCCAGGGCGCAGCGCGCCCAGACCGCTCGGGTGCTGATCGAGACGACAGAACTCCCGATGGGCGACGTCGCGTTCGCGGCCGGGTTCGCCAGCATCCGCGCGTTCAACGACACCGTGCGCGAGGTGTTCGCCCTCTCCCCCACCGACCTGCGCAGCCACGCCGCCCGCGGCCGCCGCGCCACCGGCCCCGGCGTGCTCAGCCTGCGCCTGCCCTTCCGCGCCCCGCTCTGCCCGGACAACCTGTTCGGCCACCTGGTCGCGACCGCCGTGCCGGGGGTCGAGGAGTGGCGCGACGGCGCCTACCGTCGCACCCTCCGCCTGCCCTACGGCCACGGCATCGTCGCGCTGCGCCCGCTCGTCGACCACATCGCCTGCCAGCTCACCCTCACCGACCTGCGCGACCTGTCCATCGCCAGCAACCGCTGCCGCATCCTGCTCGACCTGGATGCCGACCCGGTCGCCGTGGACGAACTCCTGCGCCAGGATCCGGTGCTGGAACCGTTGGTGGCCAAGGCACCCGGCCGGCGGGTGCCGCGGACGGTGGACACCGCCGAGTTCGCCGTCCGGGCCGTACTGGGCCAGCAGGTGTCCACGGCGGCTGCCCGTACGCATGCCGCGCGGCTGGTGACCAGTCACGGCACGCCGATCGACGACCACGCGGGCGGGCTGACCCACCTGTTCCCGTCGATGGCCGACCTGACCACGGTGGACCCGACCACCCTGGCGTTCCCCGCCTCCCGGCGGCGCACCCTGATGGCGCTGTTCGGGGCGCTGGCCGGCGGCGAGATCGATCTGGGCGTCGGTGACGACCGGGCGCGGGCACGAACGCAGCTGACGGCACTACCGGGTGTCGGCCCGTGGACGGTCGAGACGATCGCGATGCGGGGGCTCGGTGATCCGGACGCCTTCGTGCCGACGGACATCGGTGTCCGGCACGCGGCCGAGGCGCTCGGCCTGCCCACCACGCCGGCTGCCCTGATCGAGCGATCCGCTGCGTGGCGGCCGTGGCGCGCCTACGCTGTCCAGTACCTGTGGGCTACAGGTGACCACGCGATCAACGTCCTACCAGCGGCGTGAGTAACCCTACGTGTCAGTAGGACCCGAACAACCACTCTAACAGTTGGTTGCTTAGGCAAAACGATCGTAGTGGAATAGGGCTGCTTCTTTACCGACAGTAGAGGGGACCGGCGAGGATGAGCATTCCACTGCGCCAGGCGATCAAGATCGGCGCCTACCTGTTCCGTCAGAAGTTGGCCCGTCGAGAGAAGTTCCCGATCACCCTCGAACTGGAACCGCTCTTCGCCTGCAACCTGGCATGTGAGGGCTGCGGCAAGATCCAACACCCGGCGAACGTGTTGAAGCAGCGGATGCCGGTCGAGCAGGCACTGGCCGCCGTCGACGAGTGCGGCGCGCCGGTGGTGTGTCTCGCGGGTGGTGAGCCGCTGATGCACCCGCAGGTCGAGGACATCGTCGCCGGCCTGGTGAAGCGCAAGAAGTTCATCTACCTGTGCACCAACGCGCTGCTGATCCCGCGCAAGATCGACAAGTTGAAGCCGTCGCCGTACCTGGCGTTCGCCGTGCACATCGACGGCCTGGAGGACCGGCACGACGAGTCGGTGGCCAAGCAGGGCGTGTTCAAGCAGGCCGTCGACGCCATCAAAATGGCGCAGGAGCGCGGTTTCCGCGTCACCACGAACACCACGTTCTTCAACACGGACACGCCGCAGACCGTGATCGAGGTGCTGGACTACCTGAACAACGACCTCAAGGTCGACGGGATGATGCTGTCCCCCGCCTACGCCTACGAGAAGGCCCCGGACCAGGAGCACTTCCTTGGTGTGCAGGAAACCCGGGAACTGTTCCGCAAGGCGTTCGCCGACGGGCGTCGCAATCGGTGGCGGATCAACCACTCGCCGTTGTTCCTGGACTTCCTCGAGGGCAAGGTCGACTACCCGTGCACCGCGTGGGGAATTCCGTCGTACTCGCTGTACGGCTGGCAGAAGCCGTGCTACCTGATGGGTGACGGCTACGCCAAGTCGTACCAGGAACTGCTGGACACCACGGACTGGGAGTCGTACGGCCGGGGTCGCGACCCGCGTTGCGCGAACTGCATGGCGCACTGCGGTTACGAGCCCACCGCGATCGCCGCGACGCTGACGTCGCTGAAGGAGTCGCTGCGCGCCGTGCGCTGAGTGGACCGTGGCAGGGTGGTCGGCGTGAGTGAGCTGACCGCCGAGGAGCGGGCCATCGTGGACACCGTCGCCGACTTCGTCGACCGCGACGTCCGGCCGGTGGTCCGCGAGCTGGAACATGCCGACGAGTACCCGGAGCGGCTGATCGAGCAGATGAAGCTGCTCGGGGTGTTCGGCCTGGCGATTCCCGAGCCGTACGGCGAGGCCGCGGTGAGTACGCCGTGCTACGTGCGGGTGACCGAACAGCTCGCCAGGGGTTGGATGAGCCTGGCGGGCGCGATGGGTGGGCACACCGTGGTCGCCAAGCTGCTCCTCGCGTTCGGCACGGACCAGCAGAAACAGCACTACCTGCCGAGGATGGCCACCGGCGAGATCCGCGCCACGATGGCGTTGACCGAGCCCGGCGGCGGCTCCGACCTGCAGGCGCTGACCACCCACGCCCGCCGCGACGGTGACGGCTACGTCGTCAACGGCGCCAAGACGTGGATCACCAACGCGCGCCGCTCGCAGCTGGTCGCCTTGCTGTGCAAGACCGACCCGGAGGCCCGGCCGAAGCACCAGGGCATCAGCATCCTGCTGGTGGAGCCGGGCCCCGGGTTCACGGTGTCCCGCGACCTGCCCAAGCTGGGCTACAAGGGCGTGGAGAGCTGCGAACTGTCCTTCGTCGACCACCGCGTGCCGGCGGACGCGTTGCTGGGCGGGGTGCCGGGCCACGGTTTCGCGCAGATGATGAAGGGCCTGGAGATCGGCCGGATCCAGGTGGCGTCGCGGGCGCTGGGCGTCGCCCGGGCCGCGCTGGACGACGCGCTGCGGTACGCGCAGGAGCGTGAGTCGTTCGGCAAGCCGATCTGGCGGCACCAGTCGGTGGGCAACCTGCTGGCCGACATGGCCACCAGCTACACGGCCGCCCGCCAACTGGTGCTGTACGCGGCGCAGCGCTACGACGCCGGTGACCGCTGCGACATGGAGGCCGGCATGGCCAAGCTGTTCGCGTCGGAGGCGGCCATGCGGATCGCGCTGGACGCGGTGCGGGTGCACGGCGGGTACGGCTATTCGACCGAGTTCGACGTGGAGCGCTACTTCCGGGACGCACCGCTGATGATCGTCGGCGAAGGCACCAACGAGATCCAGCGCAACGTGATCGCGAGCCAGTTGGTGGCGCGCGGCGGCCCGGCCGACTGACTCAGACCACGCCGGACTCACGCAACGCGGCGATGTCGGCGGCGCTGCGACCCAACCCGCGCAGGATCGCGTCCGTGTGGGCGCCCACCGAGGGCACCGGGTTCAGCACCGGTTCGATCCCGGCGAGATCGGCCGGTGGACGCAGGGCGCGGATCGGGCCGGCGGGTGTGTCGACGTCGTGCCACCGGTTTCTGCCGGCCAGCACCGGGTGAGCGAGAAAGTCGGCCACGGAGTTCAGCCGGGCGTTGGCGATGCCGGCACTGTCCAGCAGGGCCACCACTGCGTCCAGGTCGAGCTCCGCGAACCGGCGCTCGATGATCGCGTTCAGCTCCGCCCGGTGCGCGACGCGGGCGGGGTTGGTGGCGAAGCGTTCGGCCACCGAGGGATCGGCCAGGACGGTCCGGCAGAACGCCTGCCACTCGCGGTCGTTCTGGATGCCCAGCACCACCGTGCCGGTCGCGGTGGGGTACGGGCCGTAGGGCGCGATGGTGGCGTGGTCGGCGCCGGTGCGGTCGGGCTGGCTGCCGCCGTACTCGGTGTAGTACGCGGGTGCGCCCATCCATTCGGCCAGCGACTCGAACAGCGAAACGTCCACAGCGGACGCCTCACCGGTGACGGCCCGCCGGTACAGCGCGGTGAGCACACCGGAGTAGGCGTACATGCCGGCGGCGATGTCGGCCACCGAGATGCCGGCCCTGGCCGCCTCGGCGGCACTGCCGGTCAGCGACACCAAGCCCGTCTCGGCCTGTACCAGCAGGTCGTACGCCTTGCGGTCGGCCCACGGCCCGTCCGAGCCGTAGCCGGAGATCACGCAGGTGATCAGCCGGGGATGGCGGTCGCGCAACGCGGCCGCGTCCAGCCCGAGCCGGGTCGCGGCGCCGGGTGCCAGGTTCTGCACCAGCACGTCGGCGTCGGCCAGCACGTCGGCCAGGATCTGGCGACCGGCCTCGGCCTTGAGGTTCAGGGTGAGGGACTCCTTGGACCGGTTGAGCCACACGAAGTAGCTGGCCTGGCCGTGCACGGAACGGTCGTAGTGGCGGGCGAAGTCGCCGCCGTCGGGCCGTTCCACCTTGATCACCCTGGCGCCGAGATCGGCGAGCTGGCGGGTGGCGAACGGAGCGGCGACGGCCTGCTCCAGGCTGACCACGGTGACGCCGGTCAGGGGCGGGGTGCTCACCCGGCCGATGATCCGGGCAGCCGGCCCGACCTGTCAACGCCGTGGTCAGCGCCGCCACCTGCGCCGTCGCCTGGACCGCCGCACCAGCACCGCCGTGATGGCCACGGGGATGCCGATCGCGATCAGCATCCCCGCCACGGCCAGCGCCGGGACGCCGAGCGTCGCGCCGAGCGTGACGATGCTCAGCCCGACCATCATCGACGCCACGGTCCACCATGCCGAGTCGATCGGATCGACCAGCGGTCCGACGGCCATCCGGCGCAGTTTCCTGGCCAGCCGGGGGTCGTCGAGTTCGAGCGACTGCTGGATGGTGGTGAGTGCGTCCCACTCGTCCTTGCTCAACGTCATAGCGCACCTGCCGGACGTTTCCCTTTCAGGCGCCCGCCCCGACGCCTGCCGCGGTCGATCCTGTCGCAGGGCGGCGCCGGCCGGCATCTCCGCCGTTGCGGTCAGCCGCCGTGCTGGCGCCCGACATAGCGAATCACCTCGACCTCGTCGAGGATCACCATGCCCTCGTCGACGAGTTCGTCCAGTTGCGGCAGGAACTCCCGGATCCGTTCCTCGGCGTCGACGATGACGATCACCGCGGGCAGGTTCTCGGCCAGGGACAGCAACCGGCTGGTGTGGATGGTCGAGCCGGCGCCGAATCCCTCGACGCCGCGCAGCACGGTCGCACCGGCCAGTCCCGCCTGGTGCGCGCGGTGCACGATCTCGTGGTAGAGCGGTTTGTGGTGCCAGGTGACGTCCTCGTCGAGGAACACCGTCAGCCGCAGGGCTCGACCCGCCAGGCGCATCCCGATCGCCTCCCACCGGCGCCGACGCGCCATGACGCATGGTAACGGCGATCGCGGCAGCCTGGTGAAAAGCTGGGCCATGCGGGTTGGGCCGGTTGCCCCACGATTAATAGCGAGAGACGATCAATAGGACATATCATCGACCAACGGGGGCGACATGCACCCAACGAACGAAGACACCGGGTGGAAACGCTCGGTCCGCTGTGGCCCGGACGGCGGCAACTGTGTCGAGGTCCATCTCGCCTACGGTGACCGCGTGGGCGTCCGGGACTCGGCACAATCCGCGCCGACGCCGGTTCTGGCCTTCAGGCGCCGCGAATGGCAGGGCTTCCTGGGCGCCACCCGTGTGGGTGACTTCGACCACTGAGGCGAGTCATTCCTGGGTTGCCCGCGCGGCATGCCTACACTTGCGTGGCCGCCGCGGCCGAATCGAGTTCGGCCGCGGGCCGCGGGAGTGAAGTGGAGCATTGGTGCACGCCGACGGTGGCAGGGAACGGCGCGAACTCGCCGGTCTGATCAAGCAGGCCAGGCTCGACGTGCGCACCGCATCCGGCCGGCGGATGACCCAACAGGAACTGGGCGGGCTGGTCGGCTACAGCCAGGGCAACATCAACAAGATCGAGTCCGGTCAGATCAAGATCGAGCCGGAGACCGTCGAGCGGATCATCCGCGATCTCGAGGTGCCGCCGGACATCGCGACCCGGATGCGCAACCTGGCCAGATGGAACGCCGTGGGCATACCGTTCTCCGGCCAGCGGGCGCTGGTCCCGGAGTACGCCCGCAAGTACATCGACTACGAGCCGGACGCGCTGGAGATCCTGAGCTGGCACGAGTTGCGGCTGCCCGGTCCACTCCAGTCAGAACACTTCATGCTGCGTCAGTTCGCCACGGCCGAATCCGTCGACGTGGCACCGCTGATCCGCAACCGGCGGTCCCGGCGGGAGCTGTTCCGCCGACCCGCACTGCGCCGCTACGGCTGTGTGATCGCGGAGGAGGCGTTGCACCGCGCGGGCCGGGCGTTCGGCGCGGGCGTCGTGTGTGACGAGATCGACTACCTGCTGGCCATCAACAACCCGGCGAACACGCGGATCGCGGATGACCGCACCTGCATCCAACTGCTGCCCACGACCACCGGCATCGCCCATCTGTACGGTGACTTCTCCATCCTGCGCCTGCCCGATCCGAAGGCGAGCTTCGTCTACGTGGAACACGTTGCGGGCGCACACTACCTGAAGTCGGCGCGCCAGCTCACCAAGGCGACGCAGGCCTGGGACGAGGTGCACACCGCGGCGCTGGATCGGGATCACACGAATGAGTTCCTGCGCAAACTCCGTGCCGGATTCGCAAGCGGGTGACAGAGCATTGATCGACGGGCAACGCGGTGTTGGAATGGTGCGGTCCGATCCACCCTCACGCGACAGGATGACGCACGGGATGAACGAAACCAGCCGCGACTCCTTCCCGCCGGAAGGCGTCAATCTCGATCGACCCAGTGTCGCCCGGATTTACGACTACATCCTGGGCGGCAACGCGAACTGGGCGATCGACCGCGAGTTCGGCGACAAGGTCAAGGAGACGTTCCCGCTGGTCGTGTCGGCCGCCAAGGCGAACCG
Source organism: Pseudonocardiaceae bacterium (assembly GCA_036491115.1). GTDB lineage: Bacteria > Actinomycetota > Actinomycetes > Mycobacteriales > Pseudonocardiaceae > DATEPR01. Next base: position 35,219 of record DASXCQ010000102.1, read on the forward strand.
GCAGTTCCTGTTCCGGGCGGTCCGGCATCTGATGCGACTGGGCGTCCGCCAGTTCATCGATCTGGGCGCCGGCCTGCCGACGATGGACCACACCCACGCGGTGGCCGATTCCGTCGAGCAGGGCACCGCCAGGGTGGTCTACGTCGACAACGAACCCGTCGCCGTCGCGCACTCGCAGATCCTGTTGGAGCAACAGGGTGATCCGAAACGGCACACGGCGATCAACGGCGACCTGCGGGCACCGGCCCACCTGTGGGAGCGGGTGCTGGACACCGGGCTGATCGACCTGAACGAGCCGATCGGGCTGCTGCTGATCGCCGTCCTGCACGTGCAGCAACTGGACGAGCAGGGCAGGGACATGGGCGCGGACGTGGTCGCCCGCTACCGGGAACTCCTGCCCAGCGGGTCGTACCTGGCCATCTCGCACGCCACCGACGAGGGCGCGCCACCGGCCATGTCGGCCAGCATCGCCGCGATCAAGGCCATGTACGACAGTTCGAGCAGCCCGGTGATCTGGCGGACGCGCGACGAGGTCGCCGCGCTGTTCGGCGATTTCGAGCTGCTGGCGCCGGGGGTGACGTGGACGCCGTCGTGGCATCCCGAGGAGTCGATGTCCCGGGCCAGTGATCCGGTCTTCGACCAGCCGAGCGAGTCGATCGCCTACGCGGCGGTGGGCCGGAAGCCCTGACCACGGCATTGACCGGCGTGCGGCACGTGCCTAGGCTATCCACTGTTCGATAACTTCATCTCGCGATGCGAAAAATACCTGTTCCGTCGCCTCCGACGGAGGTATCACATGACAACCGCTCGGTCGACGCAACCCCGCGGAGACGTCGACGCCGTCCTGCGCCGGCTCCGGGGCACCGTGCCCGACACCGCCCTGATCACCGATCCGGCCGAGCTGCGCACCTATGAGTGCGACGGGCTCGCTCACTACCGGGTCACGCCGGGTCTGGTGGTGCTGGCAGCCAGTCCGGAGCACGCCCGCGCGACCGTCGCGGCCTGCGCAGCCGAGGGCATTCCGTTCGTGGCCAGGGGCTCGGGCACCGGGCTGTCCGGCGGGGCGCTGCCCAGGGCGGACGGGGTACTGCTGGTGATGTCGCGGCTGCGCGAGGTGCGCGAGGTCGCGCCCGCCGACCAGCGGGCCGTCGTCGACCCCGGTGTGCTCAACCTCCAGGTGACCAAGGCGGCGACGCCGACCGGGCACTACTACGCGCCCGACCCGTCCAGCCAGCAGATCTGCTCGATCGGCGGCAACGTGGCGGAGAACTCCGGTGGCGCGCACTGCCTCAAGTACGGCTTCACCACCAACCACGTGCTGTCCGTCGACCTGGTCACACCGGACGGCGACACCGTCCAGCTGGGCACCCGCGCCCCGGACGCGCCCGGCTACGACCTGCTCGGCGTGGTCGTCGGCTCGGAGGGCACGCTCGGCGTGGCCACCTCGGTCACCGTCCGGCTGGTGCCGCTGCCCGAGGACGTCCGGACCCTGCTGGTGGGCTTCCGCAGCGTGCCGGACGCGGCGGCGGCCACGTCGGCGATCATCGGCGGCGGCATCGTGCCCGCCGCCATCGAGATGATGGACGCGCTGGCCATCGAGGCGGCCGAGGCCGCTGTGCACTGCCAGTACCCGGACGGTGCCGGCGCCGTACTGGTCATCGAGCTGGACGGGCCCGCCGTCGAGGTGGAGCACGAGCTGGCCGCGGTGGAGCAGGCATGCCGGGACAACGCGGCCTTCGAGATCCGCATCGCGAACGAGGCCGAGGAACGCGCGTTGATCTGGCGGGGCCGCAAGTCGGCGTTCGCGGCCGTCGGCCGGATCAGCCCGGACTACATCGTGCAGGACGGCGTGATCCCGAGGACCGCGCTGCCCGAGGTGTTGCGCGCCATCGGCGACCTGTCGCAGGCCAGCGGGGTGCGCGTGGCGAACGTCTTCCACGCCGGGGACGGGAACCTGCACCCGCTGGTGCTGTTCGACGAGTCGAAGCCGGGCCAGGGCGAGAAGGCCGAGGAGGTGTCCGGCGCGATCCTCGACCTGTGCATCGACTACGGCGGTTCCATCACCGGTGAGCACGGCGTCGGCATGGACAAGGCCAAGCACATGCCCAAGATGTTCACCGAGGCCGACCTGGACACGATGCAACTGGTGCGGTGCGCGTTCGACCCGGACAACATCGCCAACCCCGGCAAGATCTTCCCGACGCCTCGGCTGTGCGGGGAACGGCCGGGCAAGCACACCGGGCCGCATCCGGCCCACGAGCTCGGCGTGGCGGAAATCTTCTGATGAGCACCCACGACGACCTGGCACAGGCCAGCCCCGAGCTGCACGACGCCACCGACGCGGACGCGGTGGACGGCGTCGCGCCTCGGTGGGTGGCCACCCCGAAGTCGGCCGACGAGGTCGCCGCGCTGTTGCGAGCCTGCGCCGAGCACGACCTGGCCGTGGTCGCGCGCGGCGGCGGCACGAAGCTGACCTGGGGCGCGCCGCCGGCCAGGGTGGACGTGGTGGTCGACACCGGGCACCTGAACCGGGTCGTCGAGCACGCCAGCGGCGACCTGGTGGTCGTGGCGCAGGCCGGCGTGCGGCTGGCCGACCTGCAGCAGCACCTGGCGTCCGCGCGGCAGCGGCTGGCGCTGGATGAGACCGTGCCCGGGTCGACCGTGGGCGGGGTGATCGCGGCATCGCCCAGCGGGCCGCACCGGATGGCCACCGGCACGGTCCGCGACCTGCTGATCGGCGTCACGATGGTGCGGGCCGACGGCCAGGTGGCCAAGGCGGGCGGCAAGGTCGTGAAGAACGTCGCGGGCTACGACCTGGGCAAGCTGCTGACCGGCTCGTTCGGCACGCTCGGCGTGATCACCGAGGCGGTGTTCCGGCTGCACCCGGTGCCGGCGGCCGGCCGGTGGGTGTCCGCGACCGTGGCCGGCGATCTCGGCGGTGTGCTGGGGTCGGTGTTGACGTCGAAGACGGTGCCGGCCGCGCTGGAGGTGGACCAGTCCCTGGACGGGCCGCCGACGGTGGCGGTGCTGGTCGAGGGCATCCCGGCCGGTGTGGAGCAGCGGGCGGCGAAGGTGGCGCGGCTGCTCGGCGACGCCGCCGAGCAGTCCGAGATCGGCCCGCCGTGGGGCTCGACGTATCCGTGGGTGGCCGGTGGTGTCGCGCTGAAGCTGACCTGTGAGCTGTCCGCGGTGCCGGATGTGCTGGCCGCGGCCCGGGACGCCGGTGTGTCGGTGCGCGGCTCGGCGGGTACCGGGGTGTTGTACGGGACGGTCGCGCCCGACCGTGCTGCCGCCGCGGTGGCAGTGCTGCGCCCGGTCTGCGTGGCGCGCGGCGGCAGCCTCGTCGTGCTGGACGCGCCCGCCGACGTCAAGTCCGAACTGGACCTGTGGGGTCCGGTGGGCGGGCTGGAGTTGATGCGGCGGGTCAAGGACCTGTTCGACCCGGACCACCGACTGGCGCCGGGGCGATTCGTGGGAGGCATCTGATGACACATGTCGATCTCGGGCTGCCGGCGTTCGACGAGCACAACCCGCCCAGCCGCGAGCTGATCGACGACTGTGTCCACTGTGGATTCTGTTTGACCACGTGCCCGACGTACACGTTGTGGGGCGAGGAGATGGACTCGCCGCGCGGCCGGATCTATCTGATGAAGCAGGCCGTGGAGGGCGCGCCGCTGTCCGACTCGATGGTCGAGCACTTCGACGCCTGCCTGGGCTGCATGGCGTGTGTGCCGGCGTGCCCGTCCGGCGTGCGGTACGACACCTTGATCGAACAGACCCGCGCCCAGGTGGAACGCCGACACCGTCGCACACCTGCCGAGCGGCTGCTGCGGTCGACGATCTTCGCGCTGTTCCCGCGTCCCGAACGGCTGCGGCTGCTGCGCGGACCGCTGCGCGCCATGCAGAAGACCGGTCTGGAACGGCTGCTGCGGCGCAGCGGCCTGCTGGAGCGCATCGCGCCGTCACTGGCCGCGATGCAGGCACTGGCACCGGAACTGGACAGCGCGGAACGCGTGCCGGAGCGCACGCCCGCGGTCGGCACTCGGCGGGCGGTCGTCGGCATGCTCACCGGGTGCGTGCAGCGGGAGTTCTTCCCCGGCGCCAACGCTGCCACCGCCCGGGTGCTCGCCGCCGAGGGCTGTGACGTCATCGCGCCCCGCCAGCAGGGCTGCTGCGGTGCGCTCAGCGCGCACTCCGGCCGGGAACAGGAGGCGCAGCGATACGCCCGCGCCCTGGTGGACGCGTTCGAGGACGCCGGTGTGGACCGGATCGTGGTGAACGCGGCCGGCTGCGGCTCGGTGATGAAGGACTACGCGGAACTCCTGCGCGACGATCCCGCGTACGCGCGGCGGGCGGCCGGGTTCGCCGAGAAGGTCCGGGACCTGTCCGAGATCCTGGTCGAGCTCGGCCCGGTGGCGCAGCGCCATCCGCTCGACGTCACGGTGGCCTACCACGACGCGTGCCACCTCGGTCACGCCCAGGGCATCCACAAGCAGCCCAGGGAACTGCTCGCCGGCATTCCCGGACTGACGGTGAAGGAGATCGAGGACGCGGCGATCTGCTGCGGTTCGGCCGGGATCTACAACATCCTGCAGCCAACGGCGGCCCGCGATCTGGGCGATCGCAAGGCCGCCAACGTATTGGCGACCGGGGCCGAGCTGCTGGTCACCGCCAACCCCGGCTGCCTGATGCAGATCGCGACGTCGGTGCGGCGGGCGGACGGGACGATCGCGCTGGCACACACCGCCCAGGTGCTGGACGCCTCGATCCGCGGCCTGTCCGCCGCCGACCTGACGGGACGGCGATGACCGACGACTGGCATGCCGCGCTGCGGCACATCAAGGCCGCCGAGCTGAGCGGGGACACCAACCAGACCAGCGGCATGTCCCGGCGCGAGGCCATTTCCGGACGGCTGACCGGTGCCACGAAGGTCTGGATGGGACAGACCGAGGTAGCCCCGCGGACCAACTCCGGCGATCACCACCACGGCGAGGCGGAGACCGCGATCTACGTCCTGTCCGGACACCCGGTGTTCGTCTTCGCCGAGGGCGACCAGGAGATCCGGCTGGCCACCGAGCCGGGCGACTACGTCTTCGTGCCGCCCTACGCGCCGCACCGTGAGGAGAACCCCACCGGCGAGGCGGCCGTGGTGATCATCGCGCGCAGCAGCCAGGAAGGCATCGTGGTGAACCTGCCCAGCCTGTGGGCGCCGGTCGACCGCTCCTGAACGACGGAGCGGCGGTGCCTGGTGCGCCTGGGGTTTTCGCACCGGACACCGCCGCGTGGTCGGGGAGCCTGGTCGATGCTCAGTCGATCCGCTGGTAGGCCGGCCAGGTCAGGAAGTCCACGAAGGTGTCGGACAGCGCGATCTGTTCGAAGATCTCAACTGCGGCATCCAACTGTTTCGGGACCTCACTGGCCAGTTCGGACTTCGTCTCGGCGAGCACCGAGCGGACCAGGTCGGGCGTGACCTGCTTGCCGGTGTCCAGCACGACGTCGTTGTGCACCCACTGCCACACCTGGGACCGGCTGATCTCGGCGGTGGCCGCGTCCTCCATCAGGTTGTGGATGGCGGCGGCGCCGTTGCCCGACAGCCAGGACGCCAGGTACCGCACGCCGACGTCCACCGCGGCCCGCAGGCCGGCCTCGGTGGCCCGACCCGGTGTGCTGGCGATGTCCAGCAACTGGTCCGCGGTGACGGAGACGTCGTCGCGGAGCCGGTCGAGCTGGTTGGGCCGATCACCGAGCACCGCGTCGAACGCCGCCTTGCAGATCGGCACCAGTCCGGGGTGGGCCACCCAGGAGCCGTCGAACCCGTCGCCCGCCTCCCGCTCCTTGTCCGCGCGGACCTTGGCCAGTGCCTCCTCGTTGACCTTCGGGTCCTTGCTGGGGATGAACGCGGCCATGCCGCCCATGGCGAACGCGCCCCGCTTGTGGCAGGTGTGCACGAGCAGTTCCGTGTAGTTGCGCATGAACGGCACCGTCATGGCCACGCTGTTGCGGTCGGGCAGCACGAACTTCTCGCCCGCGTCCCGGAAGTTCTTGATCACACTGAACAGGTAGTCCCAGCGGCCCGCGTTCAGGCCGGAGACGTGCTCGCGCAGTTCGTAGAGGATCTCCTCCATCTCGAACGCCGCGGTGATCGTCTCGATCAGGACGGTGGCGCGCACGGTGCCGTGCGGGATGCCCAGCTTCGCCTCCGCTGTGGTGAACACGTCGTTCCACAGCCGGGCTTCGAGGTGGCTCTCCATCTTGGGCAGGTAGAAGTACGGGCCGCTGGCTCGGTTGAGCAGTTCCCGGGCGTTGTGGAAGAAGTACAGGCCGAAGTCGACGAGCGCGCCCACGACCGGCTTGCCGTCCACCTCGATGTGGCGCTCGTCGAGGTGCCAGCCGCGCGGCCGCATCACGATCACGGCGTGCCGCTTGTCCTGGTCCAGCGCGTAGTGCTTGCCGTCCGCCTGGGTCAGCGTGATGTCCTCGCGGACCGCGTCGTACAGGTTGACCTGGCCGGACACCACGTTGTGCCAGTGCGGCGTGTTGGCGTCCTCCAGGTCGGCCAGCCACACGTTGGCGCCGGAGTTGAGGGCGTTGATGGTCATCTTGCGCTCGGTGGGACCGGTGATCTCCACTCTGCGGTCGACCAGATCGGCGGGCGCCTGGGCGACGCGCCAATCGCCGGTGCGCACCTGCTCGGTCTCCGGCAGGAAGTCCAGCCGGTGCCGCTGGGCGATCACCTGTCGCCGCTCCGCCCTGCGGGCGAGCAACTCGTCACGCCGGCTCCCGAACTCGCGCTGCAGGTCGCGCACGAACTCCAGGGCAGCCGGCGTGAGGATCCCCTCGCCCCGCTCCACCGGCTTGCCGACCACTGCGATTCCGGACATGAGTGAACCACCCTCCGAAGATTTTCCTTATTATGGAGTTTTACTTCCGAATCCGATGACAAGCAAGCCCGACGGTCCGACCTGCATGGTCAACTGGCAGGGCACCGGCAGCCGGGTGACAGTGGATGCGCGCGAGAGCTATCGGGGAGGCGCGCATGCAGCACGAAACGGGTGAAACGTCCCGAAGACGGGTGCCGAGAATCAAGATCACGGTGCCGGAGACACCGCGGTCACTGGTTTCCCGACCCCGGCTGCTGGCGAGGCTGGACCACGCGGCAGCGGCACGGGTGACGCTGGTCCGCGCGCCCGCCGGTTCCGGCAAGACCCTGCTGCTCGCCGACTGGGCGCGCCGCACGCCGGGGGTCGCGTGGCTGTCGATCGACGTGGACGACAACGCGGACCGACGGTTCTGGTCGGCGTTGCTGGGCGCCATCGGTTCGACCGACCGCCTGCCGGCGGACAGTCCGATCCGGGCGCTGGTGGTGCCCCGCAGGCCCAGCGCCGATGCCGATTTCCTGGCCACGGTCGCCGCCGCGCTGGACACCGTGGCCGATCCGGTCCGCCTGGTGCTGGACGATCTGCACGAACTCACCGACCCCGATCCGCTGCGCGGGCTCGCCGCGCTGCTGCGCCACCGCCCCGCCGGGCTACGGGTGGTGCTGGCCGGCCGGCAGGATCCACCGCTGGCGTTGGCCGAACTGGCCGGTGAGCTGACCGAACTGGGTGCCGACGAACTGCTGTTCACGCCGGCCGAGGCCGGGGCGCTGCTCACCGCCGCCGGTGTCCGGCTCGGCCCGGACCAGTCGCGCACCCTCGTCGAGCACGCCGACGGCTGGGCGGCCTACCTCGGGCTGGCCGCGAACACGTTGCGGGACACCGATGATCCGGCCCGGCTGCTGGCGGCTTTCGTGGCGCACGACCGGCCGATGACCGAGTACCTGGTGGACGAGGTGCTCACCCCGCTGCCGGCCGACGCCCGCGAACTGCTGCGCACGATCAGCGTGTGCCATCAGGTGTCGCCCGGACTGGCCGGTGCGCTGTCCGGCCGGTCGGACGCGAGCAGCCTGCTGGACGCGCTGCATCGCGACACGTCCCTGGTCACCAAGGACGTGCGCTCGTTCCACATGTGGACGCCGGTGCGCGACCACCTGGCGGCCGATCTGCGCCGGCAGACCCCGAAACGGGCCGCCGAACTGCACGCCAGGGCCGCGGACTGGTACGCGGCCAACGACGAACCGCACCGCGCACTGCGGCACGCGAGCCAGGCGGGCGACGTGCAGCGCACCGGCAGGCTGCTGCGCCGGCACGCGCTGACGCTGTCCCTGTCCGGCGAACACGCGGTGATCGACGGCGCGATCGACGTGCTGGGTGACGACCGGGTCGCCACCGACTGCGTCGCCGCGCTGGCGGGCGCGGTGACCCGGCTGGCGCGTGGTGATCTCGCCGCCGCGGACCACTGTCTGGATCGGGCCGACGCGGCGTGGCCGGCGCTGGCCAGCCAGGAAGCGGTGGCACTGCGGCGGTTCGCCCGGTCCTGCCGGGCGCAGCTGGTCGGCGAGGTGGACGCTCCGCCGCCGCCGCTGCCCGTGGTCGACCCGCTGCACCGGGGCGCCGCGCTGCTGGTGACCGGTCGGTTCGGCGAGGCGCAACACAGGCTGCGGGAGGCGCTGGCCGCCGCCAGGGCGGGCGGTCACGACTACCTGGCCGGCCAGTGTCTCACCGCGCTCGCCGTGCTGGCCGGGACCACCGGTGACGTGCAGGGCATGACGGCGTGGGCGGCCGAGGCGGTGAGCCGGGGCCGGCCGGGCACGCTCGCCGACGCCACCGCGCACGTCGCGCTGGCCTATGGCGCGCTGCTGCGCGGTGACCTCGCCGCGTGTGTCGGCGACCTGGACGTGGCCGATCCGGTGTTGGCCGACGCACCGGACGTCGGCCACGACGTGCGGCTGGTGGCGGCGACGCTGCGCGGCACGGCGGAGTCCGGCACCGGCGACTGGACGGCCGGCCTGCGCCGCATCCAGCGGGCCCGCGAGGCCGCGGGTGACGTGCGGACGCCGGCTCCGCTGGCGTTGTGCGCGCTACTGGAACACCGCGCCGCGGTTCGGCTCGGGCTGCGCGAGTCCGGCCGGGCGGTGTCGTGCTGGGCGGTGTCGCGGCTGCCCGGCTGTGCCGAGCAGGCGCTGATGCGGGCCAGGGGGCAGCTCGCCATCGGCAGGCACGAGTCGGCGGCCAACGCCGTGGAACCGGTGCTGGCCGGTGCCGTGCCGGCGCTGCTGCCGTGGTCGGTGCAGGACGCCCGGCTGGTGGCGGCCGAGGCCGCGCTGCGCTCGGGTGACGTCGATGCCGCCCGCCGTGGCCTGGTCCGTGCGCTGGCGATGGCCGAGGCGACGGACGTCCGCTACCCGCTGGTGTTCGCCTCCCAGGAGGTGATCGACTTCCTGGTGGCGCAGCTGGCCACGTTCAACGGCTCGACGCGGGAGGCGGCGAAGGTGTTGGCGGCCAGGCGATCGCTGCGCGCCACCGCGGTGCCGGTGCCGCTGACCGACTGCGAACGCGACGTGCTGGGCCTGCTGCCCACGCTGCGGTCGTTCGACGAGATCGCCGCCGACCTGACGGTGTCGGTGAACACGGTGAAGACACACGTCCGCGCCATCTACGCGAAGTTGAGCGTCGGCAGGCGCAGGGACGCCGTCCTGGCGGCCGAGGCACGCGGCCTGCTCCGGTCTACTGAGGACGGTTCCGACGGCAGCCAGGGATGATCGTGGCGCGCCGTGGCGGGTGCCCAGGAGCAAGATCGCCGCACCGGTGCCGCCCGCCACGTTCGTACCGCGCCCCGTCGCCCGGCACGCGCTGGACCGCGCGACCGAGGTGCCGGTCACCCTGGTGTGCGCGCCGGCCGGATTCGGCAAGACGGTGCTGCTCGCCGACTGGGTGAGCTCGGTCGGGGTGGCGGTCGCGTGGGTGCGGGTGGACGCCGAGGACGTGGACCCCGAGGCATTCTGGTCTGCGGTGTTGGGCGCGCTCCGCGGTTGTGCCGCCGTGCCGGTGGCCAGCCCGCTGCGTGATCTCGTGCCGCCGCCGGTGCCCGGCGCCGACTTCCTGGCCGAGGTGGTCGACGCCCTCGACGCGCTGCCCGTTCCGGTAGTGCTGGTGCTGGACGATCTGCACACCATCGACGACGGCCCGACCATGCACGGTGTCGCCACCCTGGTCCGGCACCGGCCGGCCGGGCTACGGCTGGTGCTGGCCACCCGGTCCGACCCGCCGCTGCCGCTGGCCCGGCTGCACCCGCAGGGCGGCCTGGTCGAGGTGCGGGCCGACGTGCTGCGGTTCTCCCCCGCCGACGCCGACCTGCTGCTGCGCGCGGGGGACGTCGCGTTGACCCAGGACCAGTTGCACCGGCTGGTAGAGCTGACCGACGGCTGGGCTGCCGGGCTGCGGCTGGCCGTCCGGCCGCTGCGCGACACACCGGATCCGGACGCGCTGATGGCCGATATCGCCACCGGCGCGAAGCCGGTCGGCGACTACCTGGCCGACGAGGTGCTGGCCCGACTGGCACCGGACGCCAGGGAATTCCTGGACGCGATCTGCGTCTGCGACGAGCTGACACCGGAACTGGCCGAGGCGCTGTCCGGGCGGGCCGATGCCGGCATGGTGCTGGACGCGCTGGCCTGGGACAGCTCACTGATCATCGGCACCGGAGCAGAAATGGGCAGCTACCGGGTGCACCCGGTGCTGCGGGCCTACCTGCTGGCCCGGCCGGAGCCGTCCGCATACCTGCACGCCGCGGCGTCCGCCTGGTTCGCCGAGCACGAGCGGCCGGACGCCGCCGTCGAGCACGCCAGGCAGACCGGCAACGTGGCGACCCTGGTGGCACTGGTGCGCCGGTACGGCATCACGCTGCTGCTGCGGGGCGATCACCGGATCGTGCGGCGTGGCCTGACCGGCGCCGGACCCGACGTGGTCGCCGCGGACCCACTGCTCGCCGCGATCGCCGCGTTCGCGCTGCTACAGGAGGGTGACGTGCCGGCGGCCGAGGCCGAACTGGTCGACGTGGCCGGGCCGGTCGCGGCGCTGGTGCGGTGGGCGTGTGTGGTGGCGCGGGGTGCCGCCTTGCCGGCCGCCAGCCGGGCCGCGCTGCGAGCCGCCGCCGACGACGCCGATCCGGGGCTGGCGGCGTGGGCACGGTCGGTGCTGGGCAGGGCGCTACTGCACGCCGGGGACAGTGACGGCGCGCGCATCGAACTGGTGGCGGCCCACGATGCGGCTGTCGCAGGCGGCTTCGACTATCTCGCCACGCACTGCCTCGCCGCGCTCGCCACGGTCCGCGCGCTGTCCGGTGACTACAGCGGCATGGCGGCGGCGAGCGCCACGGCGGTCAGCAGCGCGCGGGATCAGGGCGTGCTGGACTCGCCGCTGCTCGCCGCGGGTCACGCGATGCTCGGTTTCGCCAGCGCGTTCCGGTTCGACACGGTGGCCGCCGCGCACCACGCGGCGCTGGCCGCGGACGCCGTGTCGCACCTGCCGGCCCAGCGGTTCGCCGCCGGCCTGCTGGACGGGATCGTCCGGTTCGACACCGGCGACCGTTCGGCGGGCGCTCAGCTGTTGCTGTTGGCCCGCCGGCGGTTGGCCGACGCACCTGTCCCGCCACAACTGGTCGCCGTCGCCGCGCTCGTCGAACACCAGGCGGCCACCGCGCTGCGCCAGCAGACGGTGACCCGCGAGGTCACCACGTGGGCGCTGGCCAGGATCGGGCCGACCGGCGAGCTGGCGCTGCTGGCCGCGCGGACCGCACTGGCCAGGGGTGACACCGAACTGGCCAGGGACGCGCTGGCCGGCGCACCGCCCGCGCTGGTGCCGATCACCGCGGTGGAGGGTCGGCTGATCGAGGCGGCCATGGCGATCGGCTCGGACGAGCGGACCAGGGCCAGGCACGCGCTGGCCGACGCGCTCGGGCTGGCCGAACCAGCCGGCCTGGTGCGGCCGTTCGCGTATGCCGACCCGGCGGTGCGCCAACTGCTGGTGGACCAGATCGGCGGATTCGGCCCCGCCGAGGCCTTCGCCACCCACGTGCACGCCACGCTGTCGGCCCGCCGGAGCGGGCGCGGCGGCGACCGGCTCACCGGCCAGGAACAGGTGGTACTGACCCGACTGGCGGCGCAGCGATCACTGGACGAGATCGCCGACGATCTCGCCGTCTCGGTCAATACAGTGAAGACACACGTTCGTGCGATCTACGCGAAACTCGGCGTGAACAACCGACGCTCGGCCGTGGTCGCGGCACGTGAACGGGGACTCACGTGAGCGAATTCTCCTGCCAGGCGGTAACCGCGATGCGCGCATTCCGGTCGATTTCGAAAAGATCACAGTTCGTTGGGTTGCGGACGTCGAGATGACTCAGCACAATGGGCCTGCTTTCCTGGAGCGGTATCGGCACACGCCGTGAGTGTCGTTCCAGTCGGCGATTGGGGGCTCGCGGGAACATGCTGGTGCCCGAATGGAGCAACGGTGTTGGCGCGGCACTCTCAGGCCGCGCCACGACACCTGCCGCTCGCCCCCGGCGATGGACCGGGGACGAGCGGACGTCTTGGCGTGCTGATCAGATGTCCTTGTTGCGCACGGTGAACACCCCCTCCCAGGTCACGGACGGCCTTCTTGTCGGGGTAGCCCCCAAGGGGGCGTGAGGTGAGCCGCTGGATGGACGCAGCGCTGCACCCGAAAGGGTGGCGGCTGTGGTCGCTGCCGCGCTGGGCCGTGGCGTTTCTGCTGGTCGTCGAGGTGGCGGCGGTCGTGGTCACGGTCCTGTTGAGCGTGCGTCATCCCGTCACCAGACAGAGTCTCGAATACCTTGGCATCGTGGTGGCGCTCGGCCTGGTGGCCGCCGAGGCGGCCAGGGGTGTCGAGCGCATGCGGCGGTGGTTCACCCACACGCCGCACGTGAACATGAGTTCCGTGTGGACGCTGTCGGCAGTTCTGCTCACCACGCCTGCCCTGACCGCGCTGGCCGCCGCGGTCCTCTATATACACCTCTGGGCGCGTAGCTGGTACCCGGTCAGCGGGGTTCATCCGTACCGGGTCGCGTTCAACACCGGTGTCGTCATCCTGTCCTGCCAGACGGCCGGCATCCTGGCCCGCACGGTGCCCGGATTCTCGCTGTCCCCGGCCCGGCCGTTCGCGCTGCTCGGCATCGCCGCGGTGATCATCGGATACTCCCTGGTCAACTCGGCGCTGGCCGCGATCGCGCTGCTGCTGTTGGGTGAGCAGCGCACGGTGCGTGACCTGCTGGGCAGCTGGCACGAGAACAGTGTCGAGTACGCGACGCTCTGCGTCGGCATGTTGACCGCGGCTGTACTCCTCTGGCGGCCGTGGCTGGCCGTACTGATGCTGCCGCCGTTGCACGTACTGCACCGCAGCATCCTGATCCGGCAGCTGGAGCACGCCGCGACGGTCGACGAGAAGACCGGGCTGCTCAACGCGGCGAGTTGGCACAGTCTCGCGGCCACCCAGTGCGAGCGGGCCCGCAGGCTCGGCAGGACGCTCGGGCTGCTGATGGTCGACCTGGACCACTTCGCGCAGGTGAACGAGCGGTTCGGCCGGGACGTCGGCGACCAGGTGCTGCACGCGGTCGGTGACACCATGCGCCGCGAGGCGCGGTCGGGCGACCTGTGCGGGCGGCTGGGTGGCGAGGAGTTCGTCCTGCTGCTGGCCGACACCGAGATCGACGGCGCGGTGCACCTGGCCGACCGGGTGTGCCAGCAGCTGCGGTCGATGCACCTGGCCGACGACGGCGTCGAGGGGGTGCGGCTGAGCGCGTCCATCGGCGTCGCGTCCTACCCCGACGCCGGGCTGGAACTGGACGAGTTGCTGCTCGCCGCGGACAACGCACTGTTCGCCGCGAAGGACGCCGGTAGGGATCGGGCGAGTGCGGTACAACTCGGCGCCGTCGACCAGCCGGCCACAAACAGCCCAACCTTCCACCGATCAGGTGATAAAACCTCGCCGGAGGGCGGACTCAGTCAGTACTGACGTTGCGCTCCGTGGCCCTGGCGACGGTATTCCTCGATCACCAGGTTCGGACGGCCTGGTAACGCGAGTACCGAAATCGGCGTGACGGCCTGCCTTGGAACATTCCGCGCAGCCCCAGTTCCATGCCCCGGTGGGCCGTCACGCCCCAATCTCGGATTAATCGTATTTGAAATATGGAGATTTGGGTACTCGCCGGTACATCACCGGACCTGCGCGACCGCGGCGACGACCGTCGGGGGCGCCGCCGCGGCACGGTCCGGCTCCCAGCGGCTGGGTCGGGGGGCATCCCTGGCTACCCGACCCAGCCGCGCCACACGCACCGGATGGGGGAACACGATGCTGAACGTCGATGCTGGTTCCGATGCCGAGGTCGAGTCCGATCGGCTGACCGCGGTGACGCGGGCGCTGGCCGGGGCGATCGACGAGATCGAGGCGTCGGCGGCCAAGGGACCTGATATCGACCTGTTGGCGCGTTCGGTGCCGACCTGTATCCATCTGGCCGGGCTGCTGGCCACGTTGACCGGGACGCTGGGTTCGGTCGCCGAGGGCATCACCGTGTGCCTGCCCGGCACGGTGGTGGACAGCGTCGTGGGCACGGTGGTCGGCTCGGGGGTCGAGCCGGCACCGGAACCCCTGGGGATCACGTTGCTGGACGTGGCGGCCGATCTGGCCACCATGCGCAGCCTGCTGCACCGCGCGGCGCTGGTGGCCGCGCCCGCCGTGGCCGACCTGCGGCGCTGCCGGGTGCACTCGGTCTGACGCCGGTCTCATCCGTCAGGGATGACGCGTCGGCGGCGGGCGGCGGCGACCATCGGTCCACGAGGATCGCCACGACTTTGTTCGGAGGTTGGGACATGGCGAACACACAGGCCAGGCGGGCCTGGTCCGGCTGGGTCTTCTTCGCTGCGGTGCTGATGATGATCATCGGCGCGATCAACGTCATCGAGGGCGTCGTGGGCCTGGTCTTCCGGGAGCGCACGGTCGTCGTCCAGGATCGGCTCTACGTGGTCAACCTGACCGGCTGGGCACTCACCCTGATCGTGTTCGGCGGCGTGCTGGCGATGGTCGGCATCGGCCTGTTCACGGCCCGGCCGTGGGCCCGCTGGACGGCCGTCGTCATCGTGGCGCTGCACGCGATCGTCCAGGTCGGCTGGCTGGATGCCTACCCGCTGTGGTCGATCCTGATGCTGGCGCTGGACGTGGTCGTGCTGTACGCGCTGGTGGCCCGCTGGTCGGACATGCGGCGCGCGTCGGAGGAGTACGTGCCGCCGGCCCGCAGCAGCGAGGAACGGCGCGCCTGGGACCGCGCCGGCACCGGTTGAGTCTTCGCGCGGCAGTCAGGTCGGTGTCCGCTCCCCACCGGACAGCACAGCCGATCCCGCGCGAACATCAGCCGGCGGGGGACTCGTCCCCCGCCGGCTGACACGCGTGTGTGCCCGTCTACTGGGCGGAGGTCGCCGCGGCGTGCGACTGGGTCGGCGCGCCGTGCAGCGCGGTCTGCAGTTCCGCCTCGGCGTCGTTGGACAGCGACGACTTGAGCACCGTGCCACCGAACCGGCTCAGCGCGGCGATCGCCTTGTCCGGCGTGACCTTCTCGATGATCAGGAACAGGGCCGAGGTGCCCGGCTGCAACATGTCCCTGACCTGCTTCTGGAACGCCGAGTCGATCCCGGTCTTCTGGATCTTGCCCAGGAGCGCGCCGAGCCCGGCGCCGACCGCGATGCCGAAGATCGGGATGAAGAACAGCAGACCGAACAGCAGGCCCCAGAACATGCCCCAGGTCGCGCCGCCGGCCACGGAGGCGTGATTGGTCGTGGTGTGGAACCGGCCGTGGACGTCGCGCCGCACGACCGCGATCGCGTCCGGCTGGATGATCAGATCCGCCGCCAGCCGTTCCACCTCGTCAGCGGCGTCCGATGCCGTCGTCTCGTCCGGGTATCCGATGGCCACCAATATCGCCATTGCCCCATCCTTTCGCGTGATGTCAGAGACATCAGTGCAGCGCGAGACGGGTGCGCGGTGCCTCATCCACCAGGCGTGAAGTCGGCTAGGGCACGGCGGCGCCAGCCGACCGTCGCGCGGCCTGGATCTCGTCCCGGTGCAGTTGCGCCCATTCGGCCAGCGGGCGGGTGGCGCGCAGCAGGGACCGGCCGGTCGGCGTGAGGCGGTACCAGACGGCACCGAACCGGCCCGCCTCAGCACGCCGTTCCACCAGCCCGTTGTGCCGGGCGCGGCGCAGGGTGTCGGTGAGCACGCGATCGCTCAGCGGCCGGTCGTGCGACGCCCAACCCACCCGTTCCTCGACGTGGTTGACGCCGGCGAGCAGTTCCTTGTACTGCGTTTCCCCCAGTGCGAGCGCGGCCAACACGGCGACGGTCCACCTGCCGTGCAGCAGTGCCATGGCCTCCAGCACCGCCTGCCGATACGGGATGTCCCAGTCGTTCATGTACTCCAGCTAACACGACGAGTCCAGGATTCGCCGAGGACAGGCGATTAAGCGGTCGGTTGCGTCAACGGCTGCGTGGACATCTAGTGGCTGGGCCAGAACCGTCTCGTCGCCGAGACGTAGGTGGCCAGAAGGTCGGGCCAGTTCCGATAGGTGGAACACCGCAGTGGTCAGCCGGACTCGACGCCACCTTCAGCACGAACAGCGGCCGCCTCATCCCCCCGGCCCAACCGATCCAAGGCAGCAGCCAAAGCCGAAGCCGCTCCCCGATGCGGCCCCCGCGAGGACAGCGTCTCATAGGCCGACCGCAACACCGGCTCAGCCTCGGCCGCACGATCGGCCTCGACCAACAGCTGCCCCAGGGTGAGCCGAGCCCCGGGCAGCCGCTCCACCGCCTGGCACTCAGTGAAGGACGACACCGCGAGCGACGCCTTCTCGACCGCGTCCGCCAACCGACCAGCGGCGCGCAACACGCGAGCCCCGCTCATCGCACACTGCGCCGAGTGCCACGTCCTGAGCCGATCCGACGGCAGCGCCGCGACCACCGCCTCCGCCGACTCGTGGACCCGCACGGCGTCCTCGATCCGGCCGGACCACATCAGGGACATGGCCTCCTGGTAGCGGCAGTACGCCACCCGGAACCGGTCACCGCCCTGGGCAGCGCGTTCCCCACCCTCGTGGTAGGCGTCGGCGGCGAGTTGGTCGCGGTCCAGCCGGTCCATCAGGTCGGCGGCGGCGATCAGCGCGTCGGCGCTGGGCAGGTACTCGCCCCGTTCGCCGGTCCGGGTGGCGATCTCGTCGTAGCGCAGCAGTGCCAGTTCCGGCTCGTTCAGGGCCACGTGTGTTTCGGCGAGCAGGAACCGGCAGCGGTCAGCGGCGATCTCGTCGCCCGCCCGTTGGTAGCCGGTCAACGCCTCCTCCGCCACGTCCATGGCGTCCAGCGACTGGCCGACGGCACGGTAGGTGTGGGCCAACGCGAACCGGGACTCGGCGGCGAGCGTCGGCTCGCCGGCCTCGGTGGCCAGCAGTGCCGCTTCGGTGAACTCGCTGAGCGCCTCCGCGTGCCGGTCCACGGCCACCAGCGCCCGGCCGTACTGCAGGTGGACCGACGCGCGTGCGGCGACCGGTGCGCCTGCCGGGATCACCCTGGCCGCCTCGCGCGCGGCATCGAGCGCCAGGTCGTTCTCGCCGGTCTGTCGGCGCAGCGCGATGATCCGCTGGTAGGCCGCCGCGATCTGGACCCCGCCGTCCGCCGCCTGGAATGCCTGGATCGCCCGGTCCAGCAGGGCGAGCAGCTGGGCAGGGTCGTAATCCTGCCGCGCCCACAGCACGTCCACCCGGTTCGCGATGGCGACGCCGATGGCCAGGTTGTCACCGCCGCGTTCTGCGCATTCCTGAGCCCGGTCGAGCACCGGGAACGCCTCGCCGAACCGGTCGGTCATGACGAGCGCGTCGACCTGTCGCAGCAGGTTCCACGCCAGGTCGACGTCGTCGCCCTCGGCGAGAAAGTGGTGCTCCGCCGCGTGCAGCAGCGCCATGCCCGCTTCGACCTGGCCGCCGCGGCACAGCGAGGCGCCCAGCCGGCCCAGGGCCAGGTGCTCGCGCCGCTGGTCGCCGAGTGCGGCGAACTGGTCCGCGGCCGACCGCAGGCCGGCCTGCTGCTCGTCCACGTCGGTGGCCGACCGGGCCCGCAACACGGTGACCCTGGCGGCCAGCGCTGGATCCAGGTCGCCGGCGAACCGGTGCAGCAGCGGCGCCACCCGGTCGCTCTCCTGCCTGGCCATCAGGTACTCGGCCCGCTCGACCAGTTCGGCGACCGGCACGTCCGTCTCGACGGCGGGCGGGGTCACCGGTCGGGTGCGGGTCATGGCCAGCGGCACGTGATCGGCCACCGGCTGCGCGGCCAGCACCTCGCGCACATGGTCGGTGCGGGCGGTGGAGCCGTTGCGGGCGTCGAACCGGGCCGCGACGGCGAGCGCCTGCTGGGCCAGTTCCGCCGCCAGTTCGGCGACCGGCACCTCGGCGGCCTGCCGGGTGCCGGCTGCCGGCCGGCGCACGGTCAGCGTCTCGTGGCCGGTTTCCGCGACCCGGCGCAGCAACAGTGACCCGGCCCCGGCGAACTCCATGATCGAGGACGGGCTGCGGGGCAGGTCGAGCCAGCCGATGTGCCGCTCCAGCAGCTCCAGTCCCCTGGCCTCGTTGCCGGCGCGCGCGCAGAACTGGATGTGGTCGGCGATGGTGGCCAACTCGTGCGGCTGGATGCGCAGCGTGCGGTAGGCCCGCAGGTGCGCGGCGCGGGCCCGGTCGTACCGGTCGGTCCGGGTGTAGGGCAGCAGCAGTTCGGTCAGGATGGTGTGCGGCTGCTCGCGGCAGGTCAGCGTGCCGGCCAGTACCGGTTCGGCGAGTGCGGTGGCTTCGGCGTCCCGGCCGCGCGCGGCCAGGTAGTGCACCTTGGTGGTGGGTTCGCAGCCGACGCAGTCGGAGAGCTGGTCGCGCGGTACCGCGGTCCACTTCTCGAACCACTCGTCGGCGGCAGCGGTGTCGCCGACGTGCATCGCGACCATGTGCCGGTGCGTGTAGACGGCGTGCATGCTGTGGCCGCCGTCCTGGTAGCGGCGTTCCATGTCGTCCAGCGCCGCGTACACCCGGTCCAGCGGCACCTCCGGGTAGCGCAGCATCGCGGTGACGGTGTGCTTGAACGCCCACAACAGCCGATGGCCGACCCACGGCTGGTACGCCGACCGCTCCCGGTCCCAGTCGGCGAGGCACCGGGCGAACGGGGTGAACATCTTGGCCGGCGTGCTGCCACCCGAGTAGGCGTTGATCATCACCAGCCGGGTGTCGAACGCGACCCTGGCCAGTTCGGCGGCCTCGGCGTGCCGGAGCACGTCCTCCAGCAGCGCCTCCTTGACCTGGCCGATCGGCATGTCGATGGCCTCGCCGAGCGTGGTGCGCAGCTCGTCCTCGGTGTGTGTCACGCGTTCTCCCCGTGCGGATCGTGTACTGCCCACTCCAGCAGCCCGGCGAACGAGCGGTTCAGCAGGGCGGTGTCGGCCGGGCGGAGCGGATGCTGGCCGAGCAGCAGGGCCTGGGAGTACAGCGCCTCGACAGCCATGACGGACAACCGGGTGTCGGGCAGGGCAGTGACGCGGCGCAGCAGCGGGCTGCGGTGGTTGAGTACCAGTTGCGGCCGGTCCGGTTGGTCGTCGGTGTCGAACGCGCCCAGCACGTCGGCCCACAGGTCGTCGGCGATCTTGCGGGTGGCCCGCAGTTCGGCGCGCTGGCTGCGTTCCCGGTCGACCAGGTACAGCGCGGTGAGCGACGGCGGGTCGAACGAGCGCAGCACCACCTCGCAGTCCAACCGGTCCATGGCGTACTGGGCGGCGGACAGGAACGGCCGCAGCGTCAGTTCCGCCTCCGGCTCGACCGGTTCGAACCGGGTGGCCAGTTCGGCCAGTTCCAGCCGGGACACCTGGATGCGCGGGTCGAGCACGGGCAGCCGGCCGAGGATCTCGGCGTGGTAGGTGTAGCCGCCGTTGACCAGGCCGATGCCCTGCGCCGCGGCGACGGCGGCAAGCTGGCGGAACTCCTCGACCGACGGCGTGTAGCGCACGATGTCGTACCGGCCGCGGAACTCGGCCAGTGACATGGCTCCCGCGTTGGTCTCCATCGGCAGCCATGCATCCACCAGGCGGAGCATCTCGTCGTCGTGCACGGCGAGCGCCTTCACGCCGAGCTGGTGCACCCGCAGGAAGGCACGCAGCCGACCGGGGTCCGTTGTGGACAGTTCCATCAGCCAGTCGCGGATCCGGTTGCCCAGCGCGGTGCGGGTGACCTCCAGCAGGTCGTCCTCGTACAGCGCTTCGCGGCTGGCGGTCGGCCGCAACTCGGCGACGTCGACGACGCAGCGGACGAAGAACGCCCACTCCGGTAGCAGGCCGTCCACGCTCTCGGCGAGCAGCATCCGCTTGAGGTACACGCGATGCCCGGCCCGCGCCGCCGGATTCGCCTGCTGCGGCAGGACGAACGCGACACCGGTCAGCCCGGCCTCTGGCACGGACAGGTCGATGGTGGCGAACGGGACGAGGTCGAACACCCGCTCGGCGTACTCGCTCAACGCCTGCTGCCGGTCAGCAGACGTGGGATGGGCGGCCAGCCACGGCGGTCCGTCACCGGTCACCCGCTCACCGTCGACGATGACGTCGACCGGCAGGAAACCGCCGTACAGGCGGACCAGGTCCAGCAGCGTCGACGGCACCAGCCACTGCTCGGCGCCGGGCCTGGGCCGCAGCACGACGGTGGTGCCCGGCTCGTCCCTTTCGGTCGCGGTCTCGCGCACCGAGTAGGTGCCGTCACCCCGGCCGCGCCACTCCACGGTCGGCGTGCCGCTGGTCGACCGCGTCACCACCAGTACCTCGTCCGCGACGAGGAAACAGGACAGCAGGCCGATGCCGAACTGGCCGAGGAACTCGTGTCGGCTGAAGCCGAAGTCGTCCCGCTTGGAACTGCGGCCGATGGTGGCGAGCAGTTCGTGCACCTGCTCCTCGGTGAGACCGATACCGGTGTCGTGCACCCGAACCGTGCCGTCACCGGTGCGGGCAGGCGACTCGACGACGACCCGGCCCACCGCACCCGGCTCGGCTGCCCTGCGCGCGGTGATCGCGTCCACCGCGTTCTGCAACAGCTCGCGGACGTAGACCCTCGGGCTGCCGTACAGATGGTGGCTCAGCAGGTCGACGATGCCACGCAGATCGACCTGGAACGCCCGGTCCACGGCTCACCCCTCGAGATCCCCGGAGCGCCGGGCGAACGCCGGCGGCGCACCACCGTAAGCGATCAGGGGTCGAGGCCGAAAGCGGGTTGGTCCTTCGACGTGCACGATTGGCTGCGGACCGATCGCACGAACCGGTGGCCGGCATCTTCACCCGAGGGGTATCGCCCATTCGGCCGCCGTTCCTGCGCCGTACGGCCCAGGTTGCCGGGCGGAGACCGTTGCGTCAGTCGCGTAACCCTTTGTTCACTCTCAGTACGTTCCCATGAACCGCCGCGCTGTCACGTAGGTGATTGTCCCACGATGCACGGGGATGGTGGATCGTTTGTGATGCTTGCGAATGACCTCGGGGTGTAGCCCGACAGTACGCGGGAAAGGTCGACTTTGAACTCGATCACGTCTCGTCGGGCCTGTGGACCTGGCGGATGGACTTCCCGGATCCGGAGGTGATCGAACCCAGCGCCGTGGCGACCTCGTCCCAGAGGCTTCGCCAGGCGAGTGGACGCCAGCCTGTCCGCGGAACGTTTCCGTGAGCGGGCACAGAATGCGGACCTGGACCTGAATCTGACCATCTACCAGACGGGGCGCCGCAGTCGCGCCATCACGTTCGTGTCCATCCCGACCGTTCGGGCGCACGAATAGCGGCCGTGGACGTAGTCCGTGGTGCGCGGATCGAGCGGACTGTTGAACATGTCCTGCGTCGTCCCGTACTCGACGACGTGTCCCGGTTCCCCGTTCTCCGCGAGGAAGAACGCACACTGCTGGGAAACCCGGGCGGCCTGCTGCATGTTGTGCGTGACGATCGCGATCGTCACGTCGGTCCGCAGCTCGGCGATCGTCTCCTCGATCCGGCGGGTGGACGTCGGGTCGAGCGCCGAGCACGGCTCGTCCATCAGCAGGACGTCCGGCCCCACGGCCAGTGCCCGCGCGATGCACAGCCGCTGCTGCTGACCACCGGACAGCGCGCCGCCCGGCAACCAGGTCGTAATGGCCAAGCTTGGGCTCTCGCCACACGCCGGTGAGGTGAACAAAGCAGCCAACGGGTCACTCACATAGACCAATATTCACACATTCGGCGCATGTCAATCCACAATGGATGACGGAGAATGGGTGCGGGTCACCGGAGGCCGGGCCGGGAGAGCGGAGCGACCTTGGCACACATCGATGGCATCGTCCGACGTCATGCGGTACGCCGCCGGGTGGGCGTCTCGTGCGGCCCTGCCTCCCGGCCCGCCTACCGGGCTGGAAGACCATCAACGTGGGCTCGGTCTCCGCCTCCGGGGCACGCTGTCTGAACCGCCGGTACGACACGGCCGCGTCCACCCGTCGGGCGAAGCCGCGGGACGAACTCGCGACTCTGGCGCCGTCGCTCCGCAGCGACCACCACCATAATCCGCTGTGGACATGTTCGATCTCGAACTCCGGGTCATCGATTTGCGCCGTGATCCGACCGATCTCATACAGAGCGGTGCCGTGATCGGGAAATGTCCGCGCCGACACCCCAGCACCCTGTTGTTGCCGCCCAACAACCGCCACCGAACCTGCTGCTGGTTGGTCCGAAAGCACTGGAAACGAGCCATTTCAGCCCTCCGCCGTCAGCTCTGCCGTGCAAAATCTGGTTGGTGAGCGGCACACCAGCCGAGCCACGCGGTTAGCGGGAAACGTAGATCAGGTGAACGGCGGGTTTCGGACGACGACGGCTGGGTGAAACAGCCGGTTGCGGCCTGCCGTGCACCCGACTGTCGGAGGGTCGCGGCATGATGCCGCCATGGTGACCGGGGACGAGGTGCGCGCGTTCGCGGCGACGCTGCCGAGGGCCTACGAGGCCGTGGTGCGGGACCGGATCAAGTACCGCGTCGGGCAGATCGTGTTCCTCGCGCTGTCCGGCGACGAGACCGTGATGGGCTTCGCCTATCCCAAGGAGGGGCGCGAGGCGCTGGTGGCGGGAGAGCCGGAGAAGTTCGCGCTGCCGCGCCGGTCGGACCTGCGCTACCACTGGGTCCACGTGCGGCTGGGCGCGATCGACCGCGACGAGATGCGCGAGCTGGTGCTCGACGCGTGGCGCATGGTGGTGCCGAAGAAGGTGTGGTCGGCGTACCTGGAGAGTCACCCGATGTGAGACCGACCTAGGGCCATTCGTGTGACGTGGGTTACACCGGACGGCCCTGGTGCGATGCACAGGCATCGACGTTGCTGGGGGCGACGCCGACGCTCAGGAGGTCGGCCATGTCATCCATGATTCGTTCCTATGTGTTCCTGCGGCGGTCGATCGGCACGATCGGCATGGCACTGCCCGTGGTGCTGATCGTCGGGTACCTGTTCTGGCCGCCCACCGAAGTGCTCGCCTCGATCAGCGGCTACTACTACAGCCCGCTGCGCGGCGTGCTCGTCGGCAGCATGTGCGCGGTGGGTGTGTTCCTGTTGTCCTATCGGGGAATCGGCCTCATCGACGACCTGATCAGCAACATCGCGGCGGTCGCCGCCGTCGGCCTCGCACTGTTCCCCACCACACCGTCGGGGCCGCGAACCGCGGCGCAGCAGCACATCGGCGTCGTGCACGTGGTCTGTGCGGCCACGTTCTTCCTGATGCTGGCGCTGTTCTGCCTGGTCCGGTTCCCCAAACCGGACAACGAGGTGACGGCGGACGATCCGCACAGGCACAGCCGGGACATCGCCTACCACGCCACCGGCAGCGTGATCCTGCTGTGCCTGCTGCTGGTCGTGGTCACCGGCCTGCTGCCGGTCACCGAACCCGCCCATCCCCTGCTGATCCTGGAGACGGTGGCGATCTTCTCGTTCGGCGTGTCCTGGTTCGTCAAGGGCACGGAGCCGCTGCCGGCGGACCTGCTGGCGACAGAGCCTCCTGAACCAGTGTCCACAGCGGTTCCCGGACGCTGAGGCGATCGGCCAGGGACCACGTCCGGGCCAACAGTTCCGTGACCGGCACCGCCGACAGCCACGTCGGGCCCGAGCCCGGCTCACGCACCCACTCGGCCACCCAGCCGGCGGCCGTCACCAGGTCGGCCAGCAGCCGGTGCGGATCGTCGGTGCCCTCGCCGCCCACCGGCGTGCCGTCCGGCCAGTCGGCGCGCCGGTACGGTGGAACGTCGAAATGGGACGCGAGACCCGCTGCGACCGTCACCACCGTGCACAGGTCGTAGCTCGCCAGGGACCAGCGTTCCGGGCCCGCGTCGGGCGAGTTGAGCGTAGTGCTCAGCTCGCCCAGCGCGGTGAGCAGGGTGAGCACCTGCCGGGTCGGGTCGTACTGGGTCACGGAGGCACTCCTTGCCGGTGGGCTACCCTGTGGGACAAATCAGCTGCGCAGATCTAGCCTGCAATCTGCACTTGCCGATCGCAACCCCAACAGGCATACCCAATCGGGTGATGCGGCAGACTGTGGGCCATGACCGGAACCACGGGTACCGCCGTGCCCAAGCGCCAGCTGGGTATGGCCCTGCGGCGCTGTCGAGAGGCACAGTCCCTCGGCCGCGATGCCGCGGCCGGGGCACTGGAGTGCTCGGAGTCGAAGATCAGCCGCATCGAGGCCGGTGTGGTCGGCATGAAGGCGACCGAACTGCGCGAGCTGCTCGACCTGTACCAGGTGACCGGGAAGGAACGGGAAGACCTGGAGCAGCTGCGCGTGCAGACCAGCAAGCGCCGCAAGCCGACCACGTACGGCACGGCCGTCCCCGACTGGTTCCGCCGCTATGTGAGCCTCGAAGAAGGCGCGACCGAGATCCGCACGTATTCGGTCGAGCCGATCGAGGGGTTGCTCCAGACCGAGGACTACGCGAGGGCGGTGATCGAGGCCAGCACGCTGCCTGCGCCCGGTGATGGCGAGCGGCTCGTCGCGGCCCGCATGGCTCGACAGGATCGCCTCGCCGGCGACGATCCGATCCAGGTGCATGCCGTGCTGACGGAGGGTGCTCTCCGGACCGAGATCGGCGGCCCCGACGTGATGCGGGACCAGGTCAAACACGTGCGCAAGCTGGCTGATCTCCCGAACGTCACCATCCAGGTCTGCCCGTTCAAGAGCGGTGCGCACGCCGCCACTGGCTTCCCGTTCATCCTGCTGCGCCTGCCGAACTCCGACGGCCTGGACGTCGTGTACCTCGAAGACCAGACGTCCGCTCGGTACTATGACAACGATCCCGTGGAACAGCAGAGGTACGGCGTGATCTGGAGCCACCTCATCCGGTCCGCTTTGACTCCGGCCGAGAGCAAGAGGTTCCTGACCGCG
This sequence comes from Pseudonocardiaceae bacterium, assembly GCA_036491115.1. Lineage (GTDB taxonomy): Bacteria > Actinomycetota > Actinomycetes > Mycobacteriales > Pseudonocardiaceae > DATEPR01. Next base: position 60,583 of record DASXCQ010000102.1, read on the forward strand.
CTCGCACGCTGAGGAGGACCAGATGCGGTGGCGCAAGAGCAGTCGTAGCGGCGGCAACGGAGGTTCGTGCGTCGAGATCGCGCACACCCGCCACGCTATTCGGGACAGCAAGAACCCTGGGCCGATTCTCGCCGTGGACGTCGATGTGCTGCTGGCCGCGATCCGAGCCGGGCGCCTCGGCTAGAGCACCTTCGCCAGGAACGACTTGGTGCGTTGGTGTTGCGGGTCGGCGATCACGTCCCTGGGCGTGCCGTGCTCGACGACCACCCCGTCATCCATGAAGACCAGCGAGTCGCCCACCTCGCGGGCGAAGCCCATCTCGTGGGTGACCACGACCATCGTCATGCCGTCCTCGGCCAGTTGCCGCATCACGGCCAGCACGTCACCGACCAGTTCCGGGTCCAGGGCGGACGTCGGCTCGTCGAACAGCATCAGCTTGGGCTGCATGGCCAGGGCGCGGGCGATGGCGACCCGCTGCTGCTGCCCGCCGGACAGCTCGCGAGGGTAGGCGTTCGCCTTGTCCGCCAGGCCGACCTGGGCCAACAGATCCCGGGCCCGGTCCCTGGAACCCGCCTTCGACTCGCCCTTGACCCGCACCGGCGCCTCGATCACGTTCTGCGCGGCCGTCATGTGCGGGAACAGGTTGAAGCGCTGGAAGACCATGCCGATCTCCTGGCGCTTGCGGGCCACCTCGTGGTCGCGCAGCTCGTAGAGCCGGTTGCCACGTTGCCGGTAGCCGACCAGTTCGCCGTCCACCCACAGCTTGCCGGCGTCGATCTTCTCCAGGTGGTTGATGCACCGCAGGAACGTCGACTTGCCGGAACCGGACGGCCCGATCACGCACATCACCTCGCGCGGCTGGACGCGCAGGCTGATGCCCTTGAGCACCTCCAACCGGCCGAACCGCTTGTGCACGCCGTCGGCCTCGACCATCGCCGTCATGCCCCGGCCCCCTGCCGGCGCAGACCGAAGAAGTTCGTGCGGCTGACCCGGAGCGTGCCGCGCGAGTACCGGCGTTCGATGTAGTACTGGCCGAGCGACAGGATCGACGTCAGCACCAGGTACCACAGGCTGGCCACCACCAACAACGGGATCTGCTTGAAGTTGTTGCCATAGATGAACTGTGCGACGCCGAACAGGTCGTGCAGGGCGACGATCGTGACCAGTGAGCTGGTCTTGAGCATGGAGATCGTCTCGTTGCCGGTCGGCGGGATGATCACCCGCATGGCCTGCGGCAGCACGATCCGGCGCAGCACCATCGTCCGGGACATGCCCAGCGCCTCGGCCGCCTCGGTCTGGCCCGGGTCGACCGACAGAATGCCGGCCCGGATGATCTCCGACATGTACGCGGCCTCGTTCAGGCCCAGACCCAACGTGGCGCCGACGAACACCGGGATCAGCACGTTGGCGTCGAAGTACACGAACGACGGTCCGAACGGGATGCCCAGCGACGGGAACCGGTACAGCAGGCCGATGAACGACCAGAACACGATCTGCACCAGCACCGGTGTGCCCCGGAAGAACCAGGCGTAGAGCCAGGCGATGCCTGCGACGATCGGGTTCGTGGACAGCCGCATGATCGCCACCACGATGCCCAGCACGATGCCGATCACCATGGCCACCACGGTGAGCAGCATGGTGAGCAACAGGCCGTCGAGCACCTGGGCGCTGAACAGGTACTGGCCGACCGTGCCCCACTTCCAGGCCGGATTGGCGATCAGGCCGTGCACGAACATGGCGGCCAGCACCAGCAGGATCACCGCGGCCACCCAGCGGCCGGGATG
>DASXCQ010000103.1:0-16014 GCA_036491115.1 Pseudonocardiaceae bacterium
GCGTCGTCGGGGTTGCGGCCGGCTTCGAGGCGGAGATCGCGGCGGCGTCCTGGGCCATGCGGTCGTAGTCGAGGAAGAAGTCGCGGGCTGCGGGGTCGAGGTAGACGAAGCGGGTGGTGTTGGCCGGGCGGGTGGTGGTGGTGCCGGCGGCGGAGGCGAGCACCGGCGAGTAGAGGGCCCGGGCCAGTGGATTCAGGGCGAGGATGTCGTGGCGGGCGTTGCGCGCCCAGGCGGGAGCACCGGTGATCGCGTTGAGGACCTGCTGGATGACTGTCCCACGGTGCGAACAGGGCACTGCCTCGGATACGTCCAGGACAGCGGTGTATGCGACACTCATCAGGCGCAGGACCTCTATGAAGTTGATCTCGGAAGGACCACCTTCATACCGGGGTTCTGCGCTTTTCTGTTGTATCGCACCGGCTTCGGCGTGTCGTCAACCGCCGGGCACTCTGACTACTTACAGTCATCGACGGTTACGCGGAAAGGCTCAGTGTCAGCCAACGCAGCCCGTGGTCTATGGACGACGCCTGTCGCGTGTCGCTGCGAAGATCGTTCCCGGCGGCCCGTGTCGGGCGCTGACCTGCGGACTTGTTCGCCTTTGGTAGCGTCAGCCTGGTGAGCACACCGCCTGACGGATTGCCAACCTATCGAGTGTTGACCGGACCCGACGACGACGAATTCTGCCACCGCGTAAGCGAAGCACTGGCCCTTGGCTACCAACTGCACGAAGGCCCCGCTGCCACCTTCAACGGCGAACACGTCATCCTTGCGCAGGCAATGCTCTGGCCCCGCCGTGCGGCATGACAGCGCGTCAGGCCGTCCCTCAACCGTCCCACCATGCCTTGGAACTTCCGGCCAGCCGGTAGATTACTTCGGGAGGACGTTCTCCCGCGCGAGGTACGCTGCGGCGCGTTTGAGGACGTCGTTCTCCATCTCGAGTTGGCGGTTACGCTTGCGCAGCTCGGTCAGCTCTTTCTTGTCCGCACTGCTTAGCCCGGCCGAATGGTCGCCGGCGTCGGCCTTGTCTTGCCGGATCCGGTTCTGGAGGCAGGATCGGCTGATCCCGAGTTCCGCAGCGACGTCGCCCAGGGGTTTATCGCTGGTGCGGGCCAGCTCGATCGCGCGTTGCCGGAACTCGGACGGGAAGGGCACAGGCATGGTGGAACATCCTTCCTGGTGGCCACGGGGTGCCACAGGCCAGGTGTCCGGGCTACGGGGTCAAGCTCACCCAGCGAGTGGGTTCGCCGAGGAAGCGTTCGTGGCGCCTGACCACGAATGCGCCTGGAGGACGCGCTCGCTTTGGTGACGGAACGGCCGCACGCCATGTACTCCGACAGGTGGCGGGCAGGTTACCGATCCGGCGGGTCCAGTGGCCAGGCCGATTTCGACCTGGGAAGGCATTGTCTGCCTGGGAGCTGCGACAGAGGGTTGATACGGCATGGCTGCGCACAGCGAGTTGAGCGACTTCACGACACGTTGGAGAGCTTGTGCTTGACGTGGTTCGGACGGTGGCGGAGGCGACTGCCGCTGCGCTGGTGGCCGCCGGGCTGACCCGGCTGTTCGTCATGTGGGCCATACGTGGCCGCCGTTACCGGCGGGTGCTACGCGAGCTGGACCGGACGTGCCGGTGGCCGTGGCTGGCCGTCCTGCTCTTCACGGCCAACTATGTCGCCTTGTCCACAATGGATTCCGGTGTAGTCGCCGACGTGGCGGAGCAGGTGCTGCACCTGATGCTGATCGCCGCGGCGGCCTGGCTGGTGATCCGGGTGCTGCTGGTGGCCGAGGGCGCCCTGTTCCAGCACCTGCCCCTGGACGTGCCCAACAATCGCAGGCGGCGGCGGGTGCGCACCCAGGTCGCCATCGCGCGAAGGCTCACGGCCGTCACGGTCACGCTGCTCGCGCTGGCCACGATGCTGACCGCGTTCACGCCGCTGCGGGCGCTGGGTGCGTCGTTGTTCGCCTCCGCGGGTGTGGCCGGTGTGGTGGTCGGCCTCGCGGCCCAGACCACGTTGGTCAACGTGGTGGCCGGTCTCCAGTTGGCGTGGACGGACATGCTGCGCTTCGACGATGTCGTGCTCGTCGACGGGCAGTGGGGCCGGATCGAGGAGCTGACCCTGACCTCCGTCGTGGTGCGGCTGTGGGACGAGCGGCGGCTCGTGCTGCCGACCACCTACTTCACCAAGACGCCCTTCGAGAACTGGTCGCGCCGGGAGACGCGGGTCCTTGGTTCGGTCGTCCTGCACGTGGCCTATCGCACTCCGGTGGCTGAACTGCGTGCCGAGGCACGCCGGCTGGTGCAGGCGTCGCCGCTGTGGGATGGGCGCGACTGGGTCCTCCAGGTCGTCGACTCGACGCCGTCGACCATGGTGGTGCGGCTGCTGGCCTCGTCCGCGGACGCCCCCAGCTCCTGGGACCTGCGGTGCGAACTGCGGGAGGGCCTGATCGCCTTCCTCGCCAGCCGCTACCCGTACGCCCTGCCGAGCGCCCGGCTCGCGGTGTGCACCAACTCGCTGCATCCGTCCTAACCGTACGGTTCGTGCCTGCTCCAGCCGTCCCGCCGCGACCAGAGGTACACCGTACGGCCGAACACCGGGGTGACCCACAAGTGCGAGACCCGGCGCGCGCCGCGTACCGGACTCCGGGGCACGCCATCGGCGCGCACCAGCGCGTCGAACGCGTGGGGCGCCAGTCCGGTGTAGTCGACGGTCAGGTACAGGTGCCGCTCGTCGGCCTGGCTGCGGGCCAGCGTGTCCACCGCGCGGACGGCCCGGGCTGACGCCAGCCAGTGTTCCAGCGCCGGCACCACGGCCGCCATGCCGCCGGCAGACGGAGCGGCGGCCGTGATGCTCACCGTCGCGGGCATGTCCAGTACGTCGGCGTGGCCGAACATCCGTGCGGGTGCCGTGTGCACCAGCCAGTGCAGGTCGGGCACCGCTCCTGTGACGGCCAGCGACAGCAGGCCGGGTGTGCACACATCGTGCGCCTCGCACGCCCGCGCTGCCACCGGGAAGACCTCACGGACGCGGCGCAGGCACCGGACGTCGTCGACAACCACGTGCCACCACCAGCGCGCCGGGGCAGGCCATCGCAGGTCCGACTCGCGGCGCAGGTGGGCCAGTTCGTGGTCGCGCTGTTCGCCGACGGTCGCCTCCACGAGCGCCGCCTGCATGCCGTCGGGTCGCACCAGCGCGATCCGGTCCGGGTCACTCTCGGTCAGCGCCGTCGCGCCCAGCACACGCCCGACGACGTCCAGCGCTGCCTGTTCCTGTGGCGACAGCACCGCCATCGCCGCCGACAGTTCGGCAGCGGACTGGTTGTTCTTGGTCACGCCGGATCCCCGGTCGTCCCAGGGATCGACGCGGCCTCGGCCACCCCGGCGCGGACCTGACCGGCCTGGGCGCCCAGGTCCGGCAGCGTCGGCTCCAGCTCCTTGGCCCGGGGGGCGAGCCGCTCCAGCAGTGTCGCCGCTGCCAAGGCCACGCGCACGGCCTCGTCGACGCGGCCGTCCGCGAACAAGACCTCCATGTGCCAGGCGAGCCCGCTGAGCGTCTCGTGGTCGGTGTCCAGCGTCAGATAGCCGGACAGCTCGGGCGGGTCGGCGTGTGCGGCACGCAACTCGGCCAGCGCCGCGAGGACGGCCTGCTGCGCACTGTAGGTGTCGAGCAGGTCGATAGTCCCGAACAGCCTGGCCAGGATCCGCGGCCTGCCCGGAAAGTGGTCCAGCCAGCGCGCCAGCGCCACCTCACCACCGAGGTGCTTCACGAGCGTGGCCATGTTCGCCACGATCGGGTTGGGCAGAGCGGTGTGGAACGCCGCGATTCGTGCCACCTGGTCGGCCAGCTCCGCTTGTCCGGACTCGTCCAGCTCGCCTGCAACAAACTTCTTGACCAGCGCGGGATCCAGGGTGAATCCCGGCGTGGGGAGTTCCTCGTACTCGGTCATCCGTTGCCCTCCCGTCACCACAGTGCATCGACCGACACGTGCGCCCGAGCGCGGCGCTCATAACAGCAGGTCGAAGACGTGAAAGGCCCGCTCCCACTGCACGGTGTGCACGGCGGCGGCCTCCGGATCGACGGTCCTGATCGTTCTGGCCAGTGCCAGGCTCAGTCCGCCTGCCAGCCGCGGCAGCCGGGCCTCCGCCTCCTCGGATGGCGCCCGGTCCAGCGGCGGCCGGGCGGCCAACTGGTCCAGCAGCGGTTGCAACTCGATCTCCTCGTCCAGCCGTTCGAACTGGTGGATGCTCTCCTGCAGGCCCTTGGTGACCGGCAGGTCCCACGGTTCGACGATGTCCCGGCCGTTCGCCTGTGCATGCGCCTGCGCGATCAGGAACATGTCGTAGATCTTGTCGTTCACGAAGTCGCTGTAGCGCTTCAGATCGTCGCGGTCCACGTCCAGCCCGGCCGCGGCACGGAAAAATCGGCGGAACCTCGGCACGCCCATCACCGCCATGTCCGCCACCCCGCTCGGCCGCCGGTCACGTCATACCTCCGCCGCGGCACAGGTGTTCGATTGCCATCCGGACCGCCATCGCGCCCTCGCCGACGGCGGATGTGATCCGTTTGACCGAGCCGCGGCGGACGTCGCCGATCGCGAACACACCGGGCCGGCTGGTCTCCAGCGCCAGCGGCTGCCGGTCCAGCGCCTGCCACAAGGTGCCGTTCGTGGTGGCCTCCGTCGCGTCCCGCCCGGTGACCACGTAGCCGCGTTCGTCGAGCCGGACCGTGTCGGCCAGCCACGACGTGCACGGTTCGGCACCGATGAACACGAACAGCAGTTGCGCGGGGATTCGCCACTGCTCACCGGTGTCGTTGCGGCGCACCGTGACGGCTTCCAACTCCGTCTCACCGACGAGCTCACAGACCTCGGTGTCGCACCGCACTGACACCCTGTGGTCCTGTTCGATCTGGTCGGCCAGGTAGCGCGACATGCTCTCGCGCAGCTCCGGTGAGCGGCACAGCAGATGCACCTCGGGTGCGTGTTCGGCCAGGAACAGCGCGGCCTGGCCCGCCGAGTTTCCGCCGCCCACGACGGCGATCGGTTTGCCCGCGCAGTGCAGCGCCTCGACCTGGGTCGCCGCGTAGTAGACGCTGCTGCTCTCGAACGTGCGCAGGCGGGGCAGCTTGAGCCTGCGGTAATGCGCCCCGGTGGCGATCACCACGGCCTTGGCCGACAGCGGCGCGCCGTGCGACAGCCGCACCCGGTAGTAGCCGCCGTCGGATTCGAGGCCGATCGCGGTGGCGGGTATGTGCAGTGGGGCCTCGAATTTCTTGGCCTGGATCACCGCGCGTTCGGCGAACTCGGCGCCGGAGATGCCAGACGGGAAGCCGAGGTAGTTCTCGATCCGCGACGACGCGGCCGCCTGCCCTCCGGCCGCGATGGTGTCCAGCAGCCGGGTGTCCAAGCCGTCGGAGGCGCCGTAGACGGTGGCCGCCAGCCCGGCCGGCCCGGCGCCGACGACGAGTAGGTCGACGACGGCCTCGCCGGCCGGCGAGGCGGTCAGGCCGGCCAGCCGGGCCAGTTCCGCGTTGCTCGGGTTACGCAGCACATCGCTTCGGCGCCAGACGACGATCGGCGTGTCCGCAGGGCCGATCTGGAAGCGGCGCAACAGGTTCTCCGCCTGCGGGTCCTTCTCCGGGTCGATCCAGCGGTGCGGCAACCGGTTGCGCGCGGCGAACTCCCGGAGCCTGCGGGTGTCGGGCGAGTAGCACGAGCCGATGATCCGAAATCCGGTGCCCTGGCCCACCAGCAGCGAACGCCGGATCAGGTATGCCCGCAGGATAGCGTCGCCGAGCACGGGATCGCGAGCGATCACCTCGCGCAGCCGGCGCACCGGCACGGCCAGCACGCTGCCCGGTGCCCGGACCTCCATGGTGACGAACGAGATCTGGCCCTCCAGCAGTCCCAGCTCACCGAGGAACCGGCGCGGCCCGTGCACCCGGATGATCCGCCGGGCGCTCTCCTCCTCGTCGATCACCGCAATCTGGCCACGCAGCACGACGTAGAACATGTCGGTGGGAAGGCCGGCGGCGGCGAGCAACTGCCCGCGCCGCGTCGGGCGACGGTGCCCGCAACCGGCCAGCGTGGTGATCTGCTCGTCGGTCAGCCGCGGATATGCCCCGTGCAGGTCCGGTGTCTCGCCCTGCCCGGCGGTGCCCGGCGGCTGCGCGGATCGTTCAGACATATGCCTGGTGGACATAGCACCACCGCCAGTTCTCGCCCGGTTCCGCGGAGCGGACGATCGGATGGCCCACCGCGAGGGCGTGTGCCCGTGCGTGCCGCATCGGGGATGAGTCGCAGCAACCGACCTGCCCGCAGGTCAGGCACTGACGCAGGTGCACCCATCCCGAGCCGCCGCGCAGGCACTCCTCGCACACCGACGCTCCGGGCGGCACGGGCTGGGTCAGCGCGAGATGCGGGTCCCCGGTCAACGTGGTCACGGGTGGTCTCCCCGAAACAGTGCCCCCGCTGGTGTCCAGACGTCGGGCAGGCCGGGCCGGTTCAGGTACATGCCGAACAGGCCCAGCGGGAACACGGCCAGATCGGAGCCCGCGACGATGGCGGGCACCAGCGCTGTCCCGGTGGCGAAGGCGTCGTCGGGCAGCAGGTGCAGGAACCGCACCGCGTCCAGCGTGCCCAGTCGCGGGCACCTGCTGCTGGCCAGCTCCAGCCAGCCCGTCATGGTCGGCGTGGTCTGACCGCTCTCCGCGGGACCGGAGCCTCGCACCGCGGCGTCGGCGATCACGTGGACCGGGGGATGTCCGGTCAGATAGTAGGAATTCATTGTGCCCTCTCCTGTGGTTGGTCTCAGGGGCGGTCAGCGTGCGCCCGCGCCGGCCGTGGCCGGCTCGTGGCTGACCACGAGCTCGTCGCCCTTCGTGTCGACGCGCACCACCAGGCCCTCGACCAGTTCGCCGCGCAGCAGCGCCCTGGCGATGCGTGTCTCGACCTCGTGGGCGATGAACCTGCGCAGCGGGCGGGCGCCGTACACGGGGTCGAACCCGCGTTCGGCGACCATCCTTGATCTCCCCGGTCCCGGTCACCCCCTCCACGAGGTGGTCCGAGCCGATGTTGGAGGTCATGATGATCACCGTGTTGCGGAAGTTCACCGTGCGGCCCTTGGCGACCGTGTGCAGCTCGTCGACGAACAGCACGATCCGCCCCTCGGCGGCGCTGACCTCGCCTAGCACCGCTTTGAGCCGCTCCTCGAACTCGCCACGGTACTTCGCCCCCGCGACCAGCGACCCCATGTCGAGGGCGAAGATCGTCTTGTCGTGCAACCCCTCCGGCACGTCGCCGCGGACGATTCGCTGCGCGAGGCCCTCCACGATGACCCTGCGGATCTCCGCGTCCCGCCCGATCACAGGGTCGAGCTTGCCTGCCCGCGCGTCAACCACCAGGTCACGGCCGTAGCGCTCGAGTGCCTCGTAGGTCTGTTCCGGCGTCGCGGACCTGACCCGCTGGTTGCCGCGGACCGTGGTCAGTGCTTCCAGCAACGCCTCCCGGCTCGCGCCATGGTCGTGCAGCAGTCGCCCCGCCGCCGTCGCGGTGCCCTCCTCGGCCAGCGCCAGCGACAGGTGCTCCACCGAGACGTACTGGTCCTTGAGTCGCCTGGCTTCCCGGTCCGCCGCGTCGAGTAGCCTGCCCCTTCGCTGGGTGAGGAACACCTCGCCGCGCGCGGCACCCCGGCCGGTCACCTTCGGCCTGCGGCGCAGCTCGGCTTCCACCTCGACGTGGCTCATGGCCTGTGCCAGGCTCCGCGCCTCCCGCAGGGCTTCCTGCGACCTGGTGGTCAACCGGTTCATGTCCATGGCGCATCTCTTCTCGTGCGCAGAGCGAGTTCCAGGGTCGTGATGCGGTCCAGCAAGTCGAGCACCAGACCCATGGCCGAGTAGTTCAGGGACAGGCCGGCGCGCAGCCGCTGGATCCGGGCGATCCGCACCGGCGCGTCGGGCCGGAACCACAGCCGGCCCTCGGTGTCCCGGTACGCGTCCAGCAGACTCAGCGCGACGAACCTGCGGATCAGCTCGGGATGCAGGCCGGACCGGGCGGCCACCGCGTCCAGCCCGAGCCGCTCGGGCGCGACCAACGGGAACCGGCTCGCCGCCGTCATGATCCGCTCCTCGGGTCGAAGGTGGACACAGTCGCCAGTTCCTCGAACAGCTCCCGTTCCCGCTTGCTCAGCCTGCCCGGCACCTGCACCATCACCTGCGCGTAGAGGTCACCCGGCTTGCCGCGCCGACTGGGCATGCCCTCACCGGCCACCCGTAGCTGCCTGCCGCTGCTGCTTCCCTTGGGCACCTTGACCTTGATCTCGCCGCCGGGTGTGGTGACCGGCACGGTCGCGCCGAGCGCCGCCTCCCACGGCGTGACGGGCAAGTCGACGTGAATGTCCCTGCCGGACAGCCGGTACCGCGGATGCGACGCGATCCGCACCACCAGGTACAGGTCACCTGCAGGGGCGTCGCCCCGGCCGCGTCCGCCCTGGCTGGCCAGCCGGATCCGCTGCCCGTCGACGACCCCTGGCGGGACGGTGACGTTGTACGTCCGGGACTGGTCGCCGGTCAGGGTGATGCGCCTGCGGCCGCCCCGGTAGGCCTCATCGACGCTGAGCTCCAGCTCGGCTTCCTGGTCGGCGCCGGGGATCGGGCCCGCCGCACCACGGGCACCGAAGAAGCCGCCGAACATGTCCTCGAAGAGATCGGAGTCGAGGCCGCCGACGTAATCCTGGTACCGGCCGCGTCCGCCCGGGCCACCCCGACCGCGCCTGCCGCCCGCGCCGGCGGCGGCCCGCTCGTCGTAGTCCTCCCGGACCTGCCGGAAGTTCTCGCCGAACCGGTCGTAGCGCTGGCGGCCGGCCGGGTCGGACAGGACCTGGTAGGCCTCGCTGACCTCCTTGAACCTGTCCTCCGCACCCGGATCGTGGTTGACGTCCGGGTGGTAGCGGCGGGCCAGTCGCCGATATGCCTGCTGGATCTCCTCCGTCGTCGCGTTCCGCGCGACGCCGAGGACCTGGTAGAAGTCCGTGGCCACGACGACATCACTCCCGCGGCCGGTTGACCGCCACGGCGGCCGGGCGCAACTGGTGCTCCGGCTCGCCGTACCCGGGGACCAGCACGTCCACCACTGTGTTCGGTGGCTGCTCGGGATCGTCCACCATGGTCACCACCTCGTGCCGGGCAGGATCGAAGGGCACCCCCGTCTGGTCGTCGCGCGGGTAGCCCAGTTGTGCCAGCAGGTGCACCGCCTGGTCACGCACGGCCAGGACGCCGGCAAGCAGGGCATCCCGATCGGCGTCCGCGTGCGACAGGGCACGCTCCAGGTTGTCCACGACCGGCAACCAGGCCGCGGTCAGCCGGCCCCGCTCGGCCTCACGCTGCTGCCGCAGCTCCCGGGCGTGGCGCTTGCGGAGGTTGTCCGCGTCCGCGACGGCACGCAGCAACCGGTCCTCGAGGTCGCGAACGACCTGCGCCTCCTCGTCCACCGCGTCGGCGGCCTGCGGCTCCGCCGCGTCGCGAGCCCGACCGGCCTGCGGTGCTTGGTGGTTGTCGTGCGGCATGCCGCTACCTCAGGTCCGATCGAACTCGGCGTCGATCACGTCGTCCTCCGCACCACCGCCACCGGAACTGGCTCCGGCGCTCGCGGCGTCGGCACCGCCCGAGGACGGCTGCCTAGCCAACAGCGCCTGGTAGATTGCGCGCAGCTCGTCGGTCAGCGGACGGATCCGGTCGGTCGATGCCTGCTCGTGCACCGCGTCGCGGGCCTCGTTGACCAGCAGGTCCGCGCGCTGGCGCTCGTGTTCGGGAGCGGCGTCGCCCAGTTCCCGCAGCCGCCGTTCCACCTGGTAGGCGAGCGTGTCCAGCTCGTTGCGGGTGTCCACCGCCTGCCGCAGTTCCTGGTCGGCCGCCCGGTTGCGCTCGGCCTCGGTGACCATCCGGTCCACCTCCGAGCGGTCCAGGTTCGAGCTCTCGCTGATGGTGATGCCCTGTTCCGCGCCGGTGTCCTTGTCCCGGGCCTTGATGTTGAGGATGCCGTTGGCGTCGATGTCGAACGTGACCTCGATCTGCGGCTCCCCTCGCGCCGCAGGCCGGATGTCCCGTAGCTGGAACCGGCCCAACACGCGGTTGTCTGCGGCCCGCTCCCGCTCGCCCTGCAGCACCACGATGTCCACCGCGGGCTGGTTGTCCTGCGCAGTGGAGAACACCTCGGTGCGCCGGGTCGGAATGGTCGTGTTCCGGTCGATGATCCTGGTCATCACGCCGCCCTGGGTCTCCACGCCCAGTGACAACGGCGTCACGTCCAGCAGCAGGACGTCCTGGACCTCGCCCTTGAGTACCCCGGCCTGTATGGCGGCGCCGAGCGCGACGACCTCGTCCGGGTTGACGCTCATGTTCGGGTCCTTGCCGCCGGTCAGCTTGCGGACCAGCGCCTGCACCGCGGGGATCCGGGTCGACCCGCCGACCAGGATGACCTCGTCGATGTCCTTCTCGGACACTTTGCCGTCGCTCATCGCCTGCCGCACCGGCCCGAGGCACCTGTCCACCAGGTCAGCGGTGAGCTGCTCGAAGGTGGAGCGCATCACCGAGGTGGTCAGGTGTTTCGGGCCGCCCGCGTCCGCCGTGACGAACGGCAGGTTCACCTGAGCCTGGGTCACCGAGCTGAGCTCCACCTTGGCCTTCTCCGCCGCCTCGAACAGCCGCTGCAGGGCCTGCGGGTCGCTGCGCAGGTCGATGCCGTTGTCCCGCTGGAACTGGTCGGCGACGTGGTCGACGAGCCTGCGGTCGAAGTCGTCGCCGCCCAGATGGGTGTCACCCGCGGTGGACCGCACCTCGACCACGCCGTCGCCCACGTCCAGGATGCTCACGTCGAACGTGCCGCCACCCAGGTCGAACACGAGCACCGTCTCGTGCTCGTGCTTGTCCAGCCCGTAGGCCAGCGCCGCCGCGGTGGGCTCGTTGATGATGCGCAGGACCTCCAGACCGGCGATCCGGCCGGCGTCCCGGGTGGCGGTCCGCTGCGCATCGTTGAAGTACGCCGGTACCGTGATCACGGCTTCCGCGACTCGTTCGCCGAGCGACCGGGTGGCGTCCTCGGCGAGCTTGCGCAACACCAGTGCGCTGATTTCCTCCGGCGCGTACTGCTTGCCGCGCACCTCGAACCGGGCTTCTCCGTCCGGTCCGCGCACCACGTCGAATGTGACCGCCTTGGCCTCCTCGGTCACCTCGTCGTACATGCGGCCGATGAATCGTTTGGCCGAGTAGATGGTGCCCTTGGGATTGAGGATGGCCTGCCGACGGGCGAGCTGGCCTACCAGCCGCTCGCCGGAGTCGGTGAACGCGACAACCGAGGGAGTGGTCCGTGCGCCCTCGACATTGGGGATCACGGTGGGCTCGCCGCTCTCCCAACTGGCGATCACCGAGTTGGTCGTGCCCAGGTCGATTCCTACTGCTTTCGCCATGTCAATGTTCCCGTCGTGTCGTGCTTCACTTGCTGCCCGCCAGCACCCCCACGACGGCACCGAACGCCAGTCCGAAGATCCTGTCGATCAACTGGTAGCCGCTCTCGTGGCGGCGCCGTTCAGCGCGGCCACGCCGTGGCCGGAGCGGAAACCACCTGCTTGGTCGACTCGATGCCGGCGGACGATGCTGACCCGTCGACGGCGAAGTCCTGAGCCGCCAGGAACTCCACCGCGCGGTCGGCGTCGCCGTGGCAACGCTGTGTCAGGCGTTGGCTTTCTGGCGCTGGGAGGTTGTGCCCGACACCTGCTCGGCTTTGGAGGACTGCGTGTTGATCTCGATCCGGCGTGGCTTGCTCGATTCGGCCACGGGGATGCGCAGGTGCAGCACGCCTCGCTCGAAGTCGGCTGCCATCTTGCTGGTGTCGAGGTTGTCCCCGAGGAACAACTGACGCGTGAACTCGCCGCGCGGCCGCTCGTTCACTATCACCTCGTCGCCATCCTGGTGCATGGGTGTCCGGCGGGCGCGGATGTTCACCACGTTGCGCTCTACGCTGAGGTCGACGTCCTCGGGCGCTACACCGGGAAGATCGAGAGTCACGAGGAACTCGTCGCCGTGCCGGAAAGCCTCCATTGGCATTGCGAGATAGGGCCTGGCCTCATTGAGAACCTGCTCGCTGAGCCGATCGAGCTGGCGGAACGGATCGAACCGCATAAGTGTCATGTCCTTGGCCTCCCTCAGGAGTCGTTGGATGGTGCGTGATCTCCAGCATGGAGTCGGCGGGCGCAAGGTTCCTGCCCTCGCGCGGCCGAAATCCGGCAGTCGATTCACCCTGGCGGCACAGGGCTTCGCCAACTGGCGACGCAGGCTGTGCGCTGCCATGCTGGTCGCGGCACACCGGACACGGTGGCCGTGCCAGGAGGGCATCCGATGGACGTCGCCCCGGTCAGGCCCGTCAGGTTCTCGATAGCCGCCGGACAGCTTGTCAGCCTGTATGTGCTGTCCGCGCTCATGTTGGACTGCCCGTACGAGAACGACATCATCACGTTGGTCACCTGTGCCGTGCCCATGTGTGGCCCGTGCGACCTGGCGGCGGTGTACCTCGTGCGCAACCAGAAGCTCGTGCGGTCATCGGCGGGCTGGCTGTCAGCCGCTCGGGAGCTGGACGACCAAGTCGTCGCGCTCGCCGGCGCGGACGGCCAGGTCACGCTGCCCGGCCGCGCCTGGTCGGGAGCACTCGCGCTGCGCGGTCCGGACGGACCGCGGGGGTACCTCGTGCTGTCGGCACCCCTGGTGCCGTCCCTGGACGCGTTGCTCCGGTTACGACTGCTCACCCAGCAGGCAGGCGCGGCCATCGCCACGGTCGCCCTGCGCCGCGGAGAACTGGAGCGCGCAAGGCAGTTGCGACTGCTCGACCAGCAGCTCGCCGAGGCCCAAGACCGGCTCACCGCGACGATCGCCGAGCAGGAACGGCAGACGACCATCCGGCGCACGCTCGCCCGCAGCACCTGCGAACAGGCCATCGCCGACGCCGTGCACGACCTGACCGGCCTCGCGGTCGCCATCGAGGACCCTTTCGGCAACCCGCGCTTCTGGTCCGGTCCTCAGCCCGACCGCGGCTATCCGAAGCCCGAGTCCGGCAGGCGCGACGAGATGCTGCGCCAGGCCGTGCGTCAGGGCGGTCCGGTCCGCGACAAGGGCGTCGTGCTGGCGGTCGCGCGGCCCCGGCGGGAAACCCTCGGCACGATGGTGCTGGTGGGCGCAGAGCGTGGCGTCGGCCCGCAGGAAATGTTCGCGTTGGAGGAGGGCGTGCTCGCGCTCGGACAGGTACTGGCGCACAGGCGCGACCTGGTCGACCTGGAGTCGCGACTGCGCGGAGACCTCGTCCACGACCTGGTCACCGGCGGTGACCCGGACGGTGCTATCGCCCGGGCCGAGGCGGTCGGCCACGACCTGCACGTGCCGCACCAGGTCGTCGTGATCGACTGGCCGGACATGGCGCGCGTCCTCGACACGGCGACCCGGGCCGCGCACGCGCTGGGAGTCAGCCACCTACTGGGCAGACGATTCGAAGCGGTCGTGGTGGTGGCCGCCAGCCCGGTGCCCGCATACAAGCTTTATGACCTGCTGTGCCGTGAGCTGGGCCCCGCGGGAGGCGCGGTCGGTGTCGGTGGCCGGGCCGACTCACCCGCCCAGCTTCCCCGCTCGTTCAACGAGGCCGCGCAAGCGCTGGAGATCCGGCGAGACTCGCGCTCACCGGACGGGCTGGCCGTGTTCGACGAGCTGGGGCTGTACCGGGTCCTGCACGCCGGCCAGCACTCGGCCGACATCGAGCGCTACGTGTGGGAGTGGCTGGGGCCGCTGCTGGAGTACGACTACCGGCACCACACGGAGCTGACCAACACGCTGTTCCAGTACCTCGAGTGCGGTGGCAACTATACGTCCACCGCCGACACCCTGCGCATCCACCGCAGCACCCTGCGGTACCGGCTACGCCGGATCCGCGACATCGGCCACGTCGACTTCCACGATGTGGATAACCGACTCAATCTGCACGTCGCGGCCCGGGCCTGGCACATGCTCACCGGATCGGGTTCACCGAACGGCCGCCGTGATCCGCCCGGCCGTCGTTCCGCCCCGACAGATGGTTCCCGCACGTTGCCCCCGGGATGAGTTCGACGCGGCGCCAACCGCGATCTTTCTCGCGTACAGCAGACCGGAGGTGACCTGATGTAGGTGATCTTCGGTTGTCAGCTCGTCGTCGCTTGCCGGTGAGAGTCCGGTCCAGTCGCTGTCAGGCGGCCCGGTAGCAGACTGGCGGCTTGGTCTGCGAACAGGCCGGGTCGAACCCAGCGTCACAAGTACTGATAGAGGACCAACCGAGCGCTCCGTAGCATGAAGCGAGGCCTGCGGCGTCGTTATAGGTTTCGCCGGTGAGGGTGGAGTGCAGGGAGTGCCGAACCCGGGAACCTCAAAGGCCATGGAAGGCGCTGAAGACCTGGAAGCGCACGCGCCGAGGCACTCCCCGGCGTACGGGGCGCGGAACGTGATGGAAGGGCCGCGAGAAACCGGGGTCAGTCCCTGGAACGTCTGGTGTAGTTGGCCGATCACGTCGTCGAACTCGTCGGCGTCGACCGCTTCGCGCGGTGTCGCCAGGACCGTGGCCTGCCGCTGCGCCGTCTCCCGATCGGTGCGGCCCGTACCGCGTCGCGGCCGATGCACTCGTCGACGCTCTGGCCAGCCTGGGCGCCGCCGCTGGACGGTGACTCGGACCGTCGGGATGATTTCCAGGGCGCGATTCATCCTGCCAGGCCTACCGGGACAGGGCAGTCACCTGGGCGGTTGCTCACCGCGCGGGTCGATCGCCGCCAGGCCAGGACGGTCAGCGCCATCGCGAGAATCAGCACCACCAGTATCAGCAGTTCAACGCTTTCCGGGTTCCAGTGGAACGATATTCCGTCTGCGCGGTCACGATGAGCACGCGCCACGCGCCCGCGATGAGGCCGACGACGAGGAACGGCACGGCGTCCAGCCGGCCCCTGTGCTGAATCCGTGATGCGCACGGTGTGCAGGAGCTCTGCACGATGAACAGGATCAGTATCTCGTCCAGCACGGTGAACACCACCGAGAGCGCCAGATCGGGGCTCCTGATCGCGGTGCTGTTGCCGAGGTCATCGGGGCCGCCAGCCCGAGGGTGAGCGTTGTCCTCAAGGCGGATATCCGGCCCGGCTATATCGATCATGTTGCAGGCCAAGGTGGAACGCCTCGAATGCCACCTGCCCGACAGGACTGAAGTCATCCACTCCCGCCTGCCGACTCATGCTGTCCGGCCGGTTTCGCCAATCGACCTGTCAGAGCCTTTGGTCCGCCTGGTTTTCGTCCTGCGGGGCTGATCCGCGCGAGGGCTGGGCGAAGGTAGTGTCAAGACAGGCCGGTGAGTCCCGACGGAGTGCTCCGGTCCCGGCAGGGACGCCGGCCGGGGCCGGGCACGACTTCTGGGCCCGGTTAGGCCCCCGGCGGATTCCGTCGACGAGTCGAGTTGTGGTGACGACCGGAATTCTGCGAATCGAGTCGGAAATTCCGGGGGCCGTCCCGGCGGTGTCCGGTGTCAACGACGGGTATGGTCCGGTAGGGTTGCTCACCAGAAAGGTGCTCCAGATCGTGTCGGAATCGGCCCTCAGCAAGCCTGATTCTTCCGGTCGGGGCACCTTTCTCCTTGATCGACACCCGCTCAGCAGCAAACGATGAAGCGGCGGGCTAGTAACCGATGTCGCGGTCCCCACTGTCACCGCCGGCAGTGCTCCCGCCCCGCCGGCGCCCTGCACGCCCAGCGCTCAGAACGGCGGATCGTCCGGCCGAGGGGCTGTGCACGCTCGGGCCCGATGCCATGCTCTGCACCCGTGTCCGCATCGCCGCCGGGATCGCCGCCGGGATCGCCGCCGGACTCGGCGTCCTTGGGCTGGCAGCGGCCTGTGGCGACAGTGCGCCCGCAGCGGGCAGCGCTCAGCAGTACGTACCGCAGAGCGGTGGCGTTGACGCCGGCAGTCAGGGCGGCGGCAAC
>DASXCQ010000104.1:0-23354 GCA_036491115.1 Pseudonocardiaceae bacterium
GCGACGTCGGACACGGACACGCTGGGCACGGTCTGCGGATTCACACCACCGATGCTGCCATGTGCACCGGTATCGGCAACGTGAGAGGGGCCCTGGCGCGCCAGCGGCGCGGGAGGGCCAGTAGCGAAGCGACACCTCAGCGTGCGTGCCGGCCGCTGGAACTGTCGCCGAACCGCGCGATGTCGCGGTCCCTGCTCAGCCCCAGCGGGTCGGGCGCGTGCATCCGCAACAGGATCCGGTTGACATCGTCCGGGACCCGGTTCTGGCTGCACAGGCTGCCCAGGAACACCGCGGCGAACGCGGCCGGCACGGTGATCAGCGCGGGCTGCACCACCGGCCACGGTGTGGGCGTGCCGGCGTACTCGTGGACGATGTTGAGCGCCAGCGCGATCAGCACGAGTCCCCCGCCGACCACCATGCCGGCCGCCGCGCCCACCCAGGTCAGCCGGCGCCACCAGATGCCGACCACCAGCACCGGGCAGAACGTCGAGGCGGCCAGCGCGAAGGACAGCCCGACGGACAGTGAGATGTCCGTCTCCGGCAGCGCGATGGCCAGCGCCAGCGGGACGGTGGCGGCGATCACCGTGGCCCATCGGAAGTCCCGCACCCGCCCGGGGAACGCCTCGGTGGAGATCACCCCGGCGATGCTCACCAGCAGGCCGGAGGACGTGGACAGGAACGCGGCGAACGCGCCCGCCACGATCACCGCGCCGAGCACCTCACCCGCCATGCCGCCGAGCAGTCTGGTGGGCAGCAGCAGGATCGCCGCATCGGTCCGGCCGGTGACCAGCAGTTCCGGCGTGTACAGCCGGGACAGCGCACCCAGCATCGTCGGGAACAGGTAGAACAGGCCCAGCAGCAGCAGCACGTGCAGCGTGGTCCGGCGGGCCGCGCGGCCGGTCGGGTTGGTGTAGAAGCGCACCAGCACGTGCGGCAGGCCCATCGTGCCCAGGAACAGCGCCACGATCAGCGAGTACGTGCCCAGCAGGTTGGACACGCCGCCGGACTGCGGGCGCAGCCAGTCCGCGTCGGTCAGCGGTGAGCCGGTCGGCGTCGGCACCGGCGAGCCGGCCGGGAAGGCCAGTTTGGTGTTCGCGGCGACGGTGTAGTCCTGGCCGGGGTTCATGATCAGCGTGCCGTTGGTGTGGAAGTCGTTGACGTCGCCGAACGCCTGCGCCCTCACCGGTTCGGCCACCTGGAGCCGGACCGTGGCCGGCACCGTGACGGTGAACGCGGTGGTGAACTGGGGCGGGGCGTCCGCGCTCAGCGCGCCCTCGGCCGGATGGCCGCCCACGAACACCACGACCAGCACGAACGTGGGCACCGCGATGGCGACCAGCTTCACCCAGTACTGGAAGGCCTGCACCACGGTGATCGACCGCATGCCGCCGCCGAACACGTTGGCCGCCACCAGCACGATGACCACCGCCATGCCCGCCCACTGCGGCACCGGCAGCACCGTGGACAGGGCCAGACCGGCACCCTGCAACTGCGGCACCAGGTACAGGACGCTGATCACCACCACGAACACCGTGCACAGGTTGCGCAGGCCGTGCGAGCCCAGCCGGGCCTCGGCGAAGTCGGGCACCGTGTAGGCCCCGGACCGGCGCAGTGGAGCCGCGACGAACAGCAGCAGGGCCAGGTAACCGGCGGTGAAACCGACGCCGTACCAGAGCGAGTCGACGCCGTCCTTGAGGATCAGCCCGGCGACGCCGAGGAACGACGCCGCGGACAGGTACTCACCGCTGATCGCGGCCGCGTTGCGCCGGGACCGCACGATCCGGCGGGCCACCAGGAAGTCGGGCGTGGTGTTGGCCAGGGCGGAACTGTGGAAGCCCAGGTAGAACGTGAAGGCACCGATCAGCCCGATGCCGACGATCGCGCTGGGATTGAGGTTCACGGTCTTCCGGCCTCTGCGGTGCGGACATGGCCGGCCAGCCGGCGGCTAGCTCTCCACCATGTTCACGAAGTCCTTCTCGTGCCGTTCGGCCAGCCGGTTGTAGACCAGCCCGATGACGAACAACAGGGGAAAGGGTAGGACTCCCAGCAGCAGCCACGGCAGGCGGACACCGAACACGGTCGCCGTGGCGAATGTCGGGGACAGGTAGAAGGCCAGCGGCAGGCCGCCGAACAGTACGGCGGTGAGCAACCCCAGCCCGAGCGCCATCCGCAGCTGGGCGCGGACCAGGTTGCGCACCAGCGCCTCGCCGACGCTGGTCTGCTCCTCGAGTTCGGTGATCACCCGCACGACGGTGACCGGGTTGCGCGAGTCGTTGAGCACGATCCGCTTGCGCCTCGGCTTGCGGCCGGGAGTCGGCGGGACCGGCTCCCTCGGTGGCTGCGCGCCGCTGCTGTGCCGGCTCATGCCGACAACTCGCCGGCGCTCGCCGGTCGCATTCGCGAGGACGCCGTGCTCGTCGATTCGCTCGCCGGCTCGCTCACGTGCCGGCACTCCACCCGTTCTTGGGCGCCCTCACCAGCCGGTCCTTCAGCTGCCGGGTGTGCCGCCTGCTGACCGGGAGTTCCTTCTCGTTGTCGCCGATCACCACGGTGTAGCCGGACGCGCCCATCTTCAGCTCGGTGATCAGCGACAGGGCCACCAGGAACGACCGGTGGATCCGCACGAAACCGGCCTCGCCCCAGCGTTCTTCCAGTTGCGCCAACGGAATCCGGACCAGGTGCGAGCCGTCCGCGGTATGCAGCCTGGCATAGTCGCCCTGCGCCTCGACCCAGCGGACCGTGGCCCTGGGCACCAGCCGGGTGGTGCCGGCCAGTTCGACCGGGATCACCTCGTCGTCGGTCGGCTCGGGCACCGCGACCGCGCCACCGGCCGCTGCGGCCGGGGACCGCTTGGCCAGGACGCGTTCCACGGCCCGGTCCAACCGTTCCTGCTTGAGCGGCTTGAGCACGTAGTCCACCGCGCCCAGGTCGAACGCGGTGACCGCCTCGTCGCCGATGCCGGTGACGAACACCAGCGCGGGCGGCGGGCGCAGCGCGGCCAGCACCCTGGCCAGCTCGACGCCGGACAGGCCGGGCATGTTGATGTCGATGAAGACGGCGTCGACCGGCGGCAGCTTGGCCCGCTTGCGCACCACGACCTCGGGGTCGCCACCGCCGACCACGCCGAGTGCCTCGGCCGCGTCGCCGGCCGACAGGGCCCGTCGGACGTGTTGGTTGCGCTCGAGCATGTAGGCCAGCTCGGTCAGCCCATGTGGCTCGTCGTCCACGGCCAGGACGACGAGACCCGAGGTCGCATCACGTGTACTCACTGTGACGCGAATACTGCCCATCGAAGGGTCGGATTGTCCACAGTCAATCCCGTCACGAACAGGTGAGAATCTGGGTCAGAGCCCGAACCGGTTCCACGTGGCGCGCTGTTCCAGCAGGTCCAGCGTGGCCAACAGCTGGTCGGCCGGCGAGCCGAGCCGAGCCGAGGCACCGGTCATACCGAGCCGGGCCAGCAGCGGGCGCCTCGGTTCCACCGCGACCAGGTGGGCGTCCGGGTAGCGCCGGCCGATCACGTCGCGCAGCGTGCCCAGGCCGTCGATCAGGCCGAGGTCCAGTGCCTTGGTGCCGGTCCACACCTCACCGGAGAACAGGTCGGGGTTGTCGGTGGCGAGCTTCTCGCCCCGACGCGAGCGCACCCACTCGGTGAACTGCTCGTGCAGGTCACCCTGCAGCGTGGTCAGCCACTCCACGTCCTCGGGCTGCTCGGGCCGGAACGGGTCCAGCCGGACCTTCTTGGTGCCCGCGGTGTGTACCCGCCGCTCGACGCCGAACCGCTCCAGCAGGCCGGCCAGGCCGAACCCGGAGCTCACCACGCCGATCGAGCCGACCAGCGAGGTGGCGTGCGCGTAGATCTCGTCGGCGGCACAGGCCAGCCAGTACCCGCCGGACGCGGCGACGTCCTCACAGAACGCCAGCACCGGAGTGGACCGCTTGGCGGCCAGGCCGCGGATCCGGTCGGCCACCAGGGCGGACTGCGTCGCGGCACCGCCCGGCGAGTTGACCGCCAGCGCGACGGCGACCAGCCGCTCGTGACTGAACGCCCTGGCCAGTGCCGACTCGACGGCGCCGAGGTTGATGGCGCCCCGGCCCACCGGCGACGGCGTCGGTGTGATCACGCCGTGCAGCTTCACGACCGCGACCACCGGTCGGTGATCCATCCGGTCGCCGACCACCGGCAGCTTCGCCGTCCACCTGTCCGTCACGTTCATGAACCCGAGCCTACGGCGTCGGCCGGACTCACCGGGTGGACGCCGGGACTCCGCCCATCGCGTCGTAGTCGGGCGCTGTGTGCCGGCCGTGGTCGGTGTCCTCGGTCTCGGCGATGCCGGTGTAACCGGGCAGTACGGCGTGCACGTTGGGGCTGAACTTGGGCACCCGCAGGATCACCTTCATGCCCGCGCCCGGCGCGGTCTCCACCATCAGCGCGTACTCCTCGCCGTACACCGACCGCATGCGCTGGTTGATGTTGCCGATGCCGACGTGGGCGCCGCTGCGGTACGCGTCGCGCAGGTCGGCCAGCCGGTCGACGTCCATGCCGACCCCGTCGTCCTCGACGCTGACCAGCGCCTCGGTGCCGTTGTCCTGGGCCACGACGGTCACCGTGCCACCGCCGGGCTTGCGCGCCAACCCGTGCCGGACGGCGTTCTCCACCAGCGGCTGGAGCACCAGGAACGGCACGGTGACGGCGAGCACCTCCGGCGAGATCTTCAGCCGGACCTTCAGCCGCTGCGGACCGTAGCGGGCGCTCTCCAGGGTCAGGTAGCGGTCGATGTTGCGCAGTTCCTCTGCCAGGGTGGTGAACAGGCCACTGGTGCGGAACGAGTACCGGGTGAAGTCGGCGAACTCCATCAGCAGCTCGCGGGCCCGCTCCGGGTCGGTGCGGATCAGCGACGAGATGGTGTTCAGCGCGTTGTAGACGAAGTGCGGCGAGATCTGCGCCCGCAGCGCGCGCACCTCGGCCTGGGCCAACTGCTGGCGGGAGTCGTCCAGCCGGGCGAGTTCGAGCTGGGTGCAGACGAATCGGGCGATCTCGTCGGCCATCCGGATCAGCCGCTTGCCGCCCACGCCACCGACCACCACCAGCACACCCTCGACCGAGCCCTCCACGGCCAGGGGCACGATCACCGCGGTCCGCATCGGGCAGTTGCCGCGCCGCTGGCAGGGCAGCCGGTCGTGGTCGACGTGCTCGCGGCGCAGGCCGCCGATGGACTTGGCGATGTGGCCGGTCAGGTCGCGGTAGTGCTCGTTGGCCTCCCCGTCCCAGGACAGCAGGGTGCCCTCGGCGTCGGTGATGCCGACGGCCACGCAGCGCAGCAGTTCGCGCAGGTGCGGGGTGGCCCGGTCGGCCGCCTGCTGGGTGAGGCCCTGGCGCAGGTCGGGGGTGGCCTTGGAGATGCGCTGGAGTGCGGCGAGGGTGGCGTCGTCGACGGACGAGCTGACGCGACGGGCCCGGCACAACACCACGAACAGGACCAGCACCGCGAGGGTTGCGATCACACCCAGCACCGCGCGCTCGGACAGAAGCTGCGCCACGCAGCACATGCTCCGCCGGGTGACCGGTCGGAAGCAAGTGCGCACCGCCGCTGGGGTCGACCGGCCTTCAGTTCAGTGTGATCTGCGTCACTTCAATAGCCGGGACAGCCTGCGGTCGGCCAGCGGCTTGCCGCCGGTCTGACACGTCGGGCAGTACTGGAACGACTTGTCCGCGAAGGACACCTCACGGATCGTGTCGCCGCACACCGGACACGGCAGTCCGGTCCTGGCGTGCACCCGCAGGCCGGAGCGCTTCTCCCCCTTGAGCAGCGCGGCATGCTGGCCGACCGAGCGGCTCACCGCGTCGGCCAGCACGGACACCATGGCCGCGTGCAGGGAGTCCAGCGCCGGGTCGGACAGCTTGCCCGCGGTCGCGTACGGGGACAGCTTCGCGGTGTGCAGGATCTCGTCCGAGTACGCGTTGCCCACGCCGGCCAGGATCGACTGCTGGGTGAGCGCGGTCTTCAGCCGTTCGGTGTGCCCGGCGAACAACTCGGCCAGTTCGTCCCGGGTGATGGTGAGCGCGTCCGGGCCGAGCCGGGCGATGCCGGGCACCTCGGTCGGGTCGCGCACGATCCACACGGCCAGGCCCTTCTTGGTGCCGGCCTCGGTGAGGTCGAACCCGGGACCCTCGCCCGGCGGGCCGAGATGCACCCGGAACGCCAGCGGGCCCTTGCCCGGCTTGGGCGGTGCCGCCGACAGCGTCTCCGCCCAGCGCAGCCAGCCCGCCCTGGCCAGGTGGACGATCAGGTGCAGCGGCTGGTCCGGCTCGTCGGTACCGATCGACAGGTCGAGGAACTTGCCGTGCCGGCCGGCGGCCAGCACCGGACGGCCGTGCAGCGCCGTCCAACTCGGCTGGACGGTCTTGAGCACGGACAGGGACGCCACGTCCACCCTGGCGACCGTCCGGCCGACGGCGTGTTCGCGCAGGTGCTGGGCGAGCGCTTCGACCTCGGGCAACTCGGGCACGACACCAGTCTGACGGCGGATCGCCGATCAGTCGACCTGCCCGTTCCGGGACCCGGCTAGTTGACCGGGTAGAGCTGGCTCTCCGAGCTGGGCATGTTGTAGACCTCGATGTCCCTGGCCACCTTGGCGGTCACCGTGCGGATGTTGAACATCCCACGCACGGTGCCGACCCACTGCTCGGCGCCCTGGTCCTCACCGTCGCCCCTGGTGTTCGCCACCAGCTGCCACGGCCTGCGCAGCGCCCAGCGCAGCGGGAAGAACGCCAGCACCGCGGCCAGCGCCACGATCAGCCACACCGGGATGACCACACCGGCGGGTGTCCACAGCACCAGCGCCACGACCAGCACACACAACATCGCGAGCATGACGATGCCCGGGCCGTAGCCACTGGACACGTCGTGTTCGAAGTCCTCATCGGTGGCTGGAGTGGACCATTCCATCTGGCTGCGAAGAGTCCACATTCGACCATCGCGCCCTTTGACGAGTCGCGTCATGCCGCCTCCTGGAACTCTGCGGACCGCCCATACGGACCGCAGACCGGTCACACCGCGTCCACATACGGTACCAAGGAGCCGCTGGTCGGACCGGGTGAAATCGTGAAGCCAGCACGGTCAAAGTCTCTGGTAGACCCACTACGGAGCGTGTTTCGGAGTGGTGCCACCAATTGAGTTGTGAGCGCGATCACGGCCGTCCGGACCAGCCCCACAGCCAAACGGTGGTGTCCCCGCTGGTCCAAGAGGTGCTCCAGGGTGTCAGGGGCGCGGCCGTGGCCTGCTGCGTCACCATCGGTGCCGCGTCAACGGTGGTGGTGACGGGTGTCGCGGCGGCGCGCCGCAACTGCGGTTCCACCGAGGTCGTGGTCGGGGCGGGCGGGCTCGGCCGGGTGGTCGTAGCGCTGTGTTCCGGCGCCCGGGCGTCGGTGGTTGGCGCGATCGGGTGAGTGGAGCGCCCGGTCGGGGCGCTGTGGTGCCGGGTCGTCGTCGGGTGGAAGGCGGCGGCGATCCGGCCCTGCTTCGGGCCGGTGGCGCGCCGCGCGCCGGTCGCGGTGACCGGTGCCGTGCTGAGCAGGGCAGGTCCGACGGCCATCGCGTGGTTCGGTGACGGATCGAGGTGGTCAAACACCGGCCCGGCCGCGACGCCGAACCCGCCGACCGCCACCGCCGACACGGCGGCCACGGCCAGTTTGAGCCGGGCGCTGGTGGCGGCGACGTGCCCGATCAGCCCGGCCTTGCCCAGGCCGGCGAGGCCCAGCGCGGCGGCGGGCGGCAGCGAGCCGGCGTAGCGGCGCAGGCCGGCGCACACGTCGAGGAGCTCGGCGTGCAGGGCGCGGCAGGACGGGCAGCCGGCCAGGTGTTGCTCGATGCGGTCGGCCTCCACGCCGGTGACCTGGCCCGCGGTGAACCCGCCGAGCTTGGCCACCACCGTCCGGCAACCGTTCGCGCCGCCCGTCGGGGACAAGTGGGCCTGCAGGTAGGCGGCCCGCAACCCGCGCCGGGCCCGTCGGGCCAGGGCAGCCGTGGCGTTCGCGCTCAGTCCGAAGTGCCGCGCCACCACGGCAGGCCGCTCGCCCTCGACCTCCACCCGCCAGAGGACGGCACGCCAGCGGCGCGGCAACGAGGTGAACGCCCGTGCGATCAGCTGCAGGTCGGCGCCGCTGGCCTGGGTGGCGACACCGGACGCGTCGACCTGCCGGCCGAGTTCGTCGTCGGCGATCGGCACGTCCCGCCGGGTCCACTCGGCGGCCAGGCGGCGGACCACGGTAAGCAGGTAGGCACGCATGTTGTCGGCCGGCCCGGCACCCCGCCGGACCGCCTGGAAGACCCGGAAGAACGCCTCGGCGGCCAGGTCCTCGGCCTCGGCGACGTCGGCGCAGCAACGTAGGGCGTACCCCCGCACCGCGCTCGCGTGCCGGACGAACAGCTCGCCGAACGCGGCCTCGTGCCCGTCCCTGACCAGTCGGAGGAGCTCGGCGTCCGGCGCGTCCCGGAGCACGTCAGTCGTGTCCTTCATCCCGCGCGACACCTCCTCGCACCCCACCAACCCCGTCGACAACATGCCACAGCGACCCGGGATGCGGGACGCCTCGTGCCCGAAGCGGGACGCGAGGTGACCATCCGTATCGAACTGATCACAGGTAGGCACCGAAGGGTCTTGCGGTGCGGTACTCGCTTGGCGGCGTGGGTACTGTCTGCTCGCGTGGCCGACTGGAAGAACAAGGCGCTGGAGCTGCTGCCCACGCTGCGCGCGGTCATCGACCACGACTGGTCCTGTCACGTCTTCCTGGGTGAGCTGCTCCCGCTGGTCTGGGAGGCGCACCGGGCGAAGGACGTCGACAGCCTGGACCGACTGTACGGGTTCGCGCGGTGGTGCTTCGACCAGCCAGGACAGTTCCTGGCCAACGCGGCGGTGGTGAGCTTCTACGAGCTGCTGTTCGACGAGTGGGACCTGCGGTTCGAGATCGCCACCTGGCTGCCGCCGGACGTGGTGGCCAGGGCGCGGCCGCTGTGGGAGTGGCGGTTGCCCGGGGAGCGGATGACCGAGGTCGACCGGTTGGTGGCAGATACCCCGGAGACCGCGGGGCGGGATGTCGGCTAGGATGGACGTTCGTCAGGTCGTGCGGACGTAGCGCAGCTGGTAGCGCATCACCTTGCCAAGGTGAGGGTCGCGGGTTCGAGTCCCGTCGTCCGCTCTCTTTATTCTTTCGGTATCCGGCCCCAGGCGACATTGTCGTGCTGGTCGACCGTCACGATCGTCCTCGTACCGAACACTGTTGTGTGACCTTGCGGTCGTCGTCCGCGCAGCTTGATTTCGGTGTCGCCGTCCTTGTGCCGCAACGTGGTTCTCTTGTTGCCGTAGTCGGCTGTCAGGTGCCGTTCCGGCCCCGTCATGGCTTTCGCGGTGCCACGCCGGGCCCATCGGCCGTAGGCGCCCGGTGCGGCGACGATGATGCCGAGTACGGCCAGCGCGAAGAACGGGACGCCGGCCGGGCCGAGTTGGGGGTCGCCGGCGAGTTGGGCCGTGCTGGGGTCGTTCGGGTCGTAGGCGATCACCACGGGTTGGCCGACGACGAACTGGTCGCCAGGACCGGTGTAACAGCGGGCCACGACGACGGTGCCGTCGACGCGGAAAGTGACCACGACGTGGGCGTCGAACTGAAAACGTCGGTGATAGTTGTCGACGTCCACGGCGGTAGCCGTAGCCACAACACCCGATGAGGCCAAATGCCCCGACCGCACCCCGAGATAGGCAAACCCCCCGATCCCCGCACCCAGTAGCAAGGCACCGAAGGCGAGCAGCACGAGATCAACGACGAACCGCCGCCGCAACCACCGCCGAGCCACCCCCACAGGCCCGCCGACCCCCACCCGCTCACCGACACCCCGCACAGCCCGACCCTAGCCGCCACCCGCCCCACCGGCAGGGATCCCACGGCCAGGCGGCCTTACGCAATCGCGCGCAGCGAACTATGCCGTCCATTGCCGCAGCACCGAGGCGATCTTCTGTAGATCGTCTTCCTGGCTACTGGCGACGGCGACAACGAAGTCGGTGGCTCCCCGAACGCACTTGCCATCACCCCGAAGTTTGTTCGGTTCGACTTCAACTGACCATACCGAACAACTTCAATGCCGCTGCTAGGCGTCACCCGAGGTCAGACCCACTGGGCAGGTCACTCCGGTGCCGCCCAGGCCGCAGTAGCCGTTGGGGTTCTTGTGGAGGTACTGCTGGTGGTAGTCCTCGGCGTAGTAGAAGTCCTTGAGTGGGGCTATTTCTGTGGTGATGATGCCGTGGCGGGCATGGGTCAGGGACTGTTGGTAGGCGGTTCGGCTGGCTTCGGCTGCCGACTGTTGGCCGGCTTCGGTGAGGTAGACGGCTGAGCGGTACTGGGTGCCGTGGTCGTGGCCCTGCCGCATGCCCTGGGTGGGGTTGTGGCCTTCCCAGAA
This sequence comes from Pseudonocardiaceae bacterium, assembly GCA_036491115.1. GTDB lineage: Bacteria > Actinomycetota > Actinomycetes > Mycobacteriales > Pseudonocardiaceae > DATEPR01. The sequence continues at coordinate 10,452 of DASXCQ010000104.1, forward strand.
GCGGCGCAACAGTTCCGCATAGGTCACCTGGGCCGGGTCGAACACCACCAGCACCACCTCGGTATGGCCGGTGCGACCGCTGCACACCTCCTCGTACCGCGGGTTGGGCGTGAACCCGCCCGCATACCCGACAGCCGTGGACCACACGCCGGGCGTCTGCCAGAACACCCGCTCCGCACCCCAGAAGCAGCCCATGCCGAACACCGCCGTCGCCGTGCCTTCGGGGAACGGCGGCACGATGCGCCGCTCGCGATAGACGTCATGGAAGGTCGGCACCGGGGTCGGCGTCGACCGCCCGCGCAGCGCGTTCTCCGGGTTCACCAACGTCATGGTCTTCCGACCGAACCAGGCCATAAACCCACTGTACGGCCGGCAATCCGCCTCACGACGGCGCGAAGCGGTACTCACCCACCTCGACGACGTAGAAGTAGCTCCGCCACGCCCCACCGGCCCGGCCGTCCGGCACGGCCTCCAGCACCGAGCAACCGAGGTGCTCGAACAACGAGCACACCAGGTCCCGGTGCACGCCGTGCATCTCCATCGTGACCGCGGGTGGCCCGGCAACCGGAGCTACCGCCGCCGGCATGACGTCGACCGCATGCCGGACGGTCGGACTACCCAGTTGGGCCCACCACGCGACCGTCTCCTGCACCAGGTCGACCTCGACCTCGTACCGGCCCGGCTGCTCCGGTGCGGTGATCCGCAACGACAGCTCGCCGGACTCGCCGGGCGCCAAGGGGCCCACACCGATCCGGCCATCGTCCCAGCGCGCCGGCTCACCGTCACGAAACCAGTGGTTGGCGGCGTTGAGCAGCTGGTCCGGCGGCCAGGTACCGGCGCCGTCGTTGCGCACCAGCAGCCGCAGCCGGCCCGGCGAACCGGCTACCAGTTCCGTCGGCCCGGCCAGGACGGTGATCGAGGCCCGGCAACAGGAATCAGCGATCGGAGTGGGCCGGGGCAGGTGACTGGGCAGCTGGAACATCAGGTGGCCGCCGGGTCGGGTGATCCGGACCATGTCCAGCAGGTAGCGCAGGCTCAGGCTCGGCGGCATGTGCTGCATCGTGATGATGCTCAGCACCAGGTCGACCGAGTTGTCCGCGAACGGCAGCGCGGTGCTCGTGTTGTGTACGAACCGGACCCGCTCCGGCACCGAGTTGTGCGCGTTGGCCTCGTCGATCATCGACGCCGCCACGTCCACGCCGACCACCCGGGCGAAATGCTCGCCCAGCGCGTACGTCAGCCTGCCGACACCGCAGCCGAAGTCGACGGCCACGTCGCCGCGTGGCCTGCCGTGCCGGTCCAGCACGGCGAGCGCGTCGCGCACCTCCTGCCGGCCGATCTCGAAGAACTCGGCTCGGCCGTTGCCGCCGTGGAACGTGTCCTCGGTCAACACCGCCCAGTACGGGTCGTCCGCACCCAGCCGCTCCCACACGTCCCGCACGCCGTCGAGTTCCGTGCTCATGTGTCTCGCCCGCCTTCCAGCGCCAGCAGGCGCCTGCGCATGTCGTCCAGTTCGGCCGCCAGCCGACCGGTCACGGTCGCCGTGCCGTCCACCACCTCGGCCAGCACCTGCCGTTGGTGCACGTCGTAGTGGTCGATGGCGCGCAACACCGCTCGGCGCAGCGCAGGCGCCAGTGGGTTGCGGTGCGCGGCACCGGCGTCGGCCCGCCAGCGCAAGGCCTCCCGGGCTCTGCCCAGGCCGTCGTCCGGCTCGGCCTCGGTCCGGCGGTCGCGCCAGGTGCGGTAGGCCGCGCCCAGTTCGGTCCGCACCCACGCCGCCGCCGCGTCCATCGACCGGGTACGTAGCACGTGCTCGCGGGCCGCCGCACCCCGCCGAGTCGCCTCCGCCGGGTCGTCGGCCACCTGGCGCAGCGCGTCGGCGGCCGCGGCCAGGTCGGGTTCGGCCCAGGTGGCGTCCTCCTGGTACGGGTACCAGCCCGGTCCCACCCGGACGATCCGGTACGGGATCGGCCAGCCGACGCTCGCGTCGAAGAACTCCGCGGTGCCCGAATAGTCCGTGGCGACCACCGCCAGGCCGCGCACCATCGCCTCGGCCACCGTCAGGCCGAAACCCTCGCTGCGGTGCAACGACACGTAGCAGTCGCTACCGGCGTACAGGTCGGCCAGCTCGGCCACGCTCAGGTACCGCTCCAGCAGCTCGATCCTCGGATCGCCCGCTACCGCCGACCGCAGCCGTTCCGCTGCCGGCACATGCAGCTGCGCGTTGGTCGACTTGATCACCAGCCGCACGTCGTCCCGCCCGGGGAACGCCCGCTGGAACGCGCTCACCGCACCCCACGGGTTCTTCCGCTGCCCGGTGCTGTTGTAGTCGAAGCAGAACAGGAAGCGCACCGGACGACCAGCCCGCCGGACCCGTTCGCCCGGATCGAGCACCGGCACCGGGAACACCTTCACCGGCACCGTCGCGTGCCGGGCGAAGGCGGCCCGGCAGAACTCACTCACCGTCCAGATCTCGTCCACGTGCGCCAGGCCGTCCCGCTGCCACGGCGGCACGTCCGCCAGCTCCCACGCCCACAACCCGATCCGGTACCGCTGGTGCCCCACCTCCGGGCAGGACGCCAGCAGCAGCTCGGTCTGGTCGGAGTTGACACTCAGCACGCTCACCGGAAACCGCGGCCGGCCAACGGAATCCGGTGCTCCCAACGCCGTCCGGCAGGACAGCGAATGTTCCTCCACGACGGACACCACGGGCACGCCGGCGTGCTGGACGGCACGCAACGCGATCCGGCCCATCTCGCCGAGACCCAACTCGGCAGTGAGGTAACCGGCCACGTTGACGCCGAACTCGGCCACCGGCCCGGCGACCGGCGCCGGTTCGACCGGCATCGCCCACGCCGGCAGCACACCCTCGGCCTCGCCGAACGTCACGCACCACTCGCGGAACCCCGCCGAGTCCGCGCCGCACGGCCACGGGTACGCCCGCTGCAGGTCCGGCCGGTTGGCCCAGACCAGCATGGCCATCCGGTTCAGCCCGGCCGCCCGTTCCGGCGGCGAACTCGGCGCGCTCAGCCACGCGCGGAACGCGGCGCCGCCGTCGCCGCCGAACGGGTGCGGCGGCACCTCGGCGACGGCCCGCCGGAAGTGCAGTTGCTCCTTGTCCGGGCGCTCCGCCTCCAGCCACGCGTGCCGGTACATCCGGCGCAGCGGCACGGTCAGCGGTGTGCCGTCGGGCACCGTGTCGAATCCGTACTTCCGTGCCTGACCCGCCGCCAGCAGCTCGTCCCGATAGGACGCACACAGTTGCCGCACCACGGGCGATCCGGACAGCGGCACCCTCGGCCGGCCGGCCGCCTCGGTGGACAGCAGCCACGGCCGGTCCGGCCGAAAGCCGGCGAAGTGGAAGAACCGCAACGGTTCCCCGCCGGCCGCGTAGCCGCCAGGCCGTTCGGTGAGCGTCCGCTCGTGCAGATTCCAGTAGGCGGCCGCGAAACCGGGATCGCGCAGCACGACGTGCCGGAACAACGCCGGCACCTGATCCGCCCAGCGCTGGTCGGCGCGCCGGCGGAGGCGTTCGGCGAAGAAGTCCAGGAATCCCTTGGCGCGCCGGCCGACCGCGAGGAAACCCGGGTCGAACATGCCGCCGGCGAGCACCGCCGAGTCGTCGGGTTCCCGGTCGTCAAGAGGCAGCGGCTCCAGGAACCGGGGCAACAACACGATGTCGTGTTCGGTCGCCGCCGGGACGATGTCGTCGGCGAACGGGGCGTACACCCGGACGTCCGGACTCAGGTACACGGCGACGGTCGCCTCGGTGAGCAGTCGCCGCAGCAGCAACGGTTTCACCGCGGCGGCCAACTCGGCGCCGGTGTACGCGGTGGCCATCCGCAGGTACTCGGTCCGGTCGACGTCCAGCCAGTCCGCGCCCACGACCTCGCAGCCGGGCACCGGCTCCGGTGGACCGTCCAGCACCACGATGACGAACCGGTGCTCCGGGTGGTGGGCCAGGTAGCTCGCGGCCAGCACCCGCGCGGCCGGCAGACGGTCGCCGCCCACCACCGTGCCGGCGACCGGTGGTCCGTCAGCCATTGGGCGCCAGGACCGTGAGCTGAGCCCGGATCACGTCCTGGAACACCGCGCGCACGGTCGCCAGATCTCCGCCGTTGACCTGGACCCGCACCACGGTGGCGTCGTGCACGTAGTGGGCGCGCATCGTGGCCGGGACGGTGGCGGTGCGGTCCACCTCGGCGACCCGCACGCCGGCCGGCGGCGCCGGTGACTGGTCCATGCCGTAGATCAGCTGCTGTTCGGCCAGGTCGTCCCGCGCGGTGGCGGCGGCCGCGGGCGACGACGCGACCGCGGTGAACACCAGGACGTGCACACCGGCCGACGTGGTGGACGTGGCCAGCCGGGCGGGGCCGGCGCCCGCGGTGCGGTAGAAGGCGACCTCGCCCGCTGTCAGGAAGTTCTCCGAGGCCGCGTCCTCGAACGTGGTGACGTCGCCGTGGTTCTCGGGGGTGCCCGGCAGCGCCGCGATGGCCAGCAGGTCCGGCGGGCGCGACGCCGGCCGGGTGGTGGGCCGGCCGCCCTCGACCCGGTCCTCGTGGCCGAACAGCACGAAGCCGCCGACGATCAGCCCGACCACCACCAGGACAGCGACGGCGATGCCGGCGATCCGGCCGCGGCTGGCCCGACTGGTCCCGAACACCTCGGGACCCTGCACCAGCCACGTCGGACTGGGCGGGGTCAGGCTCTCCGGCTCGTCGCCCCACGGCGACGGGGCAGGGCTCCACTGTGGTGGGCCCGGCCGGTGTCCGGTCGGACGCAACGACTCGGTGCGCTCGTCGGGGCCGGTGTTGACCACCTGGGTGGCGTCCGCCGAGTTCCGCGGCACCACCTGGGTGGCGTCGGCACCCCCCGGCACCACCTGGGTCGTGTCCGGGCTGGTCGAGGTCCACCGGAACGGCGGCGCGAACGGGCCCTGGGTCCGGCTGGTCGGCTGATCATCCGGCGTCGGCCGGTTCGGGGAGGATGCCGCTGCCGCCAGGATCTCGTCCCGTCGTCTGCGGTAGACGTCCGCCGAGATCGTCCCGTCGGCCAGAGCCTGGTCCAGCCCCCCGAGGTCGTCCTGCCAGGACATCCACCCTCCACCACTAGTCCATTCGCACCAACATTGTGCACGCTCCGGAAACGAGCGGTCACGGAAGGTCGCCATGGCAACCGTCGGGTGCGCTCAGGCGTCTGGACGGGTAGAGGGAAGGACTGAGCCCATGTGGGTACAGGTCGCGGTGCTGGTCGTGGCAGCGAGCGTGTTCGGCGTACGGCTCGTGGTCCGGCTACGAAGGGCCGGCCGCTGAGTCAGCGGCGTTGCGGTGTGACCAGACCGGATTCGTAGGCGAGAACGACCAGTTGGGCCCGGTCGCGGGCGTGCAGCTTGGTGATGATGCGGCTGACGTGCGTCCTCGCCGTGGCCGGGCTGATCACCAGGTGGACGGCGATCTCGTCGTTGGACATGCCGCCGGCCACCAGTGCGAGCACCTCGCGTTCCCGTTCGGTCAGTTCGCCCAACGCGTTCGGCGCCGGCCTGCGGTGCTCGGGACGGGCGACGAACTCGCTGATCAGCCGCTTCGTGACGGTCGGCGCGAGCAGCGCGTCACCGGCGGCCACCACGCGCAGCGCGCGCAGCAGCTCCACCGGTTCGGTGTCCTTGAGCAGGAAGCCCGCCGCGCCCGAGCGCAGCGCCTCGAAGACGTACTCGTCCAGGTCGAACGTGGTCAGCACGAGCACCTTGACGTCGTCCAGCCCGGGATCGGCGGTGATCTCGCGGGTCGCGGCGAGCCCGTCCATGCCCGGCATGCGGATGTCCATCACCACGACGTCCGGGTGGCCGGCCCGTGCCGCCGCGACGGCCTCGGTGCCGTCGGCCGCCTCGCCGACCACCTCGAAACCGTCCTCCGTGTCCAGTAGGACGCGGAAACCGGCTCGTACCAACGCCTGGTCGTCGGCGAGCACCACGCGAACCGTCATCGTCCACCCCCGAGCGGCAGCCGTGCCCGTACCTGGAACCCACCGGACGCCGAGGGACCGGCGGCCACGTCGCCGCCGAGCGCGTGCGCCCGCTCCACCATGCCACGCAGGCCGTTGCCGCCGTTGGTGTCCTGCCGGACTGTTTTCCCGTTGTCCGACACGGTGATCTCCAGGTCGCCCTCGGTCCGGCCCAGCCGGACGGTGACCGTGTCGGCGGACGACGCGTGCCGCACCACGTTGGTCAGGCACTCCTGCAGGATCCGGTAGGCGGCGACGTCGACCGGCGCGGGCAGCGGACCCGGATCGCCCTCGGTGATCACGGTGATCCCGGCGCCCGCCGCGGTGGCCACCAGGTCGGGCAGCCTGCCGAGGCCGGGGGTCGGCGTGCGTTCGTCACCGGAGCGCAGCACGCCGAGCGTCGCCCGCAGGTCGGTGAGCGCGGCCCGGCTGGCGTCCTTGATGGCCAGCAGGGCGGCCTTGGCCTCGTCCGGGCGGCGGTCGGCGACGTGCGCGGCCACCCCGGCCTGCACGTTGATCATGGCGAGGCTGTGCGCCACCACGTCGTGTACCTCGCGGGCGATCCGCAGTCGCTGTTCCTCGGCGCGCAGCCGGTCGGCCTCGGCGACCCGTTCCTCGGCCGACCGCAGGTTGGCCTGACGCAGGCGGCCGACCGTGCCGAACGAGACCGCGACCATCACCCACAGCACGAACCCGAGCAGGCGGGGATCGAGCGCGCCGGCGTCGTCACCCTTGAGCAGCACCTCGATGATCACCGCGACGGCCAGCACGCCACCGGCGCTGCCGGCGACCAGCGCACCGCGCAGGTACGCCAGCGTGACCAGCGCGACCGTGGGTGCCACGATCGCCGGGCCGCCGGGCAGGCCGGAGGCGTAGTAGCCGAAGGCCAGCGCCGCCGTGACGGCCAGGACGACGAGCGGAAACGACCGGCGCACCAGCAGAGGCAGCGCGCATGCCACCAGCCACACCAACTCCGAGGGACTCAGCCCGCGCGCGCCGGCTCCGGTGTGCCAGTGGGCGGCGCCCGCGGTGCCGGCGACGACGATCACGGCGACCGCGAGGGTGAGGGCGATGTCCCCCACCGTCGGTCGGCTGATCCGTGCGCCTGGCATGGATTCGACGGTACTGCCAGGTGGGGGCGCCGCGCGTACGCCGAGAAGCGTGTCTTCGGGTACCGCACGGGTTTCTGGCGGGGGCGCCCCCGCACCTGGTGCCCGGTGCGGGGGCGCTCCCCCTGTGCGGGTCGGCGGTCGTGCTGTCCCCGGCCGCAGGGGAGTGTCGTCGCCGGGGTCGACCTGCCGCGCCCGATGGCGGTCCACCGGAACCGGGTCCTGGCCAAAGGGAACGGTACGTCCGGCCGTATGCGCGGCGGAAGCGAGCGACCGCAAACCGTACAGTCTGTTCTGTCCACCGTGTTGAACTGAAAAACTGTTTTGCCGCTTGTACCCCGACGATTGGCCCTTGTGACCGCATACCCCGCTGGTCACACTGGTGAGAGGGGCTGATGACGAGCGAGGTGACTCGGTGGCGGCGACCGCGCGTGCCGCACGTGAGGCACCCGACCGCGCCCCGAACGGCCCGGCCGCGGTGCCGAGCCTGCGCGACCAGCTCGCCGACTCGCTGCGGGACGGCCCGTTCCCCCGGGCGCTCGGCCTGGCGATCGAGGTCAGCGGCCTGAGCCTGCAACGGCTGCAGTACCGGCTGGCCGAGGTCGGCGTCCACCTGAGCACCACGACGCTGAGCTACTGGCGGACCGGGCGCAGCCGGCCGGAGCGACCGGACTCGCTGCGCGGGGTACAGGTGCTGGAGCGGGTGCTGGACCTGCCACCGGCCGCGTTGACCGCGTTGCTCGGCCCGCGCCGGCCGCGGGGTCGCTGGGTACGGCCGGAACCGGGCGTGCTGCGGGTGGAGCAGTTGCTGCCGCGCGCGTCGGTGGCGGCCCGGCTGGCCAGCCAGTTGGAGATCCCGCAGGCACCGGAACTGGACCGGCTGTCGGTGATGGACCAGCTGTGGGTCGGGCCGGACCGGCTCGTGCGCCGCATCCGGGTACGCCAGGTGCTGCGGGCCACCGCCGACCACGTGAGCCGCTGCTTCCTGATGCACTACGGCGAGCACTCACCGCACGCGCCCGCCGTGATCGCGACGCGGCACTGCCGGGTGGGCCGGGTGCGCACCGACGAGGAGAGCCTGTTCCTGGGCGCCGAACTGATCCTGGACCGGGTACTCGCCGCCGGCGACACCACGATCCTGGAGTACGAGCTGGATCCGGCGGGCTGCGCCGACGCGCATTTCGAGCGGAGTTTCCGCTCCGGCGGCCACCAGCACATCATCGAGGTGCACTTCGACCAGGCCGAGGTGCCGACCCGGTGTGTGTCCTACCGGCGAGCCGGGCCCGAGGCGCCGGACGACGAGTCGCACGACGCCTGGATCAACCACGAGCTCACCGCGCACGTGGCCCGCATCGACCTCGATCCCGGCCTGTACGGCATGCGCTGGGAGTGGGACTGAGCGTCACCAGACATGGGATGTTTCCCGTGGAACAACCGGTTGGATTGTCCTACCGACCCACCGCGTAGCCCTGCATCGCCCTCGGGTTGGCGCCCGCCTTCAGGAATCCGGTCTCGGCGTCCTTGCTCACCGCGGACAGCCTGCCCAGCGTCCATGGACCGGCGTCCACCAGGGCGTGGCCCCGATCGCGCAGTTCGGCCAGGGTGGCCTCGCCCAGCCGCGACTCGACGACCACCTCGCCGGGCTGCCACCAGCGCGGATAGAACGAGCTCGGGAAGGCAGACGTGTGCCAGGCGGGTGCGTCGATCGCGGCCTGCAGGTTCAGCCCGGCGATCACGTGGGCCAGCCAGAAGCACACCTGCCACTGGTCCTGCTGATCACCGCCGGGGGTGCCGAAGCTCAGCCGGGTGCCGTCCTCACGCACCGCCATCGACGGCGACAGCGTGGTCCTCGGCCGTTTGCCCGGCGCCAGCGAGTTGGGCAGGCCCTCCTCCAGCCAGAACATCTGCGCCCGACTGCCCAGGCAGAAGCCCAGTTCGGGGATGGTCGGCGAGGACTGGAGCCAGCCGCCGGACGGCGTGGCCGACACCATGTTGCCGTCCGCGTCGACCACGTCCAGGTGCACGGTGTCGCCCTGGGTGCGGCCGCCCCGGTCGACCGTCGGCTCGCCCACCGCGCCGGACGCGTCGGTGACGCCGACGCCGGCTCCCTTGCGCACGAACTCCGGCAGCCGGGGCTCGCGGCCGCCAGGCGAACCGGGCCGCAGCTCCCAGGAAGCGTTGTCCCCCACCAGTTTCGCCCGCTCGGCGACGTAGTCGGTGGACAGCAGTTCGCCCAGCGGCACGCCGGGCACGTCACCGAACCACGCCTCGCGGTCGGCGAACGCCAGCTTGGCGCACTCCACCGCGAGGTGCACGGTCCGGGCAGTGGGCACACCGTCCACATAGGCCAGTTCGTCGGCGAAGTTGGCCAGCAACAACACTTCCTGGGCCAGAGTCGGACCCTGGCTCCACGCGCCCGCCTTGGCCAGCGTCCAGCCGCCGGCGTCGACGGTGACCGCGTCCTCGTAGGAGGCCTGCCAGCCCGCCAGGTCCGCGCCGGTCAGCACGCCGGCGTGGTCGCTGCCCGAGTCGTCACGGAAGGCGTTGCGGCAGAAGGCGTCCACCGCCTCGGCGACGAAGCCCTGGGACCACGCGCGGCGGGCCGCGTCGATCTGGATCTCCCGGCTGCCACCGGCCGACTCGGCCTCGGCGAGCAACCGCTCCCACGTGTCGGCGAGTACCGGGTTGCTGTGCCGCACCTTGGGCGGTTGACCGCCCGGCAGCCACAGCGCGGCCGACGTCGGCCAGTGGTCACGGAACAGGGCGGCCACCGCGCCGACCGTCATGCCGATCCGGTCCACCACCGGGTAGCCGTGCCGGGCGTAGCCGATCGCGTAGCCCAGGACCTCGCGCAGCGACTTGGTGCCGTGGTCGCGCAGCATGGTCAGCCAGGCGTCCCACGACCCGGGCACGGTCGCGGCCAGCAGGCCGGAACCGGGGATGAGGTCCAACCCCTCCGACCGGTAGTGCTCGATGGTCGCGCCGGCCGGAGCGACGCCCTGGCCGCACAACACCCTGGGCCGATCGTCGGCCGCTGTGGCGTACAACACGGGCACCTCGCCGCCCGGCCCGTTCAGGTGCGGCTCGACGACCTGGAGTACGAAACCCGTCGCGACGGCGGCGTCGAAGGCGTTCCCGCCGGACTCCAACACCGCCATGCCGGCCGAGGACGCGAGCCAGTGGGTCGAGGTGACCATGCCGAAGGTGCCGGTGAGTTCCGGTCGAGTGGTGAACACGAACTCAACTTACCTTCGCTCGGTAGAGCGACGACACTGTTGCGGGGTGTGACGAATTCACACAGTCGACCGCCTCGATCGGGTGGACACGTAGGGCGGCCGGGTGAGGCCGGATTCCGGACCGGTAACGTCCCCGCCGGGATCGACGATGGATCGACGACGAGACCGGGCGAGTGGATCACCACCGGTCACCAGCGGTTTTCCAGGTATTCCCAGGGACGAGGGCAGGTGCCGATGCGGGGACCGTGGCGCGGTTGGCGGGCCCGCAAGGCGCTGCACGCCGCCGGCATGCTGGACGAGATCGTGGACAGCCAACTCCCGCTGCTGGCCGGCCTCCCCGAGGCCAGCAGGCGACGCTCCGCCGGCTACCTGGCCGAACTGGTGATGCTCGCCCAGGACTACCGCCACTACGCCAACGGCTGGATCAACCGGGGCGAACTCGAGCGCCGCAGCCACCACGCCGTGCGGCGGTTGGACGGATTCCGGCACCGGCACCCGTCCACCGCACAGTTCACCGAACTGGACTGACAAGTCCTACCCGGCGGTCACGACCGGCGCCCGGACCAGCACCGCCGCCAGCCCGAAGGCCAGCGCCAGCACGCCGATCTCCATCGTCGCCCAGGTGAGCACCGCGGTCGCCTTCCGCTCCACGATCTGGGGCAGCAGCCGGAACCGGGTGTAGCCACCGAGCAGGCCGGCCAGCGCGACGCAGATCATCTTGCCGATCAGGATCCAGCCGTAACCGGTGGTGAACAGCGCCACATACCAGTGAATGCCGGGCGTGCTGTACAGCTCGTACCAGCCGTTGAACAGGCCCGTGAACCCGGTCAGGAACACGCACACCGTCGCCAGCTTGGAGAACTGGGGCAACGCGTCGCCCAGCAACTGCCGGTCCAGCACCAGCAGCATGATCACCGCGAGCAGCCCGCCGGTCCACACCACGGCACCGACCACGTGCAGCTCGATGGAGATCAACCCGAGATCGCGCAGGCTCTGCGCGCCGAACGCGGCGTGACCGGTGATCGACAGCGGCAGCAGGGCGAACACCGCCACCGTGATCCGCAGTTCGGCCGGCACCTCCTCGCCGTTGCGCACCGCGAGCAGGCCGATCACCAGGTAGATCAGCGCGCACGCCGCCACCACGATCAGCGCCTGGCCTTCGCCGATCTGCTTGATGTAGTCACCGATCGACGACATCGTGAACGGCAGGCCCGCGTTGGTGTCCAGGTCCTCCAGCACCAGCGAGGCCAAGGCCGCGACCAGCCAGACCCCGGAGCTGACCACGGCGATCAGCCGTGCCGATGCCAGCGCCGGGGACAGCCGCTTGGGCCGGCCGGACACGGCGAGCTTGGGCAGGAGACTCATGCCGACCGTGACCACGGCCGCGAGATCGATCAGCGTCCGCGACAGCGGCAGCGCCAGCGCGACCGCCGTGCTCGGCGCCACGATGCCGGGCACGGCGGCCGTGCCGGTGAGCACGAACGCGATCAGCACGCCGGCGATCGCGCCGCCCACCAGCACCACCAACAGCGGGTAGCGCGGGCGATCGTCCGATGTGGACACAGTCGCGTTCGCGGTGGCTGCCCGGCCGGTCACCGCCGGCTCTCTGCGGTCCGCCTGGTCGACCGGAACGCGAACAGCAGCGCCGCGCCCAGGACGACGACGGCCACCACGATCCAGACCCAGATCGGGATGCCCGCGTTGGACACCGCGGAAGCGGCCGCCACCGGCTGGCCCTTGCCGGCCTTGGTCAGGGTGAACGTGATGTCACCGGCCACCGGGTGGCCGTCCGCCGAGATGATGTGGTAGCTGGCCGTGTACACCCCGGCCGGACCGAGCGGCGCCACCTGGGTCCACGCCGAGTCGCCCAGCACGGTGGCATGCGGCGTGCGTTCCCAGTGCGTGCCCTTGGGGCCGAGCACGACGATCGTGTCGTCCCCACCCTTTACCGGCGCGTTGAAGTTGAACTTGATCTGGGTCGGTCCGACCGTCACCGACGCGCCGTTGCTCGGGGTGGTGCCGATGAGCACGTTGTGCGCCGACGCCGGCGTGGCCAGCGCGGCCACCGCCAGTCCAGCGAGCAGCGCGCCGATGACGATTCGCCTCACACTGATGCCTCCTGCCTCGGCTTCCGGCCGGTGGCCGTACCGCCCGACCGGCCGCGGACCAGCGCGCCGATGCCGAAGCCCAGGGCCAGCGCCGCGACCAGCAGGCCGGCGCCGCCCAGCCAACGTGCCGTACCGTCCGACGTGGCCGCGGCAGGCGGAGCCGCCGTGGTCGCGTTGCTGGCCGCCGGTGCACCGTCGTCGCTGGACGCGGCGGCCAACTCCAGGTGGGGCGTCGGGTGCTCGGGCTCCGGCTTGCCGGCCACGGTCGGCTGGTTCCAGTTCACCACGTCACCATTACTGTAGGTCTGCACGGCGGGCATGAGAAGTTCGTTGGTGTTGTCCGGCAACCCTTCCACGGACATGGCGAACTCCTGGAACTGGCCGGGCGCGATGCCGCCGCCCGCCGCCGCGGTCCAGGTGATCGACTTGACGGCCGTGGTCACCGTTTCG
>DASXCQ010000105.1:0-71439 GCA_036491115.1 Pseudonocardiaceae bacterium
TTCTGGTGGCCACGTAGCTGAAACCGTGGGTCACGCCCGAGGTGTTGGGGACGTTGCCCTCGGTGGAGAAGCCGCCCTCGGTGGTGTTGAACGTCAGTGGCGGCAGTAGGCCACTTCCGATCAGGTCGATCGGGTCGCCGATTCGGCCGCCGGTCGTCACGCCATAATTCTGCTCGGTGGCGGTGATGGTCCACACTTCGCTGGGGTCCGCGGAGGGGATCGTGATGCCGATGTCGAGCGGGTCACCGACCTGCCTGAGCCGCATGTCGAGTTGGTCGCCGCAGGTTCCGGTGGGCCGTAGCCGGGCGATGTCACCGCCGCCGCCACCACCCCCACCACCGCCGCAGCCACCACAGTCAGGGCTGGTGCTGCGTGGTGACAGGGTGCTGGCCGACGCGATGCCGACGGACGCGGTGGATATCGCCATGCCCAGCAGGGCTGCGAGCGCGCACAGCCCCAGTCGTCGCCTCAATATCATGTTGTGTGGCCGCCTTTGTACATTGCGTGGTCAACTGTCTAACGGAACGTGCGAAGGCGAACACGCCCGAGGCCCCCTCGGGCGTGGTCGACCGCCACGTTCCGCGTCCCGTACCGGATCGGGTGCTTGAGCCGGATTTAACGGGACACGCCACCAGGCTCCTGTTCGCCGCCGGTGGCTGGAAAGCCCGAAATGGAGGGTTGCCCCACCCCACCGATGGGGGTTGAGAACGGGGCATCATCGGCATGACAACGAACCCGAGGGTCCCATGTGGGCGGTGCCGCACGTTCCATGTGGCGCGCACGTGCTGGAAATCCACCGCTCATCGAGCCGCGAAGGGTGCCACACCTCCCGAATGGGCGCCGATTCCAAGAATTTCTAAGAAATACCTGGCACGCTGTGCATATGCGCCCATGAACCCTCCATGAAATCGACGCCGCAGGAGGTTTCAGGCACGCCAACCCGTATCTAGGCTCCGATTTCACGGTCAATAATTGGAATGGCATCCGAGGGGACGAACCGGACGTTCCCGACTCGCGGACGGCTTCGCTCCAGGTAGCGTGCCGATCACTCGAATGAACCTCGTCCCCGGAGGTGCTGTCGTGCGTCGAGCTCTCACCCTCGCCGTCACCGGCGCGTTAGGTGCTCTGCTCACCATCACCATGGTCGACGTTCCGGCGTCGGCCGCCCCCGCATCATCGACCACCCACCGAGTCTGTTCGGCCGCGTCGGCGGGTTTCGCGGCGTGTGACTCGTGGGTGCACACCAAGGTGTCCGCCAAGCCCGCGGCCACCACCCCGACCGGCTATGGCCCCGCCGACCTGCAGTCGGCCTACAACCTCGGGGCCGCCTCGGCGAGCAACGGAACCGGGGTCACGATCGGCATCGTCGACGCCTTCGACGACCCCACGGCCTTCGCCGACGTCAACACCTACCGCGCCCAGTTCGGGATCCCGGCGCTGGCCTCCTGTACGCCCAGCACCATCCGCTCGGCCACGACGCCCTGTTTCGCGAAGTCCAACCAGACCGGTGGCACCACCCCGCCGCGCAAGAACGGTTCCTGGGCCCAGGAGGAGTCACTGGACGTGGACATGGCCTCGGCCATCTGCGCGCACTGCAACATCCTGCTGGTCGAGGCGGACACCAATTCGCTGACCAATCTGGGCAGCTCGGTCAACGAGGCGGTCGTGCTCGGTGCGGCCGTGGTGAGCAACAGTTACGGTGGTGGCGAGGCAGCCGGTGAGGTCGCCGAGGAGGGCCAGTTCTACAACCACCCTGGTGTCGCGATCACGGCCAGCTCCGGTGACGGTGGCTTCGGGGTGGAGTTCCCCGCGGCGTCCCAGTTCGTCACCGCGGTCGGTGGTACCAGCCTGGTCCGGGCCGGCAATGCCCGTGGGTGGAGTGAGACCGTGTGGAGCGGCGCCGGCAGTGGCTGCTCCGGGTTCATCAGCAAGCCGGCCTGGCAGGCCGACGCCGGCTGTGCGCGTCGCACGGTCGCCGACGTGAGCGCGGACGCCGACCCGAACACCGGTGTCGCGGTGTTCGACAGCACGGCGTTCCAGGGTTTGAGCGGCTGGCTGGAGTTCGGCGGCACCAGCGTCGCGTCCCCGATCATCGCATCCGTGTACGCGTTGGCCGGCAACGCATCGACGGTCACCTACGGCTCGTTCCCGTACTCGCACACGGCGTCGCTGAACGACGTGACCAGCGGCAGCAACGGCACGTGCGGCAGCTACCTGTGCACCGGTACCGTCGGCTACGACGGCCCGACCGGACTGGGCACCCCGAACGGAACAGGGGCCTTCTGACCGTTCCACCGACGGTGGCGCGCCGGGGCACCCCGGCGCGCCACCGTCGCCTGCCTGGATCAGAACGTCGTTGCGTGCGTCAGCGAAGCGGACCCAGTCGATAGCCGTGTCCTCGCACGGTGGTGATGACGGTCCTGCCAAGCTTGCGACGTAGGTAGTGCACATAGGTGTCCACGATCTCGACGCCCGCGTCGTCGAACGCCAGTACCCGCAGTTCGTCACGGGAGAAAACTCTGTTGGGCCGCCTGGCCAGGGCAGTCAGCAGGGCACATTCGCGGCCTGACAGCTGTACCACTGGCCCTCCGAGCACGGCGACCTGCCGCAGGTCGACCTCGAGTACGCCACCTGGCACCCGCAGGCGTCGATGCGTGTCGACGTGCCTGCGGCACAGTGCGCGCAGCCGGGCGAGCAGTTCGTCGTCGTCAAACGGCCTCGCCAGATAGTCATCGGCACCGGAGTCGAGCACGGCGACCCGGTCAGCGGGGTCGCCGAGTTCGGACAGTACGAGGGTGGGCGTGACCATTCCGTTGAGACGCAACGACACCAGCAGGTCCACGCCGTCGATGTCAGGAAGCCTACGGGCCAACACGACCACGTCGTAGGCGTTCGTCAGGCCCAGGAGTAGGCCACGTCGTCCGTCGGCCGCCATGGCGACCTCATAGGATTCACCGGACAGCAGCCGTACGAGCAGCGCGGACAGCTCAGAGTCGTTCTCGACCAAGAGCACACGGGCCGCGAACGGTGGACCCGAAGGGGGTTCGACGACCTCGCCACCCATGTCCACCTCCTTCCACGCTCCGCATCGCGCCGCCTGGCAAGGACGGCGCGATGCGGAGCTCCGGTGGGCGGCGCGACTGCCGGGCAAGGCGAGGGAACCCGGCAGCCACTGCGTCGACACGTGGCAACGTTGCCCACCATCGACGGTGCCGGGCACGCGGCGGTGCTGGCACCGAGATATGAGATCGACACTGCCATGGACGTGCCTGGTTATTGAGTCCACTGTGGACTCATGCGCTGACAGTCGCCGATCGAGTCGCCGTGTCCTGCCTGACACGGCAACGGAAGGGAGGACAGGCGGCGGAACAGGAGCCGCCGCCCGTCCGAGCAGCGTCAACCCCTGGGGGTTCGGTCGACGCCACGTCCTGTGGCCGCGCCGATCAGTGCGGGGCGTGGGTCGCCGGTGCTCCCGTCGGGTGCGTTTCGGGGGCACCGGTCGGATGCGTGGTCGGCGGCCCGGTGGGGTGCGTTTCCGGGGCACCGGTGGGGTGGTCGGTGCTGGCCTGGTGGCCGCCCGCCGAATTGCCCGGCGCGGTGCCCGTCGCGGGCGAGCCGGCGCCCTGCGTGGAGGACGACCCGGAGTGCGTCGCCTTGACCAACGCCGCACAGTAAGCGTCCACCTTGGTCTTGCCACCCGCAGCGGTGATCAACACCGTGAACGCCGGATTCTGGAGAGCCTTGCCGTGATCGGAGCCGGCACCCGCGATATAGGCATGGCACAGACCCACCAACGACGGTGACGGTGAGCCTTGGTGCGCCGACGAAGCCGTGCCGGACGCAGGCATCCCGCCATGAGTGACGGACGCGCTGGCCGCACGGCTGGACATCGACACAGCCGCCGAGGAACCGTGCGACGGCAACGTCAGATGGCCGGTGACGGCAGCCGTAGCGACGCCACCAACGGCGAAGACCGCGGCCGCGGCGGCCGCGAGCTTCACCGTGAGCAGCTTCGCCAGCATACTTTTGATCATGGATGGGCTCCTGGGTGTGAGGACGGTGTCGCGATGAGCCGCCTCCAGGAACGCCGCCGTGGCTGTTTGCTCGCCGACGAGTTCGCCGTCGCGCGGTGGGGCGGCCACGGCGGCGAGCAGGCCGGCCAGCGCATCCGGCACGATCACCGGTGCACCGCGCAGCACGCGGGCTGCGGTGCGCCGGTTGATCCGCGGCTGTTGGTGCTTGCTCATCACACATCCCTCAGCGTCGGCGCACCCAGAAACATCACACCCGCCCATCGACACGCTGGGCCAGGGTGCGAAGCCCCCGGTAGACCGCGGTGCGCACCGCGCCCGGCCGCTTGCCCAGAATCGCCCCCGCGGACGTGGCGTCCATGCCCATCACCACTGCCAGCACAACCGCTTCGGCCTGGTCCGGCGGCAGCGACGCGATCAGCGCCAACGCCGCGTCGGTGCTCATCATCTCGATCGCCGCCTCCGCGGTGTTCTGCCCAGCGACTTGCTCCGGAAACCACTCGGTGAAAGCCGTCACGACCGGGTGTCGACGGCCTTTCCGCAGATGGTCCAGGGCTCGACGCCGCGCGATCGTGGCTGTCCAGCCACGGAAACCGTCCGCGTCGCCGGAAAAGGACCGCAGATCCCTGGCGATCTGCAGCCATGCCTCGGACGCGATGTCCTCCGCGTCCTGCCCGACCAACACCTGCAGGTAGCGGTGCAGGTTGGGCTGAACCGCCCGATACAGCACACGGAAGGCGTGTTCATCACCACGTCGCGCCAGCACGATCGCGGCGGCGACGTCGCTGTCCGCCGGTGTCACCGGCGGCCGTGGGTTAGCACGCTTGGGGACCGACTCCAGCACGTCACCCATCCTCTGCGGTCTGCCCCACCGCGTTATCCAACGACATCATGGCCCACCCTCCCGACGCGCGACAGCCCACCCCCTCGTCCGACCGCGCCCACCGGGCCTCGCCACGCGTCCGATCTGTCACACTCACCGGCCCGACGCGGTCGAGAAGAGCTCGTCCGTCGACGCGCCGCCCCGGCGCTGCCATGCCCGTCCACTACAGACCGGTCGCAGACGGCGGTGCGGCTGGCCTGACCCCGGTGTCGTCCACAAGAGGCACTGGCCGACGCCACCGCGCTGGACCGCCAACCTCGATGACAACCGGGCCACGGCCCACGCCGGCAACGTCACCACCTGCTCGGTCGCCGGCTTACCGGCGTAAGACCGTCACTGGGCCTGGACATCCTGATCGTGGCCGACGCCGGCTACACCGCGCCCCGCATCGCTCACCTGTTGGCTGACCTACCGGTTGAGGTTCTGGGTCGGATGCGGTCTGACCGCGTCCCGTGCCGGGCGGCCTCACCACGCGTGCCCGGCACCACCGGGCGGCCACCCCAGCATGGTGGCGAGTTCGTCTTCGGCGATCCGGCCATCTGGGGCGTGGAGCAGGCCAGGACCGATATGACTGTGGTGGTCGAAAGTAGACGCTACCCAGACCGATGTTGACCGCTGCTGGCAGGCATTTCTGCGTCGCTTCGGTATCGAGCACACCTTCCGGCTGTTCAAGCAGAATCTGGGCTGGACGGTGTCCCAGCCGCGCAACCCGGAATCGGCTGACCGGTAGACCTGGCTGATGATCACCGCATACACCCAACTTCGGCTGGCTCGACCGTTGGCGGTGGACTTGCGGCGGCCATGGGAGAAACCGGTCCCGCCAGACCGGTTGAGTCCGGCTCGGGTCCGGCGGGGGTTTCGCAACATCCACCCGAAGACCGGGTCGCCGACGGGTGCACCGCAACCCACCCGGCCTGGTCCGGGTGGCCCGCCAGGATCCGTAACAAGCAGCGTGCGGCGGTGTGTTCGGTCGGGAAGATCACCACAGCCGCCACTATTGACACGCGCAACAAGCAGCCAAAAGATCAAGCTCAGCGGACGTCCTGCTGGTGCGCGACCGGTTGGGAAGCCTTCTGCGTTTCACGGTCGGCGCCGCGTCGTGACCCCGCCAGGTCACCGTGTCCGCGACTGAGCCGCTGTGCCTGCGCCCCAGCGGCGTTGTGACGCCCGGGGTGAGGCCGCAACCAGCCGACTGCTGCCACAGGATCGAACTGGCGAGGTCATAGCGACTCCGTCCGAGTGCCCGGCCGAGCTGCCATGACCACCAGCCACGCCCTACCAGCACCTGCCAAGCCATTGGTCAACGTGGCGTCAGCGACTTTCTGGCTCCTGCGCCCACGGAGCGGTGTGCGGACAGCCATTCCACCACCAGGGGCTCGTCTCACTGTCCACTCCCGAATTGTTCGGCTGCCAGGCGATCGATTCGTCGTCGTCTTGTCGCCGTCCGCGCATGGTACGAGCTACCTCCGGAGCCTGGATCGCGATCTCGTCGGGGTCACGGACGTAGGCCTCGCAGGAAGGTGGTCAGGAGGCGCCGGCAGGTGGCATCCCAGATCGGGTCGGTGGGGCGGGGTTGGGCGAGCATCGCGCCGAAGACGACGATCTCGCGAGGGGTGAGGTCTGCTCGTAGCGTTGCCTCGGCGATGCCCCGCGTGATGATCCGGCCCACGATCGCGTGGACTTCGGCGCGCACGGCTTCGGTCGCCGGCAAGGTGGGGGCCGGTCCGCCGTGCAGAGGCAGGACGAGTTCGTTGCGTTGGCTGATCGCGGCTTCGATGAACAGCCGCAGGCATTCGCTCGGCGTGGTGCCGTCACGCTCGGCCGCCCGGGCATTGGCGAGCACCCGCTCGAAGGAGATGTGGGTCAAGTGGCCCAGCAGATCCTCGCGGGTCGGGAAGTGTCGGTACAGGGTGCCGACCCCGACGCCCGCGTGGGCCGCGATCGTGGCCATGGGGACGTGCAGCCCGTCTCGATGGATCGCCTTGGTCGCGGCCCGGATCAGCTCTTTCTGGTTGCGCACCGCGTCGCTGCGCAGCTCACGCGGGGACGCGGCAGGAGTGGTTGGGCGGGCCATCGTGCCATTGAACCTCGTGGCGTCTCGTCCGGGCTGCCCGGATCGGCCCATACAGCTACAGTGTTAAACGGACGAAATCTTCCGTTTGCCGACCACTCGACCCCACGGAGACACCGTGACCACTGACCCGACCACACCCACGCCACCGCCGATCCCGGCCGACGATCCGGCCCGCCGGCTCACCGTCGCCCGACCCGACTCCGACAAGAGCCTGCCGCACCTGGGCCTGGTCGGTGACACCTACACGATCCTGCTCGGTGGCCAGGACACCGACGGGCGATACACGCTCATCGACATGCACATCCCACCCGGCGGCGGGCCGCCGCCGCACCGGCACGACTTCGAGGAGATGTTCACGGTCCTGGACGGCGAGGTCGAAGCGACGTTCCGAGGCCAGACCCTGACGCTGCGGGCCGGCGAGACGATCAACGTTCCAGCCAACGCGCCGCACGCCTTCCGCAATGTCGGTGGGCGGCCCACGCGGTTGTTGTGTATGTGTGCTCCGGCCGGCCAGGATGAGTTCTTCACGCTCGTCGGCGAGTCCGTGGCGACCCGCACCACGCCACCGCCGCCTCTCGATCCGGCCGCCCAGACTGCGTTCATCGCGAAGGCGCGATCACTGGCGCCGCAGTACCGCACCGTGCTGCTGCCACCGCCCGGGGTCACCGGATGAGTTTCACCCTCGATCCCCAGGTGGCGGCCACCCTGCACGCCATGGCCGAACAGAGTGGCCCGCTGCCCGCCCCGCCGGTCGGTGACATCGAGAACCGACGGGCCGACCTCAACGCCATGCTTGAGTGGGCCAACAACGGGGCCCAGCCCATCGCCGATCAGATCAAGATCGTCGACCACGAAGTGAGCGCCGCCGACGGGCGCACCCTGCTGGCGCGCTGGTACCAGGCGCCCTCCAGCGACAGCCAGGCCTCGGTCCTCTATCTACACGAGGCGGCATGATCCTTGGCTCCGTCCCGATCTTCGACGGGCCCGTATCGCGCTACGTCGCCACGCCGGCCTCTCGATGTTCGCGGTCGACTACCGGCTCGCGCCCGAACACCCGTACCCCACCTCGGTCGAGGACGCCTACGCGGGCTCGTGTGGCTGGCCGCCCACGCAGCGGAGCTCGGCGTCGACCCGGACCGCATCGCCGTCATGGGCGACAGCGCCGGTGCCGGCATCGCCGCCGCCGTCGCCGTCCTCCACGGGTACGACGCCATCGCCCCCGAGGCCGACGTCTCCCGCCGCGCCCGCGCCGACCGCCACCGCGTCCTGAGAAGCCTGTGACCAACCACGGATCGCAGCACGCGACGCAGGGCACGACCACACCCGCCAGACCCACGGACCGGAACATGTATCTGGCCGACGGGGGATCGCTACGTCGTGTTCGCGTCCAACGCTGGATCGGACCACAACCCGGACTGGTATCGGAATCTGCGCGCCAGTCCCGATGTCACCATCGAAGTCGGTGACCGGACGATCCCCGTCCACCGCGACCCCGCCACGGTCGAGGTGACTCAGCCCGGGGAGGTGATCTGAGCGGCCGGCGAACCGAGCCAAGCCCGTCACCGGAGGAAGTTCCACGGTGACCCGTGAGCGCGAGTACGTTGTCATCAGGCCCTCGCTTTGAATCAGGGCCCAGAGTTCGCTGGGGATGGCAAACGCCGTCTCAGCGTCTCGGCCGGTAGGGGCGGAAGAAGGCACGCAGCTCCTCGGCATAGAGTTCTGGTTCCTCGAAGGCCGCGAAATGGCCACCACGTGGGGGCTCGCTCACGCGCACGACGTTCGCGGTGCGCTCCAGCCACGCCATCGGCGGGCGAACGATATCGCCGGGGAACAACGCGAAACCCGACGGCACCTCGACCCGCCGGGACAACTGCGGCGGCGGGATCGCGGCGTTCGCGCGGTACATGCGCATCGACGAACCAATCGTGCCGGTCAACCAGTACAGCATGACATTCGTCAGGATCTCGTCCTTGGAGAACCGCCGCTCGACGTCGCCGTCGCAGTCGCTCCACGCGCGCAGCTTCTCCACGATCCACGCGGCGAGCCCGGCCGGGGAGTCGGTCAGCCCGACGGCCGCGGTCTGCGGCTTCGTGCGGTGCATCGCGGCATAGGCGCCCTCACTCGCGGCCCACGCCGCGACGCCGTCGAACCAGGCGCGTTCGGAGTCCGCGAGGTCGGCCAGGTCGCCGGTCAGCACCGGCACGCCCGCGTCGGTGCGGTGCACGGCCACCACCCGCCCAGGATGATCCAGCCCGAGGTAGCGGCTCACGTGGCTGCCGATGTCCCCGCCCGCCGCGCCGAAGCGCGGGTAGCCCAGCACGTCCATGAGCCGCGCCCACAGACCGGCGACCGCGATGGAGTCCAGAGCCGGGCCGGTGGGACGGTCGGAATAGCCGTAGCCGGGCATGTCGGGCACGACCACGTCGAACGCGTCAGCGGGGTCGGCGCCGTGCGCGCCGGGATCGGTGAGCAGCGGGATGACCTTCGTGTAACGCCAGAACGAGTCCGGCCAGCCGTGGCTGAGCACCAGCGGGAGCACCGGTCCGGCAGGCGCGGCCGCCCGGACGTGCACGAAATGGATACCCAGGCCGCCCAGCAGGACGCGGAAGTGCGGCAGCCTGGCCAGCGCCCTCTCCCGCGCAGGCCAGTCGAACCCGTCCACCCAGTACGCGACCAACTCACGCAGGTAGGCCACATCAGTCCCCAGCGACCACCCTGCCTCCTCGGGCGCGTCCGGCCACCGTGTCGCACGCAGCCGCGTGCGCAGCTCCTCGACCACCTCCGGGGCGGTCCGCGGAGTGAACGGCTCAGGGCGAGGCGCGGCATCCGGCACAGCCGCAGCCTAAGGGTTGTCCCGTAACGTTGGGCAGCCGTGATCGATGATCATGGCGTGGAGCATGTGATCAGTTCCAGCACCAACCTGACCTACCGACAGATCGCCCTGCTGTTCGGGATCTCCAAGTCCACCGTCGACCGCGTGGTCAATCACCTGGCACCGCTGCTCGCGCTGGCCCGCCGCCACTCCACACAGCTGCTCGGTCGCCTGCGCTTCGGTGAGCCCGCCGACGGCGATGGCTGTGCCATGCACGTCACCTTCCCAGGCGATGCACCTGGTCTTTCGACCACGCCTCAGTGCGGTCGTGGTCTCGATGTGGGCCTCAACCGGGAGCAGCCGGTTGTCCACGAAGTTGGCTAAGAAGCCTTAACCAGCCCAAGCGCCGGCCCTGGAATCACCCGACCACATTCACGTCTTCATGACACCTGTAGCACTGTGGGTGGATCACGTCGTCCCGATGGGGTTGAGACCCACCCGCTGGTGCGCACCGCCTACCCTCACCGTCGTGACAGACAGTGGTCAGCCCGGCAGGGGCCCGGATGGTCGGGCGGCCCGATGGTCGGGCCATCGGGCTCGGCGGCGGGCGCAGATTGTCGCGGCCGCGTTGGCCGCCATCGACGAGCACGGGCCGGGCGTGTCGACCGAGCAGATCGCGGAGCGGGCGGGGATGGCCCGACCTCAGCTCTACCGCCAGTTCACCGACGCGCAGGATCTGCACAACGCGATCGTCCGCAGCGCGGTGGAGTCGTTCCTGGCCACGATGGCGCCGGTACTGACTCACCCCAGCGGCTCGCCCCGAAGCCTCATCACGCAGCTCGTGCGCACGTTCGTGACCTGGATGACCGACAACGCCTCCCGCTACCACTACGTGCTGGCCAGGGCCGGTGCGGTCAGTGATGGCGAGGGCGCGCTGGCCGACGCGCGCACGAGAGTCGGTTGTCTGTTGCGCGACCTGCTGGCCGGCTACTTCGTGGTGCTGCAGGTCGATCCCACCCTGGCTGATCCGCTCGCGTTCGGTCTGGTGGGCATGGTCGAGTCGGCGACCGAGCGATGGCTGGTGGCAGGCTCGCAGGGCCGGGACGCGCTGGTCGCCCAGGTGTCGGTGTGGATTTGGAGTCTGCTGGATGGCCTGGCTCGGGTTGTCGGGGTGGCGATCGACCCGGACGAGCCCCTGCCTCCATTGCCAGACCAGGCCGTCGAGCTCCAGGACTCTTGAGACTCTGTGTGCACGAATCGCTACCCCCGGTTGCTGGTACGGAGCTGTAGCTGTTACTTTGCGTGCTCGCCGAGCGTGTTCGGTGTCTTGGCGCGGGGAAGGGAGCCGCTAGTGACCGACGCACAGCAGCAATGGGACTGGCTCGAACAGGCCGCCCAGGAGGCCCGGGAGATCATCGATCGCCTGCACGGAGAAGCCAGCGCCACGTTGCGCCATGATCGGATGGATCCTCACTCCGGTGATACCTCGGAGGGTCGCCGTACGTCGGTACCCAGTGAGCCCACGCCGTCGCCGGGCAGTGAGATCGAGGCCGCCGCCGAGGGTGGCCCAGCGTCCGGGAGTCCGGGCCATGCCACGTCATGACCACCCATCACCGCGCCGTTAGCCCGTCATGGCGGGCCGACCCGCCATGAGACAGCCCCGCCGCACTGCCCGGTGTGCCGAACGCCTGGATGCCGCAGGAGCCGCGAGATTCCCGATGAGTGTGATCACCTGAACTGGCCCCGGTTGGGTCGTGGTTCTTCACCAATATTGGCCCCACCCAGGTTGTGATCTTCACGTCGGTGTCGTCGTCGGCGTGGAGGTCGGGAATGGCGCGGTCGAAGGTGGAACTGTTCGAACAGATCAGACGAGACAGACGGATCGAGCAGCTCTCGATCCGAGAGCTGGCGGAGCGGCATCAGGTGCGCCGACGCACCGTGCGCCAAGCGTTGGCCAGCGCGGTTCCGCCGCCGCGCAAGGCGTATCCGCGGCGACCCCGGCCGGCGACCGACCCGTATGTCGGGGTGATCGACTCGTGGTTGCTGGCCGACCGGGACGTGCCGCGCAAACAGCGACACACAGCACGGCGGGTCTGGCAGCGGCTGGTTGCCGAGCACGGCGCGGCACTGGCGGAGGTCACGGTCTCGCGTTATGTCGCTGCCCGTCGGATCGAGTTGGGTCTGGACCGGGTTGAGGTGGCGGTGCCCCAGGCCCACATCGCTGGCGCTGAGGCCGAGGTCGATTTCGGCGAGTTTGCCGCCACCATCGCCGGGGTGCTGACCACGCTGTGGCTGTTTGTGATGCGCCTTTCCCACTCTGGTAAGGCTTTCCACGTCGCGTTTGCCACCCAGGCCCAGGAAGCGTTCCTGGAAGGACACGTCGCCGCGTTCGCGTACTTCGGCGCGGTCCCAGCGCGGATCCGTTACGACAACCTCAAACCCGCCGTGATCCGGGTGCTGCGCGGGCGGGACCGAACCGAGGGTCGCCCCGATGGGCTGTCTCCCGCCGGTTGGCTGCAACAGATCGTGCTCGACGATCCGCAACCACTCCAGGACAACGGCTGCTTCCTGCCCGACGACCCGTTCGCCCTGCCCGGCGACAAGTCCCACCGACCGAACACCGCAGCCGCGGGAGCTGTCGTTAGGTCGATGAGTCAAATCCGGTGCGACTCGAACAATGCAATACGCATGCGCAGTATTCGCGTCGCTACTCGGCCCTGCATGGCATCCTGGTCGGGGCCCGTAGGATGGCGGCATGGCGGGCGAGGACGACACCGGGGGCGCGCGGTCCTACCGGAAGGCCGAGGACCGGCGTGAACAGGTGCTGGCGAAGGCGATCGAGCTGTTCGCCGAGCACGGGGTGGAGGCGTCGCTGCGATCGATCGGGGACGCGATCGGTGTCTCGCACGCGGCACTGCGTTATTACTTCCGCTCGCGCGATGACCTTCTCATCGCGGTGTACCGGGCGCACGAAGCGGCCGACCACAGCGAAGCGGAAAAGGAGCAGTCCCTCGCGGAGGACCCGTCAATCGTCGATGTCATGAAAAGCAGCGCGCTGCGCAACCGCGAGATCCCGGGTCTGGTCGAGCTGTACGCGACGCTGACGACGGACGCGTTGCAGCAGGAGCGGCATCCCGCGACTCGGGAGTTCGTCCGGGAACGGTTCCGCCGGGTGCGGGCCGAGCTCGCCGAACTGGTGCGCCAGGGACAGCGCAGTGGCGCGGTCAACTCGGATCTCGATCCGGAGGACGCGGCGGCGCTCGTGGCGGCGGCGTCGGACGGGTTGCAGGTGCAGTGGCTGCTGGATCCGGACGCGGTGGACGTGCACAGGGTGCTGAGACTGCTGGAACGGCTGGTACCGGGACGGGTCAGCGTGGACGCCGCTGGGCGCGAGCCATCCCGGTGAGTCCGACCACCGCGGTGACGGCGAACGCGGCTGGGATGAGGAACACCAGCGGCAGCCCGACCCGGTCGGCGCCGAGGCCGCCTGCGAGGCCGCCGAGTGCTGAGCTGAGCGCGGTGGAGCTGATGAAGATCGCGGACGCGGTGGCGACAGCGGTGGGCAGCAGGCGTTGGGCGACGACGATGCCGAGGGTCGCGAACACGCACCACACCCCGCCCATGAGTATCTGTCCGGTGAACAGTCCGGCGGCGGTGCCGGTGAAGGCGAAGCACAGGTTCGCGGCCACCCCGAACCCGGCGCCGAGCACCATGAGTCGCATCGGCCCGGTTCTGCGGGCCACGACGACGGCCACGGGCATGAGCGCCAGCTCGACCAGCGGTTGGATGCCGATGACCGCGCCGGCCAGCGCTGGTGTGAAGTGCAGTTGGCTGTTCATGTAGATCGGCAGGTAGGCGTATTTGACCGGCTCGCCCGCGTAGACGCAGATGTAGAGCCCGGTGAACGCGAGCAGCGGGAGCATCGCGCGGACGTCGGGCCGGCTCGGTCGCGGTGCCGGTCGGCGGGGCAGGAGCGGGGTGCTGCCCGGGTCCCGCAGTGTGCCCAGGGGCAGCAGCTGGGCGAGGGTGACGGCCGCCGTCGCCAGGAACATCACCTGCGGACCGGCGAGGGCGGCCAGGAAGGAGCCCGCGACCGGCCCGAGGACCCAACCGGCGGTCAGCGCCATCCGCACGATCGCGACGACCCCGTCCTGGTTCGGGTGTGGGGCTGCCTGGTCGTGGATGGCGGCGAACAGTTGCGAGGTCGCGGCGCCGGCGAAGCCGAGCAGGGTCGCGCTGATCACGAACGGCAGCCACAGCCGGGGCGCGAACGCGATCGCCGCCCAGCCCGCGGCTCCGGCCACGGCGCAGAGCCGGAACAACGTCAGCCGTGATGCCGTGCGGTCCGACCGGGCCCCGACCAGGTAGCCGGCGATGGGCGCGGTGAGGTTGGTCAGGTAGTACAGGCCCGCGACGGTCAGGGAGGCACCGAGTTGGTGCACGAGGAACGACGCGATCTGCGGAGCCGCGGCGGAGAACCCGAGCCCGGACAGGAACAGCGCGAGCGTCGCCCCGCGGTACAGCGGTGTGGACCCCACCAGTCGCAGTGCCGTGTCGTGGGCCGGCGGGGGTGTCTGCTCGGTGATGGTGTCGGGTAGTGGGGGCTGCTCGTTCATGTGCGGGCGGTCTCCATCGGCTCGGAGCACGGCACGACGCGGGCCACGGCCCGAACGGTGCGAGCCTACCCGAAGATTCTTACAGTGGAAGAATCTGATGTCTGTGACATCGCGGGGCGCTGTCGCCGGTGGCGGTCGGGTTGATCCGGCGAGCGGTGGGCGGCTGTCGTGAAGGCCGCGGTGACGACCATGACGAGGACGGCCGCGATCGCGATCGCCGCGGTGGGAGACCACTGCAGGATGGCGGCGCCGGCCGCCGCGCCGGTGAGCATGGCCGCGATCGAGCCGAGCCTGCGGTGTGGCTTGGCGCCGGGACCGCCGGCCAGCGCGTTGTCCGCGGCCAGGCCGGTGATGGTCAGGGTGAGCACGGTGGTGGTCAGGTCGGGGGCGCCGAGGTGGCGGACGGTACCGTTCTGCACCCCGAGAGCGGCGGCGAGGATCGCGATGACGGCGAGGCTGCCGTGGCCGGTGAACGGCAGCACGGCGGTGCCGGTCAACACGGCGGCCAGGCCGAGCATGATCGCTTCGCTGGCGAATGCGGACGTCAGCCACAGGCCGGTCCGTCTGTCGGCCATGGCGTGCGCGACCCGGCCGCCGGCCAGGGCGCCGAGAGCGAACCCGGCGATCGCGACGCCGGAGGCGACCGCGGACAGGCCGGAACCGTGGTCGACGCCGAAGCCGAGGAACACGACGTTGCCCGTCATGTTCGCGACGAACACGTGGCCCAGTCGCAGGTAGCTGACGGCGTCGACGAGGCCGGTGACCACGGTCAGGGTCAGCAGTGCGGCGACGGTCCACCTGGTGTTCAGCGGTGAGGGGACGGCCATCGGTGATCACTCCGCTCTAGCGAAACTGTACTTATGGTTTCGTAATCAAACTACAACCGGCGTGATCCGCATGTTCCTGGTGTGACTGAGCGAACACCATCGGCGGCCATGTTGATACGAAACCGGCAGTATCGTTTTGCAGTGAAGGACTAGCGCTGTGACGGAGGAATCATGCAGCAGACACAACTTCGCACCGCTCCGCTGGGCACGACCGGTATGGAGATCACCCGGGTCGGTTTCGGCGCCTGGGCCATCGGCGGTGGCGGATGGGAGTTCGGCTGGGGACCGCAGGAGGACGACGAGTCGATCGCGGCGATCCACCGGGCCCTGGCACTCGGGGTCAACTGGATCGACACGGCGGCCGCCTACGGCTTCGGCCGCTCGGAGCGGACCGTCGGCCGTGCCCTGGATGGCCTGGCCGACCGACCTTACGTGTTCACCAAGTGCTCGCTGTTGGACGACGGCACCGGCCACGTCCGGCACAGCCTCACGCGGGACTCGATCCTGCGCGAGGCGGACGCCAGCCTGGGCCGGCTCGGTGTGGACGCCATCGATCTGTACCAGATCCACTGGCCGAATCCGGAACCGGACATCGAGGAGGGCTGGGCGGCGCTGGCTGAGCTGAAGGAACAGGGCGTGGTCCGGCACATCGGGGTGTCCAACTTCGACGTCGAGCAGTTGCACCGGATCGAGTCGATCGCGCCGGTGGAGACCATGCAGCCGCCGTACTCCCTGATCGATCGGGCCGCCGAGACGGAGATCCTGCCGCTGGCCGAGAAGGAGAACCTCGGTGTGATCGTCTACTCGCCGATGGGGTCCGGGCTGCTGACCGGCGGCATGACCCGGGAGCGGGTGGCAACGATGGCCGACGACGACTGGCGCAGGACCGACCCGCGGTTCACCGAGCCGCGACTGTCCAGGCACCTGACCCTGGCCGAACGCCTGCGCATCATCGGCGAGCGCCACGACGCCACGGCGGGCGCGGTCGCCGTCGCCTGGACCCTGCGCAACCCCGCGGTGACCGGTGCGATCACCGGTTTCCGCCGTCCGTCCCAGGTGGACCCGATCCTCGCCGCGGCAAATCTGGAGCTCACCGGCCGCGATCTCGCCGACATCCAGTCGGCACTGTGAGGTGATGATCATGACAACCATCGGATTCATCGGCCTGGGCACCATGGGCGCGCCCATCGCCGGCCGCCTGCTGGACGGCAACCGGGTGTACGGCACCAACCGCACCCGGGCCAGGGCCGAGGCGCTGATCGAGCAGGGCCTGCGCTGGCGGGACACCCCACGCGAGGTGGCCGGGGCCGCGGACGTGGTGTTCAGCATGGTCACCGACGACGTCGCGCTCGCCGCGATCACCGAGGGCCCGGACGGGGTGCTGGCCGGCCTGCGGCCGGGCGCCGTCTACGTCGACATGAGCACGGTGAGCCCGAGGGCCAGCCGTGACCTGGCCGCACAGGTGCGGGACGCGGGAGCCACCATGCTCGACGCTCCCGTCTCCGGCAGCGTGCCCGCGGCCCGCGGCGGTACCCTGGCGATCATGGTCGGCGGTCCGGAGAGTGCGTTCCACTCTGCCGAACCGCTGCTGCGCCTGCTGGGCAGCAGCGTGACCCACGTCGGCGGCAACGGCCAGGGGCTCCTGGTCAAGCTGGCGGTCAACATCAGCCTGGCCGCGCAGATGCTCGCCTTCAGCGAGGGCCTGTTGCTGGCTCAGCGCGGTGGCATCGACCCGATGCTCGCCGCCGAAGCGATCACGGCGTCCGCGATCGGGTCGCCCATGCTGCGGACCCGTGCCCCCCTCGCCATCGACTTGCCCGAACAGGCGTGGTTCGACATGCGGATGATGCACAAGGACATCCGGCTGGCACTGGATGCCGCCCAGGACGGTGAGGTCCCGCTGCCCGCGACTGCCACCGCCGACGCCGTGTTGAACCGCGCCGAGCAACTCGGCTACGGACACCGCGACATCGCGGGTCTGTACCAGGTGCTGGACCGGCTGGCAGGCACCGAGCCGAAGGCGGCGTGAGCGGCGAGATGACCACCGAGGGTGCGCCGCGTGGGCGGCCACGCAGCCAGCAGGCCCAGCAGGCGATCCTGGCCGCGGCCGCGGATCTCCTGCTGGCGCGCGGCCTGTCCGCGGTCAGCATGGACGCGGTCGCCGAACAGGCCGGCGTCAGCAAGGCCACCATCTACCGCTGGTGGCCCACCAAGGAAGCGCTGGCGCTCGACGCGCTCTACACCGAGTGGGCCGGCGCGCGGCCGCAACCGAGGAACACCGGTTCGCTGCGCGGCGACCTGCTCTCGCTGCTGCGGCCGTGGGCCCGGTTGGCCGCCAGCCGGCCCTATGGTCGGGTGATCGCCGCGCTGCTCGCCGAGGCACAGACCGACCCTGCCTTCGCCGCCGAGTATCGGCAGCGGGTGCTGCAACCACGTCGGGACCAGGCCCGCGAGTTGTTCGACCGCGCCATCGAACGCGGCGAGATCCCGGCCAACACGAAGATCGACGTCGCGCTCGACCTGCTCTTCGGCGCGGTCTATCACCGGATGCTGCACGGCCACGCACCGCTGAACGACCGGTTCGTCCGTGAGGTGATCGACACAGCCCTCAGTGGCATCCAGCCCGCGCGAGACCGAGATTGACCGGCACTGCGCCCAAAGCTGCGGGAGCCCTGTGTTCGAGGCTCATCACTGTGGCGTGGTGTTGCCGGTCTCCGGCGGTGCATCGTCGCCGAGCATCCCGGTCAAGGCGCGTAGTCCTTCGGCCAGGCCATCGCTGCCATCGAGAATGACAGCCTCGGGCGGCACCTACGGCAGCCCGCGGATCGCCGATGATCTGCGGGAAGCCGGCTGGAAAGTCTCGGAGAACACGGTGGCGGCGCGGATGGTCGAGCTGGGTCTGGCCGGGCGGCCGGCCAAGCGGCGGCGGTCGCTGACCCGGCAGGGCCGCCGCCCGGTCGCGCGGGACCTGGTCGGGCGCACGGGCTTGGCAGGCACACTTGCTGATCACCGCCCACATCGTATTTTCGTGCCCCGCACGGTCACGGGTTGCGCGCATGCACCGTCAGCCAATCGAGCCGGAGCACCACCCTGCCTCCGCGCACGTAGGGGCGTAACGCCGCGGCCACGGCCGCTCGGGCTTCAGCCAGGTCCACGACTCCGGCCTGTGCGAGGTGGTGACGCGACTGGCCCCAGTCCACCACGAACGCGGCGGCGTCGTTGACGTCCTGCCCGATGTCGAAGTTCCCGACGTAGGGCTCGACGCTGACGTCCTGGAATCCGGCGGCCGCCAGGACGTGTCTGGTGTGCGCCGGGTCGCCGAGCGAGTCGACAAGTTGGGTATCCGCGGAGGCCGGTGGCGCCGGTCTCGGGGCCGCCTCGGCGATGGCACCCATCACGACTCGCATCTCCGAGTCGTCGGCCACGGTTCCCGCGCACGTGAAGGCCAGCCGTCCGCCGGGCCGTAGCGCCCGCCGGATGTTGGCGAATGCCGCCACCGGGTCCGCGAAGAACATCACGCCGTTGCGGCTGAGCGCCACGTCGAACGCGCCCGCCGGGAACGGGTGGACCTGCGCGTCACCGCGTTCGTAGCTGATGTTGCGCAGGTCGGCTGCGGCGCTGAGTTCCCCGGCCCGCCCCAGCATCGGTACGGAGATGTCCACTCCGAGCACCGATCCGCGGGCCGCCTGCCGGGCGGCCAGCCGGGTCGTCTCACCGGTGCCGCAGCCGACGTCCAGCACCCGATCGGTGGCGCCGATCCGTGCCGCGGCGAACAGCGGCTTGTTGCCGGATGCCAACGTCACCGACCAACGCTGGTACTCGTCGGCCCAGTGCCGACCCTCGTAACCATTCCAGGCATCGTTCTGAGGCGCGTTCACCGTCCGGAAAGTCATGTCGTCAGCACCCTCCTACACGGTCTTGATGACGCCGCCGTCGGCCAGGTACTCGGCCCCTGTCAGGGTTCCGGCCAGCGGTGAGGCGAGGTAGACCACCAGCGCGGCGATTTCCTCCGGCTCGGTCAGCCGGCCGACGGTGATGCCCATCCGCTCCGGGAGCCTGGCCAGGAACTCGTCGATTCGCTCGCCGGCCGCGCGGGCACTCGGACCGTAGATGCCGTCCGGATCGGTCACGCTCCTCGTGCCGACGATGCCGGGCGTCACGGTCAGGGCACGCAACCCCTGCCCGCCGTAGGCCTCCGCGAGCGCCTTGCTCAGGAAGGTCAGCGCCGCCTTGGCGGCACCGTAGTCGGCCGTCGAACCACATGCGATCCGGCCGGATATCGAGGACATGCTGATCACGACGCCGCGCCGCACCAGCAGACCGGGCAGGAGCGCACGGGTGACCCAAACGGCGCTGAACAGGTTCAGCTCGAAGGTCTGCCGCCAGGCGTCGTCGTCGATGTGCAGGAAGCCGCCCGCGCTCAGGCTGCGCTCGACCGTTCCGCCGAGATTGTTCACCAGAATGTCGACCTCACCGGCTTGCCCGGCCAGTTGTTCCGCGCCGGCAGGCGTGGTGAGGTCGGCGCCGACCCAGCTGACCGCGTTGCCGAGCTCGGCCAGGTCAGCGGACTTGGTGCGCGTCGCCACGGTCACGTCGACACCCTCGGCCACCAGCGCGCGCACGATGGCCAGCCCGATGCCCCTGGTGCCGCCGGTGACGACGGCAGTCTTTCCCTTCAGCTGAAGATCCACGGTTTCGGCCCCTTTCTTGTCGTCAACCACATCCGCCCGCGTGGCCGTCGTCACTGACCGCCATCGCCACGGTTGCCGGGGCGGATTCCGGCTCCGTCCGTCCGGACTGCCGGAAGCTCCACACGAAGGTGTCCAGCCGGTCCAGACCCCAGAACTTCTCCCGGCCGGACACGAAGAAGGGCACTCCGAAGACGCCGTCCCGGTAGACGTCCACCAGCGCTGTGGTGCCGGCCGCTATGAGGTCGGGATCGTCGGTCGCCCCGGCCAGGCGCTCCGGGTCGAGGCCGACGGCCGTGCCGATCTCCGCGACGACCGCCGGATCCGAGATGTCCCGACCGTCCTCCCAGCGGGCACGGGACACGGCAACGGCGAACTCGACGCCGCGCGACGACCGGGCGGCCTCCAGGTACGCCAGATGCGAGACCTCCCAGCGCGGTGAGCGGTCGATCGGCCACGTCACCGCCAGACCGCGGTCGCGGGCCAGCCGGCGGATGTCGGCCAGCACGTAGAAGTGCTTCTCCCGGGACATCCGGGTGTAGATGTATCGGCCCCCCGCTGCTTTCAGCCGGGCTTCCGTGGCAAGATCCGGTTCCCAGTACGGTCGCCATTCCAGGACGTCGAGCAGGTCGGGATGGCACGTCACCAGATCGTGCAGGGTGAGCCATGAGTACGGGCTGCGCAGGTTGAAGTACAGCCGTGGCCGGGCGGTACCTACGACCATGATCGCCTCCAAGAACGTCAGAGCCGGATCCCACCGTCCACCGGAAAGACCCCGGCCGTGATGTACGACGCGCGGTCCGAACTGAGGAACGACACGAGTTCGGCCACCTCGTCGGCCTCGCCGCAGCGGCCGAGGGGGATCCGCGACAACATCGCGTCGCGTGCGCCGTGAGTCATCCCGCTGGTCATGTCGGTGGCGATGTAGCCTGGCGCGACGACGTTGACGCGCACGCCGTACCGGCCGACCTCACTGGCCAGGGCCTTGCTGAAGCCGATGATCCCTGCCTTGGCCGCGCTGTAGTTGGTCTGTCCGGCGTTGCCGTACACGCCTGCGACCGACGAGATGTTCACGATGCTGCCGCGCCGTCGCTTCATCATCGGAAAGATCGCCGTACGGCACATCTGGAACGTGCCGGTCAGGTTGGTCTCCAGCACCGCGTTCCAGTCGTCGTCACCCATGGTGATCAGGCTGCTGTCCCGGATGATGCCGGCGGATGTCACGACCGTCGTGAGCGGACCGAGTTCG
Organism: Pseudonocardiaceae bacterium; assembly: GCA_036491115.1. Lineage (GTDB taxonomy): Bacteria > Actinomycetota > Actinomycetes > Mycobacteriales > Pseudonocardiaceae > DATEPR01. The sequence continues at coordinate 21,181 of DASXCQ010000105.1, forward strand.
GCTTCGGTCTGGGCGACGAAGGCTCGCACTTCCAGCGGATCGGCGACGTCCACCCGTTTGACCAGGGTGCTCGCCCCGGCCCGGCGCGCTTCCTCGGCCGCCTCCTCGGCCGCTTGGTGCCGGGACCGGAAGCAGAGCGCCACGTCGTGGCCCTGCTCGGCGAGCTTGCGTACCACGGCACGTCCGATACCGCGGGAACCCCCACTCACCAGGGCCACCGGGCGGGAGTCCTGGCTCATGGAGATCCTCCTGATAGGACGGTTGACCGCTCGGCGGTCGGGCGGATGACCATTACCATCAGCCCGACCCGCAGGATGGTCCGGTCGTCGACCGTGCTGGTACCCCGGAAGACGAGCGTGTCGCCGAAGTCGTGGACCAGCCACGCGTGATGCAGGACGACGGAGCCGGGCTCGACCGAGCCGTCGAAGCTCACGTCTGACAGGGACCCCAACAGCGGCATCTCCCCGTCCAGGACGTTGGGCCGTGGCGTGTCCCAGACGGCCAGCAGGGCGGCCGCCTGACACCACGACTCGACCAGCAGTCCCGATGGGAAGACCATGGGCTCGTCGGGCGGGATGTCCTGGAACCACGGCTCGCTCGCCGTGATCGCCTTGACACCGGTGAGGTGCTGCGCCGGCACGAATTCGATCAGCCGGTCGACCAGCAGCATCGGCGATCGGTGTGGCAGTCGCCGCATGATCTCGGCGACCCCGATCACGATGGACCTTCCTCGGCCAGTCGGTAACGCAGGCGCACCCGCGCGACCGGACCCCGCTGGCCGTGCAGCGTCCCGTCGACCCGCCACTCCGCACCGGCCCGCGCGATCGCTGTGTCGATGTGGAGCTCGTCACCAGGGGAGACCACGCTCAGGAAGCGGGCCATTGACATGGTCGTGAGCACGGGTGTCACGCCCTCGATCTCGGCCGCTGCGAGCACCGTACGGTGCACACAGTCGATCTGGCAGACGCCGGGGAAGACGGGTAGGCCCGGGTAGTGGCCCATGAAGGTCGGATTGTCCCGGTCCACGGTGACCTGCGCCGAGACGCGGGCACCCGCGTCCCCGACCGATTGGTAGTCGGTCACCCGCACGTTCTCGGTGAGTACGGCCAACCGCCCGGGCAGCGACCCGCTCACGGGTACCCACCATCCGATCGGACGGGTACGAGGAACGCGGCCACGCCCGCCATGCCCTCGCGATCGACCGAGGCCACCAACGCCAGCCGCCCGTCAGACGAGCGGTCCGCCTCCGCGTGCGACAGGACCGAGGCGACCTGGAACGCCGCGGACGCCGCGCCGGTATCTCCCAGGATGGCGGCCGGCGCGATTCGTCTCGGCCCGTCGCCGACCAGCTCGGTGACGCCGGCGAGTTGGGCCTCGGTGCCGTCTGCGGCCACGGCCCACACGTCCGCGGCCGACAGGTCCGCTGTCTTGAGCACCGAGCGGACGCAGTCCGCGAGGACCGCGGGAACCTCGGCCTGGGATGGATACACCCGGAAGGAGGTGGCTACCAGGTGGGCACGGACGCGCCTGCCGTGCGCACCGGCATCCTCGGCGGACTCCAGCCGGAAGACGGCGCAACCCTCGCTCAGCGGCGCGGACTCGGCGCCATCCTGGCGCCGCCGCTCCAGCCACGTTCTCTGCGGGCTGAACTCCTCGACGGCCCCGCACAGCACGCTGCGGGCATGCCCGTAACGGTGCAGCCGATCGGCGTAGCGCAACGCGAACAGGCCGGCCACCTGGCCGCCGGCGACCGTGGCGTTCGGGCCGCGCAGCCCATACCAGATCGCGCTCTGCCCGGCCGCCCGGTTCATGATCGCGTTGGGGAACCGCGCCGGGTCGACCAGGTAGGGCTTGCGCTGCACGAACGAGTCCCTGGTGAAGTCCATCATGGACTGGACGCTTCCGGTGGAAGTGCCGAGCACCAGACCGGTGTCCTCGTCGTCCGGCTCTTGGCCGTCGGTCCGTTCTCCGTCCATGAGCCGGCCGACCGTCAGCACCGCGAGAGCGGTGATCCGGTCCATCGACCGGGTGTTCTTCCGACCGAGGACGGCCCGGATGTCGAAGCCGGGCACGCAACCGCCCCGGTCGCCGGACGCCGGTTCGTCGGGCTGCGCGCGAAGGATGGCGTCGCTGAAGTCCCTAGCCGCCATGCCGGCCGCGCTGACCGCCGACCAGCCGGACACAGCCAGCCCGGTCACAGAAACCACACCTGCTCGTACTCGTGCCACCGGGTGGCCAACGTGTCCGTGTCGACGGTGAGCACGCCGTCGATGACGGTCTGGTCGGAACGACGGTGTTCGACCAGATCGGCCTTGTCGGCCCAGACACGGACACCGGCACGGACCAGGGACCGCACGTAACGCTGCGGATTGGCCAGCCGCACGCCGACCACGGTGAGCGCGCTGAGCACGGCGGGACCGCGCAACACCAGATCGGTGCCACCGAACTGGGCGCGTACGCCGACACAGAAGTACAGCGGGTCGCGCATGTTCTCGGTGCCGGGGCAGTCGCGGTCGATCACCGCGAGCACTCGCGGGGCCATCAGACACCTCCGATGAATACGGTCTTCGCGGACCTGTTCACGTACTCGCCCAGGTTCGCGAAGGACGGCGTCGGCAAGCCCGGGATGTGTTCGCCCGCCCCGCGTTCCTCGCTGCAGGTACGGCAGGCCAGCCAGTTGAAGCGCCCGTCGTGCTCGGCGACCAGGCCGCTGATCTGCTCCGCGGTGCTCGGCTCGCCGTTGGCGCAGCACGACTCCACCGGCGCGACTTCGGTCAGGCCGTTCACCTCGCCACACGCCCATACCTGGACCGAGCGGCCGTTGCGTAGGGCCGTGTCGATCAGCCGCCGTACAGTGTCGAACCGGTCCGAGCCGTAGCGGTCGTTGGTCACGATCAAGAGGAGATCCCACTGGTGGGGCGTCTGGTCCGTCATCAGTGCCACACCACCCGCACGGCGGGGTCGAACAGGTGGTCCGCGACCGCATCCAGGTCGGCGACCTCGACACCGGGGGGGAGCTTGTCCGGATCGATGCCGCGTTCGCCCAGCGACCGGCCGTCCGCCCGGACCCGTCCGCCCGTCCGGACGATGCCGGCCACCTCGTCGTGGGCGTGGACGGCGCAGCCGACCCCGTCGTCGATCAGGAACACGTCGGTCGGTGTTCGCGCGGCGAGGTGCTCCGCGGCCCGCAGGAAGTTGCTTACCGTCCCTGGCCCCGGTGGGGCCTGGCTCTCTACCAGGAACTGCGCGGGTACCCGGGGTCGGCCCGGAACGGCGCCGCTCTGAACGGCGCCGCTCTGAACGGCACTGTCGAAATCGGTGGATCGCATGAGTCAGCCTCCCAGCGCGGTGACCACCCGCTCGTCCAGTTCGGTCAGATGAAAATCGGTGCGGCTCACGATCTCCGCGTATCCGTGGGTGATGTGCCCGCTCGCTGTACGCAGCAGGGCGCCATCCCGCAGGACGTAGGCGTCCAGCCGAGCCAGGAAGGTGGTGTTCTGGAAGATGTTCTCGACCGTGAAGACCGTGTACAGGTCCTCCTCCATGATCACCTCGTCCAGCACGGTGATCGACGAGTGCGGGACTACCGGGATCCAACGCCGCTCGCACAACAGGCGCCTGATCGACAGGCCGCGGTCGGCAAGAAAGAGGTCGACGATCTCCTCCAACAGCCGCAGGTAGCCGGACATCTGCAGACGACAGCTGAAATGGCAGTACGGGTATGGAATGCGCCACCGCCGGGCGAAGGAACGAGGGTCCCGGCCCAGTTCGTCCAACACCGGCGTCGGAGCAGGTTGCCGCTCGGTTCGGGTTATGCGCTCGACGACGAACGGGAGCAGCGCGGCCGGTGCCGGCTCGGCGGGCGGGTCCTGGAAATCGCGGCGAAGCAGCACGCGGACCTTGGACCTCGCCGCCATTCGCCGCCCGGTCCCGCGGCCCACGGCCAGGCTCACCACGAACGCCAGCTCCCCGTCCGCCGGCTCGGCCCGGACCACCGCTTCGACCATGTCATCCATGCGGAAACCGGTGCTGATCCGGGTATCCAGATCGACGATCTCGACGCACAGGCCATGGTCCTCGTAAAGGGAGCGCGCGGACAGGCCGACGGACCGAAAATGTTCCAGCACCGCCTCCTCGGCCAGGTAGTTGATGTGCTTGAAACCGATCCACGTGCCGATGTTCGAGCCTTCGTAACGCGGCCGGAGCCGAGTGGTCGTCGCGTCGTCGAACAAGGCCATGGGTGTTTTCGTCGTCATGACGGAGCCCTCCGTGGTCGGCTCTCGGGTGCGACTGGCAGGGCGTGGTCGATGAAGTCCTCGATGATCTCCGCCAGCCGGGTCGATCTTTCGATCATCGGAAAGTGACCGCAGCCATCCAGGATCTCGCTGCGGGCGTGCGGGATTCGACAGGCCAGCAGGCGAATGCCGTCGGCCGTGGCGGCCGGGTCGTCGCTGCCGCCGACCACGACCACCGGAACGGTCATCGATTCCAGATCCAGCTGCGGGGTACGGGAGTACACCTGCTGGAAGCGCAGGCGGGGATGGAATCCGGTGAGCCGGAGAATCTGTTGCGCGACCGCTGCCCGGACCTGATCGGCGCCGCAGGCACCATGCCGCTGCTCGATCTCCTGAGCAGCCCGTTGGTAGCAGCCGTCGATGCCGGACAGCACGGAGCACCAGTCAAGATCCACCGCCATGTCGCGATAGAACGGTGACACCAGCACGGACGCCGTCCGGGTCAGCAGGTCCGACCCGGCCAGCAGTTCGAGGACGACGTTGGCCGCGAAGGAATGCGCGACCACGACGTCCACCGGCCGCCCGGCCGCTCGCCGCACGCCGTCGACGGCAGCGATGACCCACCGGGTGACGTCCGGTTCCCTGGCCCACTCCGGATCGCCGGTGAAGGCCCAGGGCAGCCGCACGTCCCACAGCTCCAGATGCGCCGCGAGCCGTGCCGCGAGTGCGTCCCAGCCACCGAGCCCGCCGCCCATTCCGTGCAGCAACAGGACCCGCACCGCGGCTCGACCGCACGCTGCCGCCTGACGGCGCCGGCGCGGCGCGGCATGCTGGATCGGCCCGTTCACGCGGCACCTCCCGCCGCGCACAGCAGCAGCGACGCCACGCCATCCGCCGGGTTCCCGGCGGTGGCGACGACGGGCGCTTCCCCGTCGTCGAGCCAACAGGTGCCGGCAACTACCTGTAGGACGCCGAGCGCGCCGGACGCCGTGCCGAGTTCGGCCTCCAGGTCCTTGCGGCGTGCGTCGGCAAGTGGCGGTGGGGTCGCCGTGGTCCGGCCGGCCAGCCAGAACGCCGGGTGCGCACCGTTCCCGATGACCTGACCGACCGAGTCGTCCGTCGCGGCACGCCGGGCGTAGCCGCCGAGGATGGCAAGTGGCACGACTCCGCGGGCGGCCGCGGCCACCACCGATTCGAGCACGACCGCAACGGCTCCGTCGAACAATCCCGGTGGGGGAGCCTGGACCAGGCTGGCCACCACGTCGTTCACCGGTTCCACCCCGACCAGCACGACCCTATGCGCGCGACCGGAGCCGATCAGTGACGCGGCCAAGAAGACGGCGTCCAGACCGGACGACGGGCCGTTGCACAGCATGACGTTCGGCCCTCGCAGACCGAACCGGATGGCGATGGACGAGGCGATGACGTTGCTCGACGCGTTGGGAAGATCCATCGGCACGGCGTCGGTGACCGAACCGGTGGCGATCGCAGCGGCCGTCCGGCAGACGGTGTCCAGGTTGCCCAGGTTGGAGCTGACCACCACCCCCACATCGGCCCGGGAAACGGCCGTCCCGGTTTCGCCCAGCAGTCCCGCGTCGGCCAGGGCGCGGTGGGCGGCGAGCAGCCCAAGCCGGGTGGCCCGGTCTTTGTACCGAAGGCTCCGGCCGCCCAGCAGCGCGCCGGGATCGAAACCGGTCATCGCCTGGACCGGTCGGAGCACGTCGCCCGGACAGGCGAGGACGGGCGAGGCCACTCCGGTGCCGACGACGGCAACCCGCATCACCGATCGCCCTTCTCCAGGATCGCGACGGCGTTGACCCCGCCGAAGCCGAACGCCTGGACCTGCGCCAGGGCGGTGTCCGGGTCCGTTGTGGTGTCGGTGACCAGCCGCAGGTCCCGTGCCTCTGCGATGGGTTCGGTCAGCCCGACGATCGGTGGAATCCGGCCGGTGCGCAGGATCTGGGTCGCCACGACGACACCCATCAGGCCGGAGGCGCCGGACGTGTGGCCGGTCATTGACTTGATCGCCGCGACCAGTGGGCCCGCGGTGCCGGCGAACACCTTGGCCAACGCCGTGGCCTCGATGCCGTCGTTGAGTGCGGTGCCGGTGCCGTGCGCGAGCACCACGTCGACCTGGGCCGGCTGGATCGCCGCCCGCGCGTGGGCCGCCTCGATGACCGCCGTGATGCCGGCGAGGTCCGGTGCGGTCGCGCTGTGCGCATCGCAGTTCAGCGCAACCGAGCGCAGCCAGGATCTGGCCGGACCGGCTCGCCTGAGCACGACGGCGGCAGCGCCGTCGCCCATCAGCGCGCCGCGGTGTTCCTGGTCGAACGGACGGACCTGGTCCACCGCGGCCACCTGGACCCGGTCCATCAGGCCGAACATGCTCGTCGTAATCGAGTCCACCCCCGCGACGACCACCGTGTCCTCGGCGCCGGCGGCGAGCAGGTCAGCTGCCATGCCCAGCGTGTAGAGCGACGCGGAGCACGCGTTGCTGACGGTGTACGTGGCCGCGGCGCCGAACCGGTCCCGCAGCGCAGTGCCGAAGTGCCACCGCGACGATGGGAAATCGGCGGCGTCCGTCCACCGCAGCTCGACCGAGCGCAACTCGCGCAGCCCGGTGCCGACCAGGATCGGGATCCCGGACAGATCCTCACCGATGCCGGCGTCGTGCGCGGCTTCGGCGACGGCGGCGCACAGCCACCGGGTGGCCCGGCCGGGCAGGTCCACCCCGTCCCGCCGGTCGTCGATCTCGTAGGCGTACCTGGTGCGGAACCGGTGGGCGTCGAATCCGCGCAGTGGCGCGAGCCCGCCGCGACCGGCGCAGACGGCGTCGAAGAGGCTGCCCGCGTCCGAGGCGTTGCTGGCGACCGCGCCCATCCCGGCGATCGACCAACGGTGACCCGCTGGGGGTGACGGGGTCATGCGGCCGCCTCCGAGTGGCGCGCCAGGATCAGCACCGCGTTGTTGCCGCCGAACGCGAGCGCGTTGTTCTGCACGACCCGGACCGAGGCCTCCTGCGCCACGTTCGGCACGCAGTCGAGAGCGCATTCCGGGTCGGTCTGTTCGTGGTTGATGGTCGGTGGAATGAACTGCTGGGTGATGGCCAGCGCACAGGCGATCGCGGCCAGTGCGCTCGCCGCGCCCATGGTGTGCCCGATCATGGACTTGATCGAGATGGTGCGCGGAGTCCGGTCGCCGAACACCTGGCGGATCGCTCCGGCCTCGGTGACGTCGTTGGCCTTCGTACCGGTGCCGTGCGCGGAGATGAAGTCGATCTCGTCCGGCCGCACGCCCGCGCTGGCATGGGCCAAGCGCATGCATCGGGCCACGCTGTCCAGGTTCGGCGCGACCGGGTGGTCGGCGTCGCAGTTCAGCCCGTACCCCAGCACCTCGGCGTAGATCCGCGCGCCGCGCGCCAGCGCGGAGTCCCTGTTCTCCAGTAGCAGCATCCCGGCGCCCTCGCCGGTGAGCAACCCCTGCCGGTTGACGTCGAACGGCTGGCAGCACTCTGGCGCGATCGTACCGACCCGGTAGAAACCGGCGAACGTCTTGCGACACACCGCATCGGAGCCGCCCACCAGGGCGAACTCCGCCTCCCCGCCCCGCACCGCGTCCGCTCCGTAGCCGATGGCGTAGTTCCCGGCCGCGCAGGCGGTGGGAATCGTGACCGCCTCCACGTCCGTCAGACCCAGCTCCCTGGCCACGCAGACGGACAGGCGCGACGGTGGGATCCGACGGACCACCCGCGGGTCGGGCCGCTCGTCCCGGCCTTCGACCTGAGCCTGCACCAGCCGATCCAGGTCCCTCGACTCACCGTCGGTGCTGCCGACCGCGACAACGCCGGTCAGACCGCGCAACTGATCGGGACCCAGCCCCGCGTCGTCCACCGCCATCCGGGCGGCCGCGACGGAGAACTGTGTCGCCCGGCCGAGTTCGTCAACCGCGTAGCGCCGGATCCACGGCCGCGGGTCGAAGTCCACGACCTCACATCCATTGGCGTGGGCGAAGCCGTGGGTGTCGAATCCCTGAATTGGCCTTATTCCGTGCCGGCCGGCCCGCAGGGCGGTCAGGAACGCATCGGCGCCGATTCCCACACTGGTCACCGCACCGAGTCCGGTCACCACGACTCGGTGCTCCCCGGCTGGTCGGGTTGATCGCATCTGGGTCGCTTCCGTTCGCCGTGGTCCGCTGTCTCAGATTCGCGCGCCGGCCTCTTCGATGACCGCGCAGACCTCCTGCAGAGTCGTCATGCGGGTCAGGTCGGTCTGGTCCAGCGTGATGGCGAGCTCACGCTCCAGGTTGGCGAGGATCTCTATGGCCTGCAACGAGTCGGCACCGTGGTCCTCGATGAAACGACTGGACTCGGTGACATCGTCGGGATCAAGTTCGAGAATGTCGCAGATGATCGCTTTCACCTGGGTCCGCAGCGCGTCGGAAATGGCCATGGGTAGCCCCCTGTGAGATTGCACTGCTGATCGAACGTGGTCGAACGGAATAGTAGGGGGCAGAAAGCGCAGGCCGGTCGGACTGACAGGAACCTGCCACGACACACTCCCTCCGCTCCGGCGCGACGCCCGCGTGACACTCGTCGAACGATGAAACGACGCCTCGTCTGTGAGCATGGCGAGCGCATCGCGAGACCCGTGACGGAGGTGTCATGCGGGAGGCCCTGGAACCGGCCGCGTGTCCGGGAGGCCGTGGGCTGACCTACGAACAGAACTTGCGGGTGGTCGAATGCTGCCCGACCCCGATGCTCGTCGACCTGGTACGGCAGCGGATCGACATGGCGCACCGAATCGTCTACATGACGAGCGGATCGCTGATTCCCAATCGGGCGGCGCGATCGGCCGCGCTCCGGCGTAGCCTGTACCAGGCACTGGGCCGCGATGTTCGGTTGTTGTTGCTCGACAACCTGGAGTCACTGGAGGCATCGGCTCGGCGGAGCCTGCTGAACGAGGTGCTGCGTCGCGGTGCGGAAATCCGGCTCAGCCCTTACACGGCAACGGGGTTGCTGATCGTCGACGATACGGCGGCCATCGCCTGCGACAATCCGGTTTTCGACCACAGCGACTGCACGCCGACCCGGTCCAAGGCTGTTATCAAACTGCTGCAGCAGTTCGCCGACGTGACGTGGCGGACCGCGTGGGATCTGGAGGCTGCGGCCGTCGGCAGCCAGGAGGCGCGGTTGGACGTGCTGCGACACCTGTGCGCCGGCTACAAGGACGAGGTCGGTGCCCGATCGCTGAACATGTCCCTGCGCACCTATCGCCGTCATGTCGCCGACCTGCTCAGGATGCTGGGCGCCAACTCGCGGTTCGAGGCCGGTGCGCGCGCCGTCGCACTGGGGCTGCTCAACTGATTCATCGCCCCCGACGAAGGGAACGACAGTGTGTTATCCACTTTTCGGCGAGGAGCACATCCAGCGTTACCGGGACACCGATGGCGTGCAAGGACACGACTGGGAAGGTGCGTCGGTGCTCCTGCTGACCACCACTGGCCGGCGGACCGGTCTGCCCCGCACGGCAGGGCTGATCTACCAGGAACACGGCGACTGCCATGTGGTCGTCGCGTCGAACGGCGGTCAGGACTTCCACCCGAACTGGTATCTCAACCTCCGGCAGAATCCCAAGGTGCACGTCCAGGTCAGGGGTGAGCACTTCGATGGGTACGCCACCACGGCGACTCCCGAGGAGAAGGCGGAACTCTGGCCGATCATGACCGCGATCTGGCCGCGGTACAACGTCTGCCAGCGAGCCACCACCCGTGAGTTCCCGGTCGTCCTGCTCAGGCGCGGTTGAGGGTCCCGTGAACGAGCGGATCCACCCGGCCGGCCTGGAGCGGTTCGATCGGGATGTGCTCGTGGCGCTGCGCCGATCGAGCTTCCTGCCGGTGCTCTACGGGCTCATGGCGTTGTCCGGGCTCGGCGAGCGCCCCGTCCCGCTCGGGGAGCTGGCGACCGCGCTCGGTCGGGCGAAGGAGGACACCGAGCGGCTGGTGCGACTGCACACGACGGCCCGCGTCCGGGACAGCCTGGTCCACTGGGAGGCGCCCGTTCCGGTGACCCGAGCGCGCCGGACGCTTCATGTCGGTGACCGCGCGGTCCCGATGAACCGGTGCTTCGCGGCGGCGTTCCTGCTCGCCAGCATCCTCGATGTCCCGTTCGGCCTCGACGAACCTTGCGCGGCCACCGGGGTACCGATCCGCATCGACTTCGTTCCCGGCGGCTGTGCGCTGGTGGAGCCGCGGGGAACGGTGGTCGCGGTGCCGTCACCCGCAAGCCCGCGCCGGGACCGATGGCACGACGCGGAGTGGAAGGACGACAACGTGTGCGTGCACGGCGTCGGGTTCGCCTCAGCCGCGGTGGCCCGACCGTGGCTGGTCGACCACCCCGGTGGGCGGATCTTCACCGTGGCCGAGATGTTCGACCGTCCGTGGATCGCCCGGGGCCAGCACACCCTGCGGCTGCGGCTTCCTGCTAGATCCGAGCGGTCGTAGGCGTCGGGATGGTTGGCAGTCGGCCCGGCCCGGCGTGATCGCGCTGCATGTTACTGCCATCCCGGGAAGCGATGAACGATTGTCTGATACAGAGGAAAGGAACGTGACTGGTTCCTGAACGTCGAGAATCGCTATCTGATGATCGAGGCCGAACAGAGCGAGGCGCCGCGACGTCCGCCGGCCGGGTAGGTCCGGCTGACGCCCAGCCTGCTCGGCTGTTGGTCGACCGCAGCGCGAGCGATCGACTGGTGACAAGCCGGACGGAGCACACATGACCGTGACAGCCATCGAGCAGGATCTCGCCACCGTCGTGCGGCACATCCGCGAACCGGCGTGCTGGACGGACCCCTATCCGGAGTACGACCGGCTGCGGCGGCTCGGCCCCATGGTGCGGACGGCCGACGAGAAGTTCGTCATCACCAGCCACCGCCTGTGCGGTGCCATTCTCAAGGACCCACGATGGGAGCACTTTCCCGAGTTGCTCTGCATGTCGAGCCAGATCTTCGAGCGCAAGGCGGGGGCGACCCCGCACGCGCCCATCCGACCGGAGATTCTGGACGCGATTCCCGCGCGCTCCGGCCTTCGTGGGCGTCTCGCGCGTGAGTTCCGGCCGCGCTTGATGCGGACGCTGCGGCCGCGCATCGAAGCGATCGCAGACGCGCTGCTGGACGAGCTGCCCCGCGCGAGCGTCGTCGACGTCATCGACAGCCTGGTGATCCCGTTCGCCTCGACGGCCATGGGCGAGGCGTTCGGTGTGCCGCCGGTGGACCGCCATCTGTTCCGGAAATGGTCCAGAACGCTACGGGGAGCGGCCGAGGCGACGTTCGTGCCCGCCGGAGCGGTGGCCGCCACCGCCCAGGCCGACGTCGACGAGACCAGCAGCGAGGTGGCGGCCTATATGGCCGGCCTGGTCGGTGAACGTCGCCGTGAGCCAAACGACGACCTGCTGAGCGCGTTGGTGTCGGGTCCAGCTGACCGGAACCAGTGGAACGACGACGAGATCGTCTCGACCATCGTGTCGATCATCGTGGTCGGGCACCACACCACGAGCGCGTCCATCGGCAACGGAATCCTGGCGCTGCTACGTCATCCCGACCAGTTCACCCGGCTGGGTGAGAACCCCATGATCGCTCACACTGCGGTCGAGGAACTGCTCCGTTACGACGCTCCCGCCCAGTTCATCAGCAGGTTCGCGGTCGAGGAGACGCTGCTTGACGACCAGCCGATCGTCCCTGGCGACATCGTGCTCATGTTCATCGGCGCGGCCAACCGCGATCCCGACGCCTTCCCCGACCCGGACCGACTCGACCTCGCCAGGTCACCCAACGATCACCTGGCCTTCAGCGCCGGCCACGCGGCCTGTTTCGGCGCGCCGCTGGCGGACATCGCCGGCCAGATCCTGTTCACCCGGCTCGCGCAACGCCTACCGGACCTAGCCCTCGCCGGGGATCCCGTTCGATTCGACACGATCGGCCTGCGCGGCATTGCCGAACTCCCGGTGCACACCAGTTGACCGGGATCTGCACCGGGCCGGCGGTTTCGTGCCGGAGTCACCGAGATCTGGGCGTACGGAGCCGTGCTGGACGCCGAACCCCCGGGTCAGTAGCGGCTGAGGGTGCCACGGCGCTTGGCGATCTTCCCCCCAAGGCTCACGGCGAAGATGCCGGCCGCCAGGTAGGCGGCCGCGACGATCAGCACCCAGACGAGACCGCCAGGGCCCCACAGAGTGGTCGCGCTGCGGCCCTGGAACAGCACACCGAGCAGGCTCTCCAGGCTGGTGTTCACCGGAAGGATCCGGCCGAAGGTCTTCCACCAGTCCGGCAGGCTCACCAACGGGACCGCACCGACGCTGCCGACGAACATCAACAGCAGGACCGACTCGGTGATCATCTCGATGCGTCCCCAGATCAGCGTAGCCCCGGCGACGAGCAGCGAGACGCCGACGGCGGTCACGATCATCAGCAGCACGGGCAGCAGGACCGACACCATCAGATGGAAGTGCAGCGGGACGATGATGCGCACGATGGCGAACATGCCTGCGGCGACGATCAGCGTCTCCACGACCGCGGCTACCACCCGACCGGCGGCTATGACCAGCCACGACGGCAGCGGTGACAGGTAGACCTGCTCCAACGTGCCGGCCTGCCGCTCGGCGACCAGCCGCCAGAACATCTTGACGACCTGCAGGTAGAAGAACATGAACGGAATGAACCAGGCGACCAGGATCGACGTGCTCTCGCTGTTCAGTGACCACTTCAGGCTGCCGCTGACGATCTGCTGGGCCTGGCCCATGATCGGCCCCATGAACAGCATGATGATGACGAACATGGGCAGTTCGATCAGGATCTGCAGGCGTTCGGCCCAGGCGAAGCGCAGGCCCTTGTAGATCTCGTTGCCCACAGCGGTGGCGTAGCTTCTCATTGCGGGCCCAGTCCCCCCTGGCGGTATGCGCGGCGGATGAAGGTGACGTAGAGCACCCAGCCGAGCGTGAGCAGCACGGCGGTGTGCACGAGCAGCCAGGGCAGCGTGCCGTCCGCCCAGGTAGCCGACAATGGCTTGCCGGACAGCATCGTTCTGGTGGCCTCGACGCCCAGCGTGGTGGGGAAGAACCTGGCGACGATGTGTCCCGGACCGGGAAACACCGCGACCGGCAGCACCGTGCCACCGAAGAACAGGATCAGTGCGTTGGTGATGTGGATGATCGCGCCGATGCTGAGGACCCGCACGGTCAGAGCGGTCATGAGCAGGCCGTAACCGAGCGCGGAGACGACGGTGAGCAGCACGGGGACCAGTACGGCAGGGTCTGGGTGGAAGCTCAGCCGGAAGACGGAGATGAGCAGGACTCCGGCCACCGCGGCGACGAGCAGTCCCTCCATTGCCAGCGCGGCCAGTCGGCCGAGGATGTGGACACTCTGTGCCGCCGGGCTGAGCTGGGTTTGTTCCAGCGTCCCGCTGTTGGCCTCCTCGGCGATGCCACCGCTGCCCTGTAGCGCGGCGGTGCCGGCGACGACGTAGGCGAGCAAGCCGGGCACGGTGAGGGCCATCAGGGGCCGGACCAGGTGGCCGCCTCCGACGAGCAGGCTGAACCCGAGATAGGTGAGGAGGTACGAGACCAGCGTGGCGACCATCCGGCCACGCCGCCGCCACAGCAGCTTGGCGCCCTTGGTGGTTTCGTTGGCGACGAGCCGTGCCTGGAGCCCAAAGGCTGCCCAGGCGTGGCCCGATGGGACGGCCCGGATCGCGGTCATGCCACTCCCGTCCGGACGCCGCCGGCGGGCGTCCTGCCGGGTTGGATCAGGCGGATGAAGATCTCCTCCAGGTCGGGCCTTGCCTTGGTCACCGACACGAGCGGCAGGTCCGCGACCGAGAGTTGGTTGAGGAAGCGGTACACGGTGGCGGAGTCGGACCCCGGTAGCGTCACCTTGACGACCTCGCCGTCCGAGTCGACCCGCGCATCGAGCGGCAGGAAGGCCCGTACCGCGTCGAGTCGTGCGGCGACCTCGACCTGGAACTGGTCCTCGGCATAACTGGCCAGCAGTTCACAGGTCGGCAGATCGGCGATGATCTTGCCGAATTTGATCACGGCGATCCGGTCGGACAGTTCCTGGGCGACCGCAAGTTGGTGGGTGGTCAGCACGACGGTCTTGCCTTCGTCCTGGGCCAACCTGGTGATCCAGTCCTTGACGGTCCGGGCGGCCTCCACGTCCAGGCCGAGCGTCGGCTCGTCCAGCAGGACGATCGGCGGGTCGGTGATCAGGGCGACGGCCACCGCGACCTTCTGTTGCATGCCGCGGGAGAACGTGCCGACCGTCCTGTCGCGCCGGTCCCACAGGTCCAGTTCGGTCAGCAGCCACCTGGCCCGCGGCTTGATCTCCGAGCCGCGCAGTCCCTTGAGCCGGCCGAAGTACATCAGGTTCTCCCAGGCCGACATCGACCAGTAGACGTTGCGCGAGCCTTCCAGCACCGCGCCGATCTGGCGGACCGCGTTGGGCCGCTGCCTGGCCACGTCGAAGCCGCCCAGTTCGGCGGTTCCGGAGGTGGCTTGGATCAGGCCGGCCATCATCTTGATGGTGGTGGTCTTACCGGCCCCGTTCGGCCCCAGCAGGCCGATGACCTCACCCTTCGGTACCGCCAGCGTCACCGCGTCCACGGCGACGAACGCCTCCGCGCCGCGACCGTAGACCTTGGTCAGGCCGGTCAGCTTGATCGCCGGACGGTCTCCCGCTCCGGGCTCCTTATGATCGGGGCGTGTACTTGACCCTTGCACCATAAGGTTATGGTACAGCCAACCCGGCGGAGTTGTGCAAGAGTGAAGGAGTAGTGAATCGATGTACGGGAGCTGCGATGGTCGAGGACGTCTCCACCGGCCGCCCACCCACGCGGGCACGACTGAACCGCGAACACGTGCTGCGGGCGGCGCTGGAGTACGTCGACGCCCACGGGCTGGCGGCGCTGAGCATGAACAAGCTCGGCGCGGAACTCGGCATCAAGGGAATGTCGCTCTACAGCCACGTGGCCAGCAAGGACGAACTGCTGGACGGCATCGTCGAGGCCATGTGGGGCGAACTGGAGCCACCTACCGCCGACGACATGTCCTGGCCGGAAGCGGTGTACTCCTATGCGCGCTCGTTGCGCATGATGATCTATCGGCACGTGGCGGCGGCCCCGTTGCTGAACCGGGCGACCCTGCCGGTCAGGTCACTCGAGTATGTCGACGCCTACCGCGAGGTGCTGGTCCGCGCCGGACTGACCGACCGCCAAGCTATCCAGTCCCTCCGCGCGGTCCATGGCTACGCGCTGGGGTTCTCCCTTGCCGAGGCGTCGTGGTGGGGGAGCACCGTCGAAGATCGCTGCTCCGATGACCTGACCATGCTGCGCAGGGTGACCGGCATGGTCCCCCGTGACACCTCCGACCACCTGGTCCGACTCGCCATCGATTTCTGCTACGACAACCAGGCCGAGCAGTTCGAAGCCGGACTGGACCTCATGGTCGAAGGCCTGCGCACCAGGATGTGACTGCCTCGCCATCGCTGTGCGGGCCAAGGGTTGGTCCGCCTTGCAGGTTCCTGCCAGTCGGGCCCGTAGGACAGCGTTCCGTGCCTATCGTTGCTCATGCGCATCCCGTTCAACACCATTCCGTGCGCATCCCACATCGACCTGTGGTCGCCGGGCTGACCGCGGTGCTGGTCGACTCCCGCCTGCCGGAAGAAGCGCATCTTGCTGTGTTCCGGCCGGGCGGCACGTGGTGTCCTGGTCCAGCCGATCGGGCAGGCAACATGGCTGGCCGTCCAGGACGAGCTGCTGCACAACCGAAGGGGTGACAGGGATCATGCAACCTACCGGCGAGGACCACAGCGGGACGACCGCCGTCCTGGACGCGGTGTCCGACCAGGCCGTCGACCATTTCCATGAGCAGGGTTTCGTGCATGTACCGAGGCTGCTCACCGAGCAGGAGGTGACCCGGTTGCGGGCGGCGGCACTCGACGCCCAGGCCGATGGTGGCTACCTGACCAGCAGGTTCATGGATCGCACTGGCATCGTCGCCACCGAGGACGGCTGGGAGCGCAACGCCACGCTCCGCGAGTTCGCGCTGCACCCGCGCATCGGGTCGACCGCCGAGAAAATAGCCCGGATGCCACTGCGGGCCTGGGGCGGCGAGGTGCTCGTCAAGCCGGCGGGCCAGGCCACGCCCACGCCGTTGCACGACGACTTCACCAACGAGCTGTTGCACTCCCGCCTGACTCTGACCTGTTGGATCGCGTTGGTGGACGTGCCCGTGGAACGCGGCAGCCTGTGCTTTCTTCCCGGTTCTCACCGCCGCGGCGACCCGTACCGGGTCGATGCCGGCGAGTTCGAGCACAACATCCACGCCTACGTTTTCCAGCACTGGCCCGGCCTGCGCTGGAGCCAGCGGGTGACCGTTCCGCTCCGGGCCGGCGACGCCACCTTCCACCACAGCCGGATCGCACACCAGGCCGGGGCCAACGTCACCGACGAAGCCCGAGTCTCGTTCACGGTCACCTTCACCGACGCGGACGCCACCTACCAGCCCCAGCCGGGAAATGACCCGTTGGACATGGCGCCGGGCCAGGCGCTGCCTGACGATCGCTATCCCCGGGTCGCCGGCTGACCGGACCGACCGTGACGGAGGTCGCATGCTGCCTGATTTCCGCTTCGGGGTGAACCTTTACCTGCCGGCGTCCGGCAGGATCTGGATGGACAAGTGCCGCCGCGCCGAGGATCTCGGCTTCGACGTGCTCCTGTTCTCCGACCACCTCGGCACACTGGCGCCGTTCTCGGCCATGGTCGCGGCCGCGCACGCGACCCGCAGCGCTCGGGTCGGCACCTTCATGCTCAACGCCGCGTTCTGGAATCCGTTGCTGCTCGCCCGAGAGGCGGTCTCCGCCGCCCAGCTCACCGACGGACGCTTCGAGCTGGGCCTGGGCACCGGCTATGCCAGAGCCGAGATCGAGGAGGCGGGCCTGCCCTGGGAGCGTGCCGGCGCCCGGGTGGACCGGCTGGCGCGCACAGTGGCCGAGGTGTCCCGGCAACTGTCCCTGCCACCACAGAACTTCCAGCCTCTCGCCGGCTGTACGCCGCCGCTGCCCGACGACCTGGCGCAGGACGTGCCGGACGGCCGGGTGCCGCCGCTGGTGATCGGCGGAGCCGGGCCGAGGGTGCTGCGGCTGGCCGCCACCCGCGCCGACGTGGTGGCGTTCGCCGGGACGCGACCATCGCCCGATGGGCAGCCGACACTGGCCGGGCCGGCGGAGATCGCCGAGCAGGTGGCGCTGGTCGACCGGCACGCCGCGGGCCGCCGCATCGAGAAGAACATCCTGCTGTACTCGGTGGTGCACACCGACACCAGGGAGTCGGCGGTCGAACAGGTCCGGCACTTCCGCCCGGACCTGAGCCCGGCGGAACTGCTGGAACTACCCGCACTGCTGGCCGGCTCGCCACGGACAATGGCGGAACGGTTGGCGCGGCACCGCGAGCGGTACGGTTTCACCTACGTCGCAGTGCTGGAGCCCGCAATGGAGGCGTTCGCACGGGTCATCGCCGAACTCCGCTGAGGCGGCGACAGTTTGGAGGCGAAGCGATGGGTGACCAGGTCGACGCCCGGCCGGCCGGACTGGCCGAGTTCGACCGGGCATGGCAGGACGCGATCGAGCAGCTGCCGGCCCCGGGCATGGTCACCGCCCTGGCCGGCTTGACCCGGCTCGGCGAACGGCCAGCCTCGCTGGCCCGGCTGGCCAACATCATCGGAAGGTCCACAACGGACACCCGGAAGCTGTGTGGGGAATACCTCTCAGTGGTGATCGATGAGGACACCATCCGATGGGATCCACCCTTCCCCGGGGACGAAACCCGCCGCACGCTGTACGTCGGCGACCGCGAGATCCCCATGCGCTGCGGGTGTGCCCCGGACCTGTTCGCCTACGCGGCCGTGCTGGACTCGCCCTTCCGGGTCGAGGAGACATGCCCGGTCACCGGGCGGACCATCCATGTGGACTTCGTCCCGGGCGGCTACCGGCGGGTGGACCCTCCCGGGACGGTCACCGTGTTGCTGCCACCACAGCGCCTGCTGGCGGCTAGCGGGATCTTCGTCGACATTGACCACAACGTGTGCGCGCACCAGCCCTTCTACGCTTCCACCCAGGCGGCGCGGTCCCGGCTGACCGCCCGCCACGGCAGCTGGACCTTCACCGTGGCCGAGATGTTCCGCCGCCCCTTCGTCACCTACCTCCATGACCACCTGCGTCCGCTGATCCACCCCGTGGACAGATGAGCTGACCGAGCAGGGTGGGTGCTGCCGGTGTCGCGCGGCGCGCCACCAGTTCCGCCCGTGACAACGACGACCTGGTAGAACCGGACCGCCGAACACGGCCTTTCCTGGCCTGGTCGACCAGGGTCGCGCGTTCGGCGACGACATCGGCGAAGAACAGTTCGAGCACCGAGAAGCGGCGAAGAAGTTCACCGCATTGCGATGCCGCACCAGGGTGTTCTTGGGCGTCCCTGTACATCACGTGCGTGATCGGCTAGCCATCCACAGCGGACTCCATTGGACCGCTGGGCATGATGTCGATCACTTTATGGGCCGAGTCCAGTAGGGACCAGCCGATCCACCACGGTCACGTCACCCGCGCTCGGTTCTGGCGGACCGGTGCCGCGGATGGTCGCGCCTCCAGACCACTCGGGTCGCACCACCTGCCTTGCGTAGGGATCCAGCCTGCTGCCGAATCCGAGTGGACGCACGGTCGCCGGCCGCGAGAAGTATTCGCAGCCCGGGTGGCGGGAGTTGGTCCCGCCAGCGCGGCCGACGATGGTGCCATGGTGTCAGGGTTCGCGTTGCGCGCCTGTCGCACTACCGTCGCGACGCCCATACCGAGGAGGTTGGTGGAAACCGGAAGCGCATCTCCCCGTTGTAGCCCCGATTTCGCTGAGCTTCCAAGGCCCCTGGCGCTAAACGGGTCTTGCCGCAAGCCTCCGGTCGCGGTATATCTTGAGTCAGTAGTCGCAGCCCACCTCCGTTTGTTGCCAGCAATTCGAGCAGGTGGGAGTCACAATGAGCGGGATGGCGTCGTCGGTCGGCACCGCCGGAGCGGTACTTCTGCTGCTATGGGCGGTGGCGATGTGGGTGGCGGTAGGTGCGTTGCACATCGCCAACCGCAAGTGTCGAGCGTGGGTCTACGGGGCGACCAGCTCGGTGATCATCCTCGGTGTGCTCGGCCAGATAGGTCATTTGCAGGAACATGTCGCCCAGGCCGGCTACTGGGTGGCGCATCCGGAGGCTCCGGCGTGGATGACCCCGTGGGGCACCGCGCTGGCGGCGGGCTTCCAGTTGGTCGACCCATCCAGGCCGACACTGGGCATGGAGATCCTGCATTTCATCGGCAACCTCATTTTCCTGGCTGGTTTGGCCGCGCTGATGGTGATCACGACCCGCGCACGAGCCACGAAAGCGAGGCGGTGGGCCAAGATGGGCGTGTGGATGCAGGGCATCCACGGCTTGGAGCACCTGTCGCTGATGCTGTCGGTGTGGCTGGGTGCGAAGCAGGCGATCGGCCTGTCCACCTGGTTCGGCCTGTTGGAACCGGGCCCCGGTGCGACCACGTACCGGATCTGGTGGCATTTCATCGCCAACGTGATCGGCTCGGTCATCTTCGCCATCTCGCTCTACCACCTATGGCAGGAACGTCGCACGGTCAGGGCCAGCTATGCCGACCACGCGATCAGCGAGGATCAGCCGGAACTGGCCGAACAGTCCCAGGCCGCATAGCTCGGCCGTGCATGGTTCGGAGGACCAGGCGTGGGCCGCGGTTGTTGCCCCGGCCCACGCCCACAATGCTGGTGGTTGGCCCGTCTACGCTGCCGACAACCGAGCCGGATCTGGTGTGGTGCCTGCTTTCTCCTCGGGCCGGTTGGCATCACCGTCGTTGGTGGTCCGTGGCCGGTAGGCCAGCACGAGCACCGAGTTGATCACTACGGAGAAGAAGTTGAGAATCCCGATCACCTGTGCCTGAATCGGAGTGATCAGGCCGAGCGAGCCAAGGGTCACACCGACGATGTTGTAGAAGAATGCGAAGAAGATGTTCAACCGGATCATACGCAGGCCGTGGCGCGCCAGCCTTGCCGCGATGAGCACCCGTCCGAACCGGTCACCGTGGATGACGATGTCAGCCGCTGACGCGGCCACTTCTGCTCCAGCCGAGCCCATCGCAATTCCCACGTCGGCTGCCGCCAACGCACCGGCATCGTCGATCCCGTCGCCGACCATCACCACGGTGCGGGGCGGCGGCCCGTCCGCGCCGCTTTCCACCGCGCCACCTCGTCCAGTTTCTGCTGGGGTGACGCTTCGGCGAGGACCTCGATTCCCAGGCGGTCCGCGATGGTCTTGGCGGGCCGGGACTGATCACCGCCGCATCATGGCGACGATCTGCGCGACGGTGTTCTCCTCGGCCGCCTTCTCCGTCCGCACCCGAATGGCCCCGACCAGGTTGTGCGTACCCGCGAAGACCTTCTCGCCGACACCGACGTCAGCCGGTAGTGACTCGCCGGTCAGCATGGATTGGTCGACGGTGGTCTCACCGCGAACTACCACGCCGTCCACCGGGATACCGTCGCCAGGTTGCACAGCGACCACCTGACCGACCTTGACCTCTTCCACCGGGGCAAGAACGACCTCATCCTCGGGAGTCATCACCCTGGCCTGCCGGGGGACCAGCTTGAGCAGCGCCTCGACCGCCGACCGGGCACGCAGGCCGGCCCAGGACATCAGGGTCTCACCGAACCACATGACCGTGACGACCCAGGATGCGTACCACCAGTTGTGGATCAGCAGGACAACGATGACCGCCAGGGAGATGAAGACCTCGGTGTTGAACCGCAGTCGGCGCACCGCTCGGGCTGCCGCTACGAGTAACGGGTAACCCAGGCTCACACCGGACAGCGCGATGCCGATGGCCGCGTCCCGAGTGGCGACCGATCCGCCGAACAGGAACAGCAGGCCGTTGGTGGCGCACAGTGTGGCGGCGCCGATCAGAAACCGGCGGTTACGGCGCAACACCGTCGTCAGGCTCAGGTCGCCGGCACCGAACAGGCCGTCCTCGGTCGGTGCCGGCGCCGAGCCACACGAGGCCGGCGCACTACAGCCCTGCGTACTTGTCATGACACAACACGACCCTCTCCTGCATCCGCCCGCAGCACCCACCGCGACGGCGACACGGACGATTCAAGCGTAGGAAAGGAGAACGTCCTATGTCAATAGGACAAGTTGTCAGCGTGCTGGTTAGTTCGCTGCCTCGGCGTGGTACTTGCGCTGGATCAGGTGCTCGGCGTAGCTGCGCACGGTCGCCAGCGACGAGTCGCTGATCAGGGTGGCGAACCGGATGAGCCGCTTGCCCGTCGCGATCTCGGCGACGGCGTCGGCGGAGGCGTCCGAGACCAGCACCAGGTCGGCCCACGCCACAGTCTTGCGCAGTGCGGGATCGGTCGCGGTGACCTGCCGCACATCGGCCATCACCACCTCGGCGGAGCGCAGCACTTCCTCCATCATGGCTGCACCCGCGGGGTCGCTGCACACCACGGCGACCCGCCGGGCCTGGCCGGAGGTCTCCTTGGCGACCTGTACCAGGGTGGCCAGCGACGGTCCGATGCCCGCGCCCAGTACCGGGAATGGTGCTCCGGCCAGCAGGCCCATCGCCCGTTCCAACAGCCGCACCGGTACCAGCGCGAAGTCGATTTCGCCGAGTGCGGCGAACCCGTCTTCCGTGCGGCCGGCCAGGTTCGCCAGCAGCACACCCTCGGCGTCCACGGCAGCGGACTCCTCGCGTAGCGCGGTGCACAGCAGTTCCAGCTCACCCGGGTAGTCGTGTACGACCAGCACCGCGATCCTGGGCAGCTGCGCCCACCGCTGGCCCTCGTAGTAAGCCAGTTGGCCGAACTCGGCGGCGGAGAACCCCAGCTCGGTGGCCTGCCTCAACGCCGAGGTCACCAGGGTGCGCAACTCGTGCTGCCGGGTCGGGATGTTGGCCGCGGTGGGCCCTGCGACCGTGGTGCCACCGCCGGCCCTGGTGTAGACGTGGCCACTGGTCTCCAGTAGCCGGTACGCCTGACCCACGGTATTGCGGTTGATCTTGAGGAACTGGGCCAATTCGCGGATGGCGGGCAACCGATCCCCGGACTTGACGTCACCGCTGTCGATCGCCGCGACGATCTGGTCGTGGATCTGGTTCACCAAGGGGATGGCGACGTCCCGACTGACCGAGATCCGCATGCTCGGCAGGGCTGAGCGTGGTGCCATGGTCGTGCATCCTCATCCGCGCTGGTACAGCCGTTCCATACCATCATGGCACAGCTAGTCGGGACAAACGGGCCCGGCTGGAGTCCCACTAGGTCGGGCCGTGCCGGCATCAGGCTGCTGGCGCGGCCGCATGCGCTGGGGAAAGGACCATGCAGAAGGCCTGGCACATGCGCAGCGGCTCGATTCGTTCCACCCGCAACCCGGCCTCCTGGGCCAAAGCCGTCCATTCCGATCGCATGGCCAGCCGCTGATGGGTGAGCACGTGGGTGAACTCGTATTCCGGCGTGAACAGCAGGTTGTCGTTCCGGATGGGCTCGCCGACACTCTCCACCTCGACGGCCAGCAGCGTCCCGTCCGGGCCCAGCACATCGGCGATGTCCCGAAGACAGGCCAACACGCCGTCCCGGCCACGCTGGCGAAGCAACTCGTGCAGCACGAACATGATCATGACCAGGTCGACGCCGGAGCGAGCCTCGGTGGATAGTTGCGAAACCCGCCCGGCGTCGCCCGCCACGATGGTGACACGATCGGCCAGGCCGTCGACGGCCACGGTCTCGGTGGCGACCGCACAGGTCTCGGCGTTCGCGTCCACCCCGACACCGGTGAGCCCCGGTCGGGACTGGACGATCCGGCTCAGCATGAGGCCGCTACCGCAACCCAGGTCCATGACCTTGGTAATCGACCGATTCCCCAGGAGTTCGGGAAACCGCGTCATCAGGTTGTCCTCGAGCGAGGTCAGCCCGGTCGCCAGGTCGGGCACGGACCGTGTACGTCGCGGCCGAAGACCTTGCGGCCGGCCACCAGGTCCTCGACCTCCGCCATGACCGGCTCGTAGGCGCCGACCATGGTGCCCAGATAGCCGAAATAGGGGACGAGGGTGGCGCCGCGCCCGGCCAGCGTGTACATCGTGTCGTCGCGCTGGAGGTAGCCGCGCACTGTCAGGTAGTTGAGCAGTGCGACCAGCAGTTCCTCGTCATTGCCGTCCGCGACCAGTTCGTTCAGCTGCAACGGCTCGCCGGAACCGGCCCGCTGCAGCAGTCCCATCCGCCACATCGCGAGCAGGGCTTTGGTCTCATAGTATCCCTGAACGGCACGGAACAGGTGGGACTCGGGCTCTTCGGTCACAGCATTCGGTTGTCCGATCACGGGATTCACCAGTCCTCACTCCGCCGGTAGCTGCCGCGGTCACCTCATCGGAGTCTTTCAGCAAGCCGTCACCCGTGCGTCACGGTGCCATGACCGTGGCGCGACTGAATCGCCGCTGCCTGCGCTGACGCAGAGGCACGCGTGTCCGATGTGACGAAGCAGTGACGGTTCGGCAGACACGATGACCGGATTGTCGGTCAGGCCCGACGCGCTGCGTTCCGCGGAAGTCCACAGCGAACCGTGGTGGTGGGCCCACTATGAAGGCGCCTTCCTGGAACCTGAAGAAATGGCGAAGGTCTACCCGTCCGCCCGCATGGTGCACGAGCCAAAGGACCACACGGTCAGCGAGGGCCCGGACCAGAACCCGGGTCGGAGCACGCTGGATACCCGGCGCACTTTGGTCGACGTCGGCACCGACGAGCCGATGATCTGGTCCGACCTGGATGAACGTTGGCTGGATGTCGCTACGGACCTTGTTTCGCCGGAGTACCGGGAAGCGCTGAGCGGCGTCGTCGGCATCGACTTGGCCAACCTGAAGATGCGCGCCGCCTTCCACACTTTCAACGAAACCTATTCCTGCCGCCCACACTTGGACGACGAGCGCGAACGTGTGGTACACCTGCTCTACCTGGACGGCACCGACAGCGCCGACTGCGGCGGGTTTTTCCAGGTCCTCACGTCGAGCGATCCGAAGGATCTGGTCACCGAGGTACCACCAACGCCGAACCAGTCCATCATCCAGGTGCGCACCGACAATTCCTGGCATGCCGTATCCCCGCCGACCGCCGGCAGCGAGGTGCCCCGCAAGATGTTGCACATCACCTGGGAGGACCCGCGCCGATGACCAGGACCGGCGGGTGACTCCTCCAGGATCATCACGGTCATGACGATATGTGAGATGCCCCTACGATGAATGGATGACGTCGGCCGCGGGATCACACGGAGAGTGAACGATCATTCAGGTGATCAGATAGAGATCCTCGCCTCGCGTTGGACACGGACTGTTGCAGAGTGCATACTTCCGGATGAGCGAATATTTGCCCGTGTCACGTCGGCATGAGGGGGATTCGAATGGAGGATGAGGTCCACATCGTCGTGCGTCCTACAGCGACGATCTCCACCGACCGTCTGATCTCCTCTGACGGGGACGATCTCTCGCTACAGCAAGCGGACTTGCGCGTGTTGGGTCGGTTCGATCTGACCGTCGGTTGCCGGTCTGTTCCGTTGGGGGTTACGAGTCAGCGACTGCTTACATTGGTCGCGATCCGGTCGGGCCAGATCCCGCGGACTCAGGCGGCTGGCACCCTGTGGCCGGATACCCGTGCGCCGCGTGCGGCGGCCAACCTTAGATCGGTGTTGTGGCGGCTACAGCAGTGTTGCGGTGGCGTCGTGGACGCCTCGTTCTATGATCTGCGGTTCACGCCGCACGTGCGGGTCGACATGCACCACGTGTCCCAGGTGGCCTTCGGTTTGTTGGGTGGATCGGCGGATGTGGACGCTGACCAGTTGAAGGAGGCGATGAATTGCAATCTGTACGACGACATCGCCGCCGGTATCGGTGACGCCGACTGGTTGGCGAGCGAGCGCGAACGGTTCCGCCAGTTACGGGTGCATGCGCTGGAAGCCCTGGCAAGCAGGCAGATCGACGCTGGCTGGCACGGCGCGGCGGTGGAGGCGGCCCTCGGTGCCGTGCGTGCCGATCCGTTCCGGGAGAGCGCCTACCGATTGCTGATCAGGGCGCATCTCGCCGAAGGCAGCCGGTTGGAGGCCTACCGGCTGCACCGCGCATACCGCGAACTGCTGCAGCGAGAACTGGGACTTGAACCTTCCGGCGAGTTCATGACCTTGCTGCACGACAACTGCGGCGCATGACCAACACCTCACCAGGCAACGTCACCAGTCCTGCCGGTCCTGCAGTTGCCGGACAGGCAGATCGTCGGTCACTGCGCGACCGCGATGACACCTGACTCCACGGACAGCCTGCCTGCGCAGGAACCATGTGAGGACGACCGCGAACGCCAGCACGCCGACCGCGATCCCCCACGGGTTGACCAGCCAGCTCACGAGCGCGCTCAACGCGCCGGCCGCCAGGAGCGCCGGTAGTCCGCAACACAGGGCCGGGATCAACAACAGCCCGATGGTGAGTGGGACGGTGGGTTCGTTGGAACGGTGTCGGTTGGGCATCGCCGGAATCCTATGCTTTCGGTTGCTCGGCTCAACGCTTCGTGTGCGCGCACGTGGCGAGTGGCGCGGCATGGTCGGCCAGCTCGCGGAGCAGTCCCACCAATTCCGCGACGCGTGGGTCATGGACGCGATGATAGGCGAATCTGCCTGTGCGGCGAACCTGGATGTATCCGCAGTTGACCAGGCAGGCCAGATGAACGGACACCCGGCCCTGTGACAGTCCGATGTGGGCGACGCAGTCAGTGACGTTGTGCTCGTCGTCGAGCAGGAACTCCACCAGCCGGAACCGAACCGGATCGCCGAGAACCCACGCGAACCTGGCCACTGTCTCCACGCCGACCGGATCGGTGCGCGACGCTGTCGTTGACGGTTGTGAGACAGAGTCCATGGTCGCCGTCCTCGGGCGGGATAGGCCACGTCTGGTCATTGTCGATTCATGGCTTCGGGTGGGTCGCGTCGAGCAGACCGACCTGGACGGCGATGTCGTCGCTGGTGGTCGCATAGTTGGTGATGGACACCCGAAGCGCCCGTCGCCCGCCGATCCGGACACCGAAGATCTTGGCCTTGCCGGAGCTGTTCACGTCCTGTGCGACAAGATCGAGGTGCGTCTCGTCGGTTCGCCCGGGGACCGGTCGTCCACGAAATAGATGACGAACCTGCGGCTGCACCGCACGCAGTGCATCCATCACCTTGCCGAGCGCGGCGTCCGGCCACATCGGAGTGTCGAAGTCGGATGCGTCGAGAGCCATCTCGACCTGGACGGCGGAGACCGAGGTCGAGGCGGGCAACTCGTCGATGTCTCCGAGATACTCCTCGCTCGCGGCGCCGAGGGTCGTCCACAACGCGGCGCGTTCGGCTGTATGGAGCTTGAGGCGGTCAACCGAGGTGCCCGCGATACGACCCGTCACCTCGGCTCCTCCACCGCTGGACGTTCCTTGCCGGCATCACGTTAGCAGAATTGTCCTAGAATACTAGGTCATAGTTGTCATAAATGACTCAGCCGTGCTAACGCCGGACCAGGGTGTCAAGCGGCGCAGCACGAGAGTTTGGACAGATCTCGGGTGAACGCCTGCGCGGCGAGTCGGATGCCCTCGGCCATCGTCAGGTACGGGCTCCACAGGTCGGCGATCTGCTGGACCGTCATGTCGTTGGCCAGTGCGTACACGGCCGCCGCGATGACCTCACCAGCACCGTCGGCGACAGCGTGTGCGCCGAGCAGGCGACCGGTATCCGCGTCCGCGACGAGTTTGATCAGGCCACGGGTGTCCCGGTCGACCAGGGCCCGTGGCACGTATTCCAATGGGAGCGTCCGGCATGCGCAGTGGTGGCCTTGCTGGACTGCGTCGACTTCGGTCAGGCCGGCCGAGGCGATGGCCGGACTGGTGAATGTGACCCTTGGCAGATGGCGGTAGTCCAGCGCCCGGTCCGCTCCGTCGAAGGCGTTGTCCGCGACCAGTGCGCCGTGCGCTGCGGCGACGTAGACGAACTGCGGGTGGCCGGTGACGTCGCCGGCGGCCCAGACGCGTGGATTGCGGGTGCGCATGCGGTCGTCGACCACGATCTCGCCGCGCGGGCCGACGTCCACGCCGACCTCCGCCAGGTTCAGGCCCTCGGTCATCGGCGTGCGGCCGGTCGCCATCAGCAGTCGTTCGGCGCGTAGTTCCCCCGTGGCGCCGTGTTGGATGGTGGTCAAGGTGCGGCCGTTGTCCCCACGGCGTGCCGCGGCGACGGTCGTGCCGGTCCACACCGCAATGCCCTCGTCGCGCATGATCTGCTCGATCGTCGCGGACACCTCTGGCTCGTCGAACGGGGCCAACCTGGGCATGGCCTCGACGATGGAGACCCGGACACCGAGCCTGGCGAACAACTGGGCCTGTTCCAGGCCGACGGAGTTACCACCGATGACGATGAGCGATCGCGGCAGGCGGTCGAGTTCCATGGCTGTGGTCGAGGTCAGATACCCTGTATCGAACAGGCCGTCGATCGTCGGGATTCGCGGTGTGGCGCCGGTGGCTACCACGTAGTGTGCTGCCGTTACGGTGACGCCACCGCCTGCTTCCAGTTCGACGCGCAGCACCGGCGCGGCATGCTCCGTGGCGAACGTGGCGGTGCCGGCCAAGATGTCCCAGCCGTACTCGGCGGCGAGAGCCGTGTACTTCTGCGCCTGAAGGCGCTCGATCAGGGCCGCCTTGCCCGCCACCAGTACCCGGAGGTCCACCTGGCCGGCCTGCGTGCTGATACCGGGGAACGGCTGTGCCGCGGCAACATGCCGTGCGTGGGCGGCGGCCAGCAGGGCCTTGGACGGCACGCATCCCGTGTTCACACACGTGCCGCCGACCGTACCGCGCTCGATCATGGCCACGGTCCTGCCCTTGCGCGCGGCGGCGATCGCCGCCGCGAACGCGGCGCCACCGGAACCGACAACCGCCAGGTCGACATCCAGTCGATCGATGTTCATGGTTCATCTTACATCCGGATATCAAGATATATCTGTCCGCTGGGTGCGCGTCGTTCGCGAGCCTGATGCGGTTGTGAACTAGCGACGTGGGGTGATGTTCATGCATGCCGCGAGGGCGCCGGCGTTGTCCGCCGCCAGAGCGCGCGCGAGCATGATCAACTCGGCGACGCGGGGATCGCTGACGTGGTAGTAGGCGAATCGGCCTTCGCGGCGGACGTTGACGTAGCCGCAGTCGGACAGGCAGGTCAGGTGGGTGGACACGCGGCCCTGAGACAGACCGATGTGCAGGACGCACTCGGTGACGGTGTGTTCCTCGTTGAGGAGGAATTCCAGCAGTCGTAGCCGCGTGGGATCAGCAAGGGCACGGAAGAACTTGGCGACCACTTCCACGCCACCGGCGTCGTGGGGCAGCAGGGTACGTGCGGGTCTGCGCTTCACGGCCATCTCGTCCCTGCCTTCGCCTCGATGTCGCTGACACCCAAGGTGTCCATCATATCGTGGCGCCGCCGTGGTATCGGGACATTCGCATGGGCAGATATCCACTAGTTGTTGCGGCCACTGTCCAGCAGCGACATGAACTCATCGGACGGAGTCAAGCCCAACTCGGTGCGCAACAGGGTGCGGTAGGTGGTGTGATGGCGGTGGGCCTCGAAGCGGCTGCCTTCGGCCAGATGCGCTGTGATGAGCAGGTGATAGGCACTCTCCCGGAACGGATCGGCCCGGACCGCGCCGAGCGCTGCCTCGACCGCTGCGCCGTGCCAGCCCACCGTGATCAAGCGGTGGGCGAGGGCTTCCAGGGCGTGGACACGGAGCTGACAGAAGCGCTCGCGTTCGGCGACGAGCCAGTCGTCGAGGCCGATGTCGGGAGCTATGTCGTCGTACAGGTTGGTGCGCATGGCATCGCGCAACTCGTCCGAGTTCAACTGGGCTGCCGGGTCGAGCAGCGTGTGCACGACACGGGACACGTGCTGGAGGTCCACGGTGACGCCAGGGGCCAGCCGGAGATCGTGGTAGGAGGCGTCGACGAGATCGGTGCAGCACTGATGCAACCGCCACAACGCGGACCGGAGGTTGGCCGCGGCCCTGGTCCCCCGATGTTCTGGCCAGAGGATGCCCGCTGCGGGGCTGCGGGGCAGGTGGCCCGAGTTGAGCGCGATCAGGGTCAACATGCGTTGGCTGGTCGTACCGAGCGGGATCGAGTGGCCGCCGACGCTGAGATCGAACGTGCCGAGGACGCGCAAGCTGATCCAACTCTGCGTGCCGTGTACCGGCTCGTTCGCGGTGGGCACCTGGTCACCGGTATGGCGTGTGTCGGGTGCGGCCAAGGTGTGAGCAGTCACGGGAACCCCTTGCCATGACATCGCTGACAAATTCGTTCATCCGGAAGTATGACATCTGAGGGCCGTCGCGTCCACCGCGCCTGGTCTGCCTCTGCCGAACAGCTTCCCGCACCGGCGGGCACCTTTCCGATCGCCACACAGCCGGACGGGGGCCGCCTGACGAGGCCGTGACTGGTGCGTGACGGTGCCTGGAGCAGGTTGCGGTGACGGTACCCACGCGGCAAGGGAGGCAGGAATATGCCCAGCGCAACGAATGGTTGGCCGAATGCCCTGTCGTGTGTCGGGATGCAGGACCGCGCACGTGAGATGGTGCGTAGCGGTCACGATGTCGTGCATCTGGATCGGGGTGAATTGGACTACGACACACCGGAGTCGATCGTCGAGGCCGCGATCCAGGCGCTGCGCGAGGGCAGGACCCGATACACCGACAGCTTTGGCGTGCCGGAGTTGCGCGAGGCCATTCGCGATTATTACCGCGACAGCTACGGCGTGAAGATCAGTCCGGCACAGGTGCTGGTGCACGCGGGATCCTCGCCGCTCCTGCTGATGTTGTTCCTGGCGCTCCTCCACCCCGACGACGAGGTAGTCGTCCCCGACCCGGGTTATCCCGCCTACGTCACAGCGATCCGAGCGGCCCGGGGGATCGCGACGCCGATCGCGGCCGACCGAGGTGCCACGCACTACACCGCGAGCGATGTGGAATCAAAGATAACGCCTGCGACCAGGGCCGTCGTGGTCAACTCCCCGTGCAACCCAACGGGTGCCGTACTGCGCGGGAACGAGCTGGAGGAGTTCACTCGGCTAGGCCCGCTTGTCGTCTCCGACGAGGCGTATCACGGCTTGTGGTTGGGTGATGGCCGGCCACACTCGATGCTCGAGTTCGCCGACGACGTCGCGGTGGTGAACACGTTTTCCAAGGCGTTCTCGATGACCGGATAGCGCCTGGGGTATCTGATCGCGCCGGCGAGCCTCGTGCCGGCCCTGGAGCCATTGCAACGAGACTGTGTACTCAGTCCGAACGCGTTCGTGCAGCAGGCTGGAATCGAGGCGCTGCGGCAGGCTACGTCCATCGCGCCACGTTGGCGAACGGAGCTGCGCGAGCGGCGCGATGTTCTCGTGGCGGGCCTGACCAGGCTCAGTCTTGCGGTGCCGCATCGGCCCGAAGGCGGGTTCTATGTGTTTGCCCGGCTACCGGACGGCTACGAGAGCGCGGCCGACTTCGCCGCCCGCCTGTTGGTGCACGATTCGGTAGCCGTTGTTCCCGGGGACAGTTTCGGCGCGGCCGGCGCAGGTTACGTCAGGTGCTCCCTTCGCGTTACCCACCGATCGCATCGAAGAGGGCATTGTCCGGATGGGATCGTTTCTCGGGCGAGAGTGAGACAGCACGACGAAACCGTGACGGGTGGCCAGGCACGATGGCCGGAGCCCGGTCGACAACGTGCGGCCTGCCGTGGCATGAAGCGATCAGCGGAGTGCGATGCCACGAGTGTGCAGCACACCATGCGGAAAGAACGACCGCCACCGTGAGACCGGCCGGCAGCAGCGGGTCCGGGACACCCTGCTGCCATCTGAAGGGAGATTCGCCGTGAACATAGTACTCATCTCCACCTATGAGCTGGGGCGCCAGCCGTTCGGACTCGCCTCGCCAGTGGCATGGCTGCGTCAGGCCGGACACGACGTGCACGTTGTGGATCTCGCGGTCGACGACAAGCTGCCCGAACACGTGATCCGTGGAGCGGCGCTGGTCGTTGCCATGTGCCGATGCACACCGCGACCAGGCTGGCCGCTGCTGTGGCCCGGCGTGTCCGTGAACTCAATCCCCAGGCGCACATGGTCTGTTATGGACCGTATGCGTCGATGAACGAGGACTACCTGCGTTCGCTCGGCGCACAGACAGTCCTGGGCGGCGAATTCGAACAGGGTCTCGCCGACCTGGCGCGCCGACTGCCAGCCTCGTCCGACGCCGGCGATGGGACGGCCGGTGCGGATGCCGGATCGAACCGGCGGGATGTCCGTTCCTCGACCGTCTCCTTGCAGATCGAACCAGTGGTTTCGCTGGCCCGTCAGCGTTTCATCACACCGGACCGCCGTGATCTGCCTGAGCTGGACCGTTACGCGCACTTCATTGACGCCGCAGGCCAGTCCCGGCGCGTCGGCTACACCGAGGCCACCCGGGGGTGCAAGCACACATGTAGGCATTGCCCGATAGTGACCGTCTACGGCGGGCATTTCCGGGTCGTGGCTCCCGGAGGTGCCGGAGACCCAGGAAGTGCTCGACGAGTTCGACAAGCAGGCGTTGTGCTACTCGTGGACGCATCCGGACGCGCGGATGGACCGATTGCAGGCCGCCGTGTCCGACTATGCGGAAGCCGCGCAGTGCGAATCCGTGTCGAGGGGCGAGATCTTCGCGCAGGTGCTGACCCCTGGCCTGCCGGGCCGCCGGGCGGCCCGACCCGACCCGGGACGAACTGCCCGGTGGCGAACTGGTTGCCGGCCCGCACCTGGACGAGCCTTGGTACTGCTGCGCGGAGCCCACCGACAATCAGATGATGAAACTGGAGGTGGGCGTGTGACACTCGAGGATCGGCGATCGGAGCGTGTCCATGCAGGCTGGTACCGGCGCGGCACGGCCCGCTGACCGACAGCCGGCGCCCGAACGAGCCAAGGTGGTCTTCGTTACGGACGGAGCATTGAAATAGGGGAATCAATTACGTTCGCTCTTCGGCCGGTGCTGTCGCCGTTGCGTGGACGTCACATCGACGTCACGTGGCAGTCGGCACGGTCCTGGTTCCGACATAAACAGGCTGGCAGACAATTGCGGGCCACCACTGTCTGTATGCGACCGTCTACGCCAATTGGCGTACCTGGTGCGCCAAAACGGTCATAAGGTCATGAAGCGGGTGGTTCGCCACGGGATTCACCTTGGGTTCGCCTGGCATCGGTGCCATACTTCCGGATGAGCAAATCTGTACAAGAGAACTCGTTTGGGGGTTTCCGTGAAGGGCCACGTATTGGCCGACCGAATCGTCAGGAACTCCGAGGACGATCCCATGTTTCCCCGGCGTCCAGGTGTTCTGAACGAAAAGGCCAGTCTCTCTGTGCTGGGACAATTCGATCTTGCCGTCGACGGGCGGTCGGTTCCGCTGGGTGCGATCAGCCAGAGACTGCTGACGTTGGTCGCGATCAAGTCGGGACAGATATCGCGGAACCAGGCGGCCGGGATCATGTGGCCGGACACCAGAGCGCCCAGGGCAGCGGCCAATCTCCGGTCCGTGGTCTGGCGGCTTCAGCAAACCTGCAGCGGTGTGGTCGTTCCTTCCTTCTACGACCTCAGACTGGCACATGACGTCACCGTGGACATCCACCAGTCGTCTCGCGTCGCCTTCGAACTTCTGGACCACTCCAAGGAGATGGCTCCCGCCGAGCTGAAGAAGATCCTGCGTTGCAACCTCTATGACGACATCGCCGCTGACCTGGGAAACAATGACTGGCTGATCGCGGAGCGGGAGCGGTTCCGTCAACTTCGCGTGCACGCACTCGAGTCACTCGCGACCCAGTTACTCGAGGCGGACTGTCACGGCCTGGCGATCGAAGCGGCGTTGGGTGCCGTGCGGGCCGACCCGTTCCGCGAGCGCCCGCGACACCTGTTGGTCGCGGCACATCTCGCCGAGGGAAGCAAACTGGAAGCCCGCCGCCAGTTCGACTCATACTGTGACCTGCTGCGGGCCGAGCTTGGTTCGTCACCGTCCGAGGACTTCATCATGCTGGGGCGTACCAACGGGTTCAACGTTTGCCCACCACCGAGACCGTAGGGCCGCCAGGTGGCGTGCCGCTCGCCAACTGTCCTCAACAGACTCGTCGGCCGCGTCGATCCGGTTGTCGCCGGGCCAGGAATCCGATGTATACGAGCGATCAACGAAGACGGTACGATGCCAGTGGATCGTGCGGGATCGACCGCCGACGATGGGGACGCTGACATGACTGTGCCACGGACGCGATCCACTGACCTCCTGCCGGAAGACCGGAGCGGGGTGGAGGTCGTCGCGAAGTTCTTCCGAGCGCTGGGCGACCCGGTGCGGCTGCGACTACTGGCATTCCTGATGGATTCCGAGCACACCGTCACAGAATGTGTGGAGAACGTCGGCCTGTCCCAGGGCCGTGTCTCGGTTCACCTGGCGTGCTTGTCCGACTGCGGGTATGTCGTGGCGCGGCGCGAGGGCCGCTACGCCTACTACCGGGTCAGCGATCACCGCGTCGCCACACTGATGACGCTCGCCCGTGCGCTGGCTGCCGAGAACGCCGCCGCGCTGGCGACTTGCGTGCGGATCACCCGCTGAGCGCTATCCCCCGCCGAGCAAACCCATGGCGCACTGGGCCAGTCCCACGACGTCGACAACGCACAGCGTCGTGGTCGGTACCGGTGACACGGGTGCCGGTGAACTTGGTGGCCGCGGCGGCGAGGTCGGCACCGGCTGGGTGGTCGTGCCACCACCCGGACTGGTGGGCGGTGCCGGCAGGGTGACGGGCGCGACGCCGGTCGGTGGTAGTGGTCCAAGGGTGGGGTTGGGCAGCGGCAGCGGCGGAATCGACAGCCGACCGGTTGGCGAGACTGGAAAAAGCGGCGAGGTGGCGCCCTGCGTCTGCGACGGCAAGGTCCACGGTGGAACCGAGAACGAGGACAGTGGCGGCGGCGGAATGAGGGTTGGTGGGCTGACTCCCGCTCGCCGTTCACCGTTACGCGATCCATCGACGATGGCGAAGGCGACTGCGCCCGCCAGCACGACGATGGCGGCTGCTGCCGCGACCCGCCGGGCCGCCGGCGAGGTCCGGCGACCGGCGGGAACGATGATCCTGGTCGCGACCGGCTCGCGTGGCTCGGTGGGCACAACGTCAGTGGCGTACGGACTGTCATAGCGGACGACGTGTTCACCCGCCACCAACGCCGAGCCGGGCACCAGAGGCACGGGAACGTTGACCGCGGCGCCGATCCGGGTTCCGTTGGGCAACAGGACCGCGACGGGGCCGGCGGAGCTGGACACCACGGGCTGCCAGCCGACGATTCGGATGTCGGCCAGTCCCGACCCGGTCGACTCGCCGTCGGATCGAAACTCAAGGGCATCGTCGGTCACGATCACCGACAAGTCGCGGTCCAGGACACGGGTGGTGCCGTCCGTCGTGATCAGAACGCCCACCGGTGGCCGTGTTCCGAGAACCGGAGGCTGCGGTGGCACCGCCGCACCACACGTCATGCAGTACAGCACGTCGGCATTGCCGAAATGGCCGCTCGGACACAGCGCTCCCGTGACCAACTGGTCGGTCCTGGGTTCGCTCCGGGGCAGTTCCACGACGTCGCCCGGCCCGCCGGCCATGACGGCTAGTTGATGTGGCTGGTCCGGGGACCGCAGGGACTCCAGCCACTGTGTCTCCAGCCATACATCGGTCCGGTGCCGCCGTCCAGGGGCCCGGCGCAGTACCCGGCCTCCCTCGAACCGCCACCGAAAATGCAGTACCCGGATCGGGCCCTGGAGGAACAGCCACATCACCAGCCAGGCTGTCACGATGTGGATGGCGAACGCCGGGAGCAATGGCGCTGCGAGCCCGACGGTACCCGGGAGCAGATGCAGCCAGTGATCCAGGAACCACAGTGCGATTGCCTCGTTCACGACGGTGAGCAGGCCGAGCAGTGTCGGCCAGTCCTTGTCCCACCGAATCTGCTGCAGCAGATGGTAGACCAGTTCCCAGAGCAGGCCGAGCCCGGCCATGAGCCCGAGATTCTCGAAGGTCATATGGTAGGTGGTGCCGATGCCGGTGCCCGGCGGCACCGGAAGCAGCGGAGTCAGCATCACCGTCCACAGGACGCCCACTGTCGCCACCACGAACAGCCGTGTCTGAAGGCGGCCGGCCAGCACCTGAGTCACGGGCGTACTCCTCGCAGCCACTTGCACCAGCCGGTGACCGACCGGGACATGCCTAACCGTGGACAGAAGCCGCGTCGCGCCAGGTCGTCACAGATCTGCAGCGCGGCATGCGTGAATCCCCAGAACGAGTCGACCGGTGCCAGGTAGCCGCCCTGGGTGACGGTGCCCGAGGCATAGATCGCCCCGGCCTCCTCGCAGACCCCTTTCACCTCGAAGTGTTCTCCGACGTCGAGTCCGCCCATCGGGTTACGGGATGCGTCGGTGGTGTCGAGCAGATCGGCCAGCAACCGGCTTTCTCCCACGTTGAGCCGTAGCCCGGTGCAGTCGATCACGAAGTCGACGTCGATCCTGGTGTTCGCCGGCAGGGTTGCGACGTCGATACGTGCCTCAACGGTGCCTCGCGCGGTCGGCGTGAGTTCTCTGAGCTCGCCTCGGTATGCCCGGTAGTAGCCGGCATCGCGCCCGTGCTGGAGCTGAGCCTGCCAGGTGCGGCGTAAGGCGCTCGTCGTACCGCCGATCGTTTTGATGTATTCGGCACGCTGGTGTGCGTCCATGCCGAGCAGACGCTGCCGTAGCTGTCCGGCCGTCGCCGCCTTGGGGAAACTGAATGGCTGGTAGCTCCAGCCGTCACCGCCACGACGACCGAACGTCCTGGGTCCGTCGTGTTGATCGACATGGGTGCGGAACAGATGCATGATCTGGACGTCCTGGCCGGATCGAAAGCGCTCTTCGAACAGTCGTTCCAGGATCCGTGACGCCGTGATGCCAGCGCCCCGGATCACGACCGTGGTCGGCCGCCGGGTCAGTACCTGATACACGTGCTCGTGCGGTTCGTATGCGTTGACCACACGGAAGTACTCGTGGTGTTTCTCACGGTAGGTGCGGACCTCGGGAGCGTAATTGACCGCGGAATAGCCGGTCCCGATATGCACATAGTGGCTGCACAGCGCGAAGGGAGGTCCGCCGGCCGTGGGCCGCACCAGCGAGAAGTAGCCACCCTGGTCCCGCCGACGAACCATCCGCACCCAACCAGGCGTGATCATCGATGTCCATTCGATCCGCGCCGCTTCCCGGTCGATGCCATGGAACACTTCATCCGGACTCGGATTGAAGTACTCCGCGACCAGGGGTTCGGTGAGAACGTTCCACAGCGGCTGGATGGTGCGCCGTGAAATGGCCCGCTGGACGGCGTATCCGGGAAAACCCCACACGTTGTCGACCCTGGACATCGAGTCCGATCGCAGCGATTCGTGGTCGAGGATCTGCGAGCACCGCATGAGGTGTCGAATGCCCGTGTACGGCGCGCCATGCGCACCGACAACCCGGATGTCCTCTGCGGGCACACCACTCACCCGGAGAAAGTCGACCAGCGCGAACGACGCGAGGCCGCCGCCGATGGTGACGAGCGGTACGTCCACCACGCGGAGTCCGGCCGCGCGAACCAGTTCGTCGGTCCAGACGGGTGCCGCGGACAAGCGGTCGAGTCTGTCCTGGTCGGCCCATGTCGTGCTTGTTGTGGCCTCATCGGTCAGTACATCGGTGGACAGCGGCCCATGCAACGCCTTCGACATCACATCTCCCCGTAGCCCCGTCGGCCGGTGTCACGTCGAGATCGGACCCAGCGCGTCAACCTCACTCGTCGCCACTGTCGCGCGAAGGTCGTCACGGCGTCGTCACGTCGGAGCGCGACGCGAACGCGACGGCTACGCGACCAATCGGTCCCTATGGTCCGCTCAGTCCGTCATGGATCTGAGGAAACCTAACACCTCAGGTGCTTTCCGCAGGAGCCTGACCAACAGGAGATGACATGAGCGAACCGAGCACCCAGCCGACAGAGGACAGCGCCGAAGTCGAGAACAAGAACATGGGACGCCGCGCCTTCATGCGTACGTCGGCGATGGGGGCTGCGGCCGTCGCGGCAGTGGGGGTCGCGGCGACCGCCGTAGGACATGCGCACCACGTACCGCAGGTGCGGGCCGCCGCGGCCAGCTCTCCGGTGCTGGAGGACGGTGGGGCAGGGTTCCACGCCGAGATGGGCACCATGCAGATGCTCAGCGCGGCGACACTGTCACCGAAGCTGGTTACCTGCGCCGTCGGTCAGATGGGTCTGAACAGCGACATGGTCGCGGCTCTGCAGCCGGTCCTCGGCAAGGTCTTCGGCCCGGGCTTCACCGGGCCGTTCGCCATGCTGATGTTCGCCGAAGAAGTCACGTCCTACGACGTCGACCGGTCCGCCAAGATGATCACCGCCAAAGGCACGATGCGATCGATCACCAAGATCGGCGGGCTCACGATCGACGACGCGATGACTCCGTTCCTGGCCATCGGCACGGACAACAAGGCCAAAGGCACGCCGGACACGTTCTTCCTGAGCTACAAGACACCGTTCTGGAACACCGCGACGAATCCACTCGCGACGCCGTCCCAGTTCGTCAGCGGATTCTCCCAGTTCGGCGGGGAACTCATCATGGGTCAGGTCAACGTCGCCCCGTGACCACCAGCGTGGCGGGAGCCGAGCCATGACCGTGGCCGCTCCCGCCCGGCCGTGCACACATCGGACCGACGACAGGAGGAAGGGCATGGTCAGAATAGAAGGTGTCGAGACCGGGGTGTCCCGCCAGGTCACGCCCGAACCGGAAGCCGGCCGCCGAGGGCTGGTCGTCGGTCTCAGCGCGCTGGCGGGTATTGCGATCGCGATACTCTGGTCGGCCCGGTTGGTGGACGACGACATCGGTGTCAACACGGCCAGCGGTCTGATCGGCGGCAATGCCACGGACGCGACCGTCACCGGTACGGTCACCGGCCTGATATTCGCCTTCGTCACCGGCGTGGCGGGCACGTTCACCGCCTGCAACGTCGCTGTCTTCAGCGCGATCGCGCCCATGGTCCACCACAACTCGTCGGTGGCCAGCAGGATCCGTCAGGCGTTCGCCCCACTGGGCTGGCTGGCTCTGGCCGCGGTCGTCGTCGCAGGCACCTACGGCGCGGTTGGCGCACTCCTCGGCGGCCGCATCCCGCAACTGTCCACGGCCGCCGTGGGTGGTCACGTTCCCGTTCGGACATTGCAGTCGATCGCCGTGTTCGGAGTGATCGGCCTCATCATGCTGTACCTGGGCCTGGCGTCGGCCGGCCTCGTGCCCGATCCGCTGCGCCGCCCCGCTGCCCGATGGGCACCGACGCGTCCACTGTTCATGGGGATGCTCATCGGCGGCTTCCTCATCGGCCGGCCATGGCCGCTGTTCCGCAAGATGTTCGCGTACGCGGCGAGCACGCATGACGCCGCGTTCGGTGCTGCCGTGTTCGTGTTGATCGTACTGGGCAACATGATCCTGCTCGGCGTGATCTTCCTCGCGCTGTCCGCCAGCAGCTTCCCGCATTGGCTGCGCGCCAAGCCTTCCCGAGCCGTGACGCTCGCGACGGTCGCGCTGGTGGTCGGTGGAGTGTTCACCTTCGTCTATTGGGACGTGCGAGTACCCGCTGGGCTCGGCTTCGGTTGGTTCCCCGCGATGCCGTGGCACTGACCGGTCGTTCCGAACGCGGTGCGCACGTTGCGAGGCATGGATGAGAGGACATGATCGGTGATGCCTAGTCAGCCCGATCGCGACAGCGAACACACTGCTGTGGCCGTCTGGGCGCTGCTACTGGTACCGGTGGTCTGCTGTGGTCTTCCGGTGCTGGTCGTCAGCGGCACCCTGGCCGGGGTCGGCTGGTGGCGGCACAGCATCTGGCTGGTGGGCATAGCGATGGCACTACTACTCGCCATCGCTGTTCTCGTCGTGTGGCGGACGCGCCGCTGAAGCTCCTTGCCCACCGTGCGACAAGGCACCTTGTTGTAGGCGACCCACAAATTAGCCTTGTCGGACGGCGGATGAGCCGGTGGAGATGCGGGCCTTGCTGGAGGCGGTTCGCGACCGGGCGGCCGGCAGCGCCACCGCACCGTGACAGAGAGGTGGACTCCGCCATTCCCGCGGACCCGGTGGCACCCACCCCGCGACGCCCGGATCACAGCGAGAGCGCTGGTGACCAGCGGTGAAGGCTGGGCTGCCAGTGCTCGCACGGTGGTCCGGGTGGCGGGGGACCGATCGGCCGAGGATGGTCAGCGCTGGTGGACGCTCCGTTCGGCTTCGGCTTTCACAGCTGCCAACGTGTCGGCGACGGCTTGTTGCCAGTGTTGCGCGACCACGCGGCCCCACCAGGTGCCGATCGACCACAGGTCGGTGCCGAGGCGGCCGTGGTATTCCAGTCGGGTGCTGTGTTGGTCGCCGGTGAGCAGGAACCGCTCGGTGACCTCGGGTACGGGGCCGCGGACCAGTCGGAAGTCGACGCGTTGCGGGCGGGTGAACCGGACGGTTTCCACCGTGGTCGCGACCAGCCCGTTGCCGATGGGGGTGCGGTGCGCGGCGAGCACCATGTCGGCGCCGCGCTCCAGGATGTGGATCTTTTCCGCCATGGCGCGGGTCTGCCGACCCAGGTAGGGGGTGGCCAGGATGTCGAACACGGCCTCGCGGGGTGCGGCGATGTCGACGGTGAGCGGGCCGAGGTCTCGGTGACGGCGCCCGATGCCCAGATCGAGAGGGACCGCCGCGGTGACCAGACCCACGTAGAGGCCGGCCGCGGTTCCAGCAGCGGTTGCGGACGACCAGACCAGGCGTCGCATGACGGTCTCCTCGCTGTCTTGTCGGTGTCAGGTACGGATTCCGGCCAGCGCCAGGCCGGCCGGGGGCTGAGTCGTGGATGGTGATGGCGCGGTAGCTCAGGTCGATCAGGCCGCGGCGTTCGAAGTCCTTGAGAATCTTGTTCAGGGACGGCCGCCGCACGCCGAGCATCGCGGCCAGGATCTGTTGGGACAGGGCGACGGCGCCATCCTGTGCCTCGTCGCGCAGCAGTACGGCCGCCTGTTCGGCGAGCGGACGGCCCAGCAGGCCGGCCAGGCGCAGTTGGCTGGCCGCCTGACGTTGCGCGACCGAGGACAGCCACCGGCGGGTGATGGCCGGCCGCTCGGCCAGTAACCGCTCGAATGACGCGGCCGGCAGGAACAGCAGCGTGGAGTCGCTGACCGTGCGGGCTGTGTACGGCGGCGGCATGTCCAGCAGCAACGGTATGGCACCATCGACGTCGCCGGGTCGCAGCACGCCGATCACCGCGCGGCGCCGCCCTGCGCCGACGGCCAGTTCCACCCCGCCGCGACGCCGGATCCACACCCCCTCTGGAGGCTGTCCGGCGACGAACAGCACCGTGCCGGTGGCCACTTCGCGCAGGTCCAGGTAGCCGGCCAGGGCGTCCAGATCGGACGGTCGAAGCCGCGCGCTGTCCCATCGGCCGACGCGGCGGGCGATCCACGCGGCGGCGCGTAGCATCGCCGGGTCGGGTCCCCGGCGATGCAGCACGCGACCGGGCATCACCACGGGCGTGGCATCGGTCGAGTGAACGCTTGGCGTGCGATGGTCATCTTCCCGATTATCGATGCCGTCGGGCCGTCCGGCGCGGCGAGTCTGTCATCTCGCTGACACTGTTTGCTGCGGTCGGCCGTCAGGTGGTGTTGGCTGGATGCCGGGGACACCACCTCGGGCAGAAGGGACTGGTGCTCGTGGCCGATGGACAGTCTCGTTCCGAGGCCCCGCCGGATCCACACCGGGTGTCCGGTCGTGCCGTGCCGGCGGTACGGATCGGCTTGGTCGGTGGGTTGGTCGGGATGTTGTGCTGTGTCGGGCCGACCGTCCTGGCGCTGATCGGCGTGCTGGGCGCCGGGACCGCGTACACCTGGGCGGAGGACCTGTACAGCGGCTATGCGTGGTGGTTCCGGCTGGTCGGCCTGGTCGCGACCAGTGGCCTGGTCATCTGGGCATTGCGGCGCCGCCGGGCGTGCAGCCTGGCCGGAGCGCGGGCCGCCCGCTGGCGGCTGCTGCTGATCGTCGGGACGGCGGTGGTCACCTACCTGGTGCTCTACGCGATGACGACGTTGGCCGGTCATCTGGCGACCTGACGGCGACGGAGGAGACTGCGGTGCTACGAGCAGTGTGGAACGGCGCGGTGATCGCCGAGGCGGAGCGAACCCGGCGGATCGAGGGTAACCACTACTTCCCGCCGGACTCGCTGCGTCGCGAGTATCTCGCTGACAGCCCGACACGCACCCTGTGTCCATGGAAGGGCATGGCGCACTACTACCGGCTTACCGTGGACGGACAGCTCAATGAGGACGCGGCGTGGTACTACCCGCATCCACTGCCGCTCGCCCGGCTGCTGGGCCTGAAGAACCACGTGGCGTTCTGGAACGGTGTGCATATCGAGCAGGACTGACAA
Organism: Pseudonocardiaceae bacterium; assembly: GCA_036491115.1. GTDB lineage: Bacteria > Actinomycetota > Actinomycetes > Mycobacteriales > Pseudonocardiaceae > DATEPR01. Next base: position 63,063 of record DASXCQ010000105.1, read on the forward strand.
CGGTACGAAAGGAGCCCTATGACCGCGGACCGGAAGGTTGATCGGGACGAGGTGTTCGTCGAGTACACCAAGAGCATCTGCCCGGTCTGCAAGGTTGTGCTCGACGCGCAGGTCAACATCCGCGACGACAAGGTGTACCTGCGTAAGCGCTGCGGTGAGCACGGCTGGTTCGAGGCGCTGGTCTACGGCGACGCCCAGGCGTACCTGTCCTCGGCGCGGTTCAACAAACCGGGCACCATCCCGTTGACCTTCCAGACCGAGGTCCGTGACGGCTGCCCGTCGGACTGCGGCCTGTGCCCGGACCACAAACAGCACGCCTGTCTGGGCATCATCGAGGTCAACACCCACTGCAACCTGGACTGCCCGATCTGCTTCGCCGACTCCGGTCACCAACCCGACGGGTACGCGATCACCCTGGAACAGTGCGAGCGGATGCTGGACGTGTTCGTGGCCTCAGAGGGCGAGGCCGAGGTGGTGATGTTCTCCGGCGGCGAGCCCACGATCCACCAGGACATCCTGGCGTTCGTCGACGCCGCCCAGGCCCGGCCGATCCGCAACGTCAACCTCAACACCAACGGCATCCGCCTGGCCACCGACCGGTCATTCGTCGCGGCACTGGGGGAACGCAACCGCCTCGCCGGCAGGTCGATCAACGTCTACCTGCAGTTCGACGGCCTGGCCGAGCGCACCCACCGGCAAATCCGGGGCCGGGACCTGCGCGGGATCAAGCAGCGTGCATTGGACAACTGTGCGGACGCCGGCCTGACCGTGACGCTGGTGGCGGCGGTCGAGCGGGGCTTGAACGAGCACGAGCTCGGCGACATCATCCAGTTCGGCCTGGCCCATCCGGCGGTGCGGTCGGTGTCGTTGCAGCCGGTCACCCATTCCGGGCGGCACGTGGAGTTCGACCCGCTGACCCGGCTGACCAACTCCGACGTGATCGAGCTGATCGCCGCGCAGCGCCCCGACTGGCTCGCCAAAGATGACTTCTTCCCGGTACCGTGCTGTTTCCCGACCTGCCGGTCGATCACCTACGTGCTCACCGAAGGCACCCCTGGCGCACCCGATTTCGGGATCGTGCCGATCCCCCGGTTGCTGCAGGTGGAGGACTACCTGGACTATGTGTCCAACCGGGTGGTTCCGGACTACGCGGTGCGCGAAGCGCTGGAGAAACTGTGGAGCGCCTCGGCGTTCATGGGTACCGAGACCACGGAGGAGAAACTGCGCGCCGTGGCCCAAGCCATGGACTGCGCGGACGCCTGCGGGGTGAACCTGCCCGAGGCGATCGCCAACCTGACCGACCGTGCGTTCATGATCGTGGTGCAGGACTTCCAGGACCCTTACACGCTCAACGTCAAGCAGTTGATGAAGTGCTGTGTCGAGGAGATCACCCCGGACGGCCGGTTGATCCCGTTCTGCGCCTACAACTCCGTTGGCTACCGCGAACAGGTCCGGGCACGGATGTCCGGCGTGCCGGTGGCGGACGTGGTGCCCAACGCCACCCCACTGCTGCCGCTGGTGACCGACTCGCCCCATGGTTCGAAGATCGCCAGCAACGGCGCTGGACATGGCCGGGTCGACACCACGAACGTGGGCCGCCCGGCGGTAGGCCGATGACCGTCGATCCGGCAGAGATCAAGGCGTGCTGCGCGGCAGGCTACGGCCAGGACGCGGTGGCGTTGGTACTGGGCGAGTCCTACCATCCAGGCGGTCTGGCGCTGACCCGCCGGCTGGCCGACTCCCTCAGGTTGGCGCCCGGGCAGCACCTGGTGGATGTCGCCTCCGGACCCGGCGCCACCGCCCGGCTGCTGGCCGCCGAGTTCGCGGTGACCGTCGATGGGGTCGATCTGGGTAAGTCCACAGTAGAGCGGGCGCGGTCGTCGACCGCCGAGGTCGGCTTGGCCGGCAGCGTGCGGTTTCACCTCGGTGACGCCGAACGCCTGCCGGTGCCGGACGGGTGCGCGGACGTGGTGGTGTGCGAGTGCGCGTTCTGTACCTTCCCGAACAAGACCGCCGCCGCTGCCGAGTTCGCGCGGGTGCTGCGGCCGGGCGGCCGGGTGGGCATCACCGACGTCGTGGTGACCGAACGGGGACTGCCCGCCGAGTTGACCACGCTGGCCGCGTGGGTGGCCTGCATCGCCGACGCTCGCCCTGTCGCCGGCTACGTCGACATCCTGGCCACGGCCGGATTGGTCACCACGCACGTCGAGGAGCACGACGCGGCGCTGAGCCGAATGATCGAGCAGATCGAGGCCCGCGTCCGCCTGTTGCGGATGACCGCGGCCGGCGGGCTGGCCGCCGCCGGGGTGGACGTGGGTGCCGTGCTGCGTTACACGTCGCTGGCCGGGCAAGCGGTCGCTGACGGGTTGATCGGCTATCGCGTCCTGGTCGCCGAGAAACCGGCATGACCGGGCTGAGCAGGTACGACACCGTCGGCCACGGGCGGCCGGGCGCAGGGGAGGGAACCAATGACCAACCTGCTGGATGCCGCCACTCGGGCGGCCACCGACGAGCTGCTGGCCGGGCTGCGTGCCGGGCGGTGGCGTCCGGCGGCGTGGGCTAGGTTCCTGACGCTCGCGGCGCGCCGGTCGGTTCATCAGGCCAGGGCGCATCCCCGGGCCCTGGTCGAGCTCACCGCGGTGCACGTGATCATGGCGCTGCGGGCGGGTCGGCAGGGCCGCCGCTGGGTGGTGGTGAGTTGGGCGCTGGCCGCCAGCCACCTCGGGATGCTCGAGGATCGGCGGTCGCTGGGCGTGCCCAATGCGATCACCTTGCTCCGGGCCAATCTGCCGGTGCTTGGCGGGCCGACCCGCTGGCTGCCGCTCCTCGCGCTGGTCACCGACCTGCTCGATGGCCGCTTCGCCCGTCACCTGGGCGCGGAGACGGCCTTCGGCTCGTCCGCGGATTCGTTGGCCGACGCGGCGTTCTGGACCTGGTTCACGGTGCGCCATGAACCTAGCCGTGCGATGCGGACCGCTGCGTTCGTCAGCTGGACCGTCCCGGTGGCGCTGGTGACGGTCGCCAGCGTTGGTGGCGGCCACATGGTCGATCCCCCCCGGCCGACCCTGCTGCGCCCGGCCGTGGCGATGCAGGCCGTCCTCGCCGCGCGGGCGCTCCTGTCAGGTGTCCGACCACGGCCAGTGCCCGCCGGTGGTCGAAGGTGATCCGGAACGCGCGCCGATCAGCGTCGCGACTTCGGCTGTAGAACTGAATCTTTGGTGCCAGGTCGAGATGCGGCGCACCACTGGCCTGCTCCTCCAATGCCGCACGGATGAGGGCCCACCACTCGTGGGCGTGAGTCGTCCGCCGGGGCGCATCCCGGTGACTGATCCTGCCCGATCCCAAGCGATGGGGAGGGGCCGTGACGCGGGCAGGGCACCGTTCCTCCCCCGATGTGCGCTGATCACCCAGCCCGCTCAAGGGCCGCTGGTGCGGGGTGGTGGGGATGGGGAGCCCAGAACTGGTCCACCGGATACCCGCCGAGCAGTGGCGCCGATTGGCTCTGATCACGCTCGTTGCATTCGCTGTGCGAAGTCGATGTCGCGATGACCACCTGGCCATGGTTCGGGTGGCGATGGCGCCGTTGAGCACATGCAGGAGATTCCGTCGCGCGCGGACTTCTTGGCCCGATCGACGTGCCCCTTGCTCTCGGCTGTTCAGTCGTTTAGTGTACTGAACATGGGTTCAATCGCCGAAGAAGGCGACCTCACGGCCAAGGCGAATATCCGCAACGCGGCGCTGCGTCTGTTCGCCGAGCGCGGGCACGATGCCGTCACGGTGCGCGAGATCGCCACGGTGGCAGGTGTGTCACCCGCGCTCGTGGTGCATCACTTCGGCAGCAAGGAAGGGCTGCGGGCGGCGGTGGACGACTATGCCGGGCGGGCCTTCGACGCGCTGTTCGCGATGGACGAGCAGGACCTGGCCGAGGCGGTGAATGGGGACAACTGGGTGTCTGTTGCCGAGATGTTCGCGCGCGCCTTTCCGCACGGCTCGCCGTTGCCCGCGTACCTGCGCCGCCTGTTGCTAGTCAACGATCCGGCGGGCGCGGCGCTGTTCGGTCGCTGGTTCGCGCTCACCCGCCGGCTGCTTGACTCGATGACCGAGTTGGGCGTCGCGCAGCAGGGTGAGGATCCGGCGGTTCGTGCGGCGTTCCTTCTGGTCAACGACCTGTCGCTGGTCTTGCTGCGCAATCAGATCGCCGCCGCGATCGGGGTCGACCCGCTCACGCCGGAGGGCATCACTCGCTGGGCCAAAGAGGCCACCGCCGTCTACACGAAGGGCGCGTTCGTGACCGCGCCCGGGGAGGAACCGTCGTGAGCCACCCTGTCATCCACATCCGGGAACTGGCCAAGACGTTCGGGCGGGTGCGCGCCCTCGACGGCCTGGATCTCACCGTGGATCCGGGTGAGGTGCACGGCTTCCTCGGCCCGAACGGGGCGGGCAAGTCCACCACCATCCGAATCCTGCTCGGGCTGATCCGGGCCGGCAGCGGTCACGTCGAACTGTTCGGCGCCGACCCCTGGCGTGAGGCTGCCCGGCTCCACAGGCGGCTGGCCTACGTCGCCGGGGATGTCGCGCTGTGGCCCGGCCTGACCGGCGGCCAGTGCCTCGACGTGATCGGTGCCACGCACGGCCGGGTCGACCGGAAGCGCCGGCAGCAGTTGATCGAACGCTTCGAACTCGATCCGGCAAAGCGGATCCGGGACTACTCCAAAGGCAACCGTCAGAAGGTCGCTCTCGTGGCCGCGTTGGCCGCGGAGGTGGATCTGCTCGTCCTGGACGAGCCCACCTCCGGGCTCGACCCGTTGATGGAGCAGACCTTTCAGCAGTGTGTGCACGAGCGCCGGAAGGACGGCCTCACAGTGCTGCTCTCCAGCCACATCCTCAGCGAGGTCGAGGCGTTGGCCGACCGGGTCAGCATCATCCGCCGGGGCCGCACCGTCACCAGCGGCAGCCTCGCCGACCTGCGTCGCCGTACTCGCACGTCGGTGCACGCGATCACCGTCGGAGAACCCGAAGGTCTGGCCCGCGCCGAGGGGGTGGCCGACTGGGCCCGCGAACGGCTGGATGGGCTGGTCGACACCAGGTTCACGATCGACGCGGAGCACCTCGACGCGACGATCGGCAGACTGCACGCCGCGCGGATCCACACCCTGACCGTCACCCCGCCGAGCCTCGACGCACTGTTCCTGCGCACCTACGGGGAGGCCCTCGACGCCGAGGAGACCGGCGACCTGCTTGCTCAGGCCGCGCGATGAGCGCCGGGTACCGTGCTGCGAGTCCACGCCGGCACAACCTGCCCACCATGGTCGGAGTCGTGTGGCGCACGCGCCGGCGCGGCATCCTCGTCTGGGTGACCGCCCTCGCGGCCGGCATGATCGGGACCGCTACCGCCGTCGCCGGCCTCTACGACACCCCGGCCAAGATCCACACCTATGCCGATGCGGTCACCTCCGGCAACGCACTGGCCGCGATCAACGGCCACGTCGAGGGTATCGACAGCTTGGGAGGGGTGATCCAGGACGAGTTCGGGTTCCTGGCGTCGTTGCTGCTCCCACTGCTGGGCATCGCGCTGATCGCTACATCGACGCGGCGCGAGGAGGAATCGGGCCGCCTCGAGACGATCCTCGGCGGCCGGATCTCCCGGTACCAGCCGGTTCTGGCGGCACTCGTGGTCGCGACAGCGGCGATACTCGGCACCTCCGTGGTGTTCGCCGCCGGACTGGCCTTGTGCGGAGTCCCGCTGTCCGGGTCGATCCTCTACAGCGCGGCGCTGGGCGCGCTGGCCTTCGTGTTCGCCGGATTCGCCGCGGCGTTGGCCCAACTCGTGCCGCACGCCCGCGGGGTCTACACGTGGGGCCTGATCGTGCTGGCCGCCGCATACGTCCTGCGTGGGGTCGGCGACACGACCGACGGTTGGTTGACTTGGCTGTCTCCGCTGGGGTGGGCGGAGAAGACAGCACCGTTCGCGGACGAGCGGTGGTGGGTGCTCGCTGTCCCGGCCGTCGCCGGTCTCTGTTTGAGCGGCGCGGCCGTGTGGCTGGCCGGTCGCCGCGATCTGGGCAGTGCTCTGCTGCGTGGCACGGCCGGCCCTGCGCGGGCGACCTGGCTGCGGCAACGGCCGATCGGCTTCGCGGCGTGGATCCACGGTCCGGCGACCGCAGGCTGGCTGGCGGGCGGGATCCTGCTCACGGTGATGATGGGCTCGCTGGCTCAGCAACTACTCGGCGCGATGGCCGACAATCCCGCGTTGGCCGAGGCAATGGGCATCAAGGGTGGCCGGCCACTGCGCGGCTTCGTCGCCGTGACCCAGCTCTATCTGGCGATCATCGGCGCCGGGTACCTCGTCCACGCGATCGGCACCCTCCGTGCCGAGGAGGCCGAGGGCCGGCTGGAGACCCGGCTCACCGGAACGCTCTCCCGGATCCGCTGGCTGGCGGCCCACGGGGCCATCGTCGCGGCTGGGCTGTCACTCATCGTCCTCGGCTCGTCCTTGGCTCTGGCGCTGTCCACGGCCTGGTCGGTGGGAAGCGCCGACGAATTCGGCGTGATCATGAGCGCCGGCTTGGACTATCTGCCCGCGGACACGGTGTTCGCCGGTCTCGCGCTGGCCCTGTTCGGCCTGTGGCCGCGCGGCTTCGGGTTCGCCTGGGCGGCCTACGCCGCGGCGACCTTCATCGCCTTCCTGGGCCCCGGCCTCGAACTCGCTCGGTGGGTGCGCGACCTTGCCCCCACGACGCATGTCGGGGACCCTCCACTGAGCGCGGTCGATCCGGGTGGCTTGATCGCGCTGGCTATCGTCGCCACCGCACTCGTGCTGGTTGGGTTCATCGCCTTCCGCCGCCGGGACGTACCACGAACCTGAGGCCTCTCGATGGCGATACCGACGCCGGTGCGACTCGGGTCGGTGGTAGCCGTCTCGGTGCCGCCGCGGCCAACACGGGCACCGCCGGCTGCGGCACAGGGTCTGACGTGACAACGGCAGCGCGGCACGGTAGAACAGCATCCGAAGCCTCCGGTGGGGTGGACTGACCTTGGTCGACAGCCCTCCTACCGGAGGCTTTATCCCGTTGTCACGCCGACACTCCGACAAACATCAACTTGTGATCCACATCCCTTGCCCACCAACACTTCCCGACCAGGTTGAAAACAGCTCCATGCAGGTCAAGCGACCGGCGTGTATTCGTGGATGATTCCGCCGAGTCGGTCGTGTCGGTGTGCCGTCGCGGATGCTGTCGGCGCGGCCTCGGCGGGTATGTCCGGCTATCTTTGGTGAGCGTGGTCGCGGTGCCACACCCAGGATCGCGACACATCCCGAGGACTGGCCGACAACGATCATCCACTCCCTCGGCCGGTCGTACACCCGGCTATCAACAACGCGATCAAGATGATCGCGCCGCCTTGGGATGATCATGGCGGTGCCCCGAAGGGACTGAGCATCGGGGCACCGGTCCACTATGACACTAGGGGATCAGTGGCTGGAGCACCGCATCGAGGACACCGGACTCGATGGCCGAGGACAGGACCATTAACTGATCCGGGCTCAGTCGGATCTGCTGACCGAATTCATCGGCGAGGATGATGTAATAGCCCTCGGCTGCCTCCAGGTCCACCAGTAGTTCCGGATAGCGTCGGGATGGGGTCTCGGATGGACTGTCGGCATCCTCCACACTGTCTGTATGGTTCATTGCAGTCTCTCGTCTGTGTGACCAGAAGTGGTTGTGCGCATCGCGGTCGGCTGAGGTTTGCGGGCCGCGGGCCTGCGTAACTCCCGTGCGAACCAACGTGATGGACCGCCACGAGCGCAGTCCGTGCAGGCAAAGGCACGCCGGCCAGTCGGTGGATGCGCGACCAGGTGTGGTCAGTACGGCTACGCAGGCACCAGCAGTTCGGAAGCCGACCGCCGCCGCAGCCCGCGGGCCCTGGCCCTGCTCAGGCCGTCGGTGTGGGGCGCAGGCTGCGCCGGCCACGAAGGAACGCACCGAGACCGAACCCGAGGGCCAGTGCGGCCACGACGATGCCGATGCCACCCAGCCAGCGTGCGGTCCCATCCGACGCGGCCGCGGCAGCGGCGGCCGGTGTGGCGGAGGTCGAGTCGGCCGCAGGTGCCGCTGGCGCGCCGTCGTCGCTGGACGCGGCGGCCAACTCCAGGTGGGGCGTCGGGTGCTCGGGCTCCGGCTTGCCGGCCACGGTCGGCTGGTTCCAGTTCACCACGTCACCATTACTGTAGGTCTGTACGGCGGGCATGAGAAGTTCGTTGGTGTTGTCCGGCAACCCTTCCACGGACATGGCGAACTCCTGGAACTGGCCGGGCGCGATGCCGCCGCCCGCCGCCGCGGTCCAGGTGATCGACTTGACGGCCGTGGTCACCGTTTCG
>DASXCQ010000106.1:0-17526 GCA_036491115.1 Pseudonocardiaceae bacterium
ACCGCGCTGGGCGACATGCGACGGATCGCGGAGTCCTCCGCGAGTATCGACATGCCGCCTGAGCTGCACGGACGTCGTGTCGGCACGCACAACCCCGGAGGTTCGCGGTCGAGGATCGGCTGGCAGCCCGCCCGGTCCGCACCGACACCCCTCGTCCGGGTCAGCGGAAGTAGAACGTCGTCTGGCTCAGCAGCAGGCCACGGTCGCTGACCGTGAAGACGTCGGCGAACTCCGTCCCGACGCGGCCCACCATGCGGCCCACCACCATGATGCGCTGCGGCGCCGCGACCACATGGTGGACCACGTGCAGGTCCGGGCAGCCCGGCCGGGCCACCCGGTCGGCCGCGCCCTGTGCCACCGCGCCCCGCCCCAGCGCCGGGACCCGGCCGGGTGCGCGCACGACCGCGTTCACGTCGTACTGCGACGTGTAACCCTGGACGTCACCGGCGTCGAGGCGTTCGTAGCTGAGCAGGACGTGACGCACCCCGGCGGCCGTGACGTCGTCCGGGTCCCACCGACCGGTCGCCATGCGACACCCTCCTGCCGTCGGCGCGGCGCGCCGAATGTTCAGCAGATTGTCAACGTTCGCTTACCCGCCGCTATCCGCGGCCTATCCTCGCCCGCTTGGCGGTGTCGGGCCGCACGGCCGCCGGGAATGCTTGTTTTCATCACGGACCGCCCGTGCCCGGACGAGGAGAGAACGCGTGCCGACCGGAGCCGCACCCGTGGGTCGGGCGACGCGAACGTGACACCAGGCGAGCCCGATGCCGGCATCGTGTACCGCCTGCTCGGCCCGATCGACGTCGCCGACGGCGCGAACATCCGGCGGGACGTGCCACCGGGCCGCCAGCAGATCGTGCTGGCCACGCTGGTGCTCAACGCCAACCGCATCGTCGGCGTCGAACAGCTCATCGACGCGATCTGGTACGACCACCCGCCCGCCACCGCGCGCACCCAGGTGCAGATCTGCGTCTCCGGGCTGCGCGGCACGCTTGCCGGCATCGGCCCGGCGGACGGCGGCCCCATCGTCACCCGCCCGCCGGGTTACCTGTTGCGGGTCACCGACGACGAGATCGACGTGGTCGTGTTCCGCAGGTTGGTGGAGCAGGCCGAATCCGCCCTGCGCGCCGGCCGGATCACCGACGCCGTCGACGCGCTCGGCGGGGCGCTGGCCCTGTGGCGCGGACCGGCGCTGTCCGGCATCCCCAGCCGCGCCCTGCGGGCAGGCGCCGTCCGGTTGGACGAGGAGCGGCTGACCGCCGTGGAGTCCCGGGCGGACCTCGAACTCCGCATCGGCCGGCACCAGCAGGTGATCGCCGAACTCGGCGCACTGCTGGCGGAACACCCGCTGCGCGAACGGGTCCGCGGCCAGATGATGCTCGCGTTGTACCGTTCCGGCCGCCAGGCCGAAGCGCTGAAGGTCTACCGGACCGGACGCCGGCTGCTGGTCGAGCAGGGTCTGGCACCCGGCAGTGAGCTGCGCGCGCTGGAGACCGCGATCCTTGCCGACGACCCGGCCGTACGCTACGACGCCACCGAGCCGGTCGACGCTCCGCAGGCCGAGGCGGAACCGGACGTCAGCCCGCACCAGTTGCCTGCCGACATCGCCGACTTCACCGGCCGTGCCGATCTGGTCGGCAGGATCGAGGCGCTGCTGGCTGGTGGCGCCGGGCAGGGCAGCCGGGCGATGCGGCTGGTGGTGCTGGTGGGCAAACCCGGGGTGGGCAAGAGCGTCCTGGCCGTGCACCTGGCGCACCGCCTGCTGGACGAGCACTTCCCGGACGGTCAGCTGTACGTGGATCTCGGCGGTGCCCGCGATCCGGCCAGCCCTGGGGACGTGCTCGGCCGGTTCGCCCGCGCGCTCGGCGTGCCGGGAGAGGCGCTGCCGGACGGGCTGGACGAGCGTGCCGAGATGTTCCGCAGCGCACTGGCCGGCAAGCGGGTGCTGGTCGTGCTGGACGACGCCGCGTCCGAGCGGCAGGTGCGGATGTTGTTGCCCGGCAGCGGAAGTTGCACGGTGATCGTGACCAGTCGGACGCGGCTCACCGGCCTCGCGGGCGCGCGGGTGTTCGAGGTCGACGTGATGACACCAGAGCAGGGGGTCGCCCTGCTCGGTGTCGTGGTCGGCGCGGAACGAGTGGCCGCGGAACCGGCTGCGGCGGCCGACCTGGTGCGGCTCGTCGGCGGACTGCCGCTGGCGCTGCGGGTGGTGGCCGCGCGCCTGGCCGCGCGGCCAGGGTGGGCGCTGTCCTGGATGGTCGCGCGGCTGGCCGACGAGCGGCGCAGGCTGGACGAGCTGACCCACGGCGATCTCGTGGTGCGGGCCAGTCTCGCGCTGTCCTACGACAGCCTCGATCCCGCGGCCCGTGAACTGCTGCGGCTGTTGTCCGCCGTGGACGTGACCAGCTATCCGACCTGGCTGGCCGCCGCGCTCGCCGGCGTCGACCCGATGACCGCGGCGGACCTGCTGGAACTGCTGGTGGACGGCCAGCTGCTGGAGATCGTCGGCGTCGACCTGGACGGCAGCCCCCGCTACCGGTTCCACGAGATCATCCGGGTCTTCGCGCGGGAAAGGTTGGCGCAGCAGGAATCCGCAGAGACCTGCACGGCCGCCGTGGCCCGCGCGGTCGGTGGCTGGCTCGCGGTCGCCGAACGCGCGCACCGCCGGATCTACGGCGGCGACTACACCGTCCTACACGGCAACGGCCTGCGGTGGCACCCGTCGGACTCGTACGTGGACCATGTGCTCGGCGACCCGCTGGCGTGGCTGGAGGCCGAGCGGCTGAACATCTGTGCCGCCGTCGACACCGCCGTCGCTGCCGGGCTGGACGAGCTGGCGTGGGACCTCGCCACGACCCTGGTCGCGCTGTTCGAGGCGCGCTGCTATTTCGCGGACTGGGAGACGACGCACCGCGTTGCGCTGGACGCCGTCGTCGCCGCGGGCAACCGGCGCGGCGAAGCCGCCCTGCGCTGCTCGCTCGGGTCGCTGTCGCTGACCCGGTCGCGGTCCGACGCCGAGGACTGGGTTCGGCCCGCGCACGCCGTGTTCACCGAGCTGGGCGACGTGCTCGGCCGCGCCCTCGCGGCCCGCAACCTCGCGCTGGTGGCCGTCGCGCGGGGTGACACCGGACCGGCCGAGACCCTGCTGCGCGCCGCGCTGGCCGACTTCCGGGCCGCGGCGGACCCGGTGGGACAGGCACACATCCAGGTCCAGCTGGCGCAGATCGAGTGGGACGCGGGGTCACGGGACGACGCGCTGCGCGGCCTCCACGCGGCGCTGGAGCTGTGCCGTGGCGTCGGCACCCGCCGCGTGGAGGCCCAGGTGCGCTATCGGTTGGCCACGATGCTGACCGAACGCGGCGACGACGCCGAGGCGGGTGTCCTGCTGCGCGACGTGCTGGACATCGTGCGTGCCACCGGCGACGTGGTCGGCGAGGGGAGGGCGCTGCACCTGCTGGGTGTCGTGTCCGCCAGGCTGGGCCGGTGGGCCGAGGCCGCCGAGCTGCTCACCGCGGCGTTGGACGGCTGCGAGTTCGCCCTGTCCGCGGACGACCGGGTCGCCGTGCGCGCCGAACTGGCCCAGGTGCGCGGTCACCTCACCACGGAGTGTCCGACCACCCCCTGACCGGCCGGGTCGGGTCCGAGTGCGACCAGGGAGTGTCGGCGGGGGCGCTCACCGCTACGGTGCCGGGGGGTGCGGACAGGCGGGCGTGCATCGGCGTGGGATCTCCATCCGGACGGGGTCGCGGCCGCGGTGGCGGCACAGACGATGGCGGACGCTAGGCGTGGCCGGTATCGCGTCCCTATTGTCGCGCCAACAGCCGGGAACACCCCAGGTCGGTGCGGTCGCGTGATAGCGACTCGATAGTCCGGTCAGGTGTTGTGGGCTCTCGGCGCCCCGGGTCCCGTACGGCCCGGCGATGGGCGCCGGAGGGAGCGGGGATGGACGGCACGGGGGAGCAGCGGTTCGCCGAGCTGTTACGGGCGCACCGGACCAGGCGCCGGATGACCCAACAGCAGCTCGCCGACCTGTCGACGGTCAGCGTGCGCGCGATCAGCGACCTGGAGGCAGGCCGGGCGCGCCGGCCGCGCCGGGACACGGTCCGGCTGATCGCCGACGGGCTGCGGCTGACCGGCAGGCCACGCCTGGACTTCGAGTCGGCTGCGCACTGCTCGGTCGACCTGGACGACGTCACCCTCGGCGACCCGGTCGCCTCGGCGGCGCCGCCCGCGCCCGCCGACGACACCATCGGCCGCGAGGAACAGGTCGCCGCGCTGACCGAACTGCTCGGCGTGGACGGCCAGCGGCTCACCACGATCATCGGCCTGCCCGGCGTGGGCAAGAGCCGCGTCGCCCTGGACGTCGCCGGTGCGCTGCATCGCGACCTCAACTTTCCCGTGCTGTGGAGCGCCGACGACGGCGGCACGGCACACCGGCTGGCCGGTCTCGTACGGCCTGCCGTGTGCGGGTCGGACGCCGGTGCCGGCGTGGTGCTCGCCGCGCTGGCCGCCGTGGTCGACAGCCGGCCCGCGCTGCTGGTGCTGGACGGCGACCGGCGGGACCGGCCGGAACCGGATCGCGTGCTGTCGCTGCTGCGCGACTGCCCCGCCCTGCGCATCCTGGCGACCGCACGCGCGCCGCTGGGCGTGTTCGGCGAACGCGTCGTACCACTGCCACCGCTCCCCGTTCCGGCCGCCGGCCAGGTCGACATCGTCTCGGTGCCGTCCGTGCGGCTGCTGCTGCGGCATGTGCGCCGGGTGCGGCCCGGTTTCACCATGAACGCCGCCGTCGCGCCGATCGTGGCCGCGCTGTGCCGGGCCGTCGATGGCCTCCCGGCCGCCTTGGAGGCGGTCGCGGACTGGCTGCTGCTGTATGACGTCGACCAGCTCCTCGATCTGGTGCGGGTCGACCCGTTCGTCGTGCTGGACCACCGGCCCGGTGACGACCTGCGCACCCGGCTGTGTGCCGTGCGCCGCGAGCTGACCACGGACGAGGCCACGCTGCTCGACCACGTCACCGCGCTGGGCACCGGATGGACCGTCGCCTCGGCGGCGGCCGCGACCGGGCTCCCGGTACCGCACTGCTCCCGCGTCGTGCGCGGCCTGGTCGTGCGCGGCCTGGTCGCCGCGGGTGAACGCGCCGGGTTCCGCGCCCTCGAACTCGTGCGCGCCCTGTTCGCCGCCCCCGCGGGCGCGGTCTGACCCGAACGGCCGGTGTCCTGCCTGCGCAACTGCCGGTCCACCCCGCGCCACGGCCATACCGTGACCGTCGCACCGTTCAGCCCGCCGCGTCCCGTGTGGACGCCTGCCTGGTGAGAGTTGATGATGTCAGCACCCCGAACCGTGCCCAGGGCGACGTCGGCCACCGTCGTGGTCAGCAGCACCGCGTCCGACTCGCACACCTGGAACCTGGTCTACCTGCAACTGCTGATCCAGGAACTCGGCCACACCGTCCACAACCTCGGCGCCTGCGTGCCACCCGACCTGCTGGTGGCCGAGTGCACCCGGCTCACCCCCGACCTCGTCGTGATCAGCAGCGTCAACGGCCACGGCTGGGCGGACGGCCTGCGCCTGGCGCCCCGGCTGCGCGCGGTGCCCGGACTGTCCGGCACCGGTCTGGTGATCGGCGGCAAGCTCGGCACCGACGGCAGGCGCAGCGTCGGCTGGCGCCAGCGCATGCTCACCGCCGGGTTCGACCGTGTCTTCGACGACGGTGACATCGTGGCGTTCATCGCGTTCGTCGCCGAACGGGTGGGGCGGGTCGCGTCGTGACCGCATCCGCGGTCACCGCGACCGTCCCGTTCGGATGGTTCGTCGCCGAGGCGCACGCCGCCGGGAACCTGGTCGTGCAGCCCAGGATGGGCTTCGGCACGCCGGAGGCGATGCGCGCCGGCCTGCGCCGGACCCGGGACGCGGCCGCCACCACCGTCGGTACGCTCACCCTGGACAGCTACACCCGGGTCGGCGACGCCGACGCCGCCGCGCAGGCGCTGGCCACCGGCGTCCCGCTCAACGGCTACCCCATCACCACGCACCCGGCCGACGTGACCATGGGTGTCCTGGACGGCCTGTGCGACCGGACGTTCCCGGTGCAGGTGCGGCACGGTTCCGCGCGGCCGCAGGCCATCGTGGCCGCACTGGCCGCCGCCGGGCTGGACGCCACCGAGGGCGGCCCGGTGTCCTACTGCCTGCCCTACAGCCGGACCCCGCTGGTCGAGGCCGTCGCCAACTGGGTCGCGTCCTGCGAGGCACTGGCGACCCTGTGCGGTCCCGGCCGGGAGCCGCACCTGGAGACCTTCGGCGGCTGCCTGCTCGGCCAGTTGTGCCCGCCGAGCATGCTGGTCGCGATGAGCCTGCTGGAGGCGCTGTTCTTCACCCAGCACGGCATCCGCAGCGTGTCACTGAGCTACGCCCAGCAGACCAACGCCGAACAGGACGAGGAGGCGGTGCGCGCGCTGTGCGCCCTGGCCGCCGAGTGGCTGCCCGATGTCGACCGGCACGTGGTGATCTACGGCTACATGGGTGTCTACCCGGAGACCCGCGCGGGCGCCGACCGGCTGCTCGCCGCCTCCGCGCGGCTGGCCGTGCGAGCGGGTGCGGCGCGACTCATCGTGAAGACCACGGCCGAGGCATGCCGCATCCCGACCGTGGACGAGAACGTCGCCGCGCTCGAACTGGCCGGTCGCGTCGCCAAGACCACCGACCGTCCGAACCAGCTGGTCGATGGCGCGGACAGCGAGACCTACCACGAGGCACGCGCCCTGGTCGAGGCCGTGCTCACCCTGGACGGCCGGCTCGCCGTCGCGCTGCCCGCCGCGTTCCGGCGCGGCCTGCTCGACGTGCCGTTCTGCCTGCACCCGGACAACCCGGGACGAGCCAGGAGCCACATCGCCGCGGACGGCAGGCTCCGCTGGGCGGATCCCGGCGGCCTGCCCCTGGGCCGGGCCACCACCGTGACCCGCCACCAGGGCATCACCTCAGCGGGCCTGGTCGCCGCACTCACACATGTGCGGCGCACCTTCGACCGACCCGGCCCGGCCGACCACGAGAACGGATGGGGAATCTGAATGGACGCCAATCCCGAGGGCCACGTGCCGCCCGAACTGTCGGCGCACCTCACGTCGCCGACCACCCGCGCGGCGCTGCGCGTGCAGCAGCAGGTGCTCATCGCGGCCCGCGCCTTCCTCGGCGGCGAGGGGTTCATCGAGCTGCTGCCCCCGGTCATCGGCCCGGTCACCGACCCCGGCGTGCGAGGTTCCAAGCAGCTGGACGTGGACTACTACGGCCACCGGTACAAGCTGATGACCAGCGGCATCCTCTACAAGCAGGCGTCGCTGCTGGCGTTCGACAGGATCTTCTACATCGCGCCCAACGTGCGCGCCGAGCCGCCGGAGACGTGCTCGACGCAGCGGCATCTCGCCGAGTTCCACCAGATCGACGTGGAGATCGCGGGCGCCGACAGCGGCAGCGCACAGGACATCGCGCAGCGCCTGCTCCAGCACGTCGTCCGGCACGTCCTGGACACCGTGCCGGACGAGCTACACGGCCTGGGCCGGGACTTCGCCACGTTCACCGACCTGCTGGCCGGCCCGTTCATCCACATCACGCACCGCGAGGCCGTCACCGCGCTGCACGACATCGCGCACCCGCAGAACCCGGACGCCGAGATCGACTGGGCAGGCGAGGAACTGCTGTCGCAGAAGGCGACCGCGCCGTTCTTCGTGTCCGACTACCCCAAGGGCTCGCGCGGCTTCTACGACCGGGAGAGCACCACGGAACCCGGCGTGCTGCGCAACTTCGACCTCATCGCGCACGGCGGCTTCGGTGAGCTGGTCAGCGGCAGCGAGCGGGAGAACGACTACGCCCGCATCGTCACCCGCATGCGGGAGACCGGCGAGAACCCGACGA
This sequence comes from Pseudonocardiaceae bacterium, assembly GCA_036491115.1. Taxonomy (GTDB): domain Bacteria; phylum Actinomycetota; class Actinomycetes; order Mycobacteriales; family Pseudonocardiaceae; genus DATEPR01. The sequence continues at coordinate 7,909 of DASXCQ010000106.1, forward strand.
AGTACCGGTGGTACCTGGACATGGTCCGGGCGGGCGTGCCGGCCAGCGCGGGCTTCGGCATGGGCCTGGAGCGGCTCACCCGCTTCCTCACCGGCCTGGACTCGGTGTGGCAGGTCAACGCCTACCCCAAGGTCCCCGGACTGGTGGCCCCGTGACGGGGCTGAGGGCCGGCGGCTTTCCCGAGGCCGCGATCCGGGCGCGTGCCGTGCACGGCGAGGCCGCGGTCTTCCCGCCCGTCGACGACTACGGCCGCCGCGTGTTCGGCGCCGACCCGGCCGCCAGGCCCGCCGACGCCGTCGACCGCGCCCGGCTGGTGCCTCCGGTGTTCGTGCCGATGCGGCTGGAGAAGCTCATCGACCTCGGCCGGGAGCCGCTGTTCGCCGATGTCGACCTCACCACCGAGATCGGCGGGTTCACCGCGCCGCTGCCCGCGTTCCTGTCCGCGTTCGGATCCACCCGGCTGGGCAGTACGACGCACGCCGTCGCCGCCAGCCGCCAGGCGGGCCGGCTGGGCATCCCCATGGTGGTGGGGGAGAACGTCGTGCCGGTCAACGGCTACGACCGGGGCGCCGACGCGGCGGACAACGTCCTGCTCACCCGGGTTCGCGCGTACTCCGCCGATCTGCCCGACGGGCTCGGCGGCGTCGTGGTGCAGCAGAGCACCGAGGACGCCGACGCCGAGGTGTGGAACCTGGTCTACAGCGACCCGTCGGTCGAACCCCTGCTCGCCACCGGCAGGCTGGGGTTCGAGCTGAAGGTCGGCCAGGGCGCCAAGCCCGGCCTGGGTGGCATGACCGTGGTCGACGCCGCTGCCGCGGACCGCCTGTCCGACCGGTACGCCGTGCACGATGTGTTCGGCGGCGGCCGGGTGCTGCGTTCGGCCACGCCCGGCACGTTCACCGACGAGATCCTGCGGCAGCAGATCCGCTTGATGCGCAACAACTTCCCGCGCGCCCGGGTGTGGGTGAAGCTACCCCCGGGCCGGGACGTCGCCGACGCGGCCCGGGTCGCGTGGGCGGCGGGTGCGGACGCGGTCACCGTCGACGGCGCCGAGGGCGGCAGCGGCTGGGCCCCGACGGCGTTCCTGGACCAGGTCGGCCTGCCGCTGGGCGAGTGCCTGCGCCGCATCGGCACCCCGGACGGCTGCCTGCTGGCCGGCGGGCGGATGTGGGAGGGCGGCCGGCTGGTGCGCACCCTCGCGTTGGGCGCCCGTGCGGTCGCCGTCGGCCGCGCCGCCCTGATCGCCGTCGACGAGGATCCCGAGCAGGGCCTGTGCCGGCTGGTGTCCGCCCTGGCCCTGGAAACCGCGATGCTGATCAGTGCCCTCGGCAAGTACACCCCGGCGGCCGTCGACCGCGCCGACCTGTGGGCACCCGAACTGGACCCGTCGCCGTCGGCCGCGCTGCCCTGCCCGCCTACCGGTTCGAACGAGGCGGTGGAAAGGTGAGCACCGTGACTGAGCCGGCCGGACCGGGTACGTCCGCCGTCTCGCTGTGGCGGGACCGCCCGACGTTGGGCTGGGTGTTCGCGTCCGGCGTGTCCCAGATCGGCGACGAGATCTGGTTCGTGGCACTGGCGTTCTCGGCCGCGCAGCTGGGCAGCCCCGGCCTGGCCGGCCTGGTGCTGGGCTGCGCGACCATCCCCCGAGCGGCGCTCACGCTGCTCGGCGGCGCGCTGACCGACCGCTTCGACGCCCGCAAACTGATGATGGCGTCCGACGCCGCGCGCATCGTCGTCCTCGGCGGGGTACTCGCCGTGCTGGCCGCGCGCGGGGTGTCCCCGACGCTGCTGGTGGTCACCGGCCTGCTGTTCGGGGTCGCGGACGCGTTCTACGGGCCGGCGGACGTCGCGTTCCCACGCCAGATGGTGGCCAGGACCGAACTGTCCCGGCTGTCCGCGCTGCGTCAGCTGCTCGCCCGGCTCGCCGTCGTGGTCGGCGCGCCGATCGGCGGCGTGATCGTGGCGGCGCGCGGGTTGTCCGGCGCGGTCACCGTGGACGCCCTGTCGTTCGCGGTGATCCTCGGGGTCACCCTCCTGGTGCGGCCCCGGCGGCCCAGGGCACGATCGACCGGCCAGTCCCTGATGGCCGACGTCCGCGACGGGCTGGCCTACCTGCGGGACACGCCCCGGGTGCGGGGACTGGTCATCGCGTTGGCCGGCCTCAACGTGTTCGTGTCGCCGGTCGTCTCCGTCGGCCTGGCGCTGCGGGTGTCCCAGCAGATGTGGGGTGCGCCGAGCCTGGGCCTGTTCAGCGGCGCCATCGGGGCCGGCGCCATCGCCGGCACGCTCGCCGCGCTGCGCTGGCGGCCGGTGTACCCGGTGCGGACCGGACTGCTGCTGCTCGTGCTCCAGGCGGCCTCGCTGGGCGTGGTCGGCGTGGCGCCCTATTGGCTCACCGTCGCGCTCATGGTCGAGGTGGGCATGGTCGCCGGGCTGGCGTCGCCGATGCTGAGCGGCGCGTTCCAGGCCACTGTGGACGAGAAGTACCTCGGCCGTACCGGCGCCGTGCTGAGCATCCTCGCCGACGGCCTGTCCCCGGTCGCGCTGGCCGGCTTCGGCGGGCTCGCCCAGCTGATCGGGCTCGGCGTCGCCATGGCCTGCTTCGGCGGTGCCTTCGTGATCCTTCTGGTGGTGACCCTCGCCCAGCCCGGTGTCCGCGCGGTCCGGGCGGATGGCCGATCCGACGAGGACGACGCCGTTCCCGTGCCGGAAAACTGAGGCCCGACCGGCACTTCCGCTCTCCCGCGGACCGACAACTGCCGACCTTCTGCCGGACGGCGTGCCGATCCGTGCACTTGCCTTGCCATACCGTCGATTTTGTCGACCGGGCAAGGGAAACCCGACTGACGAACAGGAGACAGACATGACCAACCCGTTCGAGAACGAGGACGGCCGCTACCTGGTTCTGGTGAACGAGGAGAACCAGCACTCGTTGTGGCCCAACGGGATCGACGTTCCCGCCGGCTGGCGGGTCACATTCGGCGAGGACAGCAGGCAGAACTGCCTGGACCACATCGAGCAGACCTGGACCGACCTGCGTCCCGCCAGCCTGATCGCCGACATAGCCAAGGGCTGACCGCCCACCCGGCCCACCGAGGGGATGACGACCGTGCCTGACACGCTGCTGTCGCTGCTCGAACAGCGGGCGCGCCGGACGCCCGACGCGCCGGCCGTCGAGTACGACGGCACCGCGCTCACCCAGGCCGAGCTGCACGCGTGGGCGGGCAGGCTGGCGCGGGTCCTCGCCGCGGGCGGCGTCGGCCCCGAGTCCGTCGTGGCCGTCGCCGTGCCCCGCTCCGCGGAGCTGATCGTCGCGCTGCTGGCCGTTCTCAAGGCTGGTGCCGCCTACCTGCCGCTGGACACCTCCTACCCGAAGGCCCGGATCGAGGCCATGGTGGCCGACGCCGAACCGGTGCGCGTGCTGCGGCCGGCGGACGTGACCGCCGCCCGGACCGGCTCCGTGCCGGACGTCGAACCGGTGGCCCCCACGCCGGGCGACGCGGCGTACGTCATCTACACCTCCGGCACCACCAACCGCCCGAAGGGCGTCGTCGTCACGCACGACGCGATCGCCCGCAGGCTCGTCGCCGTCCGCGCGGAGCACGCGTTTCGGCCGGACGACCGGATCCTCCAGATCACCCCGGCCAGCTTCGATCCGTCCGTCGTGGACATCTTCTTCACCCTTGCCGAGGGTGCCACCCTCGTGATGGCACCGCCCGCCGCGCACACCGACCCCGAACTGTGCGCCCGGCTGGTGCGGGACGAGCGGATCACGGTCGTGCGTTTCGTCCCGTCGGTGCTGCCCCTGTTCCTCGACGCCTATCTCGCCCACGGCCCGGGCGGTCCACTGCGGATGGTCGTCTCCGAGGGTGAGGCGCTGCCGACCGGGTTGGCCAACCGGTTCCTCGCCGCGTTGGACATCCCGCTGTACAACGACTACGGCCCGACCGAGGCCGCCGTCGGCGTGTCCTACCTGCGGTGCGCGCCATCGGCCGACACCGGTGTCGTGCCGATCGGCCCGCCGCTCGGCGAGGTCGGGATGCGCGTGCTGGACGAGCGGTTGCGCCCGGTGGACATCGGGGAGATCGGCGAGCTCCACCTGTCCGGACCGCAGCTGGCCCGGGGCTACCTCGGCAGGCCCGGCATGACAGCTGACCGGTTCGTCGCCGACCCGTTCGGCGAGCCCGGTGCCCGGATGTACCGCACCGGCGACCTGGTGCGCCGCCGGGCGGACGGCGCGTTCGACTGCCTCGGCCGCGTCGACCACCAGGTCAAGTTCAACGGCGTGCGGGTCGAGCTCGCCGAGATCACCGGCGTCGTCGCGAGCCACCCTCGGGTGCGCCAGGCCGCCGTCCTGGTCCGCGCCCGAGGCACCGGCAGCCCGATCCTGGTCGCCTACGTCGCGCCCACTGTGGATGGTGGTCCCGATCCCGCCGAGCTGCGCACACACTGCGCGGCCGTCCTCCCGCCGATGCTCGTGCCCTCGGCGGTCGTCAGCCTGGCCGCGCTGCCCCTGCTGCCCAACGGCAAGCTCGACCGCGACGCGCTGCCCGTGCCCACCGCCGCCGGCACCGGCACGGTGGCATCCGCACCGCCGCTGGTCGCCCTGCTGTGCGACCTGTTCGCCGAGGTCACCGGCGTGCCGGAGGTCGGCCCCGACGACGACTTCCTGGCGTTGGGCGGCCAGTCGCTGGCCGCCGGGCGCCTGGTGGGCAGGCTGCGGGCGGTGGCGTCGGTGGAACTGCCGGTGCGCGCCGTGCTGGAAGCGCCCACTCCCGCGCTGCTGGCCGCGCGGGTGGCGGCCGCGACCGGTGAGGTGCGGCCCAGGCCGACCCGCGCGCCCGCCACCGGGCGACCCGCGCCATCGCACGCGCAGCGGCGGCTGTGGTTCCTGGAGCAGCAGGGCGACTCGTCGGCCGCCTACAACGTGCCGGTGGCGATCCGGCTGTCCGGCTCGCCCGACCCGGTCGTCCTGGCCGCCGCGCTGGCCGACCTGGCCGGCAGGCACGAGACGCTGCGCACCCTGCTGCCCGACCACGACGGCGAACCGTGGCAGCACGTCCTGCCGCCCGCGCCTGTCGACGTGCCCGTGTCCTCGTGCGACGAGGACGGCCTGGCCGATGCGCTGCGGACCGAGGTGTGCCGCCCGTTCGACCTGGTCACCCGGCCGCCGTTGCGCGCCCGTCGGTTCGTCCTGCCCGACGGCGACACGGTGCTGCTGCTCGTGGTCCACCACACGGCCGTCGACGGCCTGTCCGCCCAGGTCCTGCTGACCGATCTCGCCGACGCGTACACGGCCCGCGCGGCAGGCACCGCCCTCACCCGGCCCGAGCCGCCACTCCGGTACACCGACTACGCGGTATGGCAGGACGCGCTGCTCGCCCCGGCCGACCAGGAGGGCACGCTGCACCGCCAGCTCGCGTTCTGGCGGCGCACCCTCGCCGACCTGCCGGCCGAGATCGCGCTGCCCACCGACCGGCCACGGCCGGAAACGCCGACCGGTCGCGCGGACACCGTGCCGGTCACCATCGACGCCGATCTGCACGCCGCGCTGCTCGACCTGGCCCGGGCCACCGGCACCACCACGTTCATGATGCTGCGCACCGCACTGGCCGCGCTGCTGCACCGCATGGGCGCGGGCACCGACGTGCCGCTCGGCGGTGTCGTGTCCGGCCGGGTGGACGAGGCGCTGACCGATCTGGTCGGCCTGTTCCTCAACACCGTCGTCCTGCGCACCGACCTGTACGGCGACCCGTCGTTCCGCGCGCTGCTCGGCCGCGTCCGCACGGCCGACCTCGCGGTGCTCGCCCACCAGGACGTGCCGTTCGACCGGGTCGTCGAGGAGGTCAACCCACCGCGCGCCGCCGGCCGCCACCCGCTGTTCCAGGTGATGGTCGTGCAGAACACCCTGGATGTGGTGCCGCCGTTCGCCGGCCTGACCGGCCGGGTGCTGCCCGTGGAGACCGGGATCGCGCGCTTCGACCTCACCCTGGACGTGGTCGAGACCCGGGGCGACGCCGGCACGCCGACCGGCGTGCACGGCACGCTCCGGTTCGCCACCGACCGGTTCCACCGCGCCACCGCCGAGGCGTTGGCCGGGCGGCTGGTCCGCGTGCTGCGGGCGGCGGTCATCGACCCGGACGCGCCGGTGTCGGCCACCGACCTGCTCGCGCCGGACGAACGTCCCGCGTCGCCCGCGCCGCGCTCGACCGTGCCTGGCGGGACGGTCCACGGGCGGATCGCGGACCGGGCGCGCAGCCACCCGACCGCCGTCGCCCTGCGGTTGGGCGACGACGCGCTGACCTACGGCGAACTCGACGCCCGCGCGAACCGGCTGGCGCGCCGGCTCGTCGCGGGCGGGGTGCGCCGAGGCGACGTGGTGGGCGTGTGCCTGGAACGCGGGTTCCCGCTCGTGGTGGCACTGCTGGCGGTGCTCAAGGCGGGCGCGGCCTACACCGCCCTCGACGTCGACTTCCCGGTCCCGCGCCTGGTCTCCGTCCTGGACCGGGCGGGCGTGCGTGCGGTGCTGGCCGACCGGCACCGCTGCCCGGACCTCGCCGCTCCCGGTCGCTGGTGTGTAGACCCGGCCGACGCCGTCGACGTCCCGGCGTCACCGGCCGTGCCGACCGGTCCCGACGACGCCGCCTGCCTGATGTTCACCTCGGGTTCCACCGGCACCCCGAAGGCCGTGCTGGCGCCGCACCGCGCGCTCGTCGCGTCACTGACCGACCAGGAGTTCGTCGACTTCGGCCCAGGCCAGGTCTATCTGCAGAGCGCCCCGGTGTCCTGGGACGCGTTCGCCCGCCAGCTGTTCGGACCGCTGCTGGCCGGTGGCACCTGCGTGCTCCAGCCGGGCCAGCGACCGGACCCCGGGCGGATGGCCGACGCCGTCCGGCGGCACGGCGTCACGGTCCTCGACGCGGCGGGCAGCCTGTTCAATCACCTGTGGGACGAGTACCCCGACGTGTTCGCCCGACTCGACCGCGCCATGACCGGCGGCGAACCCGCATCGCCCGCACACGTCCGGGCGCTGCTGGCCCGCTATCCCCACGTGCGGGTCGTCAACGGCTACGGGCCGGTCGAGAGCATGGGCTACAGCACCTGGTTCCCGATCGAACACGGCTGGCACACCGATGGCGTGCCCATCGGCTTCCCCGTGGCGCACAAGCGGATCCACGTGCTGGACGACCGGCTCCGCGCGGTCCCGCCCGGTGTGACGGGGGAGGTCTACGTTGCGGGCGCCGGCCTGGCCATCGGCTACCACGGCGCACCGGCCGACACCGCGGTCCGCTTCGTCGCCGACCCGCACGGCGCGCCCGGCGACCGCATGTACCGCACCGGCGACCTCGGCCGGTTCGGCTCGGCCGGCGCCCTGGAATACCTGGGCCGGACCGACGACCAGGTGAAGATCCGGGGGTTCCGGGTCGACCCCGCAGAGATCCGGTCCGCCGTGGCCGCACACCCCTCCGTGCGCCGGGCCGAGATCGTCGTCCGGGGGAAGGACCGGCTCGTCGCGTACGTCGTCGCGGACGGCGTCACCGAGGCCGACCTGCGCGCGCACGCCACGAGCCGGTTGCCGACCCATCTGGTGCCGGCCGCGTTCGTCGTGCTCGCCGAACTGCCCACCACCGCAACCGGCAAGGTGGACCGGCAGGCCCTGCCCGACCCGACGCCGACGACCACCCCGGCCGGCCGCCCGCCGGTCACCGACACCGAGAAGGTGCTCTGCGCCCTGTTCGGTGAGCTGCTCGACGTCCCCACAGTGTCGCTCGACGACGACTTCTTCGCGTTGGGCGGCCACTCCCTGCTGGTGATGCGGCTGATCAGCCGCACCAGGACGGCGTTGCGCGCCGAACTCTCGGTCAAGGACGTGTTCGAGGGACCCACCGTGGCCGTGCTGGCCGGCCGCCTGGCCAGGCCCGGTGCCACCCGGCCCGAACTGCGCCCCCGCCCCGTGCTGAAGGAGATGTCGTGACCTCCCTGTCCGCGATTCCGCTGTCCTTCGCGCAGCACCGGTTGTGGTTCGCCGACCGGATGGAGGGCGCCAGCACGACCTACAACACCGCCCACTTCGTCCGCCTCACCGGTGCGCTGGACACCGCGGCGCTCGCCACGGCACTCGCCGACGTGATCGGCAGGCACGAGCCGCTGCGCACGGTGTTCCCGGAGGTGGACGGCGAGCCGTACCAGCACGTCCGGCCCGCTCCCGGCCAGGTGCCGCTCACCGCCGTCCCGGTCAGCGGGGCCGATCTCGCCGCGGCCCTGGATCGCGCCGCCGGGCACACATTCGACCTCGCCACCGAACCGCCGTTCCGCGCGGAACTGTTCGCCGTCGCACCGGGGGAACACGTGCTGCTCGTGGTGATGCACCACATCGCGACCGACGGCTGGTCGTGGGGGCGGCTGCTGCGCGACATCGGCACCGCCTACGGCGCCCGCCGCGCCGGGCACGCGCCCGACTGGCCGCCGCTGCCGGTGCGGTACGCGGACTACACGTTGTGGCAGCGGGAACTCCTCGGCGGCGCCACCGGCCCGGACAGTGTCCTCGCCCAGGAACTCGGGTACTGGCGCGCCGCGCTCGCCGGGCTGCCCGATGAGGTGCCGATCGCGGCCGACCGGTCCCGCCACCCCTCCGGCCGGCGTACCGGGGCCGCTGTGCCTCTCGCCGTCGATGCCGCCGTGCACCAGCAGGTTCGGGAGATCGCCGCCTCGTGCGGCGCGACGCCGTTCATGGTCGTGCAGGCCGGGTTGGCCGTGCTGTTGGCGCGGTCCGGCGCGGGCACCGACGTGCCGATCGGCACGGCGGTCGCGGGGCGGGGCGACGAGGCGCTGGATGATCTGGTCGGGTTCTTCGTGAACACGCTGGTGCTGCGCACCGACCTGGCCGGCGACCCCACGTTCACCGAGCTGGTCCGCCGTGCCCGGGCCACCGCCCTGGACGCCTACACCCACCAGGAGGTGCCGTTCGACCGCGTGGTCGAGGAGCTGAACCCGACCCGCGTCGCCGGGCGGCACCCGCTGTTCCAGACCATGCTCGTCCTGCAGAACAACGCCGAGACCACACCGGAGTTCGCCGGTCTCGCCGTGCGGACCGGCACCGTCGAGATCGACCAGGCCAAGTTCGACCTCGCCATCGACCTCACCGAGACCGTCGACCCGGCAGGCGCGCCCTCGGGAATCGTCGGCATCCTCAGCTACGCCACCGACCTCTGGGACGCCACCTCGGCCGAACAACTCGCCGAACGGTTCACCGCCACCCTCGCCGCACTGCTCGCCGCACCGGATGTCCCGTTGTCCCGTGTGGACACGAACACCGACCGGAACCGCCGTGGACTGGCGGCACTCAACGACACGGCAGTGTCCTATCCGGATGGTGTGTCGTTGGTGGAGTTGTTCGAGCGGCAGGTGGTTGCGCGGTCGGGGTGTGTGGCGTTGGTGTTCGAGGGGGTGTCGGTGTCGTTTGGTGAGTTGGATGTACGGGTGAATCGGTTGGCGAATTTTTTGGTGGCGTTGGGTGTTGGTCGTGGTGATGTGGTGGGTGTGTTGGTGCCGCGTGGTGTGGAGATGGTGGTGGCGTTGTTGGGGGTGTTGAAGTGTGGTGCTGGTTATGTGCCGTTG
>DASXCQ010000107.1:0-24402 GCA_036491115.1 Pseudonocardiaceae bacterium
GGGGTGTGTGTGGTTGATAGGGTTACGGCGGTTATGGCGGGAGGGAAACGCCCGGTCCCATTCCGAACCCGGAAGCTAAGCCTTTCTGCGCCGATGGTACTGCACTTGTGAGGGTGTGGGAGAGTAGGACGCCGCCGGACACTCGTTCCCGAGAGGGGCTCATGGCGAGGGCGTGGTTGCTGACCGCCCGCCGCCGTGAGCCCCTTTCGGCATTTGTTTGGAGGAGCAGTGTCCGAGTCGGGGCAGTCCGGTCGCGGCAAGCGCGGCCCACATGGACCTTGGCGTGATGACAACGGCCGAGGCGACGACAAGCCGGCCCGAGACAACCCGAGCCGTAGCAACTCCGGCAGGGACAGTGCCGGCAGGGACAGTGCCGGCCGGGACAACTCCGGCCGGAACAACTCGAACCGCGACAGCAGGGGCTGGACGGGCGGTAGCCCGCGCCGTTCCAACAACCGCGACGGCTGGACCCCCCGCGACCGCTCGCCGCAGGGCAACGACCGTCCCCGCTACAACGACGACCGCCGCCCCCGCCGCGATAGCGAAGGTGGCCCGCGTCGCGACAACGACCGAGGCCCCCGCGACCACGCGGATCGCCCGCGCCGCGACGACAACCGCCGCACCGGCGGCAACTCGGCCCCGCGCGACGACCGCCGCCAGGGCAGGGACAACTGGACCCCCAGAGACCGCCCCACCCAGAGCGATCGCCCCCGTCGCGACAACAACTGGACCCCGCGCGACGACCGCCAGGGCCGCAGCAGCGGAACCCAGCGCGACGACAACCGCGGCTCCAACAACCGCAACTCGAACTGGACGCCGCGCAACGACGACCGTCGCCCGAGCGGCAATCGCGACTCCGGCTGGACCCCGCGCCGAGAGGACCGTCGCCCGCACGGCAACCGCGAGTCGAACTGGACCCCGCGCAACGAGGATCGCCGCCCCGGCGGCAACCGCGACTCGAGTTGGAGTCCGCGCGACGACGACCGCCGCTCCGGCGGCCGCGGTGGCGGCTGGACCCCCCGCAACGACGACCGCCGGCCAACCGGCGGCACCCCGCGCGACGATCGGCGCTCCGGCAGCCGCGATTCCAGCTGGACCCCCCGCGACGACCGCCGCCAGAGCCGAGACAACTGGACCCCCAGAGACCGCACCCGGAGCGATCGCCCGCGCCGCGACAACAACTGGACCCCGCGCGATGACCGCCACGACTCCGGCAGGCCCCAGCGCGACGACAACCGCCGCACGGGCAGCTGGAGCCAGCGTGACCGGGCCGGCAACGAAGGCCAGCACCGCACCACGGACCGCAACACGAACTGGTCCGACAGGAGCCGCCCGAACCGGTCGGGCGAGAAGCACCCCCGAGTCCGAGACGGCGGCAACAACCCTCGCAGGGACGACCGAGGCACCGCCCCGCGCCGCTTCGAAGAGAAGCGCGACCGCCGCCCCACTCCCCCGCGAGCCGAGCCGACCCCCATCGAGCCCGAGCTGACGGACGGCCAACCAGCGACCATCTCCACCCAACCCGAGGCATCCGCCCCAGGCATGCCGGCCCAGCCGCACGCCGAGCCAGCCGACCAGGCCAGGCCGCAGACGATCGAGCCAGAGCTGGACGGGGCGGAGCCGCGTCAGACCGAGCCGACCGATACCGACCCAGCGCCGGCCCGGGCTGAGCCGCACCGGGCTGAGCCGGCCGATTCCGATCCGCTGCCAGGCCAGGCCGAGCCGCATCAGGCCGAGCCGACCGAGCCCGAGCCGACCGAGGCCGAGCCTGCACAGAACCAGCCCGAGCCGCTCCGGACCGAGCTGCCCCGAGTCGAGTCGGCCGACGCCGAACCGGCCGCGGTCGAGCCGCATCACGCTATGCACGCCGATGTCGAGTCGCGCCGGACCGAACCGTCCGAGGCCGAGTCGCATGGTTCCCGGTCGGCGTCGAGCAAGCCCGAGCCTGCCCAGGCCGTCGAAGCCCAGGCTGAGCCCGCGCAGCAGCCGACCGACCGGCCCAGCGATCCGTCCGGACGCCCTGAGCTGCCCGAGGAAGCCGCACTCTCCCTCCTCGACCCGGAGATCCGGGGCGAGCTCCGCGGCCTGCCCAAGAATCTGGCCGAGATCGTCGGCCGCCACCTGGCCGCCGCCGGTCTGCTCATCGACGACGACCCCGAGCTCGCGCTCCAGCACGCCCGCTTCGCCCGCTCCCGGGCGACCCGCGTGGCGGTCGTCCGCGAGGCCGTCGGGCTGACCGCCTACCAGGCCGGCGAATGGGCCGAGGCGCTGTCCGAACTCCGGGCCGCGCGGCGGATGTCCAACGGTCCGGGCCATGTCGCCGTCATGGCCGACTGCGAACGCGCCCTCGGCCGGCCCGAGCGGGCCCTGGAACTGGCGAGGGAGGGCCAGTCGGCCAATCTGCCGCCGGACGAGGCGATCGAGCTGAAGATCGTCGCCGCGGGCGCTCGCCGCGACATGGGCCAGCTCGACGCGGCCGTCGTCATGCTGCAGATCCCCGAGCTGGATCCGAACGGCGGTGAGCCGTGGACCGCTCGCCTCTGCTACGCCTACGCCGACAACCTCGCCGCGGCCGGTCGCACCGAGGAAGCCATTCGCTGGTTCCTCAACGCCGCCCAGGCCGACGACGACGGCGACACCGACGCCGCAGAGCGCGCGATCGAGCTCAGCCACCCCGACGGCGTCCAACCGGTGCTGGACGACCTGTCGTGACCACGCCCGCGAGCGATTCGATCGGCACGGTGCACCAGTGAGCTTGCTCGCCCACTACGACGCCCTGCTCGTCGACCTCGACGGCACCGTCTACCGGGGCGCGGCAGCCGTGCCGGGTGCCGATGCGGCGATCAGGGCCGCACACCGGGCAGGCGTGGGCGTGCGGTTCGTCACCAACAACGCCTCGCGGTCCCCGGACGACGTGGCCGAGCACCTCAACCGGCTCGGCATCCCCGCGAAACCCACCGAGATCACCACGAGCGCCCAGGCAGGCGCCAGTCTCCTGGTCAACCGCATCGCGCCCGGTGACACGGTCCTGGTACTGGGCACCGACGCGCTCGTCGCGGCTGTTGCCGCGCACGGCTTCCCGACGGTCCGGGCCGCCGACGCGGACGTGCGGGCCGTGATCCAGGGCTTCTCACCCGACCTCGGCTGGCGCGACCTGGCCGAGGCGGCCATCGCGATCCGTGCCGGCGCGCTGTGGGTGGCGTGCAACGTCGACGTCACACTGCCCACCGAGCGGGGCCTGCTGCCGGGCAGCGGCTCGCTCGTGGCGGCTGTGCGGGTGGCCACCGACGCGACACCGCTGGTGGCGGGCAAGCCGGAGCGGCCGCTGATGGACGACGCGATCCGGGCCGAGGGTGCGACCCGGCCGCTGGCCGTCGGCGACCGGCTGGACACCGATATCGCGGGCGCGGTCAATGTCGGCGTCGACTCGCTGCTCGTGTTCACCGGCGTCTCCACCCCCGCCGACCTGCTCGCCGCGCCGCTCAGCACTCGCCCCACCTACATCGCCGCCGACCTGCGCGGCATCGAGCAGGACGGCACCGCGATCGCCGCCCAGCCGGGCTGGCGGGTCGGCCTTGCCGACGACGCGCTCACCCTGGGCGCGACCGGCGACGGCGACGACATGGCCGCCCTCCGCGCCCTGTGCGCGACGTGGTGGCGGGGCGAGGGCGGACCGGTCCGCGTGCGGGCGCTGGACGCCGCCGCCGCCGGCGTGGTCAACCGGCTGGGCCTGCCGGCAGCGTCCTGAGCTGTGCCGCCGCGCGCATCGGCTAGCGTTGGACGTGTGTATCCCGCCGACTCGTCCCCGACCCCGGTTCCCGGCCCACCGCCGGGCGACCGGGTTGACAGGGACACCGTGATCGACCAGGTCGAACAGGCGGTTGACCGGCTGTCCGGCCTGGACGCGCTGCCGGTCACCGAGCACGTCACCCGCTTCGAGGCCACGCACGCCGCACTGACCGACGCGTTGTCCAGCATCGACAAGGTGTGACCCGATGCCGCGCAGGGCACGGTTGGACGCCGAGCTGGTGCGCCGGGGACTGGCGAAGTCCCGGGGTCACGCGGCCGAGCTGATCTCCGCCGGGCGGGTCACCTTGCGGGGCACGGTGGCCAGCAAGCCGGCCACCGCCGTGGACACCGGCGCGCCCGTCGTGGTGCGCGAGGACGCCGACGACCCCGGTTACGCCTCTCGCGGTGCGCACAAGCTGGTCGGCGCGCTCGCCGAGTTCGGACCGGCCGGACTCGGCATCGCCGGCCGGCGGTGTCTGGACGCGGGCGCATCCACCGGTGGGTTCACCGACGTGCTGCTGCGCGAGGGCGCCGCGCAGGTGGTGGCCGCCGACGTGGGCAACGGCTTGCTGGACTGGCGGCTGCGGACCGACGAGCGGGTCGTGGTGCGGGACAAGACCAACGTGCGGCACCTGTCGACGGACGACATCGGCGGTCCGGTCGACGTGATCGTGGCCGACCTGTCGTTCATCTCGCTCGGCCTGGTGTTGCCGGCGTTGGTGTCGTGCCTGGCGACCGGCGGTGATCTGGTGCCGATGGTGAAACCGCAGTTCGAGGTCGGCAAGCAGCGGGTCGGTTCCGGTGGCGTGGTGCGGGATCCGCTGGTGCGGGCCGATGCGGTGCTCGGCGTGATCGGGTCGGCGGCCGAACTGGGACTGTGCCCGAAGGGCGTGGTGGCCAGTCCGCTGCCCGGACCGTCGGGCAACGTGGAGTTCTTCGTGTGGTTCCGGCGTGGCCCGGCGCTGCCGGCCGACGACGCGCGGGAACTGGTGCTGGCGGCGGTACACGGGGGGCCACAGTGACCGACCGGGAGATCCTGCTCGTCACGCACACCGGCCGGCAGACCAACCTGGACACGGCGGCGAAGGTGGCCGGCTGGTTCTCCTCGGCGGGTGTGCGGGTGCGGGTGCTCAGCGACGAGGCCAACGACCTGGAACGGTCCTGCTACGACTCGGTGGTGACGTTCGGGCCGGCCGCCGCGTCGGGCACGGAGATGGTGTTCGCGCTGGGCGGTGACGGCACCCTGCTGCGGGCCGCCGAACTGGCCCATCCGGCGGGCGTTCCGGTGCTGGGCGTGAACCTGGGCCGGGTGGGTTTCCTGGCCGAGGCCGACTCCGACGCGCTGGAGTCGACCGTCGCGCACGTGGTGGCCAAGGAGTACCAGGTCGAGGAGCGGATGACGATCGACGTCTCCGTCACCCACAACGGCAACCCGGTCACCAGCACGTGGGCGCTGAACGAGGCCAGCGTGGAGAAGGGCAGCCGGGGCGGCGTGCTGGACGTGTGCATCTCGGTGGACGGCCGGCCGGTCACCGCGTTCGGCGGGGATGGTGTGCTGTGTGCGACACCGACCGGGTCGACGGCGTACGCGTTCTCGTCTGGCGGGCCGGTGGTGTGGCCGGACGTGCGGGCACTGCTGATCGTGCCGAACAACGCGCACGCCATGTTCGCCCGGCCGCTGGTGTTGTCACCCACGTCGATCGTGATGCTGGAGGTCGACCCGGACGGGCATCCCGCGGTGCTGTGCTGCGACGGGCGGCGCTACTTCGTGGTGCCCGCGGGCGCTGTGGTGCGGGTCGTCGTCGGTGCGGTGCCCTTGCGGCTGGCCCGGCTGCACGCCGACACGTTCACCGAGCGGCTGGTGCGCAAGTTCGAACTGCCGGTGCAGGGGTGGCGGACCCGCGGGCAGAAGAACCTGCCTTCCGAGGGTGACAGCTACTAGTGTGCGGCCTGTGCTGGCCGAGATGAGCATCTCCGGCCTCGGTGTGATCGACGAGGCCACGCTGGAACTCCACCCTGGCTTCACCGTCCTGACCGGCGAGACCGGAGCCGGCAAGACGATGGTGGTCACCGGCCTGCACCTGCTGTCCGGCGGCCGGGCCGAGGCGTCGCGGGTGCGCAGTGGCAGCCAGCGAGCTGTCGTGGAGGGCCGGTTCGAACCGGAACCCGGCGCCGAGGCGGTCAAGCTGGCCGAACAGGCCGGCGCCGAGCCGGACGAGGACGGCAGCCTGATCGCGGTCCGCACGGTCGGCGGTGACGGCCGGTCCCGTGCGCACCTGGGCGGCCGGTCGGTGCCGGTGGGCGTGCTGAGCGACCTCGCCGAGCACCTGATCGCCGTGCACGGCCAGAACGACCAGCTGCGGCTGTTGCGGCCGGCTGAACAGCGCTCGGTGCTGGACCGGTTCGCCGGCGCACCGGTGACCGGCCCGCTGGCCGACTACCGGCGGCTGCGCGAGGAATGGCTCCAGGTCATCGCCGAACTCGTCGAACGGACCGACCGGTCCCGGGAACTGGCCAGGGAAGCCGACCTGCTGCGCCACGGGCTGGCCGAGATCGCCGCTGTGGCACCGAAACCGGACGAGGACACCGAGCTGGTCGACGAGGCCAAGCGACTGTCCGATGTGGATCAACTGCGGGCGGCGGCCGCTGCCGCGCAGCTCGCCGTCACCGGATCGGTGGACGGCGACATGGACGCGCCCGGCGCGCTCGGGCTGGTGGACGGTGCCCGCCGGCAGGTCGAGGCCACCGACGACAACCAGTTGCGCGGCCTGGCCCCCCGGCTGGCCGAGGCCGCCGTGCTGCTGGCCGACGTCGGCGCCGAGCTGACCGGCTACCTGGAGGGCCTGTCCGCCGATCCGGCCCGGCTGGAGCAGGTGCTGGCGCGGCAGGCCGAGTTGAAGGCGTTGACCCGCAAGTACGCGGCCGACGTGGCAGGTGTCCTGGCCTGGGCGGAGGACGCCGAGCAGCGGTTGGCCGGCATGGACACCTCGGAGGAGGCGCTGGCCGCGCTGGCCGCCCGCCGCGACGCGCTGGCCGGCCGGCTGGCCGAGCGGGCCGGGGAGATCACGGCGGCCCGGAAGTCCGCCGCCGAGGCGCTGGCCAAGGCGGTCACGGCAGAGCTGGCCGGGCTGGCGATGGCGCAGGCCACGGTGGAGGTGTCGGTGGCCCAACGGACCGCCGAGCCGACCGAGCAGTTCGCGCTGCGTGTCGGCAAGCGATCACTGCATGCCGGCGGGGACGGTGTGGACGACGTCGAGCTGCGGCTGCGCGCGCATCCCGGGGCTCCGCCACTGCCGGTGCACAAGGGCGCGTCCGGCGGTGAGCTGTCCAGGGTGATGCTGGCGCTGGAGGTGGTGCTGTCGCACGCCGATCCGGTGCCCACCCTGGTGTTCGACGAGGTGGACGCGGGCGTCGGCGGCCGGGCCGCGGTCGAGGTGGGTAGGCGCCTGGCCCGGCTGGCGCGCAGCCACCAGGTGGTCGTGGTGACGCACCTGCCGCAGGTGGCGGCGTTCGCCGACCGGCACCTGGTGGTGGACAAGGTGTCCGGCGGCGGGCTGACCCGCAGCGGCGTGCGCACCCTCGGCGACGCAGACCGGGTGGTCGAGCTGGCCAGGATGCTGGCCGGCCTGGACTCGACGGACACCGGCCGGGCGCACGCCGAGGAGCTGCTGGCCGCCGCGGCCGCGGACAAGAAGGCCGACGAGCGGGCCGAGTCGCCGCGCAAGCGGAAGTCCAAAGGTCGCGACTGACCGATTTGGACGCACCCGAAGGGCGTGACCTGCTGGTTGTGCCGGCGTGGCGCGGGGACGAACGCCGGTCGGTGAGTCACCATCGGGCGCATGAGGCTCCCCGGATTGCTGGCCAGATCCGCACGTGAACTGCCCGGTGTCATCGGGGTCGCACGGGTCGACCGCCGGACCGGCGACCTGCTGCGGCGCATCGGTCCCGGTGACATCGTCGTGGTCAACCAGCTCGACCTGGACCGCAGGACGGCCGACGCGCTGGTCGCCGCGAACGTGGCGGGCGTGGTCAACGCGGCGCTGTCGATCTCCGGCCGGTTCCCCAATCTCGGGCCGGAGATCCTGGTCTCCGCCGGCATCCCGCTGATCGACAACGTGGGCAGTGCCGCCATGCACGACATCAAGGAGGGTGTGCGGCTGCGGCTGCACGACGGCACGGTCTACCTGGGCGAACGCGAGCTGGCCACCGGCACGGAGCAGACCGCGGAGTCGGTCGCCGACCAGATGATCGAGGCCAAGGCCGGTATGTCCGCGCAGCTGGAGGCGTTCTCCGCGAACACCATCGAGTTCCTGCGCCGGGAGCGCACGCTGCTGCTGGACGGTGTCGGCGTGCCCGACCTGTACGCGTCGATCAAGGACCGCGAGGTGCTGGTCGTGGTGCCCGGCCTCGGTCACGCCGACGAGCTGCGCAGGCTGCGCCGCTACCTCAAGGAGCACCGGCCGGTGCTGATCGGCGTCGAGTCCGGTGCGGACACGCTGCGCTCCGCCGGGTACAAGCCGGACGTCATCGTCGGCGACCCGGACGGCATCAGCACCGAGACGCTGCTGTGCGGTGCCGAGGTGGTGGTGCCCGCCCACGCCGACGGCCACGCGCCGGGCATCGAGCGGGTGCAGGACCTGGGCATCGGCGCGGTGACGTTCCCCGCGTCCGGCAACGCGGAGGATCTCGCGTTGCTGCTGGCCGACGCGCACGGCGCCTGCCTCGTGGTGACCGTCGGCTCGCAGGCCACGCTGGCGGAGTTCCTGGACCGCGGCCGGTCCGGTTCGAACCCGTCGACGTTCCTGACCAGACTGAAGCTGGGTAGCAGGCTGGTGGACGGCGAGGCCGTCGCGACGCTGCACCGCGCGCGGGTGTCCACCGGTGCCGTGCTGCTGATGATCCTCGCCGTGCTGGTCGCCATCGGGGTCGCGCTGGCCGTGTCCGGCGCCGGCCCGACGTACCTGCACTGGCTCGAAGGTGCCTGGCATCACGTTGTGACCTGGATCAGGGGGATCTTCTCGTGATTTCGTTGCGGTACCACGTCGTCTCGATCGGCGCCGTGTTCCTGGCGCTCGCGCTGGGCGTGGTCCTGGGCTCGACGACGCTGTCCGACTCGCTGCTGTCCGGGCTGTCCGGCCAGAAGGCCCAGCTCGGCGAGCAGGTCGCCGACCTCCAGACCCAGCGCAACGCGCTGAACGCGCAGCTGGGCAACGCCGACCGCTTCGCCACCGGCATCGGCCCGCTGGCCGTGCGCGGCCTGCTCAGCCAGCGCACCGTGGTGTTGATCACCACCCCCAACGTGACCCAGTCCGATCAGGACGGTCTGACCGAGCTGCTGAAGGCGTCCGGTGCCCAGGTGACCGGGCAGCTCCGGCTCACCGACGCGTTCAGCGATCCCAACCGGGCCGACCAGCTGGACAGCATGGTGACGCAACTGATCCCGGCAGGTGCGCAACTCCCGGTGGCATCCGACGCCGGCACGCTGGCCGGTGGCCTGCTCGGCGATCTGGTGCTGCTGAACAAGACCACGAACAAGGCGCAGGCCACCTCGGCCGAACGGTCCTCGGCGTTCACCGGCCTGGCGTCCGCCGGCTTCCTCGAGCCGGTCCAGCAACTCCAGCCCGCGCAGCTGGCCGTGGTGCTCACCGGCGTCGCGCAGACCGGCTCGACGGCCGGTGATCACGCCACCATGCTGGCCCGCTTCGCCACCCAGCTGCAGCGCTCCGGTGCCGGCACCGTCCTCGCGGGTGCTGCCGGGTCGGCCACCGGTTCCGGGCCGCTCGGCGTGGTCAGGGCGGACGGCTCCGCCGATTCCATCCTGTCCACAGTGGATGACGCGGACACCGCGGCCGGCCGGATCGTCACCGTGCTGGCGCTGCACGACCAACTCGCCGGCAAGGCGGGCGCGTACGGGACCGCGGGCAACGCCTCCGCCCCTGCCCCGCAGCCCACTGCCAGCTGATTGATCTCGCGGTCCGTAGTCGATCCGCGGTGTGATCGTGACCGGATCGGTGCCGCCGGTCGGCCGTCGGCTTCACTCGAAAGGATGGCAGCCGACCAGCGCAACGGGTCGTCCCATGATCAACGACGAGGGGTGGACCAGGCACGTTGCCCGCCGACCTGCCGACCGCGACACGTCCGGTCAGGAGGCACGTGGACGCGGCATGTGCTCCGTTCGTGCTACGGTGAAATTCCGTGGGTAGCCAGGCTGGCCGAGTGGGCGTGCCGGCCGAGATCACGGGGAGCGTTGTTGGTGCTTCAGGCGCGAATGACCAAGCACGTATTCGTCACCGGAGGCGTCGCCTCCTCACTGGGCAAGGGGCTCACGGCCTCGAGTCTGGGTCAACTTCTCACCGCACGTGGTCTGCGGGTCACCATGCAGAAGTTGGATCCCTATCTGAACGTCGATCCCGGCACGATGAACCCCTTCCAGCACGGTGAGGTGTTCGTCACCGACGACGGCGCGGAGACCGATCTGGACATCGGTCACTACGAAAGGTTCCTGGACCGCAGCCTGTCCGGCAGTGCCAACGTCACCACCGGACAGGTGTACTCGACGGTGATCGCCAAGGAGCGGCGCGGTGAGTACCTGGGCGACACGGTCCAGGTGATCCCGCACATCACCGACGAGATCAAGGCCAGGATCCGGGCGACGGCCGAGCCCGGCCCGGACGGGGAACGGCCGCACGTGGTGATCACCGAGGTCGGCGGCACCGTCGGCGACATCGAGTCGCTGCCGTTCCTGGAGGCGTGCCGTCAGGTCCGCCACGACGTCGGCCGGGACAACGTCTTCTTCCTGCACGTGTCGCTGGTGCCGTACCTGGCGCCGTCCGGCGAGCTGAAGACCAAGCCGACACAGCACTCGGTGGCCGCGCTGCGCAACATCGGCATCCAGCCAGACGCCATCGTCTGCCGCGCCGACCGGGAGATCCCCGCCGGACTCAAGCGCAAGATCGCGCTGATGTGCGACGTGGACACCGAGGCCGTCGTGGCGGCCCCGGACGCACCGTCCATCTACGACATCCCGAAGGTGCTGCACGCCGAGGCGCTGGACGCCTACGTGGTGCGCAGGCTCGGCCTGCCCTTCCGGGACGTCGACTGGATCGTGTGGGGCGATCTGCTGGAGCGGGTGCACAACCCGGCCGAGACGGTGCGGATCGCGCTGGTGGGCAAGTACGTCGACCTGCCGGACGCCTACCTCTCGGTCACCGAGGCGTTGCGTGCCGGCGGGTTCGCCCACCGGGCGCGGGTGGACGTGCGCTGGGTGCCGTCCGACTCCTGCGCCACCGAGGCGGGCGCGGCCAGGGCACTGGCCGACGTGGACGGCGTGCTGATCCCCGGCGGGTTCGGCGTGCGCGGCATCGAGGGCAAGATCGGCGCGATCCGGTTCGCCCGCACCCGGGGCATCCCGCTGCTGGGCCTGTGTCTCGGGTTGCAGTGCATGGTGATCGAGGTGGCGCGGGACCTGGCCGGCATCACCGACGCCGACTCGTCCGAGTTCGACGAGCGCACCACGCACCCGGTGATCAGCACCATGGCCGACCAGACCGACGTGATCGCCGGTGAGCGGGACATGGGCGGCACCATGCGGTTGGGCGCCTACCCGGCCGTGCTGCTGCCCGGTTCGCTCGTCGAGGGCGCCTACGGCACCTCGGAGGTGTCCGAACGGCACCGGCACCGCTACGAGGTGAACAACGCCTACCGGGATCTGCTGGCCGACGCCGGACTGGTGTTCTCCGGCACGTCCCCGGACGGGCACCTGGTGGAGTTCGTCGAGCTGGCTAAGCATCTGCATCCGTTCTTCGTCGGCACCCAGGCCCATCCGGAGCTGAAGAGCCGCCCGACCCGGCCGCATCCGCTGTTCATGGCCTTCGTCGGCGCGGCCGTCGACTACCGCGCCGCGGACCGGCTGCCGGTGGAACTGGCCGAGCACGCGGCGGCGGTCCAGGCATGACCGACCGGGTGCGCGAGGAACCGGGCACGCACCGGTTCGACACGGTGTCCTCCCGGGACATCTACCGGGGCCGGGTCCTCGCGCTGCGCGCGGACGACGTCGCCATGCCGGACGGCAGAGTGGCCGTCCGGGAGGTCGTCGAGCACTACGGTGCCGTCGCGATCGCGGCCGTCGACGAGCAGGGGAGGGTGGTGCTGATCCACCAGTACCGGCACCCGCTGGGCAAGCGGGTGTGGGAACTGCCCGCCGGCCTGCTCGACCAGCCGGGCGAGGAGCCCGCCGTCGCCGCGGGCCGGGAGCTGGCCGAGGAGGTCGGGCTGGCCGCGCGGGACTGGTCGGTGCTGGTCGACGTCGCGGCATCGCCGGGGTTCACCGACGAGGTGGTCCGGGTGTTCCTGGCCCAGGATCTCGGGCCTGCCCACCGGGAAGAGCCGGTGGGCGACGAGGAGGCCGATCTGGTCGTGCGTCGGGTCGAACTGGCCGAGGCGGTGCGGATGGTGCTCGCCGGCGACGTGGTCAACGCGTCCTCGGTGGGCGGCATCCTGGCCGCGCACGCCGTACTCACCGGTGGCGGGTCGACCCGGCCGGTGGGCGCGCCATGGCAGGACCGGCCCACCAGGCTGGCCGGCCGGGGGTGACCGAGGACGACGGCGTCGCTCCTGCGCTGGCCGCCCTGCTCCGCCAGTACACCGACCACCTGGCCGTGGAACGCGGCATGGCGGCCAACACGCTGTCGTCCTACAGCCGTGACCTGCGGAGATACCTGCGGCACCTGACCGGGCTGGGCGTCACCGAACTGGTCGGCGTCACCGAGTCGGACGTCGCCGGATTCGTCGGCGCGCTGCGCGAAGGCGACGCCGACCACCCGCCGCTGGCCGCGTCCTCCGCGGCGCGGGCAGCGGTCGCGGTGCGCGGCCTGCACCGGTTCGCCCTGCTCGAAGGGCTGATCGACGCCGACCCGGCCCGCCAGGTCACACCGCCCGCCCTGCCGCGCAGGCTGCCCAAGGCGCTGCCGGTCGACGACGTGCTGCGGCTGCTGGACACCCAGCCCGTCGACGAACCGAAATCGGTGCGGGACAAGGCACTGCTGGAACTGCTCTACTCCACCGGCGCCCGCATCTCCGAAGCCGTCGGCCTCGACCTGGACGATGTGGACGCCGTCGACCGGACCGTCCTGCTGGACGGCAAGGGCGGCAAGCAGCGGCTGGTGCCCATCGGCCGGCCCGCCCTGGCCGCGCTGGACGCCTACCTGGTGCGGTCCCGGCCGGCACTGGCAGCAGCCGGCAGGGGCACGCCGTCGGTGTTCCTCAACGTGCGCGGCGGCCGGCTGTCCCGGCAGGGCGCGTGGCTGGTGCTGCGGGACGCCGCCGCCAGGGCCGGCATCACGGTACCGGTCTCCCCGCACACGCTGCGCCACTCCTTCGCTACACACCTGCTGGAGGGCGGCGCGGACGTGCGGGTCGTCCAGGAGCTGCTCGGCCACGCCTCGGTGACCACCACGCAGGTGTACACACTGGTCACGGTTACCACCTTGCGCGAGGTCTACGCGACCGCTCACCCCCGGGCACTCGGCTGACCGAATGGACTTCCGCCGAACCCGAACACGGCGTGTCGCTGCCCGGTACCTTTGGCCTCAGACAGCCCCGACTCGTGGGATGAGGTGGTGGGGATGAGCGATGTGGACGAGCCGACGGCAGGCGTGATCACGCTGGTCGGAGTGCTGCACGCGCTCAGCGACCCGACCCGGTTGGCCGTCGTCGGTCAGTTGGACGCAGGCGGTGAGACGCTGTGCGGCCGGCTGGCCGTATCGGTCGCCAAGTCCACGCTGTCCCAGCATTTACGGGTCCTGCGCGAGGCAGGTGTGACGCACACCCGCCCCTGCGGGACCCAGCGGTGGCTGTCGGTCCGCCGGGGTGATCTTGACCAGCTCTTTCCCGGGCTGCTCGACGTTGTGCTGGCCGCGGCACGGCAGCCGTCACTGACCGGTTAGCATCCTCGTCCGGCGAGGCGCGTTGCTCCCGCCATGACCGCCGCATAGCATGCGGCAGTCGGTTCGATGACTACAGGGAGCCAGGGCGCCATGTCGACACCGCAGCCAGCCGCCGACGGGCGGCCGCGCGGTAGTTCGGTCGAGTTGAGCCTTGCCCCGAGGGCCGCCGTCGACGAGGACGAACCGCTGGACAGCACCAACGGTCTCGGCGCCCTGGGCAGGCCGAAGCGGCGTGTCCCGGAACCGGCGCTGATCTCCGAGCACGGTCCGGCCAAGATCATGGCCATCTGCAACCAGAAGGGCGGGGTCGGCAAGACCACGTCCACCATCAACCTGGGTGCCGCGCTCGCCGAGTACGGCCGCCGGGTGCTGCTGGTCGATTTCGACCCGCAGGGCGCGCTGTCCGTGGGCCTCGGTGTGCAGCCGCAGCAGTTGGACCAGACGATCTACAACGTGATCATGGAGCGGGACGTCGTCGTCGACGATGTCGTCATGCGCACCACGGTCGACGGCATGGACCTGCTGCCCAGCAACATCGACCTGTCCGCGGCCGAGGTGCAGCTGGTCGCCGAGGTGGGCCGCGAACACACCCTGGTGCGGGTGCTGCGGCCGCTGGTCGAGCACTACGACTACATTCTGGTGGACTGCCAGCCCTCGCTGGGCCTGCTCACCGTGAACGCGCTGGCCGCCGCCGACGGCGTGATCATCCCGCTGGAGTGCGAGTTCTTCAGCCTGCGCGGCGTGGCGCTGCTCATCGACACGATCGACAAGGTGCGGGAACGGCTGAACCCGAAGCTGGAGATCACCGGCATCCTGCCCACCATGTTCGACCCCAGGACCCTGCACTGCCGCGAGGTGATGGCCAGGGTGCTGGAGGCGTTCGGCGACGTGGTGTTCGACGCGACCATCAACCGTACGGTCCGGTTCCCGGAGACGACCGTCGCCGGCGAGCCGATCACCCGGTGGGCTCCCCGGTCGGCAGGCGCCAAGGCCTACCGGGAACTGGCCCGCGAGGTGATCGCCCGATGAGTTCTCGGGCCGACTTGCTCGTGGGCACGTCGCATCAGTGACACTGGTGGGCGTGGCGCCACACGATGACGAGGACCCACCGGCGCCGGACGACGGTCGGTTCCGGGTCCGGCTGGCCAACTTCGAGGGTCCGTTCGACCTGCTGCTGCAGTTGATCTCGCAGCACGAACTGGACGTCACCGAGGTCGCCCTGCACACGGTCACCGACGACTTCATCGCGTACATCCATTCCATGGGCGAGTCGTGGGACCTGGACGAGACCACCGAGTTCCTGGTGATCGCCGCGACCCTGCTCGACCTCAAGGCAGCCCGGCTGCTGCCATCGGCCGACGTCGAGGACGCCGAGGACCTGGCCCTGCTGGAGGCCCGCGACCTGCTGTTCGCCCGGCTGCTGCAGTACCGGGCGTACAAGCAGGTGGCCGCGCTGTTCGCCGAACTCGACGCGTCCGCGCTGCGCCGCTACCCGCGCTCGGTGGCACTGGAGGACCGGTTCACCAAGCTGCTGCCCGAGGTGCTCATCGGCGTGACGCCGGAGCAGTTCGCCGAACTGGCGGCGGTGGCGTTCCGGCCGAAGCCGCCGCCCACGGTGTCGCTGGATCACCTGCACGTGGCGAAGGTGTCGGTCCGCGAACACGCCGCCCTGCTGCGGTTGCGACTGGCCGAACTCGGCGCCGCCACCTTCGCCGAGCTGGTGTCCGACTGCGACCGGACGCTGGAGGTCGTGGCGCGGTTCCTGGCACTGCTGGAGCTGTACCGGCAGCAGACGATCATGTTCGACCAGGCCGACCCGCTCGGCGAGCTGAACGTGCGCTGGACCGGCGGTCTGGTGCAGGAGGCCGCGGCGGCTGCCGACACGGACACCGGTGAGGACGAGGAGTACGGGTGACCGACCAGGAACCAGTCAGCGAGATCGACACCCCGATCCCGGAACCCGAACCCGCGGTCGACACCGAGCCCGACACCGAGCCCGACGCCGGCGCGCTCGACGAGCCCGAGGGTGACCTGCCGCCGTTGGCCGACGACGCGGCCCTGGCCAGTGCGCTGGAGGCGCTGCTGCTGGTGGTCGACGCGCCCGCGCCCGAGGAACAGCTGGCCGGTGCGCTGGACCAGCCGGTCGACCGGGTCACCGAGGCGCTGCGCCGGATGGCCGCCGAGCTGACCGAACGGGACAGCGGCATCGAGTTGCGCAGGGCCGGTGAGGGTTGGCGGTTCGTGACCCGCGACCACTACGCCCCCTACGTGGAGAAGCTGCTGCTGGACGGCCAGCGGGCCAAGCTCACCAGGGCCGCGCTGGAGACCCTCGCGGTGATCGCCTACCGGCAGCCGGTCACCAGGGCGAGGGTGGCGGCGGTGCGGGGTGTGAACGTGGACGGCGTCATCCGTACGCTGGTCGCACGTGGCCTCATCGGTGAAACGGGTACCGACTCGGACACCGGCGGAATCCTCTACCGGACCACGGAACTGTTCCTGGAGCGGCTCGGGCTGTCCTCGTTGGACGACCTGCCCGCGATCGCTCCCCTCCTGCCAGAAGTGGATGCGATCGACGATGTCTGACCAGCCCGGGCGCGACGGTGTCCGACTGCAGAAGGTGCTCGCCCAGGCCGGCGTGGCGTCCCGGCGCGCCGCCGAGGAGCTGATCGCCGAGGGCAGGGTCAGCGTCGACGGCGACGTGGTGCGCGAGATGGGCAGGCGGATCGACCCGGACACCGCCGTGGTGCACGTCGACGGCACCCGCGTCGTGCTCCGCGAGGACATGCAGTACCTGGCGTTCAACAAGCCACTCGGCGTGCACACCACGATGTCCGACGACCGGGGCAGGCCCTGTGTCGGCGACTACGTCCGGGACACCGGTGCCGGCGCGCGCAAGCTGTTCCACGTCGGCCGGCTGGACGCCGAGACCGAGGGCCTGCTGCTGCTCACCAACGACGGCGAACTCGGCCACCGGCTGAGCCACCCCTCCTATCACGTCACCAAGACCTACCTGGCCGACGTGATGGGCACGATCCCGCGCGACCTGGGCCGTAGGCTGCGCGACGGCGTCCAGTTGGAGGACGGCCTGGTCCAGGTGGACAGCTTCAAGCTGGTGGACACCGTGCCCGGCCAGGCGCTGGTCGAGGTGGTGCTGCACGAGGGCCGCAAGCACATCGTGCGCAGGCTGCTCGCCGAGGTCGGCTTTCCGGTGCACCGGTTGGTGCGGACCGCGGTGGACGGCGTGCGGCTGGCGTCCGACCAGCGGCCCGGCACGCTGCGCAGGCTGAACCGGCAGGAGATCGGCTCGCTGTTCGCCGCCGTCGGCATGTGACTCACAGCCGCTGCCGGACCTGGGCCAGCAGCGTGTCCAGCAGTCCGACCAGATCGGCCCGCCGGCTGGCTGTCAGCCCGCCGACGAGATCGGCTTCCCTGCCCAACACCTGCTCGACCGTGCGTTCCACGGTGGCGTGCCCGGCGCCGGTGAGCGTGACCAGCACCGACCGGTTGCCGCCCGGTGCCCTGGTGACCAGGCCGTCGCGTTCCGCCCGCGCCACCCGCTGGGACACCGCGCCCGCCGTGACCAGGGTCCGGTCCGCGACGTCCCGCGTGCTCAGCGAGTAGGGCGGACCGGCGCGGCGCAGCACGCTGAGCAGGTCCAGCGTGGCACCGTCCACGCCGGCGTCGGCCAGCACCCGCCTGCGATCGTCGGCGAGCAGCTTCGCCAGCCGGAACAGCGGCGTCACGATCTCGATCGACGACACGGGCGTACCAGGGCGTTCGCGTTGCCACGCGGCCGCGATCGCGGCCGCCGGATAGGTCGACGGTTCGTCGAGTGGGTACTCAGGTGTGGCCACCGTGCTAGTTTAGACCTAAACGTTTAGACCTGAACGGAGACCGTCATGTCCCGCACCATCCTGGTCACCGGCGGTGGCACCGGCATCGGACGCGCCGTCGCGGAACGATTCGCGGCCGGTGGTGCCCAGGTGATCGTCACCGGTCGACGCCCGGATCCGGTCACCGCCACCGCCGAGGCGATCGGCGGCACGGCGCTCGTCTTCGACGCCACCGACCCCGCCCAGTGGGAGGCGATGCTGCCCCGGTTGCCGGACAGCATCGACGTCCTGGTCAACAACGCGGGCGGCAACACCGACTTCGACGCCGGCAAGCCCACCGACCTGGCTGGCGTGGCCAAGGCATGGCAGATCAACCTGGACGCCAACCTGCTCTCCGCCGTCCTGGCCACCACCGCGGTCGCCGACCGGATCGCGTCGGGTGGCGCGGTCGTGCAACTCGGCTCGATCGCCGCCGACCAGGGCGCGGGCGCCTACGGTGCCGCGAAGGCCGCCGTCGCCTCGTGGAACGTCGACCTGGCCGGTGAACTCGGCCCGCGCGACATCACCTGCAACGTGGTCAGTCCCGGCTATGTCGGCGACACCGAGTTCTTCCGGGATCGGCTCACCGAGCAGCGCCGTGAATGGCTGATCGACCGCACCGCCACCGGACGGCCCGGCACGCCGGGGGACATCGCCGGGGTCGTGCACCACCTGGCGTCGCCCGACGCGCGGCACGTCACCGGCCAGGTGATCAACGTCAACGGTGGTGCCTGGCCCACGCGCTGACCCCAGCGGGCAGGATCACCACCCATGACGGGTGTGGTGCGGCCGATCGCCGCCGGCTGGGTGGTCACCGGTGCCGTGCCGGGACCGGACGTGGACGAGTTCGCCGAGGCCGATCAGGTGGTCGCGGCACT
This sequence comes from Pseudonocardiaceae bacterium, assembly GCA_036491115.1. Taxonomy (GTDB): domain Bacteria; phylum Actinomycetota; class Actinomycetes; order Mycobacteriales; family Pseudonocardiaceae; genus DATEPR01. The sequence continues at coordinate 18,484 of DASXCQ010000107.1, forward strand.
TGCCGGTCCCGCGGCGGCCGGGGACACCCTGCTGGCCGTGCAGCACCCGCACCGCACACCCGCCGCGCTGGCCGGCCGGCTGTCCGTCACCGACGCCCTGCCGGCCGCGCGCCGGATGCTGGACCGCCTGGTCGTCTCGGCGTATCGGCAGGTCGACGGCGTCGTGGCGCCGTACCGGGTGAGCGGACCGGACGGTACGGCCGTCGGCGTGCTGTGCCTGGCCGACCCGGCCGCCGTGGACGCCGCCGGCCAGGCGCGGGTGCGCCACTCCGAGCAGGTCTACCCGAAGGTCGCCGCCGAGCGGGCCGCCGTGCTCAGCGGGCTGGGCCTGGCCACCAGTGCCGCGATGCTGGTTCCGGTCAGCGCCGCCGACGACCTCACACCGGCCACGGAACGGACGATCGGCACGCTCGGTGACCCGTCGGTGCGCACCACCGACTCCGGTGGCCGCGTTCACGAACTGTGGCTGCTGGGCTCCGGCCCTGACCAGGACGCGCTGCTCGCCGTCGCCGGCCGGCATCCGCTGCTGGTCGCGGACGGCAACCACCGGGTCGCCGCGGCAGCCGCCAGTGACCCGTCCGGTCTGCTCGCGCTGGTCACCGGGGGCCCCGACCTGCGGATCGGCGCCATCCACCGGGTCCTGGCCGGCACCGGGCTGACCGCCGACGCCCTGGTGGCCGCCTGGCGGTCCGTCGGCCTGAGTGTGACCGAGGACATAGTCCAGACACCTGTGACGCCGGGCATCGTCGTGGCGCTGGCCGGTGACCGCGCCCTGCGGGTGACGCTGCCGCCGCCCGCCGAGCCACTGCCCCGCATCGACCACGCCGTCGTCGAGCACCTGCTCATCCAGCAGGCACTCGGCGTCGACCCGGCAGGCCCGCTGGTCAGGGCGCTGCCGGCGAACCGGCCACTGCCGGCCGACGCGGACGCCGTGCTGCTGCTCGCGCCGGTGCCGTTCCCCGACGTCCTCGCCGTGCACGATCAGGGCAGGCGGATGCCCCGCAAGAGCACGTACTTCACGCCGAAACCACGCAGCGGCCTGCTGCTGGCCGGGCTGCACTGGCCGCCAGGCAGAATGAGCAGGCGGAGCAGTTGACCACTGACGCTGGAGGAGCGCGGTGACACGATCGGCCCTGCGGGGCGTGGTGGCACTCGACGGGCCGTCGGGCACCGGCAAGTCCACGGTGGCCCGGCGGCTGGCCGGTGCGCTGCACGCGCGCTACCTGGACACCGGCGCCATGTACCGGGCGGTGACACTGGCCGTGCTGCGGTCCGGCACCGACCCGGTCGACCGGGCGGCCGTCATCGAAATCGCGCGCAGCAGCGTGCCGGTCGTCGGCACCGATCCGGCGGCTCCCACCGTCCGGTTGGGCGGCGCCGACGTGGCCGTCGACATCCGCGGGCCCGAGGTGACCAGTGCGGTGTCGGCCGTCGCCGGCATTCCGGACGTGCGCGCGGTGCTGATCGCCGCGCAGCGCCGGATCATCGCCGACGTGCTGGACGCGGGCGGTGGGATCGTCGTCGAGGGCAGGGACATCGGCAGCGTGGTCGCGCCGGACGCCGGCCTGAAGGTGTACCTCACGGCCAGCGCCGCCGTCCGGGCGCGCAGGCGCAGCCGGCAGGACGCTGCCGCCGGCCGACAGGCCACAGTGGACCAAACCAGAGCGGATGTCGACCGGCGCGACGGACTGGACGCCCCCACCACCCCGCACCGTCCGGCGGCCGACGCCGTCGAGCTGGACACCACAGACCTTTCCGTGGACGGCGTTCTCTCCGCGTTGAAGTCCCTTGTGGACGAGCGTGGGATGGGTGTCGACATCGAGGACGGCCACCGAGCGGTGACGAGGTGACCCAGCCCGCCGCGACGGAACTGCCGCCGGGCACCTGGCCGTGGCTGTACGAGTCCGGCCGCCGGATCATTCCTGGCCTCGTGTCGATGCTGGTGCGCAGGCGGGTGCACCACCGCGAACGCATCCCCGCGACCGGTGCCGTCGTCCTGGTGGCCAACCACAGTTCGATGCTGGACGGCCCGGTGGTCACGGCGGCGGTGTGCCGGACCAGACGACCGGTGTTCCTGATCAAGCGCGACATGTTCCGCGGCCCGCTGGGCCGGGTGCTCACCAGGGTCGGGCAGGTGCCGATCAGCAGGGGAACACTGGATCGCGCGCCGTTGTTCACCGCCCTGAAGGTGTTGCGCGGCGGCGGACTGGTCGGCGTGTTTCCCGAGGGCACCAGGGGAACCGGTGAGGTAACCCAGGTCTACAACGGCGCCGCGTGGCTGGCCCGATCGGGCGGTGCGGTGTTGCTGCCGGTGGCGTGCCGGGGCACGTATCGTCCGCCCGGGGCACGGCGTCGCTGGCGGCCGAGGGTCGACGTCCTGGTCGGCCAACCGTTGCCGGTACCCGCCGGCAAGGGCAAGGCGGAGCTGGCCGCCGCCACCGAACAGGTGCGGGTCGCCCTGGCCACCCTGGTGACCGAACTGGACCGGCTGCGCACTCCGCGCGCGGCGAATGTCGAAGCAAGGAAAGTAGAAGGTACGTGAGCGAACTGGACGGGACGTGGCTCGACGAGTCCGAATGGGCTCTCGACGATCCGTCCACTACGGACGATGAGACGGCTGCGCAGGCGCAGCCGGTGCTCGCTGTCGTCGGCCGGCCCAACGTGGGCAAGTCGACACTGGTCAACCGCATCCTCGGCCGCCGGGAGGCGGTCGTGCAGGACGTGCCCGGCGTGACCCGTGACCGGGTCGAGTACGACGCGCTGTGGAACGGCAGGAAGTTCACCGTGGTCGACACGGGCGGCTGGGAGCCGGACGCGCGCGGCCTGCAGGGTGCGGTCGCCGCGCAGGCCGAGATGGCCATGCGCACCGCGGACGCCGTGCTGCTGGTGGTCGACGCCACCGTCGGCGCCACCAGCACCGACGAGGCAGTGGCCAGGGCGTTGCGCCGCTCCGACCGGCCGGTTCTGCTCGCCGCGAACAAGGCGGACGACCAGCGCAGCCAGGCCGACATCGCCACCCTGTGGTCGCTCGGACTCGGCGAGCCGTACCCGGTCAGCGGCCTGCACGGCCGAGGTTCCGGTGACCTGCTGGACGCCGTGCTGGCGGCGCTGCCCGAGTCCCCTCGCGACACGTTCACCCACGCCGGTGGCCCGCGCCGGGTCGCGGTGGTGGGCAAGCCGAACGTCGGCAAGTCCAGCCTGCTCAACCGACTGGTCGGCGAGCAGCGGTCGGTCGTGGACCAGGTCGCCGGCACCACCGTCGACCCGGTCGACTCGCTGGTCGAACTGGACGGTGAGGTCTGGCGGTTCGTCGACACGGCGGGGCTGCGCAAGCGCGTCAACACGGCCAGCGGCATGGAGTACTACGCGTCGCTGCGTACCAAGGCCGCGCTGGACGCGGCCGAGGTCGCCATCGTGCTGCTGGACGCCAGCGAACCCATCACCGAACAGGACCTGAGAGTCCTCACGATGGTCATCGAGTCCGGTCGGGCCGTGGTGCTGGTGTTCAACAAATGGGACCTGGTCGACGAGGACCGCCGGTACCAGTTGGACAAGGAACTGGACCGCGAACTCGCCAGGGTCCGCTGGGCGGAGCGGGTCAACGTCTCCGCATTCACCGGCCGGGCCGTGGCCAAACTCGCGCCCGCCCTGCGCACCGCGCTGCGATCGTGGGACCAACGGGTCGCCACCGGACCGCTGAACACCTGGCTGTCCGATCTGGTTGCCGCCACCCCGCCGCCGGTGCGCAGCGGAAAGCAGCCGAAAATCCTCTTCGCCACGCAGGCGACGACCCGGCCGCCGACGATTGTGCTGTTCACCACCGGTTTCCTGGAGGCCGGCTACCGCCGGTTCGTGGAGCGGAAGTTCCGCGAGACCTTCGGATTCACCGGAAGTCCGGTCCGGGTGTCGGTGCGGGTGAGGGAGAAACGGCAGCGGAAGTCGTGAGGTGAGGTTTTTTCAGATCGTTGCGCCTGGTAGGAACGACATACCCAGGACGACCCAGGCGGACGGGAGAGCTGCTCGTGCCGGAGCCGACGTCACCGGTGCGGCTCGTACTCGCGGATGACGAGGCGCTGCTCCGCCGTGGCCTTCGGGTGCTGCTGGAGACGGGTGGCCGGGTCGAGGTCGTCGCCGAGGCGGGCGACGGCGCCGAGTTGGTCGCCGCGGTCAACGTCCACCGGCCCGATGTGGCGCTGATCGACGTCCAGATGCCCGGCACCGACGGGTTGGCCGCGCTGCGCCGGATCCAGACCCTGCCCGAGCCGCCGGCCTGCGCCATGCTCACCACGTTCGACATCGACGACTATGTCGCGGCGGCGCTCGACCTGGGCGCGCAGGGATTCCTGCTGAAGGACGCCGAACCGGAGGCCCTGGTCAGGGCTGTGGTCGACCTGGCGGCCGGCGGTGCGGTACTCGACCCGAGGATCACCGCACGGCTGCTGCCGCTGTTGCGCCAGTCCGGCGGCCAACTGCGGTCGGTGCGTGCGGTGACGGAGCTGAGCGCCCGCGAGCGGCAGGTGCTCGACCTGGTCGCATACGGCCATTCCAATGCGGCGATCGGCCAGCGGCTGGGACTGGCGGAGGCGACGGTGAAGAGCTATGTGTCGGCATTGCTGAGCAAGCTGGGTGTGCGCAACCGGGTGCAGGCCGCGCTGGTGGCACAGCGGATCAACGGCGGTGGATCATGACGCTGCCTTCCGGGCTGGCGGCGAGGGTGGCCCAGCGAACCGGGTCGGCGTGGGAGTCGGTGCCGCGGTCCCCGGTGCTTCGGGTGGCGGCGCAGGAGATTGGCGTCGTCGGTGCGGCGCTGGGCTGTGTGCTGTTGTCGCATCCGACGGGCTTCCCCTGGTCGGTGACAGCCGCGGTGGTGGCGTGCTGTGCGCTGCCGTTGCGCCTGCGGTGGCCGTGGCTGGCGATGCTGTTCTGCCTGTGGGGCCTGGTCGGTGAGCTGGGCCTGGCGCCGGCCTTGGTTGGCATGTACCGGATCGGGCGAACGTCGAAGTCGCTCTGGGTGACCGGCGCGTGGGCCCTGGCGGCGGTCGCCGCGGTCGAGACGACGGTCTTCGTACTGCAACCGCTGCCGCTGCGGGATGGAACGCTCAGTGTCCTGTTCTCGATGCTGTGGATGTCGTCGCCGTCCGCGCTGGGCATGTTGGTGAGTACGAGGCAGCGCTTGGCCGCGTCGGTGGATCAACTACAGGAGGCGCGCGAGGTGGAGCTGGACGTCCGGACCCAGCGCGCCAGGTCGGCGGAGCGGGCGAGAATCGGCAGGGAGATCCACGACGCGGTAGGGCACCACGCGACGCTGATCGCGGTGGAAGCGGCGGCGCTGGAGGCGACCACAGCCGAGCCCGAGACGAAAGAGGTGGCGGTCCGGGTCCGCAGACTGGCCAAGGCATCCCTGGCCGAGATGCGCACGGCGCTGGGCCTGGTGGGCGGCCGGTCCGGCGGCAGCGACATGCCAGCGCTGACCGACCTGATCACCAACGCCAGGCAGGCCGGCATGGCGGTGAGCTTGATCGATGAGGCCCCGCCCGACCTGCTACCCCCGGTCCGCAGAGCCGCGTACCGCATAGTCCAGGAGTCACTGACCAACGCGGCCAAACACGCCCCGGGCTCCCCGGTGGGAGTGACGTTGACCCGGTCAACGGGCACGCTGGAGGTGACGATCACCAGCGGCCCGGCGTCGGTTGCGTCCGCCGACGACGGAGGCGGCCTGGGACTGACGGGCATGGCAGAACGGGCCAAGTCGGTAGGGGGTCACCTGATGGTGGACCGAACGAACGACCTGTTCACGGTCCGTGCGCAACTCCCCCTGGAGAGTTACGAGCCGTCCAAAGTCGATCGGAGTGAACCAACTATCGACGGTAGCCAACCAGCGCACGACGCCCGATAGTAAGGCGCGTCGGCACCCGGGGG